>NZ_JBDPAC010000029.1:0-17862 GCF_039836695.1 Collinsella aerofaciens | reverse complement strand
AAGCGGACATGGCTCAGTTGGTAGAGCACAACCTTGCCAAGGTTGGGGTCGCGGGTTCGAGCCCCGTTGTCCGCTCCATTTGGGCGTTTAGCTCAGGGGGAGAGCGCTTCCCTGACACGGAAGAGGTCAGAAGTTCAAATCTTCTAACGCCCACCAAATGTTCGCAGCTCAGAGGCTATGTCCTCTGGGCTGTTTTGTTTTGCCACCAAGCACGCCGCCAATATAAGCCACCAAATATTGATCCAAGGTCTGTACGCGATGGTCTTCGCATCCCGTAGAGGTGCCGGCAGATTGCATACGTCCTGGCCGATCGTGACCGCAACATGTTGGTCAAGCATAATCTTTTGGATTCTTTTGGCGTGAGCGACTTGGTTTTGGTAGGATTTGTCAGCGGCTTGACTAAGGGGGTTTTATAACTGCCATGCAGGTAGCCGTGTTGGTAGCGTTTTACCGACTTGCCAAGAACCCCTCATTTTTAATGCGTCTGCAAAATGACTAATTGCTTTGACCTGCTGAAACACTATATGTTGTGTTTGACCTAAAAAAAGAATACAGGATATAGATGCCTCTTTGTCGTATGATAGATGGCGGACAGAGAACGAAGACCTTAACTGCCTCTTTTGAACGTGTCCTTGAGCCGCTTGATCGGCTCCAGGGAATGTCCGCATGGAGGCTTATGGTTTATCGAGAACACAGATTGCGCGACGGCGCCGCAAGACAGGGGCAAGCCCTGCCGGGTATCGTTTGGCTCTGAAGCGCGATGAGGCTACGATACGAAAGAGGCAAGAGGATGAAGATCATCAAGCGCAGCGGCACCGAGGTTGTCTTTGACATCGATAAGATTGTCAATGCCATCCGCGCCGCAAACTTGGAGGTCGAGGAGAGCTCTCGTCTTACCGACCGCCAGGTGGTTTACGCGGCACAAAACGTCGCCGAGGCATGCGAGAACGCGGGCCATACCGTTTCGGTCGAGGAGATCCAGGATTTGGTCGAGGACGAGATCATGCGTCTCGACTGCTACGAGGTTGCCCGCCACTACATCATCTATCGCTATGTTCAAAGCCTGAAGCGCCAGAAGAACACGACCGACGACAAGATTCTGTCGCTGATCGAGTGCAATAACGAAGAGGTCAAGCAGGAGAACTCCAACAAGAACCCGACCGTCAATTCCGTTCAGCGTGACTACATGGCCGGTGAGATCTCCAAGGACCTGACCCAGCGCGTGCTGCTGCCCCAGGAGATCGTGGATGCCCACAATGAGGGCCTGATTCACTTCCACGATTCGGATTACTTTGCTCAGCACATGCATAACTGCGACCTGGTGAACCTGGAGGACATGCTCCAGAACGGCACTGTTATCTCGGGCACGCTGATCGAGAAGCCGCACAGCTTCTCGACCGCCTGCAACATCGCGACGCAGATTATCGCCCAAGTTGCTTCCTCCCAGTATGGCGGCCAGTCCATCTCGCTGACCCATCTTGCCCCCTTTGTTGAGGTGAGCCGTCAAAAGATTCGCGGCGAGGTCGCTCGCGAGCTTGAGGAGCTCGACGTTTCCGCATCTCCCGAAAAGGTCCGTGAGGTCGTTGAGGACCGTCTGCGTGACGAGATCCGTCGCGGCGTCCAGACGATTCAGTATCAGGTCGTAACCCTTATGACCACGAATGGCCAGGCGCCGTTCGTGACGGTCTTTATGTATCTTAACGAGGCCCGTACGCCTCAGGAGAAGCACGACCTTGCCATGATCGTGGAGGAGACGCTTCGCCAGCGCTACGAGGGCGTTAAGAACGAGGCCGGCGTGTGGATTACCCCGGCATTCCCCAAGCTTATCTATGTACTCGAGGACGATAACGTTCACGAGGATTCCCCGTACTTCTACCTGACCCAGCTGGCTGCCAAGTGCACCGCCAAGCGCATGGTGCCCGATTACATCTCCGAGAAGAAGATGCGCGAGCTCAAGCTGTCGAAGGGCGAGACCGCCGGCAACGGCGACTGCTACACCTGCATGGGTTGCCGCAGCTTCCTGACGCCCGACCGTTCGGGCAACGGCTTTAACAATGTTGCCAACGCGCTGAACTACGACCCGAACAAGCCCAAGTACTATGGTCGCTTTAACCAGGGCGTTGTGACCATCAACCTGCCTGATGTCGCACTGAGCTCGCACCAGGATATGGACAAGTTCTGGAAGATCTTCGATGAGCGCCTTGAGCTGTGCCACCGTGCCCTGCTGTGCCGTCATGAGCGCCTGATGGGTACGCTTTCTGACGCCGCACCGATTCTGTGGCAGTACGGCGCCCTCGCTCGTCTGAAGAAGGGCGAGACGATCGACAAGCTGCTCGTGGGCGGATACTCCACCATCAGCCTGGGCTATGCCGGCCTGTATGAATGCGTCAAGTACATGACGGGCCACAGCCACACCGAGAAGGAAGGCACGCCGTTTGCCATGGCCGTCATGCAGCGCATGAACGACAAGTGCGCCGAGTGGAAGGCCGAAAGCGATATCGACTTCTCGCTGTACGGCACGCCGTTGGAGTCGACGACCTACAAGTTCGCCAAGTGCCTGCAGCGCCGTTTTGGCATTATCCCGGGCGTGACGGACAAGGGCTACATTACTAACAGCTATCACGTTCATGTGTCCGAGGAGATTGATGCTTTCGATAAGCTCAAGTTCGAGGGCATGTTCCAACAGCTTTCGCCGGGCGGCGCCATCTCCTACGTTGAGGTTCCCAACATGCAGGACAACCTCAAGGCTGTCATTCGCGTGATGCAGTACATCTACGACAACATCATGTACGCCGAGCTCAACACCAAGAGCGACTACTGCCAGGTGTGCGGCTACGATGGCGAGATCAAGATTGTCGAGGACGATGGCAAGCTGGTATGGGAGTGCCCCAACTGCGGCAACCGCGACCAGGAGAAGATGAACGTCGCCCGTCGTACGTGCGGCTACATCGGTACCCAGTTCTGGAACCAGGGTCGAACCGAGGAGATCCGCGACCGCGTGCTGCATCTCTAATACCGCTCCGGGGCTGAACCGAGAGGGCCGCTTGGGCTTTTGCTCGCTATTTCGGACAGTCCTGCGCAAGACGAAGGCCACATTAAGTGGCCTTCTTTGCGTGCGGAACTCATATCGAGCAAAAGCCCAAGCGGCCCTCTCGGTTCAGCCAAGTTAACGTAGCTGAGATGCAGCGCACGGTCTGCTCACTCCTCGAAGTTCTTAGCGGAAATAATTTGAGCTGCAGCTGCGATTTACTTGCGATGGCGGTTGAGCCGCAACCCAGTTTTTATTGGACCTCGAACCCTATGCTCGATGTTCGCTTCGTTCATTGAGTTACCCTTTGCATGAGGCCGGGACATATCGTCCCGCCCGCAGTTTCGCAGGCCGAAGGCCGAGAATGTTTGAGGACGGGATGATATGTCCCGGCCTCCCGGGAGAGTTACCTATGAACTACGCGAACATTAAGTATTTCGACATTGCTGATGGAGAAGGCGTTCGTACTTCTCTGTTTGTGAGCGGGTGCCGTCGTGGGTGCAAGAATTGTTTTAACTCTGTCGCGTGGGACTTTGCCGCTGGCGAGCCGTTCGATCGCGCCGTCGAGGATAAGATTATCGAGAGTCTCGATCATCCCTTTATCGATGGCCTGACGATTCTGGGTGGCGAGCCTATGGAGCCCGAGAATCAGGCGGGGCTTGTTGACTTTATCGAGCGCGTGCGTGCGGCCTATCCTGCGGGGTCGGGCAAGACCATTTGGTGCTTTACCGGTGACGTGCTCGAGGAGCTTATGCCGGGTGGCCGTCATCATACCGAGGTGACGGACCGTATCCTGGCCTGCCTCGACATGTTGGTGGACGGCCCGTTCGTTCAGGATCTGTACGATATCTCGTTGCGCTTTAGGGGCTCGAGCAATCAGCGCGTGATCGACATGAACGCTACGCGCGCCCGTGCTGAGCGCGAGGGCGTTGCGCTTTGTGATGCAGTTGAACTTTGGCGTGATGATCCGGTCTATTCGACCCATACTATGTAGCTTGTGGCCGATGCCGGAGGGCGTGGTACCATAGCGCGAACGCAAAATCGGAAAAGTGAGGCCCAGATGGTCGATCAGGAAAAAGTCGAGGCCGCCATTAAGCTGTTGCTTGAGGGCATAGGCGAGGACCCAACTCGGGAGGGCCTGCTGGAGACCCCGGCGCGCGTTGCCCGTATGTATGGCGAAATCGCCGGCGGTATGGACCAGAGTGCCGAGGAGCACCTGTCCAAAACGTTTGCCGTCGCTTCGAACGATTTGGTTATCGAGCGCGACATCACGTTCTACTCGCTGTGCGAACATCATCTGCTGCCGTTTTATGGCAAGGCTACCATTGGCTATATCCCCAACGGCCGTGTCGCAGGGCTCTCTAAGCTTGCTCGCACGGTTGAGGTTTATGCCCGCCGTCTGCAGCTGCAGGAGCAGCTGTGTGCGCAGGTTGCCGACGCCCTCATGGATTATCTCGCTCCCCAGGGAGCGATTGTGCTCATGGAAGCTGAGCATATGTGCATGACCATGCGCGGCGTGCAAAAGCCCGGCACCAAGACCGTGACGCTCGCTCGCCGCGGCGTCTTTGAGACCGACCCCGCGCTCGAAGAGCGTTTCTTTAGGATGCTGGGACGCTAACTATGAGAGTCGTCAACGACTTTACATCGAATACTGACGAGGGAACGCCGCGTCGCGGTTTTATGGCTTCGGGCCTGGCGCCTTTTGGCGTCATGCCTCGTATCGATTACATCTGTGCCAACGGCCTGTTCCGGCGCCACCTGGGCAACATTGCTCAGCTGGAATCGGGGCGCATCTTCTGCCGCCACGGTATCGACCATCTGCTCGATGTCGCTCGCATTATGTGGATTAAGAATCTCGAGGAAGATCTCGAGTTTGACCGCGAGGTCATCTACGCCACGGCACTTCTTCACGATATCGGCAAAGATGAACAGTATGAATCGGGTATATCCCATGATGTTGCAAGCGAACGCGTCGCTGATGCAATTCTCGGCGGCATGCCTGATGACGTGGCGTTTGAGCCGGCCGATGCCGCAGCCATTAAGACGGCCATTCTGGGCCATCGAAAGCTGCGCGTGAACAGCCAACCGCTTGAGCGTTTGCTCTATGCAGCCGACAAAGCGTCGCGCGCCTGCTTTGCATGCCCCGCGCGCAATGCTTGCAACTGGAGCGATGATAAAAAGAACCTGTCGATTCGCGTGTAGTTAGTTTGCGCGGTCGGGGTTCTAAACGAAGGAGACGATCGCGATGAGTAACAAAATACTGCCCGAGAATGCAACCAAGACTGAAGGTGCCGAGCTCGCACGCCGTGGAAGGGGCGAAATATCCACCGCAACGGCGGTGCCCCACGTGAGCTATGACGATCTGCGCCATGCCGATCGCATTACTATCGACGGTCTCGAGGTCTTTGCCAACCACGGCGTGTATCCCGAAGAGAACGCGCTGGGTCAGAAGTTCATCGTGTCCTTGGTGCTCTATGCCGACCTGCGTGCAGCGGGGGAGCACGATAACCTGGACGCCTCGATTGACTACGGCTCGGTGTGCCACGATGTCGATGGCTATCTGCGCGAGCATACGTTTAAACTCATCGAGGCGGCAGCCGAGGGTGTGGCCCAGATGCTGCTGCGTCGTTACCCCTTGCTGCTTGGCGTGCGTGTTAAGCTCGATAAGCCTTGGGCGCCCGTCGGTCTTCCCCTGGCAAGCTGCGGCGTCGAGATCGAGCGCGTGCGCTAACCGGTTCTAATACGTCTCTATGGGTGGCTGCTTGAGCCGCTGCGACAGCGCTCTATTGTTGGGGCAGTACCTGTCGAGCAGGGCGTGAAACCGCTGATTGTGGCTTGGCTCGAGCAAGTGGACGAGCTCGTGGGCGACAACCATGTCGAGACACTCGATGGGATAAGCGGCAAGTTCGCGTGCGATGCGAATGGCTCCGGTCTTGGGCGTGCATGATCCCCAGCGCGTTTTCATGCTGCGCACGGAGACGCGGGAAACGGCGACACTCATTGTGATTTCGTATGCGTGCACGATGTCGCGTAGCGCTGCGGTGACCTCGGTCGTATAAAGCTGGCTGATGTGGGCTTGGAGCTCGTCGGACGTTAGGCCGTCGAGGATTGCGCGCCGCTTGGCCTGTGGGCCTTCGTCCGATTCGTCGGTACCCATAAAGCTTGCGAAGGTGGCCTGCTTGGGCCGCGGCGCGGGTGATGCAAAGTTGTGATCGAGTGCATCCTGTACCGTGATGGGCTTGCCCCAAAGTGCAATGACGGACGAGGTGCTGAGCGGCTCTCGCGCCGTCGCCTGATGTTGCTCGCGCTTGGCAAGTCGGCTGACAATCCAGGTGCTGTTGCGCTTCACAAATGCCTCGATGCGCTCGCGGCTGGCGCCGAGCGGTGCGCTGGCGTGGACCTCACCGCTTGATGTGACGCGTAGGTTGAAGTTTTTGACGCGCTTTTTGGTAACGACGACGGAGATGGGCGTCCCATCCGGTCGGGATATGGAAATCGTAAATTGCTGCGTCAAAAGCGGTCCTTCAGATTGGGGACGGGCCGGCATGTCGACCGTTCGGCATGCCGGCCCGCTCAAGGGATGTGAAATTAATAACGCTCAAAGAAGGCAAGCGCGTTGTCGCTACAGAGCTTCTGCATCACGGTCTTGCCAAAATGCTTGGAAAGCATGTTCTGGAACTCGGGCATCATGCTGGCATCGGAGAGGAAAGCGGGCACCGTGGCACCGTCCCAGTCGCCGCCGAGCGCGATGACGTCCTCGCCGCCCAGGTCGAGCCAGTGCTCGATATGTGCCGCCAGCTGGTCGAAGGTGACGTCTGCGGCGGTCTTGTCGGTTGCGTCGTTGGATAGGAACTCGCTGCAGTAGTTGAGGCCGACGATACCGCCCATGTCGCGAATGGTGCGGAACTGGTCGTCGGTGAGGTTGCGCTTGACGCTGCAGACGGTGCGGGAGTTGGAGTGGCTGGCGACGAAGGGACGCGTGGCGTGGGCGACAACCTCGTCAAAGCACTCATCGTTGAGGTGGGAGACGTCGAGTACCATGCCGGCGTGCTCCATCTGCGCAAGCGCCTCGATGCCGGCGGCGGTGAGGCCGGCGTGGGTATCGTGTCCGCTCGCGAGCGGTCCCTGCGCGTTCCAGCTGAGTGACGACATAAGCACGCCCAAGCTCTTGAGCACCTCGATCAGTGCGGGGTCCTCGGCAAAGAACGTGGCGTTTTCGATGGTGTGGATGCAAGCGACTTTACCGTCCTTGAGCGCGGGGCGAATGTCTGCGGCGCTGCGTACGTTGACCATGCGGTCGTGGTTGAGCATTGCCTGGCCGCTCATATGCGCCATGATTTGCGCCTGGAAGCGCGCGGCGTGGGCGGTGGGAATCTCGTCGGGGACAAACGTGGCGAAGCACTGTGCCCACGGCGTGTTGCCGATCTTTGCGAGCGAGATGGCGCAGGCGTTGCCCTCGATGAGGTCGAAATCTTGCGGATGCGTTTCGTCGCCGGGGAAATAACCGTCGGTGCCGGCGGTAAAGCGCAGGTCGAGATCGAGCGTGGCCCAGCCGATTCGGTCGGCGGTGTCGCAGTGTAGGTCAAATACGGGATATGCCATGGTTCCTCCGGTTGCAGCGTTTCTTTGCAAACTGTCATTGAATTGTATGACTAGGGTATAGTTAGCGCCATATGTTCACGGCGGCCTGCGTTGTGCGCCGCCCTTATCACGGAGGTTACCATGTCCAACCAGGGCAAGAAGGTCAAGACCCATTATCGCGGCACGCTCGACGACGGCACGCAGTTCGATAGCTCCTACGATCGCGGCGAGCCGCTGGAGTTCACCTGCGGTGCCGGTCAGATGATCAAGGGCTTCGACGCCGCTGTTGTCGACATGCAGGTGGGCGAGAAGAAGACCGTGCACATTCCTGCTGCCGATGCCTACGGCGAGCACAATCCCGAGATGGTTCTGACCTTCCCGGCCGAGCAGGTTCCCAACATCGAGCAGATCGAGAAGGGCATGAAGCTCTTCCTGTCCACGCCGAGCGGTATGCCCGTCCCCGCCGTCGTCATTGACGTGACGCCCGAGGCTGTGACGCTCGATGCCAACCACGAGCTTGCCGGCAAGGATCTCAACTTCGATATCGAGCTCGTCGAGGTCGAGGATTAGGCTGTGCCTGCAAATCTGGTTTCGACAACGTGCCTCGGAAATCTCAACGACCCGTCCTATGAGCTTTTGCTTCGCCGGGAGCTGGGCGGTGTCTTTGAGGTCGATGAGCTACTGCTCGATTGGGACCAGGCTGATGTATGCGCGTTTGCGGGCGTGACGGAGCTGGGGCGCACGATCGATGTTCGGCCGGATGCTACCGACGGTGGTCGTCTTGCCGACGGTGACGTGCTCGCCATTGACCGTTCGGGCGTGGTGCCCGTGGCGGTTGTCGTGCGCCTGCGCAGCGCCGAGGTTTATTTGGTCGAAGTCGACCGCATGGATCCGATTGCACTCGCGCATGCGTGCTGGGAGATCGGCAACATGCATGCGCCGCTCTTCCGAGGCGACTCGGACGAGCATACCGTGCGCATGTATACGCCGGTGCAGCCTGTTTTGGGCCGCATGCTCCGGGGTGTCGAGGGTGTTCGGCTCTCAGTGGTCACGCGCGAGCTCGATGCCAGCCGGCGCTTTGCGTCGAGTGCGGCGGAGGTCGTCGTGAGCATGGCTCCCGACTTTACGATCGTAAAGAAGGCGCGCGGTTAACGTGCGTATGAGTAAGACGGACTTTGAGAGGCAGCTATTCAAAGTCCGTCTTACTGTTGATGAGGTGCTTTGGGGGAAAGCATATGGGTCTTGAGGGAATCAAGCTGATTGCATGCGATTTGGACGGCACGTTGCTGCATCCGGGGGAGCGCGAGCCGCGTTCCGAGGCCTTTGAGCTTATCGATGAGCTACATCGTCGCGGTATCGTGTTTATGCCGGCGAGCGGCCGTCAATATGCGAGCTTGCGCTACCTGTTTGCCCCGGTGGCCGATGAGCTCGCCTATGTATGCGAAAACGGAGCCCTGGTGATGAGCGAGGGGCGTGCCGTCGTCAAGCGTTCCATGGAGCGTAGCCTTGCTATGGATATCGCGAATGCCGTGGTTGCGTATCCCCATGCCGACGTGGCCCTTTCGTGTGAGGGGCACCTCTACACCATGAGCGGCAACGATGCGTTCGTCGACCATTTGCGCTATGAGGTCCACTGCGATGTGGCGGTGGTCGACCGTCCCGAGGACATCGACGAGGACGTCATTAAGATTGCCTTCCAGACGCCCGAGGTGGATCAGCCGGCGGCGCTGGAGCATTTTGAGCGCCTCTTCAGCGACCGTGTCGACGTGATGACGTCGGGAACCGAATGGACGGACTTTATCGGTTTCGGTTCGGGCAAGGGCTCCGCGCTTGCCGATTACGGTCGTGCCCTGGGTATTTCGCCCGATGAGATGATGGCGTTTGGCGACAATGAGAACGATCGCGACATGCTTAACGTCGTGGGCCATCCCTATCTGATGGAGAGCTGCAATCCCTCTATGCGTGGCATCAACGACCGCGTCCGCTACGTGCGCACGGTCGAAGAAGAGCTGCGTCGTCTACTTGCTGAGTAGACATTTGGGACATGTCTAGAAATCTACTTTTTGCTGCAGAGTGCGGAAAGGTGGATTTTAAGGCATGTCCCAAACATCTATCGGCAGTCGGGGCAGAGACCCTCGAAGATGGTGTAGTGCGACGTGACGTGCCAGCCGATTTGCTCGGACGCTTTGGCGTCGAGCTGGGCATCGAAGGGGAGCGGTACGTCGATGACGCGGCTGCACGAGGTGCAGATAATATGCGCGTGCGGCTCGATGGTGCGATCGAAGCGACTGCCGCCCGGTGTCTTGATGGAGAGAATCTCGCCGGCGTCGGCCAAGAGATTGAGATTGCGGTAGACTGTGCCGCGGCTGATTTTGTCATCCTGCGCGCGCACGACGTTGTAGATTTCGTCGGCGGTGGAATGGTTATAGCTTTGGCGCACGGCGTCAAGAACCAGCTTTCGCTGCCTGGTATTCCTTCTTTGCACCGCCATGCGCCTCGCCTCTTTTCTATTAACGGTCGTAGGTAAATGATACCGTATTTAGCACACAATACTAATAATGAGGACTGAAACCGTCTTCATTGGCAAGTGGGGCTCGGGCCTGGGCGTCTACGAGGCGAAAACGCGTTCCCATGCGCTCGTAGGAGGCATGAAGCGCCTCGAGATGAGATAGGATGTTTGCCGGAGCTCCCTGTATCTCCATCTCGACTGAGCCGTCTTCCATATTACGCACCCAGCCGGTGAGGGAGCGTGCCTGCGCGAGGTTGGTGGTGGTAAAGCGAAAACCAACGCCTTGGACTTGCCCCGCCCAGCGCAGGAAATAGCGCAGGGGAGTGTCTTGAGTGGCCTCGTCGCTTGCGAGCACAGTAAGTCTGCGGCGCAGCTCGAGCTCGACGTTTGATGGTTTTTGGGGTTCTCGACTGCCGCCGGTGACGCTGGAGAAGAACGTATCGAAGAGACCCATCGCTATGCCTGCTTGCCTGCGTCGGCCGGGAAGATAATGCCGGCCTGCCGGCGCACGGCATCCATGATGCGCAGTGAGACGAGCGTGACATCGCGGTAGTGGCCAAGCTCGTGGCGTCCCGCCGGGGTCTCCCAAATCTCTTCCTTAACGTTATCGATGCCGCCGATGGCGGTGATAAAGTCTGTGAGTTCGTATTCCATAGTGTTGCTCGATTTGGGCAGGTCGAGCACGCGGCCGTTCTCGCCCTGTTCGCGCGGTGCCTCGGTCGCTGAGCCGCGTACGACATCGCCGCGATAGTCGATGCGGACGTTGCGGGGCGTGGACAGATGGTCGATCTGGATAGTGCCACGCTCGCCTTCTATCTGCGAGGGCAGCAGGTCATTCGTAATTTTGGAGTGCGCGAGCTCGACGGAGATGCGGCCACCGCCGTAGCTGGCGAGGATGGAACCGCAGCCGTCGATGGGGCCGTGCGTGAGCTGTCGCGTGGTGGGGTCGAGCAGAGTAGTCATGCTCGTAAGGCCGGAGGGCATGCCGAAAATCTCGACCATGGGCTCGACGGTGTAGACGCCAATGTCCATGAGGGAGCCCGAGGCCATGTGGCAGTCGAAGATATTGGTGGCGCGCCCCGCGAGAACCTCGTTGTAGCGCGAAGAATACTTGCCAAAGCGCAGTGAGGCGCGACGAATGGGCGCAATCTCGCCCAGGGCGTCCTCGACGGCGTGGAAAGCGGGGTCATGGAGCGGGCGCATGGCCTCGAGGGCCACGACACCTGCTGCCTCGGCAGCGCGGAAGACTTCCAGCGCCTGCGCTTCGGTGGCGCAGAAGGGTTTCTCGACGATGACATGCTTGCCACCGGCGATGCAGGCAAGGGCCTGCTCGTGGTGAAGTGCGTTAGGGCTGCCGATATAGACGGCGTCGACGTCGACGGCGGACGCAAGCTCGTCAAGTGCGGTGAAGTTACGCTCGCCGCCGTGTTCGGCGGTAAAGGCGGCGCCGCGCTCGGCATCGCGCGAGAGCGTGCCCACAAACGCGGCTTGGTCGTTGGCGTTGACGACTTGGATAAAGTCGTCGGTGATCATGGATGTGCCGATGGTCGCGATGCGCAGCATACGTCCCCCTTGCGTTGTTTGGTCTACAGGATGAGTGTAGCGCGTGGGGATATAAAGCTGCGCGAAAACGCTATTACAGGTCGCTCTCGTTAAAGCCGGTGTCGATATCGAGGTTGCTGCCGTCGGCCGCCGTGGTGGCGAGCTCATCGCAGCGCTCGTTGAGCTCGTGGCCGGCGTGGCCCTTAACCCAGATGAACTCCACCTTATGCTTGCTCTTTGCGGCAAGCAGGCGCTCCCACAGGTCACGGTTCTTAACGGGCTGCTTGTTGGCAGTTTTCCACCCGCGCTTTTTCCAGCCGTCGATCCAGTGTTTATTGAAAGCGTTGACGACGTACTGCGAATCGGAATGGACCTCGACCTCGCAGGGGCGGTTGAGCGCCTCGAGCGCCACGATGACCGCCATGAGTTCCATGCGGTTGTTGGTGGTCTTGGCGTAGCCGCGTGAAAGCTCGGAGGTGAAGGTCTTGCCGGCGGGGTTGGTGTATTTGAGTACGGCGCCGTAGCCGCCGCGTCCCGGATTTGATCGGGCCGAGCCGTCGGTATAGATGATGACCTTCACGGGCTTCCTTTCGTTGGGTACGTTTCGTGTGAGTGACCATTGTAGCGCCATGCCCGCCGGGGGCTAGCAATCTATGATTTCTACCCCGTCTTCCGACGGTTAGTTGGCATGGATGATGCGGTTGAGCTCGTCGAGGTATTGCTGCAAGAGGGAAGAGGGCTTGCGCTCGTTGTGCATGATATAGCCTACGTGCATCGTTGGGGCGTCTGCTAACGGGATCGATGCCATACCCCATTGCATTTCATTGGAGAGGACACCGGTCGACATGGTGTAACCGTTCGACGTGATAAGTAAGTTAGTAAGTGTTCCGCGGTCCGAGATTCGTATGTTGCGGTCGCAAGGGATATAGCTAAAAGGTTCCTCGGCGTAATAGAAGGAGTTCGAGGTGCCTTGCTCAAAGCTGTAGCGCGTATAGGGTGTAAGGTCGGCAAGGGACAGCTGAGGGCGGCGTGCTAGCGGGTGGCGCTCGCTAACGAAGACGTGGACCGTCGCGTCGAAGAGGGGATGGAAGCTTGCGCGGGCATCGGCGAAGGCCTTCTGCAGAACGCGGGCGTTAAAGTCATCCAGATACAGAATGCCGATATCGCTGCGAAATGCGCGGACGTCATCGATGATCTGCGATGTGGTGGTCTCGCGCATGATGAACTCGAACTTGCTGTCGCGGCAGCGCTCGACCACGTTGACAAAGGCCTCGACCGAAAAGGCGTAGTGCTGGGCGGAGATGGCGAGGCGGGCTTGCGGGGTGCCGCCGTCCTCGTAGCGCGCCTCGAGCATGTCGGCCTGCTCTACGACCTGGCGCGCATAGCCCAAAAGCTCCGTGCCGTCGTTGGTGAGCGTGACGCCGCGGCTGGAGCGCGTAAAGATCTCCAGGTGGAGCTCCTGTTCCAGGCTTTTGACGGCGTTTGAGATGTTGGACTGAGCGGTATAGAGGCGTTGAGCTGCGGCATTGATTGAGCCGGACTCTGCTACGGCGATCAGGAAACGAAGCTGCTGGAGGGTCATCGGCGCCGTCCTTTCGAGCGTTATCTATAAAACCGATAACAGGTTAGCGCTTTTAAGTGATTGACCGAGCGAAACAATGCTCGTACTATTCAAAACACACAAAGGCGGTAGGTAATTAAACCGACCACGGAACCGGGATGCGAAAGGAGGCCCGCATATGAATTGCTTACCAAGACGAATGCCGGGCTCCTGTTTGCGCCCGTCGGCGTGATCAGGAGACAGCGACTTACTTCTCTCTAATTAATTTACTTTTGTTCGATCAAGGAGATCATCATGAGCCAGTTCATCAACAACCCCGAGCACACCTTTGGTTTCGATACCCTGCAGCTTCACGTTGGCCAGGAGAGCGCCGATCCCGCATCCGACTCCCGCGCCGTGCCTATCTACCAGACCACGAGCTATGTGTTCCGCAACTCCCAGCACGCCGCCGACCGCTTTGGTCTTGCCGACGCCGGTAACATCTACGGCCGTCTGACCAACTCCACCCAGGGCGTCTTCGAGGACCGTATCGCCGCACTCGAGGGTGGTGTGGCAGGTCTTGCCGTTGCCTCCGGTGCTGCTGCCATCACCTATACCCTGCAGGCTCTTGCCCAGGCCGGTGACCACGTGGTGGCTCAGAAGACCATCTACGGCGGTTCCTACAACCTGCTGGAGCACACGCTCTCCCAGTTTGGCGTCGAGACCACCTTCGTCGATGCCCACAACCTGGACGAGGTCGAGGGCGCCATCAAGGACAACACCACGGTCATCTACCTCGAGACGCTCGGCAACCCCAATTCTGACATCCCCAATATCGATGCCATCTCCGAGATCGCCAAGAAGCACGGTCTGCCGGTTGTCGTCGACAACACCTTCGGCACCCCGTATCTGTTCCGTCCGCTGGAGCATGGTGCCAACATCGTCGTCCACTCCGCAACCAAGTTCATCGGCGGCCACGGCACCTCGCTGGGCGGTGTGATCGTCGACGGCGGTAACTTCGATTGGAAGGCGAGCGGCAAGTATGCGCAGATCGCCGAGCCCAACCCCTCCTACCATGGCGTCTCGTTTGCCGAGGCTGCCGGTCCCGCCGCCTTCGCAACCTATGTCCGCGCCATCCTGCTGCGTGACGAGGGCGCCTGCATCAGCCCGTTCAACGCTTGGATCCTGCTCCAGGGCACCGAGACTCTGTCGCTGCGCGTTGACCGTCATGTCGAGAACACCAAGAAGGTCGTTGAGTTCCTGGCTGGTGATTGCCATGTCGCCAAGGTGAACCACCCGAGCCTGTCTGAGCACCCCGATCACGAGCTCTATCAGAAGTACTTCCCCAACGGCGGTGCCTCGATCTTTACCTTTGAGATTAAGGGTGGCCAGGAGGCAGCTTGGAAGTTCATCGATCATCTGCAGGTCTTCTCGCTGCTCGCCAACGTGGCCGACGTCAAGTCGCTCGTCGTGCACCCGGCTACCACCACGCACTCCCAGCTCTCTGCCGAGGAGCTCGCCGAGCAGAACATCACGCCCTCCACGATCCGTCTTTCCATCGGTACCGAGAACGCCGAGGATATCATTTGGGATCTGAAGCAGGCCTTCGCCGCGCTGGACGAGTAAGGCGACTTGTGCAAGGACCCCTTGCGACTCGATAGGTATAACTGCATAAAATGCCTGCTCAAGGCGCCTGTGCGAACAATGGTTGCACAGGCGCCTTTTTTGCATAGAGCGGGTGCAAAAACAGGGTTTTTGGCATGCTTTATGCAATCGAGATGTGGAAAACTCCTGTTAAGAGGATGTGAGTTTTACGCAATTGACGTGCGTCTTTTGAGTAAAACCGCAGGTCGCGATTTGCTCGGGGTACTATGCAGCGCGATCGAATCACACGCAGCTCAAACGCAGCAAAAACGCACTACGGAGGTTTCTAGCTACATGAGGATCGATTCACGAAAACCGAAAGCCGCCGCCCTTTCCGCCGCTCTGACCGTGGCACTTTTGGCGGGCGCCGGTGCAACCGATGCCCACGCGGCAACACTATCCGATACGGTTGGACCTACGCCGTCCGAGGCGACGCTGGTGCAGCCCGTTGACTATCGCGGCGATGGTTATGGTTCCATGCAGGAGTGGAACGCCTCGATGGAGGCCAAGCGCGATTCCCTTGAGATGCGCGCTCAGATCATTATGAATATGTATGGCGACTATGCTACCGATGACGAGCGTGCTGTGCTGCAGGGTTGCATCGACGGTGCGGGTAGCCTGTTGACGATGGGGGAGGTCGACGCCAAGTCGACCGAGCTCGATGAGCTGCGCGCTGCGCTTGAGGATGCCAAGCGCGAAGCGCTCGAGGCTGCCGCCGAGGCGGAGGCTGCCGAGGCCGCCCAGGCTTCGTACTACAACGCCGGTTACACTCCGTCTTACGCGTCTGCCGCGTCCTACGCGAACGGATCGGGCCTGACGCGCTCTGCGGGTGTCAATAACTACAACGGGCGCCGCGAGACCTATTACAGCAGCAATGTGCTTTATCACTATCGCACGGGCGAATGGACTCAGGATTCTGAGGGCTTCTGGCGCGATTCCGACGGCTATTACGTTGTTGCCGCGGGCGATATGGCCCAGGGCTCGACCTTTACGGGCTCCAAGGGTGATTGCAAGGTCTATGACTCCGGCTGCGCTGCCGGAACCACCGATTACTACACCGGTTGGTAATTTTTCTGCATCACGGATATTTGGCGGACGGGCGTCTTTACCGAGCTTTAGGGCAACGTAAGGACGTCCGTTCTATGTATGCGTTTGAGTTAACAGAGCCCTTACCGTGGCGGTACGCTGGGCGTATGGATGCGGGGCACACTGGTTCTTGAGAAATAAGGTCTTTCTCTTGGAGGAAGTGGTCTTGTGAATGCTCGAGATATTGCCGTTGCCGCCGTCGCGTTGATGCTTGGCTGCCTTGGTCCCACGGCCGCGCTCGTCGCGGGCATGCAGGGGACATGCGGGGCTGCTCCTATCGTGGTCGGCGCGCTGATCGCGGCCACGCTGCTGGGAAGCGCAGGCGTGGTTCTTTGCCGCGACGATGAGGACGAGGTGCCGGGGTCGCAACGCTAACTGTTGTGAGATCGGCCGCCGGTCATAGACGAAGATGAAGGCCGCCGCAGGGGAAAGGTTCCCTTGCGGCGGTTTTGCTGTTAAGGCTGTTGAATGCGGCGCGTCGGCGCTACCAGCTTTTCTCGATATCGCGGATGCGCCGATAGAGCCACTCGTTTTGCGGTGCCTGGATATCGTGTTTGGCTGCGAGGCGGCAGATGGTGCCCGCGAACTCATCAACCTCGGTTTTGCGCCTTGCGATGCGGTCTTGAGCCATCGAGGGCATACCGGCGGGGTCGATTCCCTCGATGAGGTGCACCATTTGCGTCAGGTCTGCCTCGGTCAGTTCAACGCCCTCGGCGTTGGCGACCGCAAGCGTTTCGCGCATGGCGGAAACAAAGCAGCGACGCTGCTCGGAGCCCGGCTCCGTGGCGCTTCCGTAGTTCCCGCCGTAGGCCATGCAGGTCTGGTTGATGCCGTCGTTGAGCATGAGTTTGGCCCACATGCGGTGGGCGATGTCGTCCTCGACGGTATGGGCGATGCCGCAGCGCGTATAGAGCTCGTCGATTGCGGTGATGGTTGCGGGGTTCGTGCCGGCCGCCGCGCCAAAGCGGATTTCGCCCGCATTGGTAAAGGTGAGCGCGCCGTTGAGAAACACGGCGTCCATGCCCTGGCAGATACCAAGAACGGTATGCTCCCAGCCAAAGCGTTCGGCAATCTTTTGCTCGCTCGTAATGCCGTTGCACAGCGAGGCGATGAGCGTGTTGGGTCCCACGACGCGCTCCATAGTCTTGAGTGCTTGGTCGAGACCGGTGGTCTTGACTGTCAGGATGACCAGATCGGCGGGCGCTGCCTCGCTGGCACGGACGGACGTGAGATCGCAAGGCTTTCCGTTGACGGTGAGCGCATCGCCCGCGTGACGCTCAAAACGGGCGTCATCCATAACGTATTCGACGGCGTCATTGCCGAGGGCCTTGGCAATCATGCTGCCGTAGAGCAGGCCGACGCCGCCCTTGCCGATAAAGGTGACCTTGTTGATCTGCATGTGAATCATCTCCCCATATAAAAGGCGCCCGCGTAAGGGGCGCCTGATGGATTGTAAGCCGCCGGAGCGCCTTGCATATGCGGGATGGCGGATATATAGAAGAACAGATGCGTTGGACTTATTCCGCGGGGCAGACCGCAAAGACACGCGCGGGGTATCCGACACCATCACGGACCTTGGGGAAGGTGCAGAAGATAACGGCGCCTGTGGCGGGAAGCTCGTCCAGATGGTCCATGACTTCGATCTGATAGCGGTCGACCGAGAGGATGTATTGCTCGCCGGGGTAGGGGTAGGCGTCCTCGCGCGTGGTCATGCCCGGCTCCTTTCATCGGGCTTTTTGCTGATGTTAAAGCGGTGCCGTGACAGCTCGATTTCTACTGCGTTACGATACGTTCTCGATTGCGATTCCACGATGTTTCGGCTGCGTGACCATTGTGTTTCGCCTTGCCGGGGCGCTGATGGCGAAGGGAGGGGCCGTGCAATATCGCGTTGACCCCAAAAGCGGCAACCGTATCTCGGCGTTGGGTCTGGGC
>NZ_JBDPAC010000028.1:0-20362 GCF_039836695.1 Collinsella aerofaciens | reverse complement strand
CAATCTGACGTTCAACTTCAAGGGCGCGACCAGAAGGTCAGCGCCCTTTCGTTTCACGTCACCTTGTCTCAAATGCGACCCGCTCGCTGACTCTGCCATTACATCGGTGTTGCCGTGGTTGTTGAGTAGTCATTGGGCACTTGGCACTTGGGGACGTTCCTTTTGTGCCGGCACCTGGGGACACTCCTTATGTCAAGAGATTGGTGCAAGAGGGATAGATTACCTTGCATCAATCTAATAAGTTGCGGTGAGATAGTTCTTGAATTGGCTTTTTGAGGGCTAAACAGGAACTATCTCACCGCAACTGCGTTGAGCGTTTTTTGGCAGCTGGTTTACTTGCTCGCGAAGAGCCAGACCAGGATGATCACCAGGATTGCGGCGACGATGCAGACGATGGCGCCGGTGAATTTGATGCGTGAGTCGCGGGTACGCTCGCGCACCGCGTCCTCGGTGGCTTCGAGCTGGGTAACCTCTCGCTCGGTCTCGGCGTGCTCGGCTTTGTCTCGGGCCAAGGATCCTGCAAGCGACTCAGTGATCTCTGGGTGGTCGTGTACCTCGGTCGCCTGCTCGATGATCGACTGTGCATGTGCGGCATCTGCTTGGGCGTTGGCGATGGTCTGCTCCTGGTCCCGGCGTGCCTTGTCCTCGGCAGTGATCTTCTCGCGCAGTTCGCGCTGACGAGTCGCGGCGGCGGTTTTTGCGGTCTGCAGCTCGTCGCGCGCGGCATCGGCCTCTGCCGTCACGGCCTGATGGGCTCGCTTGGCGTCGGCGATGGGGGCCTGCGCCTGTTCGACGGCCTGCTCGGCTGCGGCAAGCGAGTGCTCAAGGTCGGCGGTGATGCGCGGGACATCTTCTTCGGCTTTTCGCAGGGCATCTGCCGTGTCGGAGATCTGCATCGAGAGCTCGCTGGTGCGCACCGTATAGTTGGCGGGATTTGCCGAGGGATTGCGTTGCAGCTCGGCATACTCATGGCGCAGCGTCTCGAGCTGGGCGCGCGTGGCGTCGACGGTTTGTTGTGCGGCCGCAATGCCGGCGTCTCGCTCGGCCTTCACCTTGTCGCGGATGCGCTTGGAATCCTCAAGACGTCGAACGAGGCGGTTGCCGGTCTCGCGAGAGCTCGCCTCGCGGGCCTCCACGGCGTCGAGCGCGGCCTTCAGGCGGAGCTCAGTCGCGTCATCCTCTGTCTTCATTTGTTCGAGCTGACCCTTGAGCTCTGCTACTTTGGAAGCATGGACATCGCGATCGATTTCGGCTGCCGCAGCGGTCTTTTGCGCCGTGGCGATCGCCTGGCGCTGGTCGGCGACGATCTGGTCGTAGCGGCCTGCGATATCCTGGCGTGTCTCGAGTTCCTCGGCCTGATCGGCAATGCGCTGCTCAAGTTCGGCCAGGTGGGCGCGGGCATCGGCAAGTGCCTTTTTCGCGGCGTTCATCTCGCGCATGGCCGAGGCGCCCTGGGCGATAAAGGTGCCCACGGCGTTCGCAGTGTTCGAGACAGCGGTCCCCAGATCGCGGCTCGCGGCGGGGGAGTGCGGGGCGGTCGGGCGAGCGGTGTCGGCAGCGTCCGCATCGGCAACCTGCGGCGCGGCGATATTGCCGGTACCGCCCTCGACCACAGAAAAGCCTGCTGCGTGCGGATCGACCGCATCGGCGCCAATCGTGGGGTGCTCGAGCTGCAGAAACGAGGGCATGGTGCTGCCCTGGTCGGCAACCGGAGTCTCGCCGGGCACAAAGGTCGAGGCCGCCACGGCGGCCTCCTCTTCCTCGGCATCAATATCGGCATCGGCGACGGCGTTTTTCATCGCTTTGACAGCATCCATCATGGAGTCCATGACGGCATCGAGCTCTTCTTCCGAAGACACCTCGATGGGGCCCGCTGCTTGCGGGGCGTCGTCCTGTACAGGGGCGTCGTCCTGAGCGGGCGCATCGTCGTTTTGCTCATCGGCGTTTTCTGTTTCGGGGGTTTCCGCCGTAGCGCTTTCGTTCAAGATGGGGTCGTCGATGTCGATACCATCGCAGGTCACAGCGTCAGTATCTGCGGTGACGTCTGCGGAATCATCAATATGCTGTTGAGTCTGGGGGTCCAGCTCGTCTGTCATAGGCATGTGCTCCTCATCGTTGTTTGTCACCCTATGATAAAGTCTCGCGCCGACATCCCGCGCGCCGCAGCAAAGTTTCAAAACGTGTTCGATGGCTCGATCTGATAGCAATAACTCGATCGCTTTATTCAGTTTGTACTTGACAATCCCTTCGCCGAACGACGTGGTGCCGTTCGCCTGCCATGGGCTTTATTTTTCACTTGAAGAAGCTAAAGTTGCATTTCAGCTTTTGGCGCGTGAAGTTGGATGCGCGCAGTCGGCGGGCGTGCCCGTCGCGATTTGAAAGGACTTTGTATGGGACTTTTCACTGGTAAGACCGTGATCGTCACCGGCGGCGGCAAGGCCACGCTTAAGGACGGTTCCGCTGGCTCCATCGGCTACGGCATCGATATCGCATTTGCCAAGGAGGGCGCGAACCTCGTCATCACCGGCCGCAACGTCGCCAAGCTCGAGGCCGCCAAGGAGTCTCTCGAGGCCGAGTACGGCGTCAAGGTTCTGCCTGTTCAGGCCGATGTCTCGGCTGGTCAGGACAACGAGGCCGTCGTCCAGAACGTCATCGACAAGGCCATTGAGGAGTTCGGCCGCATCGACGCCGTCATCAACAATGCTCAGGCCAGCGCCTCGGGCGTGACCATCGCCGATCACACCATGGATCAGTTCAACCTGGCCATTTACTCCGGTCTGTATGCTACCTATCTGTACATGCAGAAGGCCTATCCGCACCTGAAGGAGACCAAGGGCTCCGTGGTCAACTTTGCCTCGGGCGCCGGCCTGTTTGGCAACTATGGCCAGTGCAGCTATGCTGCCGCCAAGGAGGGCATCCGCGGCCTGACCCGCGTTGCCGCCAACGAGTGGGGCAAGGACGGCATCAACGTCAATATCGTTTGCCCGCTTGCTTGGACTGCTGCGCTCGAGAACTTCCAGGATGCCTATCCCGAGGCGTTCAAGGCCAACGTCCACATGCCGCCGGCTGGTCACTACGGCGACGTCGAGAAGGAAATCGGCCGCGTGGTCGTTCAGCTCTGCGGTCCCGACTTTAAGTACATGAACGGCGAGACCGTCACCCTCGAGGGTGGCATGGGCCAGCGGCCCTAAGAGTTACGCGGTTTTACCAAACCGCGTAGCCAGTTGACGCTGCGCGGTCACCAGAGCGACAACTTGTCATTCAAAGAGGGCGGCATGACCAGAAGGTCTATGCCGTCCTCTTTTCATGCCAATTTGTTCGCTCTGGTGACCGCTCGCTGACGTTGCCAAAACATCGGTGTTGCTGGAGTAGTCGTTGGGGACGTTCTTAAATGACTAGTCGAAAGGGACGCTCTTGCCGGCACTTGGGGACAGTCCCTAAGTGTCGGCAGATTGGGACATTCCTTTGCAAGATGGCGCTGAAGATTGTCCCCGACGACTAGTCGTTTAAGAACGTCCCCAACGACTGGTCGTTTAATGCACCAGTTTCTGTCGAGTCGGTGCTCTTTGCGGGTTGCCCGTATAATGGGTTGCGTATGAACCGCAACCAAGGAGTTCCAGTTTATGGACCAGAGCCTTTTTAAATTCGACCTGATCGCCGAGGATCCGACGACGCATGCGCGTGCCGGCGTGCTGCACACCCCACATGGCGACATCGAGACGCCGATCTTCATGCCCGTGGGCACCAAGGCAAACGTCAAGGGCATTCCTACCGAGACCGTTAAACAGCTCGGCGCCCAGATCGTGCTTGCCAATACCTATCACCTGTCCATGCGTCCCGGCGAGGACACCATCGCCGAGCTGGGCGGGCTGCACAAGTTTATGAACTGGCATGGCCCCATTCTTACCGACTCGGGCGGCTTCCAGGTGTTCAGCCACAACGACGCCGTCAAGCTCACCGACGAGGGCGTGCGCTTTATCGTCAACGACTACGACGGCCGCCGTGTGTTCTGGACGCCCGAGGACAACATGGAAATCGCCATGAAGCTCGGTTCCGACATCTGCATGCAGCTCGACCAATGCCCGGGCTATCCCGCCACGCGCGCCTACGTTGAGCGCGCCGTTGAGCTGTCGAGTATGTGGGCCGAGCGCTGCTACAAGGCTCACACCCGCGATGACCAGGCGCTCTTTGGCATCGTCCAGGGTGGCATGCATCTGGATCTGCGCCTGCGCTCGCTGCGCCATCTGGAGGAGTGCGGCGACTTCCCCGGTTACGGCATCGGCGGCTACTCGGTGGGCGAGGACCACGAGACTATGTTCGAGACGCTGGCGCCGCTGGTTTCCGAGTACATGCCTAAGCACAAGCCGCGCTACCTCATGGGCGTCGGCAACCCTACCACGCTCGTGCGCGGCGTTGGCGTGGGCATCGACATGTTCGACTGCGTGCTGCCGACGCGCACCGGCCGCATGGGTACGGCGTTCTCCAGTGAGGGTCGCCTCAACTTCCGTAACGCGCGCTTTGCGCACGACGACGGCCCCATCGACCCCACCTGCACCTGCCCGGTGTGCACGGGCGGCTACAGCCGCGCGCTCATCCGCCACATGGTCACGCAGAAGGAGATGCTCGGCGGTATTCTGCTGTCGATGCACAACATCTACTACCTGCTCAACCTTATGCAGCGTGCCCGCCAGGCCATTATCGAGGGCCGCTACGGCGCGTTCGTGAGTGACTGGATGAACAGTCCTGCGGCGGTGGACTACTAAGAGCGGCGCGGGCGCTTGCAGAGCGCTGGCAACGGCAAGGGGCGAGCGCTGGCCGGTCATCGCGTTCGCTAACACGGTCTGCGCGACCGCTGACCGATAGCTTGCAAGCACTTGATGCATCGTGGGTACCATACCGAATGGTTGATGTTCGGGCGGGTGTTTGGCGCATGGCGTCGACCCCGCCCGTTTTTCTTTTTCTCGATAGGAGTACCCATGATTAAGAACGAGAATGTCGAGGGCGAGCCTGCCTACGACGAGACGTACCGCCGCGGCCCCGTGTTCATGCGCGGCCCCATGATTCCTAAGGACAACACCTACGCCAACCTGCTGGCGCCCGAGGAGTCGACCGACTGGCTGCATGCCGACCCCTGGCGCGTGCTGCGCATTCAGGCAGAGTTTGTCGACGGCTTTGGCGCGCTTGCCGAGCTCGGGCCCGCGGTGACCATCTTCGGCAGCGCCCGCACGCCCAAGACCGATCCGCTCTACAAGGCGGCGCGCGCGGTCGGTCGCAAGATTGCGCAACGTGGCGTGGCGGTCATCACCGGTGGCGGCCCCGGCATCATGGAAGCGGCCAACAGGGGAGCGGCGAGTGTCAACGGCAAGTCAGTTGGTTTGGGCATTGAGCTGCCGCACGAGCAGGGGCTCAACAAATACGTGAACCTCGGTATGGACTTCCGCTACTTCTTTGTGCGCAAGACCATGTTCGTCAAATACAGCTCGGGCGCTATTGTGTTTCCCGGCGGGTTTGGCACGCTCGACGAGATGTTTGAGGTGCTCACGCTGGTGCAAACGCACAAGGTCAAGCGCATGCCGCTTGTGCTGGTAGGCAGCGAGTACTGGCAGGGCCTATTCGACTGGCTTAACGGTCCGGTGATGGACGCCGGTATGATCAGCCCGCTCGATCCGGAGCTGGTGCACATCACCGACGACCTCAACGAGGCCGTCGACATTGCGCTCAGCGGGCTGATGTAGGGCGAGGTGCCTATCGTTGTAGTAATGAGAACGGCAGATTGATGCTATTTAACATCAGTCTGCCATCTAAACTGGGTATACTGATGCAAAAGACGAGGCTAGGAGGTCGCGTATGTCTACTGCAACGGTTAAGCCTACGACGGTTCGCATCGAAGAGGGGCTCAAGGAGCAGGCGACTGAGTTCTTGGATTCGGTCGGCCTCAGCCTCAATTCCTATCTCAATCTTGCCGTTCGGCAGCTTGTAAATCAGCGAAAGATTCCTTTTGAGATTGTAGGAAGGGCGGAGGTGCCCAACGAGGCGACGAGGCGCGCCATGGTGATTGCCGAGGCTCATGAGTTGGGGATTTTGCCGGACGACAGCCCGTCATTCAATAACGCTGATGAGCTTATGTCATTCCTCGATGAGGAATAGCGATGTTCGAGATTAAAGTCGAGGCTCAATTTAAGGCGGACTACAAACGAACGATGCGCATGCATCCGCAGCTAAAAAGTGAGTTTAAAGCGGCGGTTGCAGAGCTTGTGGCTCATGGGTCACTTCCGGCGGAGTATGGCGCCCACGAGCTCTCAAACCCGGGCGGAAACTACAACGGCCACATCGATTTCCACCTATCCGATGGCTTGGTCGATGTGGTCGTTCTTTATCTTCCCCATAAGACTAACCCAGTGATTAGGCTGGTGAGAATGGGCTCGCATGAGGAACTGTTTCAGGGTCCGCTGGGCTGATCGCCGATTTCCAAGTTGCGGTGGAATAGGGACTGATTTGCGGTCGATTGGCCAAAAACAGTCCCTATTTCACCGCAACTGATAGGCGCGCCCCGTTCGCTGCTGCGGCCCCCGGTTCTCCTCATTGCTGGATTTCGCTCAAAAACTCAGCGGCGACTTCGTTGCTTTTGAAACGGATGCTGCGGTCTTCTTTCTTGGGGAATGCCAGCAGCGGGATAGTCCCGTACCAGACAGTTTCCTCGTCAATCACGGCCGCGCACAGCCGCCCTTTGGCCTTGACGGAATAGTCGACGTTCATCTCGGCAAAAATCGCTTTCGCGTCATCGCGCGGAGGTGAGGCAACATAAACCTCAAGGGTAATCCCACGGGCGGCTGCGCCTGCGAGTGTGGTGGTGAGTTTCGTGAGGCATGCGGCGGATGCGTAGGATGCGGCTATGAAGGCACTCTTTGTGGCACCGGTGATGTCTTTAATTAATGCCTCAATAGCGTTTGCCGGCTCTATGAGAATGTTGTAATCGGGTTGCTCGCTGTCCTCTGCTGAATAAATTTCGTACCCCAACTTGGCGTACGTCTTGAGTCTTTTCTGGTACATGCGGGCGAGCATGGGTATCGACAGGTCAATGTAGTCGAATATCTCAACCTGTTGCTTGCCCTCGTGGCTTCTATGCAGTCTGCCCACCTGCTGCGTTACGCTGCCGTCCCAAGATATCGGCGTGGCAATGAAAAGGGTGTCAAGGTAGGACAGATCGAAGCCCTCGCTCAGAAGGCTTTCGGTGGCGACGATGATTCGATGTTCATGCTCAAAGCCGGGAAGACTGTTCAGTATCGCTTTTCTTTCTTTGGCGCCGATTTCTCCGGTTAAGAGTATGGGCTCGTGTCTGCGATCATTAAGCAACCTGAACAGTTCCTCAGCATGCTTTTTCCTTTTGGATAGTATGAGCGGATGTCGACCGTTTGACGCTGCTTCGAGGGCGTCATCGACAATCAATTCGTTTCTTGCCGCATGTGCACACAGCATATCGAGAATCTGATTGAAGCTTGCATCCGGCTCGTAGGCGGATAGCCGAATGCCGGTAAATCTCGGTCGAACGATGCGCTGGATGCCCTGCTGAATTGCCTGCGTTTTTGGATCGATGACATAGCGAAGCGGGCCGCAGAGCATCGAGAGCGCCCGCGTGAGTCCGTCGGAGCGCTCGGGTGTCGCGGAGAGGCCATATATATATTTGGCTGGAGCGGACTTGAGGACGAGCTCGAGCTGTGGCGCGGCAGCATGGTGGCATTCGTCGCAGATAATGAGGTCGTAATTACGAACAAGGTTCTTAACTATCGGCTCCCCGGTTTGGGAGTCTTTGCCAGATAGCGACTGAAAGGAAGCGACGTCGATAAGGCCGCTGACGGCGGTTTTGCCCCCTCCGATTTGTCCAATAAGGGGAGGTTGCTTTTTGCTGATTCGTCCTTTTGGCGTTCGGACCGGCTCTCTGGTGTCCGTAATGTCGAGAAATCGTTCGAGCTGCGATTTCCATTGGGCTATGAGCGCGGTCTTTGGAACAATGACGAGCGCCGGAAGACCAACGGCGGCAATAAGATAAGCTCCGATGACGGTTTTACCGAAGCCCGTTGGCGCAGACATGATTCCGTCTTCGTATTCAAGCATCTGGTCGGCGGCAATTTGCTGTTCGGGATGAAGGGTCCCTTTGAATGCCATCTCAATTGGATTGCCTGTGCTACGTTCGTCTGAATAATGGGCAGTAACGTGGGCTTCTTGAATCAGCTGCTCAAGTTGGGCTTTGCAGCCTCTGGGAATCGCGACGCGGCCATCTCTAAGTTCGCTGAGGTCTATGAGTCGCGGTTTGCCGAATACTGATTGATGCATAGATTGCGCACGGAAGAACTCCGGGTTGGCAAATGTCGCAAGCCTGCGGATTTCCATTTGAGCTGCCGGGCTCAGAGACTTTTCGGGGATGTAGAGCATATCGGCTTGTGTGACGAGCAGGTTCGAGGGGAAGTCTCGTGGCGTGAGCGGGAGCCGCTTTCGTGGCTTTTGGACATTGCGCCTGGTTTTGTTTGTCGCTGCAGCTGTTGCTATTCCAAGCGGTTTGTTTTTGGTGTCCTCGATCAGACGATCCACCGTCGCACGCGAGATTAGTTGGATTTGCGAAAGGTAAAGCCATTGGTCGGGAAAGGGCTCGAATCGTTCGTCAACAAATACGCTGTTTCCTTCCCGCTGCGCTTTTCCCTGAAAGGGCAGCGCAATGAGATTTCCAAAGCCGCCTTCAGGAATGGTGGACTGCGCGGGTATCATTCGGTCAAAGGCTTCGAAGGTGATTGTCTTGTTGAGTGCCGCTGCTTCGGCGATAAGGCAGCTACCGAAATCTCGTGCTGTCTTTGCGTTTATAGGTTCTAGGAAGAAAAACCAGATATGCGCGCCGTTGCCTGACCTTGATCGCTCGACCGCAGCGTTAATTCCATGGTTTTTTACGACAAGCCTGATAGCGTTTGTCGCTTCTTTCCAATCGGCTTTGTCAAAATCAATGACAAGGACATTTGTGTTGCAGTCTTTGTCGAGAACATATTGACCTATGACGTCCCGGAGCCTGTCGTCGCTGCCTTTGAAATGGGCGATAATGGCGGCATCGTTCAGCTCAAGGAATGTGCGGCTGCGACATTCAGCGCATTTAATTCTGTGATGGTTTGCTTTGGGGCAAATGCCTGGCTTCCACTCATTTGCGCAGGCGGGTGTATAGCCGATGCCCCCGTCTTTTCTGCGATACCCGTGAGCGTGCACATCTTTGCGGCCGGTAAAAAGATTGCGAAAGAGCTCGAGTTTGTCGCGCGCTGGGCTCGCGCTGGTAACGATGCCCTCGGTCTGTGCACGTTCGCCGAAAGATTTGCCGGCTTTGTCCCATTCTTCGAGTGTTGCGTAACGGATGTCTGGACCGTTGCTACAGATTACGATCTGCTTACGCGGATCTGAAGCGTGGACAACCGTTTTATTGAGTTTGAATAAGGCGTTCCCGAAAAGGGCGTATTGATGCACGGCGTTGCTCATTTGAATGCCATTCTTGTCAGCGTTCATTGGGATGAGGGTACGTCATTTCAGCTTTATGAGATATGCGACTTCGATTTTGGTTCGGTAATAGTGGGGTACCGATCCGTGAGTGGCAATTAGCCGGTGCCAAAACGTGCGGCGGCTGTTGTTAAAGGTGTTTTGGCGGCTATGGGGCGTGTTGGCGGCGTGGGGAGGGGTCCTCGAATGACTCCGTGGTCAAATAACGTCAAATATGAGTACTGTTGTTAATGTAGTCTCATAACATTTGGTAAGAATAGAATACCAATTCCACATTATTCTATATATCTAACCCACTAAACACGGAATTTTGAGCCTTGGCAAGACGTGGAATTGATCGAAATGATCAATTCCGGCGAGATTTTGCTGCTACTAATTTGGTGGCGGTACTCATATTTGCCATTTTTTGTCCAGTGGGTACCGCGAGGGGCCTGTTCGACTGGCTCAACGGCCCGGTGATGGATGCCGGCATGATCAGCCCACTCGATCCAGACCTTGTCCACATCACCGACGACCTCAACGAAGCCGTCGACATCGCCCTGAGCGGGCTGATGTAGGGTAGGTAAAATGGGACGGGGCTAAAAGACTGGTCTGAAACGTTTGATACCAGTCTTTTTAGCCCCGTCCCAAATGAACTGCTTCTAAGTTGCGGTGGAATAGGGATTGATTTGCGGCTGATAAGCCAAAAACAGTCCCTATTTCACCGCAAGTGGTATGGGTAGCCCTAATTGGCAGGTTGGTAGCGGGGGCAGTAGCTGATGGCGATGGCGTCGACGCCTACATGGGTGGCGATGGTGCAGCCGATGGGGCCGGTGCCGGCGTCTACGTAATCCTGACCCGCGAGCGCCTCGTTGACAAGCTCCTGCTCCTCGGCGGCGCCGGTCGTGAGCACGCGCACGCTGGAGCCCGGATACTCGGCCAAAAATGCGAGGCAATCGGCCATGGTGTTGGCAACGATGCGCTTGGCACCGCGGCCCTTTTTGATGGCCTTGATCTCGCCCGATTTCCACTCCGGCGAAACGGCCAGGCGAATGTTGAGCATCTGCGTCAGCTGGCCGGCGAGTTTGGGGGCGCGGCCGTTCTTAACGAGATTCTCGAGCGTGCGGGGAATCAGCAGCAGGTGGGCGTCGGGCAGCGTCGCGCGGATCTGCGCCTCGGTCTCGTCCAGGCTGCGGCCGTCCTCGCGCATGGCCAGCGCGTACTCCACCAGCAGGCCCTCGGCGCCCGAGCCGGTGCGCGAGTCGATGCAGCGCACGTCGAGCTCGTGCGTTTCGGCCGTCAGGCTGGCGTTGGCATA
Source organism: Collinsella aerofaciens (assembly GCF_039836695.1). Classification (GTDB taxonomy): domain Bacteria; phylum Actinomycetota; class Coriobacteriia; order Coriobacteriales; family Coriobacteriaceae; genus Collinsella; species Collinsella aerofaciens_BD. The sequence continues at coordinate 9,540 of NZ_JBDPAC010000028.1, read as the reverse complement.
GCAGGCGGACCACTCGCTGCACAGCGAGATAAAGATGGCGCTATCGTGGCCGTCGGCGCGCACGCGGTCAAAGAGTTCCTTGAACTCGCCGGCACTCGGCTGCGAGGTGTGCGGCAGCTGCTCGGAGCCGGCCATGCGGGCGACGTACTCCTGGGCGGTAATCTGCACCTGGTCGAGCAGGTCCTCGCCCTCGATAATCACATGCAGCGGAATCACGTAAATGCCGAGCTCTTGGGCGCGGGCGGGGGAGATGTCCGACGTGGAGTCGGTTATGATGGCAAAAGACATAATTGCACCTTTCGTTGGGGCGCGACGGCGCCGCCTTCTGAGAGCAAAGTGCGACAAGTATAGTGGAGTCGTTCCACATTTCTAGGTTCAATTGTTGAATAGTCAACAGTTTGAAGTGTCGGTGTGGAAATCGTCAACTGGGGAAGAGGGATGCCGATGGAGGCGCTGGAGATATGCAAGCGGCCGGTCGTGCTGTTTGATTTCGATGGCACGGTGGCCGATACGGGTCGGGCGGTGATGACCTCGACGCGCAAGACGCTGGCCGCGCGCGGGTTTTCGGAGGCGCAGATGGGTGACCTGCGTCGCATGATCGGGCCTCCGCTGTGGAAGAGCTTCCACGACTTTTACGGCTTTACGCGCGAGGAGTCGCTTGTGGTGGCCGACGAGTACCGTGCCTTTTTTGATGAGCTGGGACCGGAAGAGTATCCCGTGTTCGATGGAATCCCCGAGCTGCTCGATGGCCTTGTCGCGCAGGGGCATCGCATAGCGGTCGCGACGTCTCGCATGGAGGCGAAGTGCATCGATATGGTGCATGAGCTGGGGATTTGCCAGTTTGAGGCCGTGGTCGGCATGAATCCGCCGCAGGGGCGCGAGACCAAGGCGGATTCGGTCCGCGATGCCCTGGCAGCGCTTGGGGTGCGCGCCGAGGAGGCCGTGATGATTGGCGATCGCTTTAACGACGTGGAGGGCGCACACACAATGGGCGTACCGTGCATTGGCATCTATTCGGGTGCGGCGGCGCCGGGGGAGCACGAGGCAGCGGGCGCCGATGCGGTGGTGCACTCGGTGGCCGAGCTTGCTAAACTTTTCGCTATCTAATAGACGTAATGTGAGGGGCGGGCGTACCCGTCGCTCATTGGTAAGGAGGTCGTCCATGAATCAGGTGGAGCAGAGCGTTGCCGAGTATGTCGACGAGGTCTGGGAGGATGTCGTCGCCGATATCGAGCAGCTGGTGAGCTATCCGTCCGTGGCAGTTTCTGCCGATGCGGAGCCCGGCGCGCCGTTTGGCCGCCCGGTCCGTGACGCGCTCGATTGCGCGCTCGGCATCGCGCAGAAGCTCGGCTATCAGACGAGCGACGACGAGGGCTATGTGGGAATCGCCGATATCCCGGGCCGCGGCGACAAACAGCTCGCGACCATCTGCCACGTGGACGTGGTTCCCGCCGGCCCCGGCTGGAACACCGACCCGTTCACCATGGAGCGCCGCGAGGGCTGGCTGCTCGGCCGTGGCGTGATCGACGACAAGGGTCCGGCCGTGCTGTCGCTCTACGCCGGCGCCTACCTGCTCAAGCACGGCATTGTTCCGCGCTACACCTTCCGCGCGCTGCTGGGCTGCGATGAGGAAGTGGGCATGTCCGACGTTCACCATTATCTGGAGAACCACGCAGACCCCGACTTTTTGTTTACGCCCGATGCCGAGTTCCCGGTCTGCAATGCCGAGAAGGGCCAGTTTGGGGCGACGTTCGTGAGCCCCAAGATCGACGGCGGGCGCATTGTGTCCTGGAGCGGTGCCGAGGCGAGCAACGCCATTCCGTCGCAGTCCATCTGCGAACTTGCGATTGCCGCCGATGAACTGCCGGCGCCGGTCGAGAACGCCGACCGCCTGGAGATCACGGCACTCGATAACGGGCATGCGCAGATTTTCGCCCACGGTATTGGCGGCCACGCTTCGATGCCTGAGGGCACCATCAACGCCGTCGGCCTGATCGTGTCGTATCTGCGCGAGGCCGAGGACGCGTTTGGTGCACGCGACGAGCGCCTGCTGACGCCTGCCGAGCACGAGTTCGTCAAGTTCCTGGCCTTTGTGCACGCGGATGCCTATGGCCGCGGCCTAGGTATCGACGCGACGAGCCCGGCGTTTGGCCCGCTTACCTGCAACGCTGGCGTCATCCGCGTGGCGGATGGCCATATCGAGCAGGTCATCGACGTGCGCTTCCCCGATAGCACCAGTGCCGATACCATCCGCGAGCAGCTCGACCCGCTCGTGGGCCGTTTTGGCGTGACGTGTCAGCTGGGTCGCGCTAAGGTGCCGTTCTCGGTGTCTGCCGACGATCCGGCCGTGAAGGCGCTTATCGATACCTATAACGAGTTTACGGGCAAGCATGCCGAGCCCTTTGCCATGGGCGGCGGCACGTACGCGCGCAACTTTGCCCGCGCCGTCTCGTTTGGCCCCGAGGAGACCGGCCTGGAGCTGCCCGCATGGGGCGGCCAGATGCACGGCCCCAACGAGTGCGCCAACGAGGAACAGCTTAAACAGGCGCTCAAGATTTACATCGTGGCGATCCTTCGTCTCAACGAACTGGAACTGTAGGGCTTCCCCAGGCACCCGACCTTGCCCCTCAAACCGTCGCTTGCGTACCAAAGTACGCGGCGCTCCTCTTTCGGGGCAATCTCGGGCACCTGGGAAACCCCTATATCCTGCTTGGATACAAACTTGCATTACGAGCCCGGTGCTTCGGCCCGGGCTTTTTCTGTTGCGGTGGGGTAGTCATTGGGGACGTTCCTTTGGTGTAAAAGGTGCGCCATGTTCGGCGCTGGATTGTTATCCGTTTGTAAAGGCTGGACAGAGCTTGCGGTAAGGGTCTATCAGATGCCCGTAAAAAACCGCAGTTGGCGCGGGCACTGCCCGATCGAGGCCGTATCTTTCCAAACAGCAAAGCGGGCAGGGTGCCCGCGAATCGCATGTATGAAAGGAAGATCATGCTCGATCAGGCTTATTCTCGTCGTCAGATCCTCGGCCTCGCTGGTGGTCTTGCCAGCATCGTCGGTCTCGGTCTCGTTGGGTGCGGCGGCTCCGGCGCATCCGATGCCGCCGACAAGGGTAGCGCCGCTGCTGCCGAGTCCGTCTCCGGCGAGGTGACCTACGACGGTGCCTCTTCGTTCCAGGCTCTCGTCGAGGCCGCTGCCGAGAAGTTCATGGACGCCAACCCCGATGTCTCCGTCTCCGGCTCGGGTAACGGTTCGGGCAAGGGCCTGACCGCTGTCGCCGCCGGCACCGTCACCATCGGCAACTCCGACGTCTTCGCCGAGACCAAGCTTGAGGCCGATCAAGTCAAGAACCTCGTCGACCACGAGGTCGCCGTCGTGGGCATGGGCCCCGTCGTCTCCAAGAACGTCAAGGTCGACGACCTGTCCCTCGAGCAGCTCAAGGGTATCTTCTCCGGTCAGATTACCAACTGGAAGGAGGTCGGCGGCGACGACGCCACCATCGTCGTGCTCAATCGCAAGGCCGGCTCCGGTACCCGCGCCACCTTCGAGGCTGCCGTCTTTGGCGACGAAGCCGTCGACTTTAAGGGCGACGCCGAGCTCGACAAGTCCGGCGATGTCCAGACTCAGATGGGCAGTACCGACAACGCCATCTCCTACCTCGACTTCTCGCACTTTGATGACTCCAAGTTCAACGCCATCAAGGTCGAGGGCATCGAGCCCAAGAGCAAGAACGTCACCGACGACTCCTTCAAGATCTGGGCGACCGAGCACATGTACTGCGCAAAGGACGCCGACGGGGCCACCAAGGCCTTCCTGGAGTTCATGCTTTCCGACGACGTCCAGGGCAAGCTCGTCGAGGAGCAGGGCTTTATCCCCGTCTCTGCCATGAAGGTCGTCAAGGACGCCAGCGGCAAGGTCTCCGCTAAATAAGTAATCGCCCCGGAAAGGTTTGCAATGGCAAAACAGCTGCCAAAGCGCGACCTTGAGAACGTGGGCCTGGGCGTCACGGGCGCGTTCGTAGCGCTCGTGACGCTTGTCGTTGCCGCGCTCATCTTTATGGTCGCCCAAAAGGGCCTCTCGGCTTTTCTCAGGGACGGCGTTTCGATTGTCGAGTTCTTCACCGGCACCAAGTGGGACCTGGCCAACACAGCCGAAAGCGGCCTGCCCTATACCGGCGCCCTGCCCCTGATCGTCACCTCGTTTGCGGTCATGGTACTCTCCACGCTCATCGCGCTGCCCATCGCCATCGGCTCTGCCATCTTTGCGGTCGAGATCCAACCCAAATTTGGCTCCAAGGTCTTTCAGCCGCTTATTGAGCTTTTGACCGGCATTCCCTCGGTCGTCTTTGGCCTGATCGGCTTTCACGTGGTCGTCGGTCTTATGAAGAGCGTTTTCCACGTGAGCACGGGTCTGGGCATCTTGCCCGGCGCCATCGTGCTAGCCGTCATGATCCTGCCGACCATGACCACCCTTTCGGTCGATGGCCTGCGCGCCGTGCCCGACAGCTACCGTCAGGGCTCGCTCGCGCTGGGCTACACCCGCTGGCAGACCATCTGGCACGTGGTGCTCAAGTCCGCCATGCCGTCGCTCATGACTGCGGTCATCCTGGGTATGACCCGCGCCTTTGGCGAGACGCTCGCCGTGCGCATGGTTATCGGCGGTATCGAGGCCATGCCGACGTCGCTGCTGTCGCCGGCGTCCACCATCACCACCACGCTCACCACGTCCATGGCGGTCTACGCCGAGGGCTCGGCCCAGGACGATGTTCTGTGGGCGCTCGGCCTGCTGCTGATGGGCATGAGTCTCATCTTCATCCTGATCATCCACCTTATCGGCCGCAAGGGGGCGAAGGCTCGTGGCTAGCACGCGTATCCACATCGACGAGGCGAGGCTCGGGCGTGTCCAAAAGCAGGACCGCTTCGCCACGGGCGTGTTGACGGCGATCGTCGCCATCGTCATGCTCATCGTCGTCTCCATGGTGGCCTATATCCTGTTCGAGGGCATCTCGACGCTGTTCCAGCCGGGCTTTCTCACGGAGCCGTCGCGCGCCAACGGAACGCAGGGCGGCGTGCTCTACCAGCTGTTCGACTCGTTCTACCTGCTGCTGATCACCCTGATCATCTCGGTGCCCATCAGCCTGGGTGGCGCGGTCTTTTTGGTTGAGTACGCACCCGACGGACCCGTCCGCGACATTGCCTCCACCGCCATCGAGACGCTGTCCTCGCTGCCTTCCATCGTTGTCGGCATGTTCGGTTTTCTGGTGTTCTCGGTGCAGCTGGGCTGGAAGTACTCCATCATCTCCGGCGCCGTCGCGCTCACCATGTTCAATATCCCCATTCTGGTGCGCGTGATCCAGCAGGCGCTCGAGGACGTGCCGCAGGCCCAGCGCGATGCGTGCCTGGCCATGGGCCTCACCCGCTGGGAGGCCACGCTGCACATCCTGATTCCCGAGGCCATGCCCGCTATCGTGACCGGCATCGTGCTTTCGGCCGGCCGCGTCTTTGGCGAGGCCGCGGCGCTGCTCTTTACCTCGGGCATGAGCTCGCCGGTTCGCCTCAACTTCTTGAGCCTTAACCTGTCGAGCCCTACTTGCGCCTGGAACGTGTTCCGCCCCGGTGAGTCGCTCGCCGTGCATATCTACAAGATCTATGGCGAAGGCAGCCCCGAGGCCCAGCAGATCGTTTGGGGTACCGCGGCACTGCTGATGATTTGCGTGCTGCTGTTTAACGTAATCGCCCGCATTGTGGGCAAACAACTGGCAAGGAAGATGACGGCCGAATGAGCGAGATGAATGTAACGCCCGCAACCGAAGCGGCATCGTCCGACACCCGGGACTTCCTGTCGAGCGTGGGGGAGAGCGAGAAGCGTGTGCGCGTGAGCGGCAAGGCCGTGAGCGACGAGGTTGTGCTCTCCACCAAGGACGTCAACGTGTACTATGGCGACCACCATGCACTGCACAATACGTCGCTCGACTTCCACAAGGGCGAGATCACGGCGCTCATTGGGCCTTCGGGCTGCGGTAAGTCGACCTTCTTGCGTAGCCTCAACCTCATGAATCGCGAGATTCGCGGCTGCCGCGTGGAGGGCGAGATCAACTATCGCGGGCGCAACGTGAACACCAAGACCGAGAACACCTACGAGCTGCGCCGCTCCATTGGCATGGTGTTCCAGCAGCCCAACCCGTTCCGCAAGTCCATTCGCGACAACATTACATTTGCGCCTAGGCGTCACGGCATCACCGACCGCGACGAGCTTGATCGTATGGTCGAGGAGAGTCTGCGCGGCGCGGCACTGTGGGACGAGGTCAAGGACAAGCTCGACAAGAGTGCCTACGCGCTTTCGGGCGGCCAGCAGCAGCGTCTGTGCATCGCGCGCACACTGGCGCTCAACCCCGACGTGATCCTGTTTGACGAGCCCTGCTCGGCGCTCGACCCCATCTCGACGCTGGCGATCGAGGACCTTATGTCGTCGATCGTGGCCGACCGCGCCATCGTCATCGTGACGCACAACATGGAGCAGGCGTCGCGCGTGTCCAACCGCACGGCGTTCTTCTACATGGGCGATATGGTCGAGTACGACGAGACTGACGAGATTTTTCAACGGCCCAAGGATAAGCGGCTGAATGATTACCTCACCGGCATGTTCTCCTAGTCCGGGACATGCTTGAGGCCCGCGGCGGCCACGGTTGCCGCGGGACTGATTGGAGAAGCGGGTCATCTCTTGTGGGAGATGGCCCGCCTTTTTGTGTCGTGTGCGGCCCGCCTTTTCGCTGCTATCATGGACAACGTTGAATTTCTACGAAGGAGCAGGGCATATGGCGATTCTTTTGGGATGCGATTCCGTCAGCCTAGAGTTTCCCACCAAGCATATTTTCGATAGCGTGACGCTCGGCGTGGGCGAGGGCGACCGCATTGGTATTGTCGGTAAAAACGGCGACGGCAAGTCGACGCTGCTGAGCGTGCTCGCCGGCACGCTGGAGCCCGATGACGGACGCGTGACGCACCGCCGCGGCACGACGATCGGTCTGCTCGGCCAAAAGGACAACCTGGTCGATACTGATACCGTGCATCATGCCGTTGTGGGCGACGCCCCCGAGTACGAGTGGGCGTCGAGCCCCCGCACGCGCCAGATCCTCGCCGGCCTCATCAGCGATGTGCCCTGGGAGGGCACGGTGGGCGAGCTTTCGGGCGGTCAGCGCCGTCGCGTGGACCTCGCGCGCTTGCTGATCGGCGATTACGACGTGCTCATGCTCGACGAGCCCACCAACCACCTGGATATGCGCACCATCAACTGGCTCGCGCGTCACTTAAAGGCCCGCTGGCAGCGCGGCCAGGGTGCCATGCTCGTGGTCACGCACGACCGCTGGTTCTTGGACGAGGTCTGCACCAGCATGTGGGAGGTCCACGACGGCCAGGTCGATCCCTTCGAGGGCGGCTATTCGGCATACATCCTGCAGCGCGTGGAGCGCGACCGCATGGCCGCCGTTACCGAGGAGCGCCGTCGCAACATGGCGCGCAAGGAGCTCGCGTGGCTGAGCCGCGGTGCCCAGGCTCGTTCCACCAAGCCCAAGTTTCGCGTGGATGCCGCTCGTGAGCTGATCGCCGACGTGCCGCCCGTGCGTGACGAGCTGGAGCTCAAGCGCCTGGCCGTGAGCCGCTTGGGCAAGCAGGTTATCGATGTGGTCGACGTGGATGCCGGCTATGCCGATACCGACGGCGCGCCCAAGCAGGTGCTCACCGATGTGACCTGGCTCATTGGTGCGGGCGACCGCTATGGCCTTTTGGGCGAGAACGGCGCCGGTAAGTCGACGCTGCTCGACGTGATCCAGGGCAAGATTGAACCCACGCGCGGCCGCGTGAAGATTGGCCAGACAGTGCGCTTTGGCGTGCTGTCGCAGCAGCTCGAGGAGCTCAAGCCCTACATGGGCGACACGATCCGCGAGGTGCTCGGCAACTATAAGAAGTACTACGTCATCGACGGCAAGGAGACTTCGCCCGAGAAGCTCTGCGAACGTCTGGGCTTTACGACGCAGCAGCTCTGGAGCCGCATCGGCGATCTTTCGGGCGGCCAGCGCCGTCGCCTGTCGCTGTTGCTGACGATTCTGGACGAGCCCAACGTGCTCATCCTGGACGAGCCGGGCAACGACCTGGATACCGACATGCTCGCGATTGTCGAGGACCTGCTGGACGGCTGGCCCGGCACGCTGATCCTGGTGACGCACGACCGCTTTTTGATGGAGCGCGTGACCGACCAGCAGTGGGCGCTGCTCGACGGCCACCTGACGCATATGCCCGGTGGCGTGGACCAGTACCTGCGCCTGTGCAACGCTACCGCCGAGGGCGAGCCCGTGGGCGCGCCGAGCGCCAAGACCGGCACGTTCGACACCGGTGCCGCGGCAGCTGCGGCCGAAAAGCCCAAGTCGAGCGGTCAGCCCAACGGCCTGTCCAACGCCGAGCGCCAGAAGCTCCGCCGCGAGGTGAGTTCGCTCGAGCGCAAGATGGAGACGCAGCGCACCCGCGTTGAGGAGGCCGAGGCAGCAATGGCCCAAGTCGATCCCACCAACTACACGGCGCTCGGCGAGCAGCAGGCAAAGATCGACGAGGCTCACGCCGCCATGGACGAGCTGGAGATGGCGTGGCTCGAGGCGAGCGAAAAGCTCGAGGGCGAGGAGTAGGCGAGAATGATCAAAGCCGCGTTTTTCGATATCGACGGCACGCTGCTGAGCTTTAAGACCCACCGGATTCCGGCGTCGGCGCAGCAGGTGCTCGACAGCTTTCACGAGCAGGGGATTGCGTGCGTGATCGCCACGGGCCGTCCGACCTACCAGATGCCGGACTGGCTGTTCGACCTGGGCTGGGATGCGTACATTACGCTTTCGGGCCAGCACTGCTTTGATGCCGAGGGGGTTTACCGCAGCTGCCCGATCGATTCGGACGACGTCGCGGTGATTGTGGACCAGGTGGCGCAGGGGCGCTACGACTCGCTGTGCATGCAGGGCGAGAACTCGTTTGTGAACCGCCTGTCCGAGCGCGTGGTGACGGCTGGCAGCAACGCGGGAATCGTCTACCACGAGGAGCCGTTTGAGCACGCCTTTGACGCACCGGTCTACCAGTTTTGCGCCTTTGTGGACCCGGCCGACGAGCATATCGTGACCGACGCCGTGTCGCATTCGCTCACCACGCGCTGGTGCGACCTGTTCTGCGACATTATTCCCGCTAACGGCGGCAAGGACCTGGGCGTGGCGGCGACGCTCGAGCGGCTTGGTATCGACGCGAGCGAGGCGATTGCCTTTGGCGACGGCGAGAACGACCTGTCGATGTTTGCCGCCGTGGGCACGAGCGTGGCCATGGGCAACGCACAGGACACGGTGAAAGCTGCGGCGACCTATGTGACGACAGCCGTGGACGACGACGGCATCTACAACGCCGCGAAGCACTTTGGACTGTTATAACTGCGGCTCGGCACCTGGGGACGTTCCTTTTAATATGAGCAGGACATTGTCAAGAGGCAAAATCGGGCCTGGCCCCAACGATATGGGGTCAG
>NZ_JBDPAC010000027.1:0-22524 GCF_039836695.1 Collinsella aerofaciens | reverse complement strand
CAGGGCCTGGCTGTTAACGCCGAGACCGGCATGATCGGCGCCGGTGGCGCCGGCGTGGGCTTCGGCTTCCTGGGCGGCATCGTCGGTGGCTTCCTCGCCGGTTATGTCATCCTGCTGCTCGAGAAGGTCTTTGCCGGTCTGCCCAAGAACCTGGACGGCCTCAAGGCTATCTTCCTGTACCCGCTGTTCTCGACCGCCATCGTCGGCCTGGTCATGCTCGGCATTTCCGGCCCCATGGCTGCCATCAACACCGCCATGATGGACTTCCTCAAGGGCCTGTCCGCCTCTGGCGCCGTTGTCCTGGGTCTTGCTATCGGCTGCATGTGCGCCTTTGACATGGGTGGCCCGGTCAACAAGGCTGCTTATGTCACCGGTACCGCTATGCTCACCGAGGCTCTGGCCGCCGGTGTTGGCACCGATACCTACAACTTCGGCACCAACTTCATGGCTGCCGTCTCCGCCGCCTGCATCGTTCCGCCGCTGATTACCACCTTCGCTGTCGTTGTCGGCAAGAAGTACTTCAGCCAGGAGGATCACGACGCCGGTGTCGTCAACCTCATCCTTGGTTGCACCCACATCACCGAGGGCGCCATTCCGTTCATGACCAAGAACATCTGGCCCGTCATGCCCATCATGATGCTCGGTTCCTCTATCGCTTCGATCCTGACCATTATGTTCAACGTTCACGATCCGGCGCCTCACGGTGGCTTCCTGGTCCTGCCCGTTGTCGAGAACGGTCCGCTTTGGGTCCTCGCGATCCTCATCGGCGCTGTGGTCGGTGGCATCCTGTTCGTGGCCTTCAAGAAGTACGACTTCGAGAAGAACCAGAAGGCCGCTCCTGCAGCCAAGCCCGTCGAGGCTCCCAAGGCCGCTGCCGTCGAGGCCCCCAAGGCCGAGGCCGCCGACTTCGTGAAGGTCGAGAATGTCTTTGTCGCCGAGGACTTCGCTTCTCGCGACGAGGCTCTGAGCTTCGTTTCCAACCAGGCTGTCAAGGCCGGTATCGCCAGCGACGCCGACGCCGTGATGAACGCCTTCCTGGCCCGCGAGGCCGAGGGCACCACGGGCATGATGGAGGGCTTCGCTATCCCGCATGCCAAGTCCGACGCCATTACCGAGGCTGCCGTCATCGTCGTCAAGGACGAGTCCGGCGTGACCGGTTGGGATACCATGGACGGCGCTCCCGTCAACGTGGCTATCGCCCTGCTCATCCCCGGTGCCCAGGCCGGCACTACGCACCTCAAGATCCTGTCCAAGGTTGCCGAGGCGCTCATGGACGAGGACTTCCGTGCCACCGTCAAGGGTTCCACCGACGCCGCCGAGATCGCCAAGACGATCAACGCCCGCCTGGTCTAATCCACCAGCTTGCGAATAACATCGCCCCCTGTATATAAGGTGGAGTCCCTCTCCAGGGCCTCCGCCTTTTTTTCTATCCCTCCCATAAGTTGCGGTGAAATAGGGACTGTTTAAACGATTCAACCCCAAATTCAGTCCCTATTTCACCGCAACTTATAAAAGGGTATAGAGGGGGCTACCTATCGAGTCTTTATCGCGAACAGTTCATCAGCCAGAATTCCGTTCGCACGATATTACTTTGGATCGACCGAGTTTCCGCAGCTTGCTCGCCGGGCGGGGCGATTAAGTTTGTCGCGAGTTCCGCACGCAAAGGAAAGCACTTAATGTGCTTTCCGTCTTGCGCGGGACTGTAGAGCAGCAAACTTAATCGCCCCGCCCGGCGAGCAAGCGGACGACAAACACATCTGTCCAACAATTCGCCCGAAACATAATGAAAAACCGTTTGATGTGAGTTAATATAAACAACGTCGTGAATCTGACTCCTGCCACATGCATGACAGGGGTTAAACACAAAAAGGAGTCAACTATGGTTTCTGAGAAGGCTACCCTCGTTAATCCTCAGGGTCTGCACATGCGTCCGGCTGGTCTGTTCGCCTCCACCATGGGCAAGTATGCCTGTGACGTGACGGTCGTCACCCCCGAGAAGGAGGTCAACGGCAAGTCCCCGATGGCCCTCATGGCTGCTGGTATCCCCTGCGGCACCGAGGTCGAGGTCAAGTGCGACGGCGCTGACGAGGCCGAGGCTCTGGCTGCTGCCATCGAGCTCATCAAGAGCGGTCTTGGCGAGTAGAACTCAAACGGGTCGCATGTTGAACAACTAAGTTCATATTTGGGGGCGCAGTGACCTGTTGTAAGGTAGCTGCGCTCTTTTGTCATGGATATGGCAAAACGCTTTATCACATGACACGGAGAGAGGAATGGGAATGTATCAGGGAGTCAACGCTTCCGAGGGCATCGGTATCGGCACCGTCATGGTCGCCGTCGATCCCGACTTGACGTTTGAGCCGCACGAGGTTGCTGATTCGGCAGCAGAGAAGGAGCGCTATCAGTCCGCTCTTTCGGTCTTCTGCGAGAAGACCCAGGCTCAGGCCGACCACATGAAGGAGACGGTGGGCGAGGCCGAGGCCGAGATCATGAGCGGACATATTGTCCTGGCTCAGGATCCGGGTATGACCGACGCCATCAACGCCGCCATTGACGGCGGTACCTGCGCCGAGCAGGCGCTCATGGACACCTCGACCATGTTCGAGAACATGTTCCTGTCCATGGACGACGAGATGTTCCGTCTGCGCGCGGCCGACATCGCCGACATCCGCACCGGTATTCTGGCCGAGCTGCTGGGCAAGGAGGTCGTCGACCTCTCCGTCCTGCCCGAGAACACCGTCGTTGTCGTGCATGACCTCACGCCGTCCATGACCGCCACGATCGATAAGGCCCACGTTGCCGGTATCGTCACCGAGACCGGTGGCCGCACGTCGCACTCCGCGATCATCGCGCGTGCCCTCGAGATCCCGGCTGTCCTTTCGGTTTCCAACAGCTGCACCGCGCTGCGCAACGGTATGACCGTTGTCGTCGACGGTGGCAAGGGTATCGTTGAGGCCGATCCCGACGAGGAGACGCTCGCTGCCTACACCGCCAAGGCCGAGGCCTTCGCTGCCGAGAAGGCAGCCCTCGAGGCCTTCCGTGGCAAGCCGTCCGTGACTGCCGATGGCATCAAGAAGATCATTGCCTGCAACATCGGTAACCCTGATGACGTGCCCAACGCGCTCGATCACGATGCCGAGGCCATCGGTCTGTTCCGCTCCGAGTTCCTGTTCATGGACTCTGCCGAGCTTCCTTCCGAGGAGGAGCAGTTCAACGCCTACCGTAAGGTCGCCAGCGCGCTCAAGGGTGCTCCGGTCATCATCCGTACGCTCGATGTGGGTGGCGACAAGGAGATTCCGTATCTGCATATGGTCAAGGAAGACAACCCCTTCATGGGCTTCCGCGCCGTGCGTTACTGCCTGGCCAATCCCGACCAGTACAAGGTTCAGCTCCGCGCTCTGCTGCGCGCTAGCGCCTTCGGTGACGTCAAGATTATGATCCCGCTCGTCACCTGCGTCGAGGAGGTCTTGGCTGTCAAGGAGCTCGTCGAGCAGTGCAAGGCCGAGCTGACCGAAGAGGGTCGCAAGTTCAACGAGAACATCGAGGTCGGCATCATGGTCGAGACGCCCGCCGCTTCGCTGCTCGCAGACCGTCTTGCCGAGGTTGCCGACTTCTTCTCCATCGGCACCAACGACCTGATCGGCTACACCATGTGCGCCGACCGTGGCAACGACACCATCTCCAACCTGTACCAGGTGTACTATCCCGCCGTGCTCCGCTCGCTCAAGAACATCATCGAGAGCGGCGTGAAGGCCGGCATCATGGTCGGTATGTGCGGCGAGGCCGCTGCCGATCCGCTGCTCGAGCCGCTGCTGATCAGCTGGGGCCTGGAGGAGTTCTCGATGAGCGCTCCGTCGATCCTGCGCGCCCGCAAGACCATCAGCCAGTGGACCAAGGCCGAGTGCGACGAGCTCGCCGAGAAGGCACTCGCCTGCAACACCGCCGCCGAGGTCAAGGCACTGCTCGAGTCCGCTGCTCGCTAATTTGGTATCAGAGGTAACCGCGTGGTTGGAATGGGCCGGCCACGCGGCCCTCACATATACAGGGGGTACTGTAAATGTTCTACACGCTAACCGCTAACCCGGCTGTCGACATGACGGTTTCGAGCTCTCCGCTCGAGCCCGACGAGAACGTCCGCACCGGCTCGGCCAGCTACACGGCTAACGGCAAGGGCCTCGACGTGTCCTTCGCCTTTAAGAAGATGGGCGTCGACACCGTCGCGCTCGGCTTCTTCGCTGGCTTCACGGGCAAGTTCATCGTCGAGGAGGTCATGAACCTGGGTTGCCTCTGCCGCCCGGTCTGGACCGACGGTATCACGCGCATTAACACCTACGTCAACGATGGCCAGCACGAGTACGGCATCCTGAACCCGGGTGCTCCGATCACGCCGCAGCACCAGGAGGAGCTCTACAACATCCTGGACACCGCGGGCGATCTCGAGTGCCTGATCGTTTCCGGCTCCGTGCCTCCCAAAGCTACGCCTGACTTCCTGGCTCAGGTCATGGAGCACGCTCAGGCCCGTGGCGCCGACGTCGTCCTGGACCTGTCCTCCGATAAGCTCAAGGAGCTCGCTCACAAGAAGCCGCTGCTCATCAAGCCGAACCATCACGAGATGAAGGCCATCTTCGGCGTGCCGGTTGACACCGACGACGAGGTCCGCGTTGCCATGAAGATGGCTCACGACGCCGGCGTTCAGAACGTGCTGCTCACCCGTGGTAGCCGCGGCGACGCTTACTTCTCCAACGGCGAGGACATCTGGTACGCCAAGCGTGAGTTCAACATCAAGCTGGTCTCTTCCGTCTGCGCCGGCGACTGCACCCTCGCTGCGTTCCTGCACAAGTGGTACAGGGATCGCGACAACGTCGAGGAGGCCATGAAGCTCGCTATGGCCACCGGCGCCAACGTTGCCGAGTCCGTCGGCATTGGCGACTTTGGTCACGTCGACGAGTACAGCAAGCGCGTTGCTGTACGCAAGCTCGATCGTCAGTAATCGAAACGCGACATCTTCGTGCGCATGCGGCGCCCCGGTTTCGGCCGGGGCGCCTTTTTGTTCCGCCAGGGGGGGGGGGAGGTGTCCTGCCGTACTTCATCGCTTCCACACCGTTCACCGAGTTGTCCTAGTCTTTTGTCGATGTGTGGAATATACTTTCATTAACACGTTGCTTCGTGAAAGGAACATTCATGATTTACACGCTCACTGCAAATCCCGCCATTGACTACAACATCGCCTGCGACGGTCTTGACGCCAACACCGTCACGCGTACCCGCAACGCCGTCTACACGCCCAACGGCAAGGGCCTCAACGTCTCGTTTACGCTTGACCACTACGGTGTCGACACCACGATCCTGGGCTTTTTCGCCGGTTTCTCGGGCGAGTTTATCGTTAAGGGCGCCGAGGCCCTGGGAGTGCCCGTCAAGCCCGTGTGGACCGACGGCATCACGCGTGTCAACGTGTTCCTCAACGCCGGCCCCGACACTGAGTACAACATGGTCAACGCCGGTGCCGCCATCAACGAGGTTAACGAGCAGGAGATGTTTGACCTTATCGATTCGCTCGAGGACATGACCTGCCTGGTCATCAGCGGCTCGCTGCCTCCCAACACTTCCGAGGGCTTCCTGGCCGAGGTCCTGCGCCGCGTCAAGGCCAAGGGGGCCGAGTTCGTCCTCGACATCTCGAGCCATCAGCTGGCAGACCTCATTGCCATGGAGCCGCTGCTGATCAAGCCCAATGACGATGAGCTGCTCGATATCTTTGGCATTAAGGTGAGCGGTGGCGACGATGAGTCCGTCAAGGGCGCTATGGCTGAGCTTCATGCCAAGGGCGCCAAGAACGTGCTGCTGACCCTCGGTGGCGCCGGTGCGTACTTCTCCAACGGCGAGCATATCTGGTTTGCCAACCGCACCTTTGAGGTCAAGCTGTTGTCGACGGTGTGCGCCGGCGATTCCTCGCTCGCTGCCTTCCTGTCCGTGTGGCATGACGCCCCCGAGCGCGTCGAGGACGCCCTGCGCCTGTCGATGGCCACCGGCGCCAACGTGGTCGAGTGCCCCGGTTTGGGCGATTTTGCCAAGGTGGACGAATATAAGAAGCACATCGAGGTTCGCCAGGTCTGCTAGCCGCATCGATACATCGTTGCCGAACACCCGCTTTGGATTACCAAGGCGGGTGTTTTTTGCGCGCTGAACATATGTGGTGTCTGCTGTCTCGTTTTATCTAATCAACGACGCGATTGCGTGTGCGCGCTTTCTCGTTTCTTGTTAGACTTCTTGAGAACCATCGATTAACGCTCACAAGTGCAGGAGGCCATAGGCATGTGCAATGTTTCGCTCAACGGTACACAACCGTCCGATGCGTCCCTACGCGTCCTGCGCGCGCTTGAGGCGGCTGGTCTTGAGGCTTGGTACGTGGGCGGTTGGGTGCGCGACGCCCTGATGGGGTGCCCCAGCCACGATGTTGATATGTGCTGTAGCGGCCTGTGGCAGGAGTCCAAGGCGGCACTCGAGGCCGCCGGCATCGTGGTTGTGGAGTCGGGTATTAAATTTGGCGGAATCACGGCTATTTCCGATGGCGAGCGTATCGAGGTCACCACGTACCGTCTGGATGGCTTCTATACCGATGGGCGCCATCCTCAGAGCGTCGAGCGCGCCGCCTCGCTCGAGGACGATCTGGCGCGCCGCGACTTTACCGTCAACGCCATGGCCTGGCATCCCGAGCGCGGGCTTGTCGACCGCTACGACGGCCAGGGTGACTTGGAGCGCAAGCTGATTCGCGCTGTCGGCGATCCCAGGCGTCGCTTTAACGAGGACGCCCTGCGCATGCTGCGCGCGGTGCGCTTTGCCTGCCGCCTGGACTTTATGATTGAGCCCGAGACCAAGCGTGCGCTTGCCGAGTGCGCGCCGCTGCTCGATGCCGTAGCGCGCGAGCGTGTGGGTATTGAGCTCGAGGGCATTCTTTCGACCGGTCACGGGGGAGACGCCATGTTGCGCTACCCTGAGCTCATCTGCGCCGCTGTGCCCGAGTTGGCAGCGGGTCGCGGGTTTGATCAGCGAAGTGTCTATCATGCGTTTAACGTCTACGAGCATATCGCCCGTGTGCTGACGGTGGCAGGGGAGCTGGCGCTGTGCGACGGCGTCGCGCCATCGTCGAGCCTTATGTGGGCGGCGTTTTTGCACGATGTCTCCAAACCCGAGTGCTTTACGGTCGATCACGCCGGCAGCGGACACTTCTACGGTCATCCCGAGCTCGGCGCCAAGAAAGCGCGCGTCATTATGGATCGCCTGGCACTCTCGCACGACCTGGTGCGCGACGTTTGCCTGCTCATCAAATATCACGATAAGCCGCTGCGCCCCGAGCGCTCCTGCCTGCTCAATATGATGCGCGCGCTTTCGGGTGAGGGCGTCGACACGGCCCGCCTGATTGACGAGCTCATGGACCTCAAGCGTGCTGACACGCTTGGCAAGGCCCCATCGTGCTTCTATTACGTTGAGACAATCGAGGAAATGCGCGCGCTGGCGCACGAGCTACTGGAGGCGGAGGAGCCCTATACGCTCAAGATGCTCGCCGTCAACGGCGGCGACCTGATCCGTGCCGGAGTCAAGCCCGGGCCGGAACTGGGTCGGCTTCTCAACTCCGCCCTCGATGCCGTTATCGATGACAACATTCCCAACGAGCGCGAAGCTCTTTTGGTCCATCTCAACTTGAATTAGCTACCTATTTGACCTGCGTGTTCCATAACCTGCCGACAATTTTTCGGCAATTTGGAATTTCTTCTTGCGCTGACGTTTTTTGTCCCGTAATATATTTCCTCGCAGCACGGCAGTGCAGATGTCATGTGGCCCGTTCGTCTAGCGGTTTAGGACGCCGCCCTCTCAAGGCGGAGATCACCAGTTCGAATCTGGTACGGGCTACCACGCATCTGATACCCGGACTTCCTATGGAAGGCCGGGTTTTTTATTTTAAACAACCGTCTGCAATTCCCGTTTGAACCTGAGCTTTGCGTTCTGCCTATGGCCCTTACGGGTACAATATCCAAGATATTTTGACTGTTAGAAGGAGTCTCATGACGGAGTCCTCTCAGCATACGTCTAAGCCCCAGGTCGAGGTTGAGGCCTCGGGCGGAGATGACAATAAGAGCGCACGCCGCGGCGCCATCTTTATCGGCGTCGTGCTGGTGGGTTATATCGTCTATCTGGTGGTAACCGGGCAGATGGGGCAGTTCTGGGCCGCAATGTCGAGCGTCCAGGCGCCATGGCTCGTTGTCGCGTGTCTCTGCATGTTCATGTATCTGTTCTTTGGCATTGTGGCCTATGCGATCGCCGTCTGGCTCGACCCATATTCGCCCGTCGGTATTCGCGACCTCATTTCGGTCGAGGCGAGCGGCATCTTCTTTGGCAACCTTACGCCCATGATGATGGGCTCGACTCCCGCCCAGATCTACCGCCTGACCAAAGCGGGCCAAAACGTCGGCGAGGCCGGAGCCACGCAGTTCACGCGCTTTATCGTGTACCAGTTTGGACTCGTTGCCTGGGGCGCTATCCTACTGCTTGCTCGCATGCCGTTTTTTGCCGAGCGCTATGGCGACATGACGCTGCTGTGCGTCTTTAGCTTTGGTGGACACTGCTGCATCTTGCTTGGCATCTTCGCCGTCGCGCTCATGCCTAAGACCGTCACGCGCGTCGCCCATTGCATCATTAATTGGCTCGAGCGCATAGGCGTCTCGTCCACTAAGATCGAGGGATGGCGCACGTTTGTCGATGGCGAGATCTACTCGTTCTCCGAGAAGTTCAAGTTTTCGGCTGGCCACTTTTCGTCCATGCTGCTCACGGTGGTCATCACCATGCTGCAGCTCGCGTTTTTCTACCTCGTGCCGTATTTCCTGATGCTTGCCTTTGGCCACCACGAGGTCGACTTTTTCTCGGTCATGGCCGCGAGCGCCTTTGTCCAGCTGCTGAGCTCTGCGGTCCCCCTGCCCGGTGGAACTGGTGGCGCTGAGGGCGGCTTTGCATTGTTCTTGGGTCATTTCTTTGGGTCGGCTTCGACCGCTGGCTATCTGCTGTGGCGCCTCATTACGTTTATTGCGCCGACCATTTTGGCTGCGCCCCTGCTGGGCCTTAAGAGCGCCCACAACGAGAGCATCCATGCGCGCTGGGATCGCGTGATGCGCAAGCTCGGCCGCACGCCTCAGACGCCCTCTGCGCCCACTAAGCCGCACCCCACGAATGCTGTTACCGTTGATCCCAAGAAGCGCGCTCAGAAGGCTTCTGGGACCGCTAAGCCGGCTCATAAAGCCTATGTGCGCCAGACAGGCGATGGTATTCGCGTATCTCCGTCGGCACTCAATAAGAAGAAGCATCCCAAGTCGCAGTAGGGCAGTCGTGCGTTCTTCATGATGCGGGGCATATTTGTGCTGTATGGGGGATAATCCTCTTACGTAGATTATCTCTCATCTGTTGATGAATGCTCGCATATCGAAGGGACACGCCCATGGCAACCAGCAAACCGCGTCTTGACCGCCGCATCGTTCGCAGTCGTAATGCCATCCTTTCCGCTTTCGAGCGCCTGCTCATGGAAAAGCCGCTGGCAGACATTACGGTGAGTGCCATCGCGCGCGAGGCCAATGTCGACCGCAAGACCTTTTACGTTCACTTTGGTACGGTTGATGGCCTGCTCGATGCCATTGCCGTCGATGTGGTGGAGATGATTGTCGACTCGGTCGAGAAAACGCTTGCTTCCATGGACGGCGACACCAATGAGCGCGCTCTTGGCGCGGCGGCGACCTTCTTTAAAACCGTTAACGAGGCACTGTGCAACAACTTGGTGCTCAATCGTCAGCTGATCGAGAACATTCCGCTCGATGATTTTATGGCTCGTCTTCGTGCGCCGCTCGAGCACGAGATTGCCGAGCGCGATCTGCTGCCTCAAGGTCTCAAGGACGAGATGTTCGACTACTATTTGGCGTTTTTGCTATCGGGTATTATCGGTATCTATCGCACGTGGGCGCTGTCTGACGGCTCGGTTCCTATCGAGCGTGTCTCGGAGGTTGCTAACGACCTCACGCTCAACGGCCTGTCGAGTCTGGAATCTCGCTTCGAATAGCATCGATAATTCAACAACTTAAAGAAGTTGCGGTGGAATAGGGATTGTTTTGGTTATTGGAAGGCCGATCTAGTCCCTATTTCACCGCAACTTAGGAAAACTGTTTTGATGGTAAGGCGGAGCAGCCTCGAAGATGAGCCTCGAGACTGCTCCGCTTCATTTCTGAGCGTTTGTCGTGTAGGGCAGCATTAATCGCTGTTTTTGAGTATGCGGCCCTGTTTTTCGAACTTGTGCATGTCGCTATCGGCCATGCCCTGCGACTTGTCCTCGTGACGCTTGGCGTATAACGGATCGTCGGAGTCGTTCCAGATGCGGTCGGCGACAGGTGACCATGCCTCGGCGGCAGCCTGGGTCTTTTCGCGCAGCTGCTCGGGTGACTCCTTCTCGATTAGGTCGGTGCTCATTGCGCCACTCTCGGCGACCAGTTTAGGCAGCACGTCGGGATTCTCGAGCATGGGGCATGGTTTGAGGTAGTTGTCGTTAAACGGCATGTTCTCGTAGTACTTCATAAAGAGGGGAGAGCGCAGCGCGTCGAGTAAGCTCACATCGTGGATGTTGGCGTTTGAGTAGTGGATGAACACGCACGGCTCCACGTCTCCGGCGGCGTTGATGTGCAGGTAGCGGCGGCCGCCGGCGATACATCCGCCTACAAACTCGCCATCGTTTTGAAAGTCGAGCGTAAACAGCGGTTTCTTCTCGCGCATTTCACGGATAAAGTGATACATGTGCTCGCGCTGCTTGGGCGTGGGCATGAGCTCGGGGGTTGCGTTGCGGCCAACCGGCATAAAGTGGAAGTACCAGCAGAAGAGTGCTCCCTCGCCGATCATCCAGTCCATGTTCTCCTCGGTAGCAACCGTATCGGCATTGGCGCTGGTCCAACAGGTGGAGATACCAAACGGCAAGTCGCGCTCGCGCAGGAGTTTCATGGCGTGCTCGATCTTTGCGTAGGTACCTTCGCCGCGGCGGGCGTCGGTTGTGTGCTCATTGCCCTCGGCGCTGATGGCGGGGACAAAATTACCTACGCGAATCATGTCGTCGCAGAAGGCCTCGTCGATCAGCGTGGAGTTGGTAAAGCAGAGAAACACGCAGTCCTGATGTTTTTCGCAAATTCTGATCAGGTCGTGCTTGCGGACGAGCGGCTCGCCGCCGGTATAGATGTAGATATGCGTACCGAGCTCTTTGCCCTGTGTAACGATAGAGTCGATGTCTTCGAACGAGAGATTCTGCTTGTAGCCGTACTCGGCGGCCCAGCAGCCCGTGCAATGCAGGTTGCAGGCGCTCGTGGGATCGAGCAGGATGGCCCACGGAACGTTGCACTGGTACTTTTCGCGGTTCTTTTCCTGCTCTGGCCAAGCAAGCAGGTTGGCGTCGACAATGAGGGTCTTAAGCAGTTTGGTTCGCATCTGGGGATTAAGGCTGAACGCACGCATGATCAGGTCATACCAATTGCCGCGGCTCTTGATGACATTGGTGAATGCCTCTCGCTGTACAGGAAATACGCGATTGGGGACCAGCTTGTTCACGAGGTCCATGATTTTGTCGATGTTTTCTTGCGGGTTGTCGTCGAGATAATCGATGAGCTTGTTAAGCGCTGCACGCTCTGCTGACTGTGTAAGCGACATGGGTATATCCTTTCACGTGTGCTTAATGTGTGATAATACCCACTTGTAGATTAAACGAAGTCTAAAGATTTGGAATGTGTCTATTCAACGAATCAATTTAATTTGGGGTGAAGCGTTGTACGCCGACACCTTCTAAGTTGCGGTGAAATAGTGTCAGATGGGGATGCGGACGATTTCTTGGGCCGCGCCTAGGCGTATCCATTGGAATCCTCCGATGCGCCTTCGCACGCTCGCATGACCTCGATACCATGTGAGCGTGCGAACTCGACGAGCTCTGCGTTGCGGGCGTTTATGGTGCCGAAGGCGGCGGGGCACACGATAAGGCGCGCGCAGTGGACGAGGAGCTCTTTGGCGCGGGCTATGGTTTTATCCCCGATCGGCTCGAAGGCGCGCTCGGCCACGCATTCCGTCGCCAGGTCGCGCGCGAGCTCGCAGTCGATGTCCCCTTCGTGCAGAACGCCCGCGTAGAACGCCTTGCCCTGCCGGATGAGCTGGCGAAACACAGCCGACCCCGTACCTGCGCCGGCGATGACGAACGTGTGTGCATCGCCGTGTGGGCGCCCAATTTCCACGCTGCCGAAGCGCTCGTTGAAGGTGCCATGTTGAAGGCCGTAGAGCTCGCCAATCGTCTCGCGCGTGAATATGTCCTCGGGTGCGCCGGCGCGGAAGACCCGGCAGTCCTTCACGCAAATCACCTTGTCGGCGCTTTTCTGCGCGAGCTCGAGTTCGTGTATGGACATGATGACAGCAACATTCCGCGATTTCGCAAGGTGGCGAAGTATTCGCAGCAGGTCGATCTGGTAGCGGATATCGAGATGCGACGTGGGCTCATCGAGCACGAGCACACGCGGATCCTGCGCGATGGCGCGTGCGAGCATGACGCGCTGGCGTTGCCCGTCGCTTATCTGCATGAAGTCGCGCTCGGCGAGCCCTTCCACATGTGCGGTTTTCATGGCCTCGTCGACCCGATTATGGTCATCGGGCGTGAGTGTGCCCATTCGCCCGGTGTAGGGATGCCTTCCCGCCTCTACGATATCGCGGCAGGTGAGGAGCTCGGTCCGGGGGCGATCTGTCAGCATAACGGCAAGGTTCCTTGCGAACTCCGCCGTCTTCCATCGGGAAATCTCCCGCCCGTCGAGCTCGACCGTGCCGGCAAGCGGTGCCAGATGGCGTGTGATTGTTTTCAAGATGGTCGACTTGCCCGAGCCGTTCGGCCCGATGAGCGCCACGACGTCGCCCGCGCGAACCTCCAGATCGACGCCTTCGACTACGACCTTCTTGTCGTAGCCCGCCGACAGGTCGCTTATGCGGAAAAGCGGTGCTCCGTCAGCCTGCGTTTCGACCGGGGTTTCGAGGCTCGACTCCCCTCCGAGCGTTTTGGGCCGCGGCACGAATTCCCCCATCTACCTCACCCGCTTCTTCAGCATGAGCGCGATAACCACCGGCGCGCCGAAGATGGCAGTGACGGCGCTGATGGAAAGCTCGACGGGAGAGAACAGCGTGCGCGCGATCAAATCGCAACCCGCGCAGAAGATGGCGCCTCCCAAGAAGCACGCAGGAATCACGCGGATGGGCTTCGACGACTTCAGCGCCGACTTCACGAGATGCGGAACCGCGATGCCTACGAACGACACCGGACCAGCGAACGCGGTCACGCAGGCGGAGAGCATGCTCGCTAGAAGGACGAGCACCACGCGGAAGCGTGCGACGTTCACGCCGACGCTTTTCGCGTAGGCTTCTCCCAGCTGGAAGGCGGAAAGGGGCTTCGATATCGCGAATACGCATGCGCTCACGGTGATCACCACGACCACGATGACCGCGATGTCGTCCCAGCTCGAACCCGAGAAGCTACCCAAAGACCAGTTGTGCAGGTTCACGATGGACTGGTCGTCGGCGAAGGCGATGAGAAAGTTCGTCGCCGCCGAGCAGATGTATCCCACCATGACGCCCGCCACGATGAGCATGGCCATGGAACTTATGCGCCGTGCGATGAGGAGCACGAAGCCGATGGTGATAAGCGATCCCAGAAACGCTGCGGCCACCATGGCCGGCGAGGACATGGCCTGGTTCGCGCCCAGAAGCACGATCATCGTAAGCGCGACGACGAACTTTGCGCCCGAGGAGACGCCCAAGATGAACGGGTCGGCGATGGGGTTGTTGAAAAACGTCTGTAGCAGGAACCCGGAGAGCGAAAGTGCCCCGCCGAGAAGCACGGCTGAAAGCACGCGCGGCAGGCGAATCTCCCAGATGACTTGGCTTTCCATGGAATTGGCCGCGCCGCCCGAAAGGATGCCGGGGATGTGGTCTGCGGGCACGAGCACGCTCCCGATGCACAGGTTGGCCCCGACGAGCACGATGAGGGCAACAGCGAGCAGCGCCGTCACGACGCGACACCGTGCGACGCGCCCCGATTCGTCGTATGCCATGGAAAGTCGGCTTCTCATGACGCTAGCCAAGCTTCCTCAGATAATGGAAGTCGCTCGCGTCATCGCCGGTGAACGCCCCGTGCAGCTCGTCGATAATGTCGGCGGTAGAAGTCATCTGCTGGTACATGTCGGCGCTTGTGACCCAGACGTTGCCGTTCTTCACGGCTTTGAACTGCGACAATAGCGCGTTTTTGCTTACGAAGTCGTTTAAGGTGGCAACCGATTCGTCGATGGTGCCGTTGTAGACGATGATGTCGGCATCCTTCGCCGTCGCGTAGAAGCGCTCCATTTCGAGCGTTACTGACGAACCTGACGTCGACGCCGTCTGCGCGTCATCGAGCGCGTAGTTGCCGCCTGCAAGCTCGATCATCTGCGCCACGTAGTCGCCCGCCCGCCGCGTGACGGCGGCCCCGTTCGAGTTAATGTAGAAATACGCCACGGTTTTACCTGACGACGCAAGCCTCGACGTTTGCTCGACGCGGGCCTTCTGCTCGTTGAACAGGTGCGCGGCCTCGTCTTCCTTGTCGAACAGGACGCCGAAAAGCTTAATCCACTCGACGCGCCCGAGTGCTTCGGGCTCGCTCGACGACTGTTCGGTGAGCACGACGAGTCCGAGCTTCTGCAGCTTTTCCTTCACATCGGGCGTGTGGTTGATCATAGTGTTCTCGATGGCGAGCGTGCAGCCCGAGGCCGATATTCGCTCGTAGTCGGGCGCGCTGTACTTGCCGCCGTAGGCGATCGCCCCACTTTCGAGCGCGCTTTTGAAGCCCGCGACCGAGCAATCGTCGGCCTTCGTGCCCGACATAATGATACTGTCGTTCGCATCGAGCGCGTCGACCAGGCACATCGTCGCCGACGACACGAGGTACACCTTGTCGGCGGGGCGCCTTATGACCGCGATGTCGGAGCTCAACCCATCAGGTACCTTTGCATTTTGCGGCACCACGAGGAAGCGCTCCCCGTTCGAAATGCAGATAAGCCGCAAGCCGCCTTCGAACTCGTCGACAGTGAAGTGCTTGGCGTATTCAAGCTGAAGCGCCCCCGTCGGCTCCCAGCCGCAGCCCAAATCAGCGTTGTGGAAGTCGGCCGCGGCGCTTGAAGCCGTTCCCGCAGGGGAGCCGCCGCTTGCATCGTCGCCCGATTTCTCCTTCATGGTGGATGAGTCGAAGTGGAGCGTGTAGTCGATGGTGTGCGGCGTCGACATGGCGACGGTCTCGGCCGACACGGCGATGTCCTCGTCGAGCGTGACGGGTATCTCGAACGTGGAGTTGCCGCCGTCGTTTACGGGCGCGTAGTCCACGCCGTCGACGGTCATTTTGTCGTAGTTCGAACTCGACCAGGTGATGGTCGCGGTGTAGGTGTCGCCATCCTTCACAATTGTGGTGGGTGAGGCGATGCTTGCGCGCCCTGACCCGCCGGAGAGCGAGACGCTCACAGTGTATTCCTGAGAGCCTGCCGTGCCACCGGTCGCGTTCGGGCTCGCACTGCACCCCGCGAAGGGAAGCGCGAACAGGGCGACGAGAACGCAGGCGATCGCGCGCACCGCGATGCTGCGACGCTTCCTGCTTTCCCCCTTGGGAAGAATCGACCGCATGGCGTTACTTCAGTGCGTCGGCGCGCAGATCGACGCCGGCGGATTCGAACACGAGCGTGCGGTCGTACCACTGCTCTTTTCTAATACTCCACGCGGCGCAGGCGGTGTCCTCGTCGAGCGCTTCAACGGGCACGTCGTAGGTGTACTTGCCTTCCGCGTTTTCCACATAGGGGATGAAGTCGGCCTCGCTCGCGGCGGCAGCCTCGTCGCCCGTGCCCATGAAGAGCTTGCCGTAGCCCGTGCCGGAAAGCGTCATCACGCAGTGCATGGAGCCGTTTTCCACGATGAGCTGGGCGTCCACAATCCTGAACATGTTCGAGCTGGAATCTACGGTGATCGGATAGGTGCCGTCGGCCACCTTGTCGGCGGTGATGGGGGCAGCGCTTGCGCCCTCGGGCGCATCGGCCGCCTGTTCGGTCTTTTCCTGGGAATCGGCATCGCTTGCCTTTGCGCTGTCGATTGAATTTCCGCCGCAGCCGGCGAGCGAGAACGCGAAAAGCGCCGCTGACAGGGCGAAGGCGAGGGTTTTCTTCAACATGGAGGGGGTTCCTTTCAATCGCTTCGACCGCCCGCGCCGTGCGGTGGGCGGGCGGGATGCGAATGCAACGGGCATGCGCCGTCAGTCGGGGAAGGCGCATGCCCGTTGCACGGGGACGCGACCGGCGCCCCCGTGCGCGGCGAGTTTACAGCTTGGCGATGGCGTCGTCCACGTGCGCGACGTAGATGTCGTCGACCGCGACGTTCTGTCCCAGACCCTGGAGCAGGCACGTCACTTCGAAGCCGGCGGCCACGAACTTCGCAGCCCAGCTGTCGGGGTCGGTCTCGTCTGCCATGTCGTTGTTCGCGTGGTCGCCCGCGACCACCATGAACGGCGCGAGCACGGCCTTCTTGTAGCCTGCGGCGCTCGCGGCGGCGATAACATCCTCGCAGGTCGGTTCAGCCTCGACGGTGCCGACGAAGAACTGCGTCAAGCCCTCGTTCTTAAACACTTCCTGCATCTTGGCATAGTCGGCGTTGGAATCGGCTTCGGTGCCGTGGCCCATGAGGCACAGCGCCGTCTTGCCGTCGTCGAAGGACGCCATGTTCTCCTTAATGGCTGCGGCCACCTTCTTGTAGTCGTCGTCGGAGGTGAGCAGCGGGTCGCCGAGCGAGATCTTGTCGAACTTGTCAGCGTACTTGTCGAGCTCGTCTTTCACGTCGGCGTATTCCAGGCCAGCCATGAGATGCGTCGGCTGCACGACGATTTCCTTCACGCCGTCTTCCACGCAGCGGTCGAGCGCCTCGGTCATGTTGTCGATCGTGATGCCGTCGCGCTTCTTCAGCTTGTCGATGATGATCTGCGCGGTGAAGGCGCGGCGGATGTCGTAGTCCTGCCAGTACTTCTCACGGATAGCGTCTTCGATGGCGCCGATGGTGATGTGGCGCGAGTCGTTGTAGCTCGTGCCGAAGCTCGTGACGAGGATGACCGGCTTCACGGCCTTCTCCTTTTCGCTCGATTTCTCGGAACTCGCGGAGGTGTTGGAGCAGCCCGCGAGCGCGATTCCGGCGAGCGCGACGGCTCCGGTTGCCGCGGCGCCCATGAAGCCGCGGCGTGACATCTGTTCGGACATGGTTTTTCCTTTCCTCGGTTTGCCGGTCCCCCGGCGACAGTTGCTTGTCGGCACAAGCGAAAGAAAAGCGCACCCCTCGGGGTTCACAAGGAGCTAACGCCACGGCGATGCCGTGAGGAAAAGGCGAAGCAGTCTGGCTTGGGGCGTGAGGCGGTTCGCCCGCGCGTCCTATACAGTAATGTCCCTTGCCCAGGATTCCCACCTGGTTCCCTCCGCAAGCCAGCGCGGGCTGTGCGGGCGCCGCGCCGGTCATTTCCTTTTATCCGATTGTCATATGCTCGTTGCCGAATCTTTTACTATGATAGTGGGCACTTGTGAACGTGTCAAAGCCAGGGCGGGCGGCATTGCGCCTTCTGCCTGCGTATTTGCGCCGATTGTCGCCGCAGGCGCCGTGTTTTGCCTGCTGCGCGAATGGCGGCGTAAACGGTTGCGATGAGAAACGGGAAGGGAAGGCTCGGATGATTCATATCGTTGGCGCAGGCTCGGGCGCCGCCGACCTTATCACGCTTCGCGGGGCGCGTCTTCTGCGCGCGGCCGACGTGGTCGTTTGGGCGGGGAGCCTTGTGAACCCCGAGCTGCTCGCCGAGTGCAAGGAATCCTGCGTCGTCTACGACAGCGCGCACATGACCTTGGAGGAAGTGCTCGACGTGATGTGCGCGGCGGATGCGCGGGGCGAGGAAGTGGTGCGCCTGCACACGGGCGACCCGTGCCTGTACGGCGCCATCCAGGAGCAGATGGACGCACTCGACGCGCGCGGCGTGGACTACGAGGTGGTGCCCGGCGTGTCGAGCTTTTGCGGTGCCGCGGCGGCGCTTCGCCAGGAATACACGCTGCCGGGAATCAGCCAGTCGGTCGTGATCACGCGGCTTTCCGGGCGCACCCCCATGCCCGCGGGCGAGGGCATGCGCACCATGGCGGAAAGCGGCTCGACTATGGTCATCTTCCTGAGCTCGGGTATGCTCGCCGAGCTTTCCGCCGAGCTTTTGGCTGCGGGCCGCAGCTCCGACGAGCCGGCGGCGCTCGTGTACAAGGCGACCTGGCCTGAGGAGCGCGTGGTGCGATGCACAGTGGGCACGCTCGCCGATGCGGGCGCGCGAGAGGGCATCGACCGCACGGCGCTCGTGGTGGTGGGCCGCGTGCTCGGAGCTCGCGGCAGGCTTGCACACAACGGCGCGCAAGCGGAGTCGTACGAGCGCAGCAAGCTTTACGACCCTTCGTTTTCCACGGGGTATCGGAAGGCGAGCAGCTAGCGTGGCCTTCGAGCACTACATATATACCGGGACGACCCGCCTGCGCTGCGGCTACACCACGGGGAGCTGCGCCGCGCTCGCGGCGAAGGCGGCCTGCGAGATGCTCTTGTCACGAAAGCCCGTCGGCCTCGTGTCGATCGTCACCCCCGGCGGGCTGCCCGTCGAGGCGAACGTGGTCGACGCATGCATCGGCGAGGGGTGCGCCCAGTGCGCCGTGCGAAAGGACGCAGGCGACGATGCCGATGTGACTGACGGCGTACTCGTGTACGCGCACGTGGAACATGCGGGGTCGGGCACGGGTGCTGCGGGCAGCAAGGACGTGCCCGCGCGCGAATCGGAAGTTTCCGTCGATGGCGGCGTGGGCGTGGGGCGCGTGACATTGCCCGGGCTCGAGCAGCCGGTGGGGGCGGCCGCCATCAACGCGACGCCGCGCGCGATGATTACTTCGGCGGTGCGTGAGGTGTGCGCCGCGCACGGCTTTTCTGGAAACATTGCTGTGACGATTTCGGTACCCGAGGGTGTGGCCCTTGCCGAAAAGACCTTCAACCCGCACCTGGGGATAGAGGACGGCATCTCCATCCTGGGAACGACGAGCATCGTCGAGCCGCGCAGCCTCGCTGCCTTGCGCGACAGCATCGAGCTCGAGATCCGGCAGCATGCGGCTATGGGGCGGCGCGGAGTCGTGCTCACGCCCGGCAACTACGGCGGGCAGTTCATCTCGGGGCATTTCCACCTAAACGGTGCGCCGGTGGTCTTCATCTCCAACTTTGTGGGCGATGCGATTGATTGCTGCGTTCGCGAGGGATTCACCAATGTCCTTCTTGTGGGACACATCGGCAAGTTGGTGAAGGTCGCGGGCGGCATCATGGACACCCATTCGCGTACCGCCGACTGCCGCGCGGAGATTCTGGCCGCCCACGCGGCCATGGCCGGCGCGGGCGCGAAGACCGTGCGCGAGATCATGTCGTCCGTCACGACCACGGCGGCGCTCGAGGTAATCGAGGCCGCCGGCGTTGGGGACGCTGCGCGCGCCTCGCTCGCTGCGGCAATCGAGGACAGGTTGCGCCGCCGCGCGGCGGGCGCATGCGACATCGCCGTGGTCGTGTTCGACGCCGAGCGCCGCGAGCTTTTCCGCACGTCGGGCGCCGATGCAGTTATCGGGAAATTGGGGGCGACGTATGAGTAAAGGCGTTCTGTACGGGGTGCGCCGTGCAATCGGCTGGCCGGGGACGAAGGTGGTCATGAAGGCGCGCCGCTCGCTTGCGGACACGAAATGCATCCTTCGCGAGGAGGGCGCCTTCGACGGTGCCGAGCTTGTAGAGGACTGTGGGCTTCCGGGCGAGCGCGTGTACCGCTCGCTCGACGATGTGCCCGATCGGGGCAGCTACTTCTCGACGATGGTGGTGCGCTAGATGAGGGTTTCCTGCATAGCGTTCACTGAGAGGGGGTATGCGTTGGCGGTGCGCACCGCACACGCGCTTTCCGATTGCGCGCAGACAGGTGAAGACGACCCTGGCTGGGACGTTTCCGTTTCGCGCGGGTTCGGCGAGGGGAAGGCCGACCTGCGCGCATGGACGGCGCTCGCGTGGGAAGCGTCGGACGCGCTTCTGTTCGTGGGCGCGGCGGGCATCGCCGTGCGGGCGATCGCGCCGTATGTCGCCTCGAAGGCAAACGATCCCGCGGTTGTGGCGATCGACGAGGCGGGGCGCTTTGCCGTCCCGCTTTTGTCGGGGCATTTGGGCGGTGCGAACGAGCTTGCGCAAACTGTGGCACGCGCGGCAGGGGCCATCCCCGTCATCACCACGGCGACCGACGTCCGCGGCGTGTGGGCGGTGGATACGTGGGCGCGCTGTGCGGGGCTCGCCGTTTCGAATCCCGAGGCCATCAAGCGAGTGTCGGCGCGGCTGCTTTCGGGCGGGCGCGTGGCGCTCTATTCCGACATGCCGATTTCGGGACAGCCGCCTGAGGGGGTTGACATTGCGTCCGACCGCGCTCGGGCCGATATCGTCGTGTCGCCGTTCGCTGGCGCGAATGCAGGTGCGTCCGTTTGTGCGGCGGAGACAACGGGCGAGGTCGTGCCCGCCGGTGAGACGGGGAAGCCGGCGGGCGTGCGGGCGCAGGCGCCTGCGCCCGAGCCGCTTCGCCTTGTCGTGCCCTGCATCGTTGCGGGCATAGGATGCCGTCGCGGTGCGTGCGCCGAAGCGATCGAGGAGGCGTTTCTTCTCGCGTGCGGGCAGGCGGGTATCTCGCCTTC
This sequence comes from Collinsella aerofaciens, assembly GCF_039836695.1. GTDB lineage: Bacteria > Actinomycetota > Coriobacteriia > Coriobacteriales > Coriobacteriaceae > Collinsella > Collinsella aerofaciens_BD. The sequence continues at coordinate 1,678 of NZ_JBDPAC010000027.1, read as the reverse complement.
GGCCGTGCGCGAGGCGGCGACGATCGACGTGAAGGCGCACGAGGAGGGTCTGCTCGCCTTCTGCCGCGCGCGCAATATCCCGCTTGCGACGTATTCCGCAGAGGAGTTGTCGCAGGTCGAAGGCAGCGTTTCGCCATCTGATTTCGTGCGCGCGACGGTGGGGGTCGACAACGTGTGCGAGCGGGCAGCGCTCGCGGAGGGGGGCAAACTTATCTTCCCGAAGCTCGCTCACGGCGGCGTGACCGTCGCGTTTTCCAAGGTAACTATTAAACTTTCGTTTAAGGAGCGGTGATGGGAAAGCTCTTCGTGGTGGGAATCGGCCCGGGCGGCCCCGACGGCATGACGATTGCGGCTCGGCGTGCGCTCGAGGCGTCCGACGTCGTTGTGGGTTACACGAAATACGTGGAGCTCGCGCTCGCCGCCGTGCCCGACGCGGCGCATCTCGCGACGCCGATGATGCACGAGGTCGAACGGTGCCGCCTTGCGCTTTCGCGCGCGCAGAGTGGAGAAGCCGTGGCGCTCGTGTGCAGCGGCGACGCGGGCGTGTACGGCATGGCGAGCCCCGTGCTGGAGCTTGCGGAGGACTACCCCGATGTAGACGTGGAAGTTATCGCCGGGGCCACCGCGGCTCAGAGCGGGTCGGCGGTGCTCGGCGCCCCGCTTGCCCACGACTTCGCGGTCGTGTCGCTCTCCGACCTGCTCACGCCATGGGAGGTCATCGAGCGCAGGCTCGCCGCCGTGGCGAGCGCCGACTTCTGCATCTGTTTGTACAACCCGCGCAGCAGAAAGCGCGCCGACAGGCTCTCACGCGCGGCGAAGATTATGCTCGAATGGAAGGCCCCCGACACGCTCTGCGGCTGGGTACGCAACATCGGGCGCGAGGGGCAGCAGTCGGGCATGTGCAGGCTCTCCGAGCTGGGGGAGATCGACGCCGACATGTTCACCACCGTGTTCGTCGGCAACGCGGACACGAAGCTCGTAGGCGGCCGTATGGTCACGCCGCGCGGGTATCGGGAGATTCCATGCGAAAGGTAACGATCATCGGGGCGGGGCCCGGAAACCCCGACTTGCTCTCGCGCGCGGCGCTCGACGCGATCGACATCGCCGACGTGGTCATCGGCGCTCATCGCGCGCTTGCCGGCATCGACGTGCCGCCCGACGTGGTGAGATGCGAGCTCGTGAAGACGGCGGACATCGTCGCCGCGCTCACCGATGCGGCGTCGTGGCAGCGCGCCGTGGTCGTGATGACGGGCGATGTGGGGCTGTTCAGCGGCGCGCGCCGCCTGGTGGAGGCGCTCTCCGGCGACGCGCAGGTGGACGTGCGCATCATTCCCGGCATAAGCTCAGCGTCGTATCTCGCCGCGCGCCTCGCGCGTCCATGGCAGGATTGGCGCTTCGCGAGCGCTCACGGCGTGGCGTGCGACATCGTGGCCGAGGCCGAGCGCTCAGGCGAGCTCTTCCTCGCCACGTCGGGCGGGGACGACCCCTCGCGGCTTTCGGGCGAGCTTGTGCAGGCGGGCTTCGGGGACGCGCGCGTGACGGTGGCCGAGCGCCTGTCGTACCCCAACGAGCGCATCACCTGCGCGACCGCAAGTGAAATCGCAGGTCAGACGTTCGACGACTTGAACGTGATGCTTATCGAGTTCGCAGGCGGCGCCGGGTCGCCTGTGGGCTCTAG
>NZ_JBDPAC010000026.1:0-25177 GCF_039836695.1 Collinsella aerofaciens | reverse complement strand
GGCCCGTTCGTCTAGCGGTTTAGGACGCCGCCCTCTCAAGGCGGAGATCACCAGTTCGAATCTGGTACGGGCTACCAAAATTGAACGCCCGGGCCTCGTAAGAGACCCGGGTTTTGTGTATTGACCGTATGTACGGCGCCTGCCGTGTTTCGCTCAGATCGAGGAGTAGCCATGGATCTGCCCATCAGCTTGCAAGACATCACGTATGCCGAGAACTATCTGGCGCAGGGCGACCTGGCTACGGCGACGCCGCTGCTGGAGCGTCTGGTGGAGCTCGCCGAGGAGTATATCGACGCTGAGTGCAAGACGGAGGAGAAGCGTCAATACTTTAGCTTCGATAGCAAGTTTGAGCGCTTGGCCTATCGCCGCGTGGAGAAGGATCCGCGCGAGCTCGTGCAGGTCGAGGTGCCGTTTGACCGCCTGTACTCTGATATGGCGTTTGCCTACATTCGCCAGCAGGATTATGTGAGCGCTCGTAATGCCCTGATGCAGGCTGTGCGTTGGGACCCCATGAACTGCAACTATCGCTTGGATTTGGCCGAGCTGTTCCGCGCTCTCGAGGACAAGCAGGAATGGGCATCGCTCTCGTTCTCGGTGCTGGAGCGTGCAAGCGATGGCAAGTGCGCCGCCCGCGCTTACGCCAATCTAGGCCAGTACTTCTTGGAGCCCGAGACCGAGAACGTTTCGGCTGCCGTGGGCTGCGCGCGTCTGGCGCTGCGCCTGGCGCCCAACGATGCGCATACGACGCGCCTGCTCAACAAGATCCATACCACCTATCCGGATGCCGCCGATGAGAGCGACGACCACGTGATGGGTGAACTGGCCCTGCAAGGCGTGCCGACCTCGCCTTCGGCCGAGATTGCCATCTGCCTGATTATGTGCGCGACCGATGCTGCAAGCGACGGCGACAAGCAGGAGGCGACGCGCCTGACGGTACGTGCTCGCGACTTGGTGGGCGAGGAGGCCTGCGCGGCGATTATCAAACTGGTGCGCGAGAGCGATGCCGAGCTCAATGCCGAGCGCAAGGCAAAGCGCGAGACTGCGGGCTCAAACGCCGATGGAGCCAAGGAGGCCGGCGATGCCCAGTAAGCGCGAGCGCAAACTCATTTCCAAGAATCGCTCGGCACATCACGAGTACTTTATCGATGAGACGTTTGAGTGCGGTATTGAGCTGAGCGGCACCGAGGTCAAGTCGATTCGCGAGCGCGCCTGTCAGATCACTGACACTTTTGCGCTGATTCGTGGCGGCGAGTGCTGGCTCGTCGGACTGCATATCCACCCTTATAGCCATGGTGGCGTGTGGAATCGCGATCCCGACCGTCGGCGTCGTCTGCTGCTGCACCGCAAGGAGATCGACTTTCTTGACGGCAAGCTTCGCAACCGTGGTTATGCGCTGGTTCCGTTGGAGCTCTACTTTAATACCGACGGCCGCGTAAAGCTGCTGCTGGGTCTGGGTCGCGGCAAGAAGCTCTACGACAAGCGCGAGGACATGGCCAAGCGTGATGTCCAACGCGAGATCGACCGCGCCCTTAAGGAACGCAACCGCTAGGCACTCTGTATAAGTTGCGGTGGAATACGGACTGTTTTGCCTGTTTGAGGGGCTATTCAGTCCCTATTTCACCGCAACTGCGGGCGTTTCATCTTTCTTACTGTTCTGACACATATGTCTCAAAGGCGGCGTCCGTTATGGGTGCCGCCTTTTTTGTGGGTACATACATTCATGAGGTTCCAACCCGAGCTAGGGGAGTGATCGTTATGGACAAAACTGCGTTCTTTACCATGCCGAGCGGTCTGTACGTGGTGAGCGCTGCGGCAGACGGGCTGCGTGCCGGCTGCGTCATCAACACTGCGGTGCAGGTGACGTCCATGCCGCCGCGTATTTCGGTTGCCGTGAACAAGGACAATGTCACCTCGGGCGTCATCGCATCGGCCAAAGCGTTCGCGCTGACCGTGATCGATCAGACGGCCGACATGCTCTACATCGGTAACTTTGGGTTCCGCACCAGCAGCGATTATGACAAGTTTGCCAAATACGAGACCCGCGAGACGGCTCTGGGCATGCCCTATGTGCCCGAGCATGCGGCGGCCCTGTTTAGCTGCCGTTTGATCGACACTGTGGATGTGGGCACGCATCTGCTGTTTATTGGCGAGGTCGAGGATGCCGAGCGCCTGAGCGACGAGACGCCGCTGACGTACGACTACTATCACAAGGTGCTAAAGGGCAAGACGCCGCCCAAAGCCTCGTCGTATCAAGGCTAGAAATGTTCTAAAAATACTTGCATTATGTTATTGAGAATATATACTAATAAGTAAGTACACCAACAGTCACGTTCGAGAGGAGAACATCATGGCTGAGGAGAAGAAGACGTATAAGTTTGTGTGCACCGTTTGCGGTTTCGAGGTTGAGGTCGACACGCCCGAGCTGCCCGAGGACTACGTGTGCCCGGTCTGCGGCGTCGGCCCCGATGAGTTTGAGCTTGTCGAGGAGTAGCTCGTAGACACACGACTTGCAACAACATATAGCTCTGTCCAAGGGTCCCGGTCGAATTCTCGGCCGGGACCCTTTTGATTTATCTGACGGTTTAAAACGGTCTCACGTTTTACAGATTGAGACGTTATATCTGGACAGTCACGCCATCTCAATTACATTCCCGTTAGCAGCACGATGTCGAGAATCGTTACGATGACGCCGATCCCTACGAGCAGCGCGTTGAGCGGGCGCGAGTTGGCGTATTTGCCCATAACGCGGGGCGAACTGGTGAGTCGTATGAGCACAAAGACCGTAATCGGCAACTGAAGCGACAGCAGCGCCTGACTCCAGATGAGACCCTCAAAAGGATTCGGGACGATCAGGCACGCCGCCACTGCGCCGACGAAACAGACCGCCACTCCAATCGATGAGTGCCGGTCGTGGATGTCGTATTCCTCGTCGAACATGCCCGCGGTGATGGTGCCCGCCGCCATGCCCGCCGTCACACTACTCGATATGCCCGCAAACAGCAGCGCCACCGCAAAGATGGTCGAGCTTGCCGGGCCCAGAATGGGGGAGAGCGTGTCCGCTGCGACGGCGAGGTCGTCTACGAGAATGCCGTGCGCAAAGAAGGTCGTTGCGGCCAGGAGGACCATGGCCGAGTTGATCGCCCAGCCCACGCCCATCGAAAAGAGCGTGTCGAAGAGCTCGTAGCGCAGACGTTCCTCGATAACCTGCTCGCCTTGGCCTTCGAAGTGCATGGATTGGATGACCTCGGAGTGCAGGAAGAGGTTGTGAGGCATAACGACCGCGCCTAGGACACTTACGATAATCGCGGCCGAGCCGGTGGGCATACAGGGTGTGATCCAGCTTGCGGCGGCCTGCGGCCAGTCGACCTTGACCAGCGTAAGTTCAGCCAAAAACGAGAGTCCTACCACGCCTACGAAGGCGATGATCCAGCGTTCGGCATGCTTGTAGGAGTTCGTCATGAGCATCGCCATCGATACTGTCGCCACGATGACGCAGCCCGCGCGCACGGGCAGCCCAAAGAGCATTTGAAGGGCAATCGCGCCGCCCAGGACCTCGGCCATGGCGGTGGCGATGGTCGCGAGATAGGCGCTGGCGAGCACCGTGCGTCCCACGATGCGGGGGAGAAAGCGGGTCGTGGCCTCGGCAAGGCAGGCGCCCGTGGCGATACCCAGGTGCGCCGCGTTGTGCTGCAGCACGATGAGCATAATCGTGGACAGCGTGACGATCCACAGCAGCGCGTAGCCAAACTGCGAGCCCGCGACCATATTGGAGGCCCAGTTGCCCGGGTCGATAAAGCCGACGGTCACGAGCAGCCCGGGGCCGATATGCCGCGCAATGTCTAGGCCTCCGTGACCACCGGTGCGTCGGGAGCCAAAGTGTTGTTTGAGATGGTTGAGCATGGTGCGCTCCTGCGTGCCGTTTGTTTGACTCCGCAAAGGATACCCGTTTTAGGCTAAGAAGTTAACCAAGACTAACAAAATTGTTGTATTTGAATAGGATGGTGAAAGGGAGTTGTCGAAATGTCTTGATCTGTAACGACTAGGGATGGAAATTGGGTCTAGGTGTTACAGATCAAGACAGGAAGAAATGGTCCTATGGAAAATCTCGATCTGTAACAGTTAGCTGCAAAAACCGGCCCTTCGTGTTACAGATTGAGATAAACCAAAACTGTCCTGCAGAAAATCTCAATCTGTAACATCTAAGCGCCAAAATCGGCTCCTCCTGTTACAGATTGAGATGTTTGAAGCGGTGAGTTTACAGGTCGAACTTGGGCCCTTGTTGCCGTCCTTGAGGTCGGCGGTGTCCACTCGTAGGGCGTGCGTTACGCGATTGTTTCGAAACGGGTGGGAAACACAACGGGTCGGCGATGCTCCTAGTATGCCTATTCAACTGACTGTCTAAATATCTAGGGGAGGATCGCGATGCAGGCAGATTCCGCTCAGCAGCAGGGCCTTTATCGCCCCGAATTCGACCACGATGCATGTGGCATCGGCGCGCTTGCCGATATCAACGGCGAGCGCCATCACCAGATTCTGGACGACGCGCTGTCCATTCTGGTCAACTTGGAGCACCGCGGCGGTACGGGACTCGAGAAGAACACCGGCGACGGCGCCGGCATCCTGTTCCAGGTTCCGCATCACTTTTTCCGTAAAGAGGCTCAAAAGTGCGGCCAGATTCTGCCGGCAGAGGGCGACTATGGCGTGGCCATGCTGTTCTTCCCGCAGGACAACAAGGGCGTAGAGGATGCCCGCCGCGTGTTTGAGGAGGGTTGCGCCGAGGCCGGCGTGCCGCTGCTCTTTTGGCGCGAGGTGCCGGTCGACCCGCACGACCTGGGCGAGACGGCCCGCGCCTGCATGCCCACTATCCTGCAGGCCTTCCTGGGCCGTCCGGACGACACGCCCGCCGGCGACGCCTTCGAGCGCCGCCTGTACGTGTGCCGCCGCACCATCGAAAAGAAGGCCGACGCCGAGTTTGCCCTGCGCGACAAGATCTTCTATGTGTGCTCCATGAGCTCGCGCACCATCGTGTACAAGGGCATGCTGGTCGCCACGCAGATGCGCCGCTTCTTCATCGATCTCAACGACGCCGCCGTCAAAACGGCCGTGGCGCTCGTCCACTCGCGCTACTCCACCAACACTACACCCAGCTGGGAGCGCGCGCACCCCAACCGCTTTATCATCCACAACGGCGAGATCAACACCCTCAAGGGCAACGTCAACTGGATCCGCGCCCGCGAACCCAACCTGTACAGCCCCGTGCTGCAGCACGATCTTGAGCGCGTGATGCCCATCATCAACCGCGAGGGCTCCGATTCCGCGATTCTGGACAACGTGCTTGAGTTTTTGGTCATGAACGGTCGCCCGCTTACGCGTGCCGCGTCCATGCTGTTGCCCGAGCCGTGGGACCACAACGACAGCCTGAGTGAGGAGCGCCGCGCCTACGACGCTTACCAGTCCATGCTCATGGAGCCGTGGGATGGCCCGGCGGCCATCGCCTTTACCGACGGTCGCACGCTGGGTGCCGCCCTCGACCGTAACGGCCTGCGTCCCGCCCGCTACTATGTGACGCGCGACGGTCGCTTTATGCTGGCAAGCGAGGTGGGCACCATCGAGGTGAGCCCCGAGAACATCCTGACGAGCGGCTGTCTGGGACCGGGCCAGATGCTCGAGGTCGATTTTGCCCGCGGCCGCGTCATCTACAACGACGAGCTGCGCGCCCGTTACGCCAAGGAAAAGCCCTATCGCGACTGGATCGCCGAGGAGACGCTGACCGTCGACGCGCTCGACAAGCCCGTCGCGCCCACGCCCGCCGAGGATACCGAGGTGCCCGCCGCCGTGCGCATGGCCAAGCTCGGGTATCACTGGGATGATGTTGACGAAGTCGTGCGTCCCATGGCCCAGCAGGGCAAGGCGCCGCTCGCCTCGATGGGTATCGATGCGCCGCTGGCCTGCCTGTCCAAGAAGACGCGCTCGTTCTTCGACTACTTCTATCAGCTGTTCGCCCAGGTCACGAACCCGCCGATCGATGCCCTGCGCGAGCATATGGTCACCTCGACCACGCTCTACCTGGGCAACCACGGCAACCTGCTCGAGGATTCCCGCACGGCCTGCCAGCTGGTGCGCTTGGAGCGTCCGCTGCTGAGCGAGGAGGAGTTCGAGCGTATCTGCGCCATCGACCGCGTGGGCTTTAAGACCCGCCGTTTCCGTGCCGTGTACCGCCGCGACGCCGGCGAGGGCGCGCTGCAGGCTGCGCTCAAGCAGCTTGCAGAGGATGTTGAGGCTGCGGTCCGCGACGGCGTGAACATCGTGGTGTTGAGCGATCGCGCCGCTGCGGGTGAGGTGCCCGTGCCGTCGCTGCTCGCCGTGGGCTGCGTGCACAACCACCTGATCCGCGCCGGCGTGCGTACCTTTGCCGACATCGTGGTGGAGTGTGGCGACGCCGTGTCTTCGCACGACTTTGCGGCGCTGGTGGGCTACTCCGCGAGCGGCATCTATCCGTACAACGCGCATGCGTGCATTCGCGACTTGGCGGCGCACGGCGATCTGGACGTGACAGCTGAGCAGGGCATCGCCAACTACAACAAGGCTGCGACCGCCGGCATCGTCTCCATCATGTCCAAGATGGGCATCTCCACGGTGCAGAGCTACCATTCGGCACAGATCTTCGAGGCCGTGGGCTTCACTCCGGAGTTCGTCAACGCGTACTTCGCCGGCACGGTGAGCCGTGTGGGCGGTATGGGTGTCGAGGACGTCGAGCGCGAGCAGAATGAGCGCTACGACGCCGCGCTCGCTATCCTTAAGAGCCCGGCTCCCGATCAGCTGCCCACGCTAGGTCTGACCAAGTGGCGCCCGCTCGGCGGCGAGGATCACCTTATCGACCCGCAGACCGTCTACCTGCTGCAGACCGCCTGCCGCGAGGACAGCTACGACACCTTTAAGGAGTACAGCGCCCGCCTGCACCGCACCGGCCGTGCCGTGCGCCTGCGTGACCTGCTGGACTTTAATGTCAACGGTCGCACGCCGGTTTCGCTCGACGAGGTGGAGCCCGCGCTCAACATCGTCCGCCGCTTTAACACCGGCGCCATGTCGTACGGCTCCATCAGCAAGGAAGCACACGAGTGCATGGCCATCGCCATGAACCGCCTGCACGGCCGTTCCAACTCGGGCGAGGGCGGCGAGGACCCGCGTCGCGAGACCCCGCTGGCTAACGGTGACTCCAAGAACTCCGCCATCAAGCAGGTGGCAAGTGCGCGCTTTGACGTGACGAGCCGCTACCTGTGCAGCGCCTTCGAGATTCAGATCAAGATGGCCCAGGGCGCCAAGCCCGGTGAGGGCGGTCACCTGCCCGGCAAGAAGGTCTACCCCTGGATCGCCGAGGTCCGTCAGTCCACGCCCGGCATCGGCCTGATTTCGCCTCCGCCGCACCACGACATCTACTCCATCGAGGACTTGGCAGAGCTTATCTTCGATCTTAAGAACGCCAACCCCGGCGCGCGCGTGTCGGTCAAGCTGGTCAGCGAGGCCGGCGTCGGCACCATCGCCACCGGCGTGGCCAAGGGCGCTGCCGACAAGATTTTGATCAGCGGCCACAATGGCGGCTCCGGTGCTGCGGCGCGCGACTCTATCTGGCACGCGGGTCTGCCGCTGGAGCTTGGCCTTGCCGAGGCCCAGCAGACGCTGCTGCAAAACGGTTTGCGCTCACGCGTGGTGCTCGAGGCCGATGGCAAGCTCATGGACGGCACCGACGTCGCCGTCGCCTGCCTGCTGGGTGCCGAGGAGTTTGGCTTTGCGACCATGCCGCTCATCTCCATGGGCTGCCTCATGCAGCGCGACTGCCAGCAGGATACCTGCCCGGCCGGCATTGCCACGCAAAACTGTCGCTTGCGTCGCGGCTTCCGCGGCAAGCCCGAGCACGTTGAGCACTTTATGCTCTTTGTTGCCGAGCAGCTGCGTGAGGTCATGGCGAGCCTGGGCTTCCGCACCATCGACGAGATGGTCGGCCATCCCGAGTGCTTGCGCCAGATCGAGGTCCCGGGCAACCGCAAAGCAAACCTGCTCGATCTGTCGCCCGTGCTGGCGAGCGCGACCTGCGAGTTCGGTGCCCATATTCCGGGCGCCGACGGTCGCCACTTCCTGCCACAGATGGCCGCGGACAGCGAGCTCGACAAGACGCTCGACTCCACGTTGTTTGTGCCCTATACGGCCGATGCCCGTGCGCACCTGCGTCCGATTCGCTTCCGCGCCGATATCGCCAACGTCAACCGCTGCGTGGGCACCATCTTGGGCAACGCGGTGACCAAGGCGCATCCCGAGGGCCTGCCCGCCGGCTCCATCACCATCGATTGCGATGGTTCGGCCGGTCAGAGCTTTGGCGCCTTCCTTCCGCGCGGCATTACGCTCAACGTGTGCGGCGACGCCAACGACTACTTTGGCAAGGGCCTTTCGGGCGGCGAGGTGTCGGTGCGCCCCAACCCGCATGCGACCTACAAGTTCGACGAGAACATCATCGTGGGCAACGTTGCGTTCTTTGGTGCCACGAGCGGCCGCGGCTTCATTAACGGTCTTGCCGGCCAGCGTTTTGCCGTGCGCAACTCCGGCGCCACCGTGGTGGTCGAGGGCTGCGGCAACCATGGCTGCGAGTACATGACGGGCGGTCTGGCGCTCATCCTGGGCGAGGTCGGGCAGAACTTCGCCGCCGGTATGACGGGTGGCGTGGCCTATGTCTTTGACCAGTACGGCACGCTCAATGCCCGCGTGAACCGCGAGAGCGTGGAGCTCAAGGCCCCGACGGTCGACGAGTTGGCGCAGATTCGTGCACTCATCCAAGAGCACGTGGACGCGACGCAGAGCCCGCGCGGCATCAAGCTGCTCTACAGCTTCGACTCGATGAGCAAGCACTTTGTGAAGGTCATTCCGACCGAGTACGAGCGCGTGCTGGCGATTGTCGCCGCCGCCGAGGCCGTCGGCAAGACGCATGCGCAGGCCGAGGAGCTGGCGTTTGACATTGTGACCGGTCGCGCCGACGCCGCCGATGTCGCTCGCTTTGATGTGGCGGGTGGTGTCGCTGGCGCTGTGCCCGCCGCCGCCAGCTCTGTTGCTTCGACCAAGAAGGAGGCGTAAGTGCCATGGGTAAGCCCGGTGCTTTTCTTGATATCGATCGCGTGACCCACGAGCTGCGCCCCGTGGAGGAGCGCAGCCGCGATTTCGATCCGCTGTACGTGGAGCTCGACGACGATGCGCGCCGTGCCCAGGCGAGCCGCTGCATGATGTGCGGTGTGGCGTTTTGTCAGATGGGCGCGAGCTTTGGCAAGGCACACCCGAGCGGCTGCCCGCTGCACAACCTGATTCCCGAGTGGAATGAGCTGGTGTACCGCGGCCACTGGGATGAGGCTGCCGAGCGCCTGTCGCTCACCTCGCCCATGCCCGAGTTTACGAGTCGCGTGTGCCCGGCGTTGTGCGAGGCCGCGTGCAACCTGGGTTCGGTCGATGGCCAACCCACGACGATCCATGACAACGAGCGTGCGATCAGCGACCATGAGTGGGCAAATGGCGGTCCGCGCCGCTTTGAGCCGGCAGGGGAGGATGCGCCCACGGTCGCTGTGATTGGCTCTGGCCCGGCTGGCCTGGTGACTGCATGGGAACTTGCGCGTCGCGGCGCGCGCGTGACGGTGTTTGAGCGTGATGACCGTCCGGGTGGTTTGCTCATGTACGGCATTCCCAACATGAAGCTCGAGAAGTCTGTGGTCGAGCGTCGCGTGGCGCTCATGCGCGAGCTGGGCATTGTGTTTGAGCTGGGTGCTGACGTTACGAACCCTGCGGTGGCGGCCAAGCTCAATGGCTTTGACGCTGTCGTGGTGGCTGCCGGTGCTCGCGCCCCGCGTGGACTGGCTGCTGAGAATATTGACGCGCCCGGCGTGGTGTATGCCGTGGACTACCTGACGGCCTCGACCGTCTCGGTGCTCGATGGCGGCGAGCCTGTCATCGATGCACACGGCCTGGACGTCGTGGTCATTGGCGGCGGCGATACCGGTAACGACTGCGTGGGCACCGCGGTACGTCAGGGTGCGCGCAGCGTGCGCCAGTTTGAGTTCTTGCCGGCGGCGCCTGATGTGCGCGCGGCGAGCAACCCCTGGCCGCAGTGGCCCAACGTTAAGAAGACCGACTACGGCCAGCAGGAGGCTATCGCTGCGATGGGTGGCGAGATGCGTGCCTGGGGCGTGGATACGCTCGAGGTGCTGCTGGACAAGAAGGGTGCGGCTGCGGGTCTGCGCGTGGTCGATCTGGACTGGTCGGCGGGAAAGCCCGAGCGCATCGCGGGCTCCGAGCACGAGGTACCGGCGCAGCTGGTGCTCATCGCCTGCGGCTTCACGGGCCCGGAGCACAGTGTGTACGACGCCGTTGGCGTGCCCGTTGCCACCGCTGGTCGTCCGCTGCCTGTGATGGCCGCCGAGGGCTCGCATCTTGCGGCGCGTGGCGAGGGCGTCGCCGCGGATGCCGCGCCGGTGTATGTTGCCGGTGACGCTCGCAACGGCAGCTCGCTCGTGGTGAGCGCCATGGCGGACTCCCTGGCCTGCGCCGCCGAAGTCGCCGACGCGCTGGAGCTGTAAAGTAGTCATTTAAGAACGTCCCCAATGACTAGTCATTTTTTGTCTAGTCGTTGGGGACACTCTTTGCGAGCGATTTGCTCGTTTGTCGACGTACGGGTGTTCATTTGTCGACTTCTTAGGCTGTGGTCACCTGTTGTTTCTGTGGTGGCTGCGGGTATCTGGCTCAAAAGGGCGGGTTGGCCGTCTATGTTTACATGCTGTTTTGTTGCGGTGCGCATTTTCGGTCAAGCATCCCGTCAAGTGTTTGGCCAGCATCTGGTTTGCAGCCGGAGGCCTATTTTGCCCGCGCTGGTCGTGGCTGCCCGCCCTCCTCGTATGCTCAAATTGAGGTTCATCAGTTTGAGGAGGATGCCGTGACTGACCACGTTTTAGACCGAGCGCAGCTGGCCGAAGCCGTCGGCAACGATATTGCCGACATGGCCCATTTTTGGATGCTGCGGAAGTTCCAGTTTTTGGAGCCGGCACGCGAACAGTTCGAGATCATTGTCGACCCGTGGCTCAGCTATTGCACCGAGCCTTCGCAAAACGAAATCATGGCCTACAACATGGCATTTACCGATTGGCTGCTCTTCGAGCGCCCCTATCGCCATGGCAAGACGCTGCTCGAGCTGTATGTTGACGAACCGCCGGCATCGCTTTCGCCTGCCTCGCTCAAGCGGCTCGAGCAGGTACGCGACACGCAGTATTTCTCGCGCTTTGGCATTTTGGACAAGGATCCTGCGAACGGCATGGTTGCGCTGAAGGATACGCGCACCGACCGTCGCTTTGATGTCTACGACCCGCATATCGTGCAAAAGGAGCATTGGAGCGACGGCGCGATTGCGGTGCGCCTCGCCTGCGTCGACGATGTCTGGCTGACGGCGGGACAACTCTATCTGTATGACATCGCACGCCTGAGTGACACGGCGGTCGATGGGCCTGGTGCGGTGCATCCGGAGGACCTGCAGGATGGCTTTGACACCTCGTGCATCAGTTTCTTCTTGCGTCTGGTCCGCGACATCATGGGCGCCCAGGGGCGGTACGTAAAGTCGCTCAACATCTACGAGCAGGAGTGGGAGTAGGGGATGTTACTGGTGTCGCTCTGCTGCCCTGACTTTGTCTCAATCTGTAACGTTTGGCGGCTGTTTGGGCCCGTAACTGTTACAGATCGAGACATTTCCCTGGTGTCGCTGGGGTGGGACTGCAACGTATTCCGTCCCCCACATCCCCTCTTCCCTCCGTTAACCGATATGCTCGACTTTAGGTCGCTGCATTAGGTGATAATGGACAAATGTTCAAGTTAATCGTGAGGGAGGAGCTCGATATGGCATCTACCGATCGTTCCACGTTGTTTATCAATGCGACCGTCCTGGATGGTTCGGAGCATATGGAGCCGCAACCCGATATGGCCGTGACTGTTGAGCGCGGCGTCATCACGTGGATGGGGCCGAGTGCTGTGGCGCAGGCACCTGCAGGTGCCGAGGTCATCGACCTGGCAGGTGCGTATCTCATGCCCGGTCTCATCAATATGCATGTGCATCTGTGCGGTTCGGGCAAGCCGGTTTCGGCGGGCGATGCGGGCGCGCTGATGAAGAAGCTCGATAATCCCGTGGGGCGCGCCATCGTGCGCCATATTCTTAAGGGCAGCGCCCAACAACAACTGGCAAGCGGCGTGACCACGGTGCGCGGCGCGGGCGACCCACTGTTTGCCGACATCGCCGTTCGTAATGCCATCGACGCCGGCAAGTATCAAGGTTCTCGCCTGGTGGCGCCGGGAACGGGCGTCACGGTGCCGGGCGGCCATGGTGCGGGCTTGTTCGCCCAGGTGGCAAACAGTCCCGCCGAGGCAGCCGAACAGGTGCGCGACCTGTATGCGCGCGGTGCCGACGTCATTAAGCTGTTCGTAACGGGCGGTGTGTTCGATGCGACCGAGGTGGGCGAGCCGGGCGTGCTGCGTATGCCGGTGGAGGTTGCCGCGGCGGCGTGCAAGGCGGCGCACGATATGGGCCTTCCGGTCATGGCCCATGTCGAGAGTACCGAGGGTGTGAAGGTTGCGCTTGAGGCCGGCGTTGACACGATTGAGCACGGCGCTCCGTTGACGTCCGAGATTCTGGAGCTGTACCGTGGCGCCGCGGGCACGCAGCTCGAGGGGCGTGCGCCCAGCGTTACCTGCACGATCAGCCCGGCGCTGCCGTTTGTATTGCTCGACCCGGAAAAGACCCATTCGACCGATACACAAAAGAAGAACGGCGACATCGTGTGCTCGGGCATCATCGAGAGCGCCCGTGCCGCACTGGAAGCTGGCGTTAAGGTGGGCCTTGGCACGGACTCGAGCTGCCCGTTCGTGACGCAGTACGACATGTGGCGTGAGGTGGCCTATTTTGCCAAGTACGTGGGTGTGAGTAACGCCTTCGCGCTGCATACGGCCACGCAGGTCAATGCCGAGCTGCTGGGGCTGGGCGGCGAGACCGGCACAATCGAGTGCGGCAAGGCCGCCGATATCCTGGTGACGCGCAAGAACCCGCTCGATGACCTGTGCGCACTGCGTGAGCCGGCGTACGTGATGTGCCGTGGTGATCTGGTGCGCAAACTCAAGGTGAAGCGTATTCCCGAGGTGGACGCCGAGCTCGACACGATTATGGCCATGCCGTCCGAGGCACTGGCCGAGGAGCTCGCCCGCGACGGCGTGGCATAGGTGTGACAAAGGGACAACTCTGTTACCGCATACAAAAAGCCGAGGTCTCAACACGAGGCCTCGGCTTTTTTATCGAACAAATACTTAAGATTTGGGACAAACAAACCTGATTTATTTGTCCCGCGTGCGGGCGCTAGGAGCGGGTTTCCATCTTGGCGTGGCACTTGGGGCAGGTGACGCGGATCTTGCCTTTGCCCTTGGGGACGGAGAGCATCTGGCCGCAGTTGGGACACTTGAGGTATGCCGTGGTCTTGCGACCCTTCCACATCTTTTTGGCCGTGCGCTTGGCACGTTCAAAGTCTTCCTTGCTGGTACCGGCTGCGCGCGAGGCGTTGGCCGCTGCAGCTCCGCCGCCCAAGCTGGCTACAAACTTGCCCAAGCCGGGTACGTTTGCAGTCGCGGCGACAAAGGCCTCGTTCTCCTTGCGACGTGCGTCGATATTTTTGGACAGGCCGCGCAGCACGCCAATCACGATTACGGCGATGGCAATCCAGCTGAGCCACTGGATGCGGGCTATCGATCCGATCATCGCGATGACGATGCCGGCAAAACCCATCACGATGGTGAGTTCATCGGCGCCATTGCGACCCTTCATAAAGTCATTCATGCAAATTGCCTTTCGTTCGATATGCTGCACGCCTTTATACCCGATTTAGAGCAAGGGGGACAGGTATGTTTGCACCAATGTGGTGCAAACATACCTGTCCCCGGAATACCAAGACGGTGCAAAGAAGTCTGTCCCCAATGCCCCTATTACTTGGAGAGCTTGTCGACGACGCGTTCGATTTCGGCGAGCTTGGCGGCTTTGAGGTCTTCGTCGCCCGATTCGATTGCCGAAGTTACGCAGCCCTCGATATGCGCCTTGAGCACGTCGGCGTTGATGCGCGCAATGAGCGCCTGCGTTGCCATGAGCTGCGTGGAAATATCGACGCAGTAGCGGTCCTCCTCGACCATCCGCAAGATGCCGTCGATCTGGCCGCGTGCCGTCTTGAGCATGCGGGTCACCGATTTGTGGTCTGCCATCATGGCGGGTCCTCGTTTCTGGTCGATCTTTCGGATATCCCCGTCAGTTGCGGTGAAATACGGACCGTTTAAAGGCCTAGGGCGGCACAACAGTCCGTATTTCACCGCAACTTCTGAGGATTCAGTAGGCGGCGTCTGCTACGCGGCGGTTACGGACAGGGCATGGAATTTCTCGCCGGCGCCCTCGACGGCGGCGGCGAGCTGCTCGGCGGACACGGTGTCGGCGCACTCTACCTGGACGGTCTGGGTCTCGTGGTCGGCATCGGCATCGGTCACGCCGGCAACGTTGAGCAGTGCCGTCTCGACAGTAGCGTCGCAGTGGCCGCACATGAGGCCGGAAGTCTTGATTGTGTAACGCATGGGTATTCCTCTCTGTTGTGTCGGCTTTCCCAGGCACCCGACCTTGACCTTCAAGCCGTCGCTCGCGTACCGAAGTACGCGTCGCTCCTCTTTCAGGTCAATCTCGGGCACCTGGAAAACCCGTTCTAGATGGACTTAATGGTGAGCCTATTTTGCCACTTTAGGCTTAAAGGATTTCAGGCGCAGAGCGTTGCTTACGACGCACACGCTCGACAGGCTCATGGCGGCGGCGCCAAACATGGGCGAGAGCTGCCAGCCGGTGAGGGGGAAGAACACGCCCGCCGCCAGCGGAATGCCGATGCCGTTGTAGAACAGTGCCCAGAACAGGTCCTGCTTGATGTTGCGGATCGTGGCGCGCGACAGCTCGATGGCTCGGGCGACGTCCATGAGGTCGCTGCGCATGAGTACCACATCTGCCCCTTCTTTGGCGATGTCGGCGCCGGTACCGATGGCAAGGCCCACGTCGGCGCGCGCCAGGGCGGGGGAGTCGTTGATGCCGTCGCCCACCATGGCGACCTTGCCGCCCGCGTCCTGCAGTTCGCGCACATGGCGTTCCTTGTCGGCGGGGAGGACGTCGGCGATGACTTGCTCGCTGCTCAGTCCCACGCGGCGGGCGATTGCTTCGGCAGTGACGCGGTTGTCGCCGGTGAGCATGCGCACGTCGACGCCAAGCGAGCGCAATGCGGCGATGGCCCCGGCGCTCGTCTCCTTGACCTCATCAGCCACGGCAATGGTGCCGGCAAGCTCGCCGTTCTTGGCAAAGAACAGCGGCGTCTTGCCCTCGGCGGCAAATTGCTCGGCAAGACCCGCGGGCACGGTAACGCCCAGCTCGTCCATCAGGCGTACGTTGCCGGCTGCAATGGCGTTTTGTCCCTCGTGCGCCGTAACGCCACGACCGGGCACGGCAGTAAAGTCTTCGACCATGCGCGCGACGATCCCGCGTGTCTCGCACTCGGCCATAATCGCCTCGGCCAGCGGGTGCTCGCTCGAGCGCTCCAGCGCGGCGGCCAGCTTGAGCAGCGCTTTTTCGCTCATGGCGGGCGAGCCGTCGGCGCGCGTGGCTACTACGATATCGGTCACAGCAGGCTTGCCGCGGGTGACCGTGCCCGTCTTATCGAGCACCACGGTACCTACGCTGCGCAGGTTCTCCAGCGCCTCGGCGCTCTTAAAGAGAATGCCCATCTCGGCGCCCTTGCCGGTGCCGACCATAATGGCGACGGGCGTGGCCAGGCCCAGCGCGCACGGGCAGCTGATCACCAGCACGGCCACGGCGGAGGTGAGCGCCTCGTTTATGCTGCCGGTCAGTGCCATCCACGCCGCAAAGGTCACGGCCGAGATCACGAACACCACGGGCACGAACACACCGGCGACCTTGTCGGCCATGCGGGCGATGGGCGCCTTGGTGGCGTTGGCGTCCTCGACGAGCTGGATAATCTTGGCGAGCGACGTGTCGGCACCCACACGCGTGGCGCGGAAGGTAAACGAGCCCGTGCGGTTGACCGTGGCCGCATTGACAGTGTCGCCGGCGGTCTTCTCCACGGGAATGGATTCGCCGGTGAGCGCGCTTTCGTCCACGGCCGAGCTGCCCTCGAGTACCACGCCGTCAACGGGGATGGACTCGCCGGGGCGCACACGCAGCACCTGGCCGGGAAGGATGGCGTCGACGTCCACAGTGGTCTCGGTGCCGTCGTCGGCCACGATGGTCGCGGTCTTGGGCGCCAGGTCAATGAGCGCCTCGATGGCGCCGCCGGTCTTGGATTTGCTGCGTGTCTCGAGGTATTTGCCCACGGTGACCAGCGACAGGATCGTGCCCGCACTCTCAAAATACAGGTTGTCCATGCCCGTCATCATGGCCTCGTGGACCTGGCCCGCGGCTAATTGGTCGGCCATGATGAACATGGCGTAGAGCGACCAGGCGATGGAGGCGGTGGCGCCCACGGCAATAAGGGCGTCCATGGTGGGTGCGCCGTGCGCGAGCGATTTAAACCCGTTGATAAAGTACGCGTCGTTGACATAGACGATGGGGATGAGCAAGACGAGCTCGGTGAGGGCGAGCGTCATGCTGTGGATGTGGTCCGTGAAGATGCCGGGCAGCGGCCAGCCGAGCATGTGCCCCATGCCTATGTAGAACAGTGGGATGAGGAATACGATCGAGATGATGAGGCGGGTGCGCATGGCAGAGGCGGCGGCCTCCAACTTTTTGGTCGGCGACTC
Organism: Collinsella aerofaciens; assembly: GCF_039836695.1. Taxonomy (GTDB): domain Bacteria; phylum Actinomycetota; class Coriobacteriia; order Coriobacteriales; family Coriobacteriaceae; genus Collinsella; species Collinsella aerofaciens_BD. Next base: position 8,299 of record NZ_JBDPAC010000026.1, on the reverse strand, counting down.
CATATGGGTGACGCCAGACCTGGCCTGCGAGCTGCCGCTTGAGCCGGCGGCACCGGTGCCCGCATCGACGGGCGAGGCCGAGTAGCCGGCACGGTCGACGGCGGTGCAGATATCATCGGAGGAGACCTGCGCGGGGTCATAGTCGACCATCATGGAACCGGCGAGCAGGTTGACCGCGACGCTCTCGACGCCGTCGAGCTTGCTCACGGCGCGGTCCACATGCGCCTGGCAGGCGGCGCATGTCATGCCGCCCACGTCGAACTTATCTTGAGCCATGGCTGCTCCTTTCCGTGGTTCGGTGTTGGAATTGTTAACCTGCCGATACTATACACCCATACCCCCTGGGGGTGTCTAGTAATAGTTGGAATGTATGACTTTTCATTACAGATGAGGGTGGCTGCTCAATCGGCGGCCGTCTTTGCCAAACATCTCAATCTGTAACGTCTGGACCGGTTTTTGAACCATAACTGTTACAGATTTAGACAAACATTTCAGCCGAAAACTAACGTCTCGATCTGTAACAACTAGACCCCGTTTTACCGAGTATTTGTTACAGATCAAGACAAACAGTTGGCAGGAAACTCAATGTCTCGTTCTGTAACATCTAGCAGCAAATATGACCTCTAACTGTTACAGATCAAGACAATTGCCGGGGAGGGGTCCCGTCACGGCAAGACGCCCGCCGCCTAGATACAGAATCCGGGGATCACACAGGTTCGTTTGTTTGGCTTGTCCGCAGGCGTTGCGTACGTAAAGGCGTCGCCGTCGTGGCCCACACGGTTTATGTAGAGTGTGCCTTCGGTCTCCGATGTGTCGGGGCTCACCGTGCGCTCCCACCAGCAGGTGTCCTTGCCCTTCCACTGGCGGACCATCGTCTCGTTCGTGGAATACGGGCTCACCTTGAGCTCGCGGAAGAGCTGATACTCCTTGCCCTCGCCGTTGTAGATGTCTGCCAGGTAGTGATAGTCCTCGGCAAACGAATCGGACGGTTGCGTACCGCACAGCTCGACCATGGCGGGCAGCCAAAGGGTTGCGGGCAACTCGCTCAGGCACGATGCGCTGTTGGCGGCGCCCACATTGTTCGAGACCTTCTTGACCCCTTTAATGAGTGCGCGCAACTCGTTGGGCAGCAGCTTAAGGCCGTCGCCGTTGAGCCATTCCCGTAGCTCGCAATCTGCCCAGCCGGCGCTCGGCGGTTCAGCCGCAGCGTTGCGCTCGGCAATACCCGCATCGAACATAAACGTCAGTCCGGCCTTGCCCGTCCCGTCCAGAAGCTCATCGTGGCGGATGCCCACAAGCTGCGCGCCAACCTGCAGCCCGTTGGTGAGCGTGACACGTTTGGTACACGGATAGGGGATATGCCCATCGGCATCGAGCAGGTGATAGCGCTTGGCAATCTCGCGTGCCTCGCTACGGGTCTCGGCGGCCTTAATCTTGAGCGAAATCTCCTGCAGCTGATCCCAGGTGTAGTCGTCAAGCGAACCGCGGATGCCGTCCAGGTAGTCGGGGATGCCGAAGCCATGGGTCGCCGCCCCAATGACGCTGAGCCCCGCAACGGCTGCAACGACGCCACCGATAATAAACCGGCGGCGGGTCATGGCATCGTGCCGGGCCTGCTCCAGGATCTCTCGCGCGCGCTCGCCGGCGACGTCGACCTTAAGGTGCGTACCGGAGTCGATGTCGATTGCGGCGTCACTGCCCGCGCCCTCGCGGCCCTCGGATTCGGCATCGGTGAGGTATGCCGAGAGCACCTCGAGCATCTGCTGCTCGGTGGGACGATCGCACTGCTCGACTGAGAGACCCTTCATGATGATTTGGACGAGCGCTTCATCGCTCTCGCAGCGCGGCTCGAGCGGTGCCGGCTTGGTCTTGGTCTTTACGAGATAGAACGAGCCGGTTGCAGCGGCGTCCGTCGACTCAAAGTCAAACGGTTTGCGACCGCTGTAGAGCTGGTACAAAATGCTCGAAAGCGCATAGACGTCGATTGCCGGCGAACGGCGAAGGGCCGCGATGCCTTCGATATCCTGCGTGAGCATCTCGGGCGCGGCGTATGCGGGCGTGGCAAAGCGCCAGATGTCGGCGCGCCGGGTGATCGTGTCGTCGCCGAGAGCCATGGTCGCGGAGCCCATGTCGATGAGGCAGGGGTCAAAGGAGCAATCGGCAATCTGCTGCTCGAGCGTTCGGCTGGTGGTGCGGAACATGATATTGGCAGGCGACAGGTCGCGATGGATGACCGGATTCACGAGGCCTTGGGTCATCAAGAGCGCACGAAGCACGGCGTTTCCGACGGCGGCGACCATCTGAGTGGTCAGTCCGCCCGAGGCGTCGTGCGGAAGCAGGGGCAGCGCCTGCTTGAGCGAGGTGCCCTCGACCCACTCCATGAGGATGAGCGGGTTATCCTCGCACGATCCGTAGCCATAGACGCGCGGAAATCCGCGCAGGTGCGAGACGGTACATAGATGACGGTACTCCTCGAATAGCGCAGCGGTGTTGGCCAGGTGCGCTGCCGATTGCTCGGCGGAGCGGTCGGGGGCTTGGCCGGAAAGGATGGCATTGTCCTTGAGTAGCTTGACGGCAAAGACCTCGCCGCTCGTGTTGGTCGCGCGCAGCACGTGCCCGATGTTGCCGTTGTTGCGGTGGGCCGTCTGGAGAATAAGCGTCATAAACCGACGCTTGGCGTCGTCCTCGGCGCTGGGGTCGACCGCCACGGCGGTATCGAACGTATCGAGACGGATGAGTTTGTCGCCATAGGCGCTATCGGTAGTATCCATGGCGTTCCTTTGTCTGGCATGGGTTGCCGCACGTATACGTGAGCAGTGCGGATATCGGTAAAGTACCATGATAGCCGCACTGCCCACGTATACCGCTGTGCATTGTCGTTTACGACGCAGAAGGTAGAAGACGAAAGACGGACGGCGACCGTCTTTCGATCGCCGTCCGCGCTAGTCCACAATGACAAGGAATGTCGTATAGAGACCCAAATGAAGTCTGTCGCTGTTGGCGATTTCCACGGGGGGATAGATCTTGCCGGGCTCGCGTTGGTCGCGCGGCGGCTCAATCACAATATCGCCGTCGCGCGCGCCCGATTCGAGCACCGTGCCGTTGGTCGATCCAAGGCCCTGGGCGTACCAGTGCTCACCCTCAAGCCAAATGCGAAGATGCTCGCGCGATGCGTCGGCGCCCACATCGGTGATGCTGGGCGAGGTTTTGGGCAAAGAACCAATCACGGTGCCGCGCGGATCGCGTGTGAGGGGATGGATTTGCATGTCGGCGCAGTTGTCGGCATGGGTTCTGAGCAGACCGAGGTTGGGGGCGACGGTGCGCGGCTGCTCCAGGCTGCTCATAAAGCCACGTCCGACGGTAGTTTCGGTGGTGCCAAAGTGCCCGCCCGTCTTGCTGTCGCAAAAGCGCTCGACGGTGGCCACGCCCTGAACGGGATCGGCGAGCGCCCCCGTTGCCACAAAGAGCATAAGGTAAAGCGTGCTTTTCTCGCGCACGGCATTGCCGTCAAAGTTGTCGATGCGATTGAGGGCATTTGCATATAGGCGGCTGTCCAGCTTGTAGCTGGTGAGAGCCGACATCATTTCGTTAGCGGCCGGACCGCGATAGTGCTCGGCGATTGCCCGATAGGCGGACTCGCCGCCGCCGAGCTTGCTGCAGATTGCCGAGGAAAGGGTGAGCGTGGTGACAGTAAAATCGCTGTAGATGGAGGGCGCGCACTGGTCAGGCTTGCGATGGACGATGTAACGGGTGAGATACGAGCGGTTGGAAGAGCATTTCTCGAGCAGGGTACTGCCGAGATAAGAGTTTCCATTGATGAGCATTCGGGCGATCTCGAGATGTTTAAGACCGCCGAACGAGCGAATATCGTTATAGAGGACCGAGCAAGGCGTCTCTGCTGCCACGGATACCTCCTTTGATTGCTTCCTATCCAATATGGCGATAGGAATTAATGGCCCCCGGTGGGCGACGTATTAAATGGCTGCGCAATATACAGCGTAACCAAAGCAACATTATAGGCCACATGTTCGAAATTGCAGGAAGACTGAGAGATTTGGTTTGGACTGGACGGAAATCCCCTTCTGTTTTGATCTATAACAATTAGGGCCGATTTTACTCGGTAACTGTTACAGATTGAGACGTTTGTGAACCGTGTCGACCGTTTGTCTCGATCTGTAACACGTAGAGGAAGATTTGCCCTGTAGATGTTACAGATTGAGACAATCAGCCGGGCCCACCTCGTCCGCCTTGTCATCTGTGGTTTACGTGGGGGCATACGGAGTGCGGGTATACTAACCGGCGGCGAATCTGCTCCATCGCTTAGAGCTGCTGCGTCTGGACGGCGCGTGATAGGGCTGCCAAAGCGATCGCCAGCGTGCTGAGCAACGTCCTCTCTGTGCGCACCTGTTTTTGTATGTATTAGCGCACTACCAAGCACGCCCGCGCGGTCGCATGCCGTGCCCATTGCGCGTGCAGATAAGGAACAACAACATATGCGTAATTCTGTATCTGACGTCACGGACGCCGAGATTCTGGACGAGACCCGCGAGGCCATGACCCAGGCTGCCTTCGATGCCGCCGACGAGGCCAATGCTGCCCAGGCCGTCGAGTCCGCTACCGAGAGCCTGCCCGCCTTTGACGAGCTGGGACTTTCCGACGAGATGCTTCGTGCTATTGAGAACCTGGGCTACACGGCGCCGACGCCCGTGCAGGCCGGCTCGATTCCCGTGGTGCTCGAGGGCCGCGACTTGCTTGCCGCCGCTCAGACCGGCACCGGCAAGACGGCCGCCTTTTTGCTGCCGACCATGAACAATCTGGAGCACATCGCTCCTCCCAAACCCGTGCGCGAGCGCGGCGGCCGCAACCGTCGTCGCGGTGCTAAAAAGCCCGAGGGCAACGGCCGCGGCCCCGTGATGCTCGTCATCACCCCTACGCGCGAGCTTGCCCAGCAAATCGACGAGGTCGCGAGCAAGATCGCCGACGTCACCGGCCATGTTGCCGTGACCGTCGTGGGCGGCGTGAGCTACAAGCCGCAGACCGCGGCACTCAAGTACGGCTGCGATATCCTGGTTGCAACGCCGGGCCGTCTGGTCGATCTGATCGAGCAGGGTGCCTGCCACCTGGGTGAGGTAAAAGTGCTGGTACTCGACGAGGCCGACCGCATGCTCGACATGGGCTTTTTGCCCGCCGTCCGTCGTATTGTGCGCGAGACGCCGGCCGAGCGCCAGACGCTGCTGTTCTCGGCGACGCTCGACGAGGAGGCCGTGGGCGAGATCACCGACCTGGTGAGCGACCCGGCTCGCGTGGAGATCGCGCCCGCCACGTCGACCGCCGACACCGTCGACCAGTTTGTGTTCCCGGTGTCTATCGAGGCCAAGAACAACCTGCTGCCCGAGTTCCTCAAGAAGGAGGGTCCGGAGCGCACTATCGTCTTTATGCGCACCAAGCACCGCGCCGACAGCTGCTGCCGTCGTCTGGAGCGCAAGGGCATCAGGGCCGCCGCGATTCACGGCAACCGCAGCCAGGCCCAGCGCGAGCGCGCGCTTTCTGCCTTCCGCGACGGCACCGTCGACGTGCTGGTGGCAACCGACGTGCTCGCCCGCGGCATCGATATTAGCGACGTGCGCTACGTCGTGAACTTTGACGTGCCGGCCGAGCCGACCGACTACATCCACCGTATTGGCCGTACGGGCCGCGCCGGCGAGCTAGGCTGGGCCATCACGTTTGTGACCGAGCAGGACGTCGACGAGTTCTACGAGATCGAGAAGCTCATGGACAAGACGGCCGATATTTACGAAGCCGGCGACCTGCACGTGGGTCCCAACCCGCCCGCCGTTGACCCCGAGCGCGATCCTGCCGCCTTTAAGGTGAAGAAGAAGACCAAGCGCGGCAAGTCCAAGAGCAAGAAGAAGCTTGAGCAGGCGCGTCGCGACGGCAAGCGCAACGGCGACGATTACGGCGACGTGGCTGGTCGTTCCAACCGCGGTCGCGACGAGCGCCGTGGCGACGGCGAGCGTCCGAGCCGTCCCAAGCGCGGTGGCAAGACCCGCGTGCGCGAGGGCGTTCAGGCTCGCGTGGACGAGGCTGTGGAGAGCGTGGCCCGCGAGGTGGCTGCCGAGGAGCGCGGCGGTGCTGGTGCCGCTGAGCAGCCTGCGCGCGGTAACCGTGCCGAGCGCCGTGCCAAGCAGTTCCAGGGCGAGGCGCATCGCCGCCGTCGCGAGGATGAGGATCGCGGTGGCCGTCGTCGTGTCGAGCGCGAGGACGAGGGCCGCGGTTCGCGCGGTGGCAAGCGCGGTTCGGGCGACCGCCATCGTTCCGGTCGTGATGACGAGCGCGGTGGCCGTGATGAGCATCGCGGCGGCGAGAGCCGCGGTGAGCGAGGTGCCCGTGGCGGTGAGTCCCGTGGCGGCAAGCGCTTTGAAGAGCGCGGTAGCCGCGGCGGCGAGCGTCGCGAGGGTGCTCGCGGCAATGGCGGCCGCGGCGGCGCTGGTCGTTCTAACGAGTCGCGCGATCGTCGTGACCCGCGTGCCAGCCGCGATCGTCGCGATGATTGGCGCAACTACGACGATACCCGCGAGGAGCGTCGTGGCAGCTATCGTGGCGGGCGTGGCGGCAACCAGGCCGGCTCCCGCGGCGGCCGTGCCGGCGGTCGCGATAATCGTGGCAGCTATGGCAATAGTCGTGGTGGCAAGCGCGGCAGCAGCTCCCGCCGTCCCGGTGACGGCGGCGGCAAGCGCAAGTAACATACGCATCGCACGCTAGCGTGAGGTGAACCAAGGGCCCCGAGCAACTACGCTCGGGGCCCTTTTTGTTTGCCGTATCCGATCGCTAGTTCAAATGTGATTTCCTCGGGAATGCATCTAGAGGATGCCGTGGGCCTGTTTCCTGCCATGCGGCAATGGGTCCCATGGGGTGCTCCGTGCATTTTTTGGAGTATTCAGCAGCTCTAGTTGGCTGCATACGATTCGGTATTGCCAACGGTGGCCTTCAGATATCCCTTATGAGCGTTTTGAGTTAAATTTCGCCGTTTTCCGGAGCAGGGGCGCGTCATTCTCGCCATGTCGTGACTTAGAATGATACGGCGCCCTACAGTTTTGCCCACCCGCGGCGGTGCTGGCGTGGTCACGTTGCAGAATACTCCGTTTTTTGCACGGGCCAGGATGGGGTACCTCGGGAGAACACAGCGGTATCCCGTAAATATATACAATCTGTACCGTAATTTATACAAAACGAAGAGGCAGACAGCGTAGGGTGGGTGCATTGGGGTGCTTGGTGCATCAAAACGGGGACCCCACGTGCCGTATACTCTGGCTGGATGTGAAAGCGGCTTGACGCGTTGCCAGGCGTAGGGGAGGGTGCCTCGATGAGCGTATTCGAAATTGTGTTTAGTCCGACGGGTGGAACGCGGAAGGTGTCTGGCCTTGTGGCCGGGGCACTGGGCAAGAATACCGTTACCGTCGATCTGACCGATAGCGGGCTAGATTTCAGCGCTGTCTCGATGACTGAGGACGACGTGGCCGTAATCTCTGTGCCGGCGTATGCCGGTAGAATACCGGCTGTGGTGGCTGACCGGTTGGGCATGGTGCGCGGCAACGGAGCGCGGACCGTTCTGGTGTGCGTCTACGGAAACCGCGCGTTTGAGGACACGCTCGTAGAGCTGGAGGACGTTGCGAAGCGCGCCGGATTTAGGGTGGTTGCAGCGGTTTCTGCTATTGCTGAGCATTCCGTTGCTCGTCAGTTTGCTGCTGGGCGACCGGATGCGCAGGATGCGGCGCAGCTCGCAGAGTTTGCGCAGCAAATTCAGCAAAAGCTGTTGGCTGAGGATACATCCGAGCCCTCTATTCCCGGCAATCGTCCTTATAAACAAGCCGGAGGTCACCGCATGGCACCCGAGGCAACAGGGGATTGTGTCTCCTGCGGTGCATGCGCCGCGGCGTGCCCCGTTTGTGCTATCGACAAGGGTGACCCCAAACGAGCAGCTGGCGAGGCGTGCATCTCCTGCATGCGCTGCATTGCCGTATGTCCGCGAGGCGCTCGTAAGCTTGATCCCAACAAGCTATCCGCTGTTTCCCAGATGCTGAGCAAGGTTTGCGTCGCGCGGAAGGAATGCGAGCTCTTTATCTAGCGCATACGAAATTGGTGCAATGGGGCCAGGTTGATCTGCACCAACCTGGTGCAAACAAACCTGTCCCCAATGCACCAGAGTGAGGAGTGTCCCCGAGTGCCGGCAGAGACGATATGAGCAGGACATAAAAACATTGAGAGCCCCTGCTGCATGAAAGACCGCGGATTAGGCCGA
>NZ_JBDPAC010000025.1:0-26697 GCF_039836695.1 Collinsella aerofaciens | reverse complement strand
AGGCCTGGCGTTAGCATGTCGCGATTCAATCTCGAAAACGGCATTGCCCAGTTGACAAAACTATAGGAACACCCCCCCTGAGCGTGGATTATCGGATGAACGAACGTGGATAATCTGCCACTTTGGCCATGGGGGCACGCCAAAAGTGGCAGATTATCCACGCTCGATTTCAAACGGAAGAAAATCCACGCTCGATTTTGCCTGGGAAGAGCAATCTTCTGTCTGGGAAGCCCCGATCTCGACCTATATATAGGTGCAAATAAGCCGGTATCGAAGTTCGATACTGAAGGTGTACTCCACTACACCAAAGTGTTACCTCGGGAAACGTCACCTCAGTATCCAAAACCACCGTCCTTCATATCCAAACTCAACAAAACCGCAGGTCACAGCTATATAGATACGCCCGGCACCGTGTATCTAGAGGTTTTCGTTGACAGCCCCCAAGGTTGCATCGTATTATCTTTTTCGTTCGCGGGGGCGGCGGTCCAAAAGACCAAAGGACCTGCGGATACTTGAACGATTGGGAGTTTGCCCGAGTGGTTAATGGGGACGGGCTGTAAACCCGTTGGCTCTGCCTACATAGGTTCGAATCCTATAGCTCCCACCCGTCAAGTGCCTGTATAGCTCAGTCGGTAGAGCACTTCGTTGGTAACGAAGAGGTCACCAGTTCAAGTCTGGTTGCAGGCTCCATCCGGCGGTGTAGCTCAGTTGGTTAGAGCACACGGTTCATACCCGTGGCGTCACTGGTTCGAATCCAGTCACCGCTACCATAGGTAACACGGTGGCTTCTCAATAGTATGTTGAGAGGCCACTATGGTATAAAGGCAAAGTCCCGTCCGGGGACGACCTGTTTAGAGGAGGGCTTTATGGCCAAAGAGAAGTTTGAGCGCACTAAGCCGCATGTTAACATCGGCACCATTGGTCACGTCGACCACGGCAAGACCACGCTGACCGCTGCCATCACCAAGGTTCTCTCCGAGACCGAGGGCTGCAAGGCTGACTTCACTGCGTTCGAGAACATCGACAAGGCTCCCGAGGAGCGCGAGCGCGGCATTACGATCTCCGTCTCCCACGTTGAGTACGAGACCGCTGCCCGTCACTACGCTCACGTTGACTGCCCGGGCCACGCTGACTACGTCAAGAACATGATCTCCGGCGCTGCTCAGATGGACGGCGCTATCCTGGTTATCGCCGCTACCGACGGCCCCATGGCTCAGACCCGCGAGCACATCCTGCTCGCCCGTCAGGTCGGCGTTCCCTACATCGTCGTCTTCCTGAACAAGTGCGACATGGTCGACGATGACGAGCTCATCGACCTCGTCGAGATGGAGACCCGTGAGCTCCTCTCCGAGTACGATTTCCCCGGCGACGACATCCCTGTCATCCGTGGTTCCGCTCTGGGCGCTCTCGAGGGCGACGCCAAGTGGATGGACGCTATCCGCGAGCTCATGAAGGCCGTCGACGAGTACATCCCGACGCCTGCTCGTAACAACGACCTCCCGTTCCTGATGGCCGTTGAGGACGTTATGACCATCTCCGGCCGTGGTACCGTTGCTACCGGCCGTGTCGAGCGCGGTGAGCTCAAGCTCAACGAGCCCGTCGAGATCGTCGGCATCAAGGATACCCAGAACACCGTCGTTACCGGTATCGAGATGTTCCGTAAGTCCATGGACTTCTGCGAGGCTGGCGACAACGTCGGTCTGCTGCTCCGCGGCATCAAGCGCGAGGACATCGAGCGCGGCCAGGTTCTCTGCAAGCCCGGTTCGGTTACCCCGCACACCAAGTTCACCGGCGAGATCTACGTTCTGACCAAGGAGGAGGGCGGCCGTCACACCCCGTTCTTCGATGGTTATCGTCCTCAGTTCTACTTCCGTACCACCGACGTTACCGGTACGGTCAAGCTCCCCGAGGGCACCGAGATGGCTATGCCTGGTGACCACATCACCATCGAGGGCGACCTCATCCACCCGATCGCCATGGAGGAGGGCCTGCGCTTCGCTATCCGCGAGGGTGGCCACACCGTCGGTTCGGGCATCGTCTCCACGATCATTGAGTAAATTAGCTCTTTGATATAGCTGACTTAGAGAACCCGGCACTTATATGGGTGCCGGGTTCTTTTCTGCAATGGATATTGAGCCGTTGCTGGTGTCGAGAGGATCGATAATGGTCCTGGATGCACCGTCGATTAGCTCTCGATGGCTTCATTGATGTGTTCCAAATATGAATGGATCCACCGAGAACCAATTGACTCGAGGTTTTCATTGACAGCACTTACGTGGAGCTGATAAAGTAACAACTCGTGCCCGTACGGGGCGGAAATGAAAGGTTCAGGATACATGCGTACTCTAGTTACTCTTGCGTGCACTGAGTGCAAGCGCCGCAACTATACGACCACCAAGAACAAGTCGACCATGCCTGATCGTATGGAGATCAAGAAGTATTGCCCCTGGTGCCGTCACCACACGCTGCACAAAGAGACTCGCTAGTCTCTAGTCACATACGCCAGTAGTTCAATTGGTAGAGCATCGGTCTCCAAAACCGAGTGTTGAGGGTTCGAGTCCTTCCTGGCGTGCCAGTCATTATTCCGTAAGCTCCCACTTGGGGGCTTACGGTTTACTCATGTATAAGCGCATTGCGCGGAGGTAACCCAAATGGCCAACAAGAAGAACAAGAAGAAGGTTCAGCAGCCGGCACCTGCCAACAAAGCTGCCGCCAACTCCAAGGTTGAGGCCAAGAAGGCCGTTGCCAAGAAGAACGAGAAGGCTGCGAAGTCCAAGAAGAACGAGAAGCCTGGTTTCTTCGCCCGCACCAAGAAGTATTTCGCTTCGGTCAAGTCCGAGATGAAGCGTGTCACGTGGCCCGATAAGAAGGAGCTCGTGAACTACTCGGTCGTCGTCTGCGCTTCTCTGGTCGTCGTCGGCGTCGTCATCGCTCTGCTCGATGCTGGCTTTGGCGAGGCTCTTGCTCTGTTCTCTGGATTGAGGGGCTAAACCATGTCTAAGCGTTGGTACGTCGTTCACACTTACTCTGGATACGAGAACCGCGTTAAGTCCGATCTCGAGCATCGCATCGAGACCATGGGCATGCAGGACCGTATCTTTGATATCGAGATTCCTATGGAGCGCGTCACCGAGATTAAAGAGGGTGGCAAGCGCGAGACCAAGGATTCCAAGATTTTCCCGGGTTATGTCCTGGTCCGCATGGAGATGGATGACGATGCTTGGACGTGTGTTCGCAACACGCCCGGCGTCACCGGTTTCCTAGGCGGCAACGGTAAGCCCGCACCGCTTTCCCGCGATGAGTACAATAAGATGACTCGTCGTCCCGGTAAGGGCGATTCGCCCAAGCGCACCTCGGTTGATATTCAGGTCGGCACGTCCGTCCGCGTCACCGATGGCCCGCTTACCGACTTTGATGGCAAGGTCTCCGAGGTTAACACCGAGGCTGGCAAGCTCAAGGTCACGCTGATGATCTTTGGCCGCGAGACGCCGGTCGAGCTTGACTTTAACCAGGTCGCTGTCATCGCTTAAGTTTTCGTCCGTTCGCGCGAGCGTGCTTCTTCTGTGACTGCTCATCTCAGGAGTGCTTCTAACACGTGCGTGCTTACGATATAGCAAGTACTTCACACTCGTGATTCGAAAGGAATGACCATGGCTGAGAAGAAGGTTGCCAACGTCATTAAGCTCCAGATTCCTGCTGGTGCAGCTAACCCCGCTCCTCCCGTCGGCCCCGCCCTGGGTGCTGCTGGCGTGAACATCATGCAGTTCTGCCAGGCCTTTAACGCCGAGACGCAGGACAAGAAGGGTGACATCATCCCCGTTGAGATCTCTGTCTACGAGGACAAGTCCTTCTCCTTCATCACCAAGACCCCGCCGGCGGCTCACCTTATCAAGAAGGAGCTGAACCTCAAGTCTGGTTCCGCTAAGCCCCAGGCTGACAAGGTTGGTCAGCTCTCCCAGGAGCAGCTCACCAAGATCGCCGAGATCAAGATGCCGGACCTCAATGCCAACGACATTGACGCCGCCAAGAAGATCATCGCCGGTACCGCCCGTTCCATGGGCGTCACCATCGCTGAGTAGCGATTTCTTATGGTAACGACGGGTGCTCCGACCGGGGCGCCCGTTAAATGTGTGCAATAGGGCACACGATACGATGTGGGAGGGCTCACGCCCGTTTAACCACAGGAGGTAATGCACATGGCTAAGCATGGTAAGAGCTATAACGCCGCTGCCGAGAAGATCGACCGCGCCACGCTCTACACCCCCCTTCAGGCTGCCAAGCTCATCAAGGAGCTCGACACCGCCAAGTTCGACGAGACCGTCGAGGCCCACTTCCGTCTGGGCATCGATACTCGTAAGGCTGACCAGAACATCCGTGGTTCCATCTCCCTGCCCCACGGCACCGGCAAGACCGTTCGTGTTGCCGTCTTCGCCGAGGGCGAGAAGGCCCGCGAGGCTGAGGCTGCCGGCGCCGACATCATCGGTTCCGACGAGCTCGTCGCTCAGATCCAGAAGGGCGAGATCAACTTCGACGCAGCTATCGCTACGCCGAACATGATGGCCAAGGTTGGCCGCATCGGTAAGATCCTTGGTCCCCGTGGCCTCATGCCGAACCCCAAGCTCGGCACCGTGACCATGGACGTCGCCAAGATGGTCTCCGAGCTCAAGGCTGGCCGCGTTGAGTACCGCGCCGACCGCTACGGCATCTGCCACGTGCCCCTGGGCAAGAAGTCCTTCTCTGAGCAGCAGCTCGTCGAGAACTACGCTGCCCTGTACACCGAGATCCTGCGCGTCAAGCCCTCTTCTGCTAAGGGCAAGTACGTCAAGTCCATCTCCGTGTCTTCCACCATGGGCCCTGGCGTCAAGGTCGATCCCGCTGTCCAGCGTGACTTCCTGGCTGAGTAACTAACAGTTACTGCCTGAGCAAAGCAAGCATTGCTAAAGAAACCCGGTTCTGCCCCGTGCAGGACCGGGTTTCTTGCTATCTCGGGTCAAAACCACCACAAAGGGGACAGGCACCTTTGTGGTGGTTTTGGCACTTTGGCGTCAATGTTATGGCATCGCAGCGAGCCGGTTCCAAGTGCCCCAGGTCGCCCCGAAAGAGGAGCGACGCGTACTTTGGTACGCGAGCGACGTTTTGAGGGGCGAGATGGGGTGCTTGGGGCCGGCGCAGCGTCAAGCCTTAAAGGTGGTTACCAGGGGGTTCTGGCTGTTGAGGACTCGATAGCATCGTGGCGTTTGAGCTCGCGGCGCATGGTTTGCGAGTTGAGCCAGGCTGCCTGCCAGCCACGGATGGGGTAGCGCGTCTGGTCGAGCTCAAACTGCGTATAGCCGCAGGCGTTGATGATCGTCGTTCCACACACATGCTGCCGCTCGCGCTGAAAATCGTAGCCGTAGCTTTGGTGTACATGCCCGTGCACCATGTAGTCGGGATTCCAGGATTCGAGTGCTGTGTTAAAGCACTCGAACCCTCGATGCGGCAGATCGTCCAGATCACCCATACCGGCGGCGGGTGCATGGGTAAGCAGAATGTCGCACCCGCCGACCATCCTAACCTTACGCGACAGCTTACGCATGCGCTTGGACATCTCGCGTTCGGTGTACATGTTGGCGCCGTCGCGATAACGCATGGACCCGCCAAGGCCCGCAATGCGAATCCCTCGGTACGTGTACACGCTGTCTTCCACGCAGATACATCCGCCCGGTGCATGACGTGCGTAGCGGTCATCGTGATTGCCGCGCACGTAGATGAGCGGTTTGTTGATGACCGTAACCAAAAACTCAAGATAGTCCGGGTCCAGATCGCCGGCGGACAAAATCAGGTCGACTCCCTCAAAGCGTTCCTTGCGAAAGCACTCCCAAAGGCATCGTTCTTCGGTATCGGCTATGGCAAGGATTTTCATAGGGCAGGGACTTTCGGCTCATCGTCGAGCTGCGGAATGGTGCCCACCACGTTGTCCGCCAGCCAATTCATCTCGACAATCTGCGTGCTCGGCAGCGGAGGGAAGCCTTCGATCTGTACCACGCCGTTCTGGCCATGGAGCTCGCCGCCAAAGGGGTTGATGGATCCCTCAACAATGCCATTGCGGAGGAGCTGAACAAGCTTGCGCGTCTGATAAGGCAGGCCCGGAGCGTAGCGAATGTCGATAACGCCTGAGCTCATGCCGTACCAGTAGTTGACGGCGCGAACCTGGCTGGCGTCACTGGTCTCATCCCAGGTGCCATGCAGTAGACTTCGCACGATAAGCTCGTAGTATCGGCCCCAGTTCCATACCGGCATGGCAATGCCGGTAACCTTGCCATCGACCAGGCGGTGAAGTCCGTAGGCCGTGGGGTCTTCGAGCGACTTTGACATGTCGGCGCCGGTCATGACGCTTACACCTTCGCGGCACATAGCCTCGGCAAGGCCTCCGGCGGGCACATCGCCCCAGGTCAGGATAATTTGCGCACGGGGGTCGAGCAGCGAGGCGCCAATCGCAAAGGCGTTGATCTCGCTGAGTGCGCCCGAGGCGAAGACCGACGCGTGGTAGCCGATGCGGTGGTTGTCCGCCATGCTGGCGGCAAGGGCGCCCAGGAGAAACTTGGCCTCGTACATCTTGCCAAAGTACGAACGGACGCTTTGGTGGGGAAGGCCGATAGAGCAGTTGAGGAACCGAACCCGGGGATACTCAACGGCAGCCCTGAGCGTGTATTCCATCAGGCGGTGCGAGGTCGAGAAGATGACGTTTGCCCCATGTTTGACAGCCGTTTCCACGGCGGCGTAGAACACGTCCGGATCGTGACAGTCCTCGAACGCCTCGGTGCGCACGATACCGCCAAAGTGCTCATCGAGATACTGACGCCCTTGGTCGTGCAGGCTGTCCCAGCTCGACGTCGCACACGGGAACTCATGGATAAAGGCGATGTGCAGGCGATTGGCCGCCGAATAGACGGTCTTGCCCATAAAGAAGTTGAGCACGCCGGAGGTGGACTTGGCGGGCGTCTCCTCCTCGTCGACGCTCGGTGTTTCGACAAGATCGACCTTGTCCTCGTCATTTTTGCCGGCAATGACCAGCTCGCGCCAAATCTTGCACAGGCGGTTTACGACGATATCTGTCGGCGTATCTAGCAGGCGGTCCTGGTTGTACACATTGAGGTAGACGAGCATGGCGTCGGCGGGCGTAATATCCAGGTGGTCGCCGCCTGCGCGAAGGTAGGCGCGCTTAAAGAGCAGGAAGGTGTGGCGCAGGTAGTCAACCTTTTTTTGCGGCCATTTTTCGATGAGGTTCTGACCGAGCATCTTGGCAAGCGTTTCGTAGCTTCCCTCACGCGAGAACTCGATCTCGTATAGGGGGCAGACGCGCCAAAACGCGCAGAACTCGCCGTACAGGCGGCTTTCGACGGAATCCCATTTGCCGGGGTAGAGACGGGTGACCCTAGCCGAAACTGTTGGAGCGTCCAGGAATTTGAGGACACTAACGCGTTTGTTGCCTTCCTGGACATAGAACCGATGCATGAACTCGGTGACGATGATGGGGTCGCGATAGCCCTCGGTTACCTGGATGTCGTAGAGGTTGGACCACTTGCGGGCGAACTCGGTGTTAAACGGCAACAGGGGCATGAAGTTGCATGAAAAGGCAGACTGACGGCCCTTGGTGACCGTGCCGACGACCATTTCGAGCGGAATATCCCTTAGGCCGACATTCTCTCGTTGACCTAAGGGGAGCTGGGCAACCAAACTGTCGAGGTCAGTAAGGTATGGATGCTCGCTTTGGCTAATGGCGCGTCGACGTCCTTGCTCGCCGCGCTTGCGTGCTTGACGATAGGCCTCTTCCATAATGTTGCTCCCTAAGTCGTTTAAACAACTATATGAACCATGGTACCACGAATGAAAACCACCACAAAGGTGCCTGTCCCCTTTGTGGTGGTTTAGGCGATGATGGGGGCGATGGCGCGGATGCAGGCGTCGGCTGCCGCGAAGGTGGTGCTGTCGTCGCTGACGATAAAGATGATCTTTCCTTTGATGCCAAAGTCGCCGATTTCGCTAAAGAGCACGTAGGGCTCTTTGTCAAAGCCCGAGATGGGCGAGACGGCCGTTTTGGTTGCGCTCGTGAGCTCGTCTGCCAGCGCGTCAAGGGAAGCCCACTTAGACGTGTCCTTTACGGCAACGGGCACGGCCACGCGTCCAAAGGGCATCAAATGCACGAGCGTGTTCTTGGAGATGTTGGAGTTGGGCACAATGATGGTCTGTCCACAGGCATCCTCAATCGTTGTATGGCGCCAAGTGATGTCTTGGACCACGCCCGACACACCGCCGACCTCGATATTGTCGCCGGGCTTGATGATGCCCATAAAGGTCACTTGCATGCCGCCGATAAGGTTTGAGAGCGTGTCCTGGAAACCCAGGGAGATGGCGATGCCGCCGACGCCAAGAGCGGCGACGAGGGCGTTTGCATTAATGCCAAAACAGTTGTCGAGGATAAAGCTGCCGCCGATCATCCAGATGACGGCGCGCGCGATGTTGATGAAGATACTCGATGCCGGTAGCGGGTTATCGTCTCGGTTAAGCAGATGGTTCAGGGTCTTGGATACGACCTTGGCGGCGACGGCGGTGCCTATCGCCAAGATGACGGCCCAGATGATGTTGTGGACCCACCGTTGCTCAAAGAAATGAAGAATCGGCTCAAACAATTCCATGTAGGGAAAACCTCCTAATGATCGTCCAACCATGATACCAACCAAGAAGCCCGTCCGATCAAATTCGGACGGGCTTCTGTGCTCGATATAAGGTTTACGCGGCGGGGCTGCAAGGCCCGGCGGTGTAGCTTAGCGTCGACGCTTCCAGATAATGCCGAGAATGATGACGATGATGCCGCCGATAAGGCACGCGCCAACTACTGCCAGCGTGCGGTCTCCCGTTGCGGCGAGCTTACCGGTCGTCTTCTTGGTGATGACCTTCGTGGTCGTCGTGTCCGTCTTAGGCGAGGGCTTAGGCGTCGGGGCCGGTGTGGGCGTGGGGTCCACGGCAGCGGAGCCAAAGCTGATGGTGCCCGCGAGCGAGGCCATCTTGCTCTCCCAGCTGTTCTGCCCGATCAGCGCCCTTAGCGCTGACTCGCAGGTACCCCACTCGGTGTGCTTGGTGGCGTTTGCGAAGGTGGGGAAGTCGGTCGTGTTGGTGATGATGTAGTTGTTGGTGGCGACGGTATAGGTCTTGGCGGGGTCGAGCGTGCTGCCGTCTTTGGTGAGTGTGGCACTCACAATGCGCTTGCCCTCGGGCCGTGTCCAATCGATTGTCACGTTGATGCCGCCGAAGGAAAGGACACTGCCGGAGTCGTCGCGCCACTTGTACGTGTCTTGCGCCTCCTGCTCGGTGTGACCGGCCGCCACATAAGCCTGCTGAAGCTCGTAGCTGTCGTTGCAATCGTCGCTGATTTGTAGCGAGTGCTCGAGCGCTGCGAGGAAGTCCGCGCCGGTCATGGTCCAGGTCTCCACGGTGTTGCCGTAGGGCGAGATGGCGATGACGTTGCCGGCGGTCACGTTGCCCGCCGCGATGCCGCCGCGGATGCCGCCAGCGTTTTCGATAGCGAGGTCCGCGCCCGTCAGGTCAAGATAGGAGCTGCAAATCACGTGGCCGATGGTCTGGGCCTTGGTGGTGTCGCCCTCCTTGCTGGGACGGAAATCGGTGGTGCGCACCATTTCCCAACCATGCGTGCCTGCGGCGTCCTCGCCGTAGAAATAGTTGGTGGTGGATGTGCCGAGCACCTTGTTCGATTCGTTTTCAAAGTCCTCGTCGAGCGGCTTGATCTTGTTGCGGACGGCTTCAAGGCGGCTTTGGTAGTCGGAGCCCTTGTCGGGGTCTGCCAAAAGGTCGTTGACGTTCTTGGCGGTGCAGAGCTTCTCGTTGCTGTCGTCTGCAGGGACCGTGACCGTGTCATCGTCGGTCGTCTCGGTGCCATTCGTGTCGTATTTGTACGGAATGGAAAGCAGCCCCACCTCGGCAAAGGCGCTGCCTGCCTCGACAACGTGGATCGTCTTGCCGTCGGCTCCCGTCACCTTCTCGTTAAGGTTGATGTGCTCGTGGCCTGCGATAAGGGCATCGACGCCACGGAGTCGCGTGGCAAAGGTCTTGGCGTCGAGCGTGTGCGCGATACACACAACAACATCGCAGCCCTCCTTGCGCAGCTGCTCTGCCTCGGCATTGATGGCGTTCGCGGCACTCGAGAACGACGTGCCCGCGACCAGGTCCGCGCGCAGCGAGGATTCCAGCGACTCATCCATGGCACCCACGACGCCGACCTTGATTTTGTAGTCGAATGCGGAGTGATCCTCGCTATCCTCCCAGGTGCGATCGAGCGTCTTCGTGATGCTCGAGCTCCATACGCCGCTCGTAGACTTTGCGTTCGCGCAGAGCATGGCGAAGGGCGTGCCGGTGGGGCTGTAGCCGGTCATGGTGCGGAGCTTGTCCGCGCCGTAGCTCCAGTCGTGGTTGCCCGGCGTGGTCGCGTCGTAGCCGTCTGCATAGAAGGTGTCCATGAGCTCGGCGATGCTCTTGCCCTCGCTCATGGTGGCGAAGGACTGCCCGTGGAAGGTGTCGCCCGCATCGAGCAAAAGATCGGGGGCGTTGCCCTGGGCGCTATAGAGAACCGCCAGCCCATCAAAGCCCACAGTGCCGGTGCCCTTGCTTGCGTTGTAGCTGTACTTGTAGCTGCCGTGGATGTCGTTGGTGTGCATGACGGCCACGGAGCCGTCAATAGCGGCGGGCAGGTTCCCCGCGAAAGCGAGGCTTGGGATGCCTGCGAGCGCGCCGGCAAACAACGCGGTGGCTAACGCAAGGCGGGGGAGTCTTTTCATGGCAGTTTCCTTAGTCCTTAGCCAGAATGTCTGGTTGAATATCGGATTATCGACATAATATGCGAAAACCGCCGCAAGGGCGCCTGTCCCTTAGCGGCGGTTTTGACGTTTGCGCAGATAAAATCTGCCAAAATAAACCTGTCCCTTTTTGGCAGGTTTTAGCTCAGCAGCATGCGGTCGTTGGCGAGCTCACCGCCCGAGACCTCCTCGAACTTCTGCAGCAGGTCGGCTACGGTGAGCGACTTCTTCTCATCGCCCGCCACGTCGTAGATCACGTGGCCTTCGTGCATCATGATCAGACGGTTGCCCAGACGGATGGCGTCGTTCATGTTGTGCGTGACCATGAGCGTGGTCAGGTGGTTCTCGTCGACGATCTCCTCGGTCAGGTTGAGCACCTTAGAGGCCGTCTTGGGGTCGAGGGCCGCGGTGTGCTCGTCGAGCAGCAGCAGGCGCGGCCTGGTGAGCGTGGCCATCAGCAGGGTGAGTGCCTGGCGCTGTCCGCCCGAGAGCAGGCCGACCTTGGCGTTGAGACGCGTGTCCAGACCAAGGTCCAGGCGCTTGAGCAGCTCAACGTACTCATCTTTCTCGGCCTTGGTGACGCCCCACGAAAGGCCGCGACGCTGGCCGCGACGCTTGGCGAGGGCCAGGTTCTCGGCAATCTGCATGTCGGCTGCGGTGCCGCGCATGGGGTCCTGGAACACGCGGCCCAGGTACTTGGCACGCTGCGACTCGCTCAGACGCGAGATATCGTTGCCGTCGAGCTCGATAACGCCCGAATCGAGCGGATATACGCCGGCGATCATGTTGAGCAGCGTGGACTTGCCGGCGCCGTTGCCGCCAATCACGGTTACAAAGTCGCCGTCATTCAGGGTGAGGTCGACGCCGGTGAGCGCGCGCTTCTCGGTGACGGTGCCCTTGTTAAAGGTCTTTTTGACGTGCGAGAGCTTAAGCATCTGCCTCATCCCCCTTCGTGTAGGAGCTGCGGAGCTTATAGCGCTCCCAAACCACGGGCACGCACAGGGCCACGGCGACGATCACGGCGGAGAGCAGCTTCATGTCGTTGGCGTCCATGCCCATTTGCAGCACGATGGCGCGGATAAGGAAGTAGACCACGGAGCCAAAGACGGCGGAGGCAAGACGGACGCTAAACTGCGTGAGGCCGCCGGGCAGCAGACGGCCGAGCACCTCACCGATAACAATGGCGGCAAGACCGATAACGATGGCACCGGTGCCCATACCAATGTCGGCATACTTTTGGCTCTGGCAGATGAGCGCGCCCGAAAGGCCGATGAGGGCGTTGGAGAGCACAAGGGCGATCATCTTGGTGGAGTTGGTGTTGACGCCCAGGGCGCGGATCATGTACTCGTTGTTGCCGGTGGCGCGCAGCGCCGAGCCAATCTCGGTGCCAAAGAACCAATACAGGATGGCAACGATAGCCACGGCGAGCAGGATGCCCAAGATGATGGCAACGGTGGACTGCGGCAGACCGGTCATATTGCTGACGGCCGAAAACACGGTGCCCTTGGCAAGAATGGGCGTATTGGACTTGCCCATGATGCGCAGGTTGATGGACCACAGGCTGATCTGGGTGAGGATTCCGGCGAGGATCGCGGGAATCTCAAAGACGGTGGTCAAAATGCCCGTGACGGCGCCCGCGATGGCGCCGGCGCACATGCCGGCCAGCACGGCGAGTAGCGGGTCGACGTTGTTATTGACGATGAGCACAGCGCAGACGCAGCCGCCGAGGGCAAAGCTGCCGTCGCAGGTCATATCGGGAATGTCGAGCAGGCGGAACGTGATAAACACGCCAAGCACCATAATGCCCCAGAGGACGCCCTGCGAAACGGCGCCCTGCAATGCAATGAGCATGCTTCATACCTCCTAGGATAGGGTGGACACGTGATTTTCCATAATAGCGGTAACAATGCATAAAAGAGCTGCGGACAGACGTTTTGTTTTACCTGAAACAAGCAGGGCGGACGCCGGTCTACAGCGCCCGCCCCTGTGGCTCAGATATTGAATAACGCAGCTAAAGCGCGAGCACGGGCTCTAGACGCATGCCGCGTATAGTATTACGCGTCCAGAGCGGAAAGGTCGATGCCCAGGGCCTCGGCCATCTCGTCGTTCTTGACGACGACCAGGTCCTTGCTCGAGAGGTGTTTGATCGGCATGTCTTCGGGCTTAGCCTCGCCTTTCAGGATCTTAACGGCCATCTCGCCCGCGGCGTAGCCCAGGTCCTCATAGTTGATGGAGAGGGTGAACAGGCCGCCGGCCATGCACATACCCTCCTCGCCAGTCACGAAGGGGAGCTTGTTCTCCTTGCAGATCTGGCCGACCTGCGAGGCACCCGCGGCGATGGTGTTGTCGGTGGGGGAGTACAGCGCGTCGACCTTGCCCACGGCAGACTCGACGACGGACTGAATCTCGTTGGAGCTCGAGACGGTGAAGTCAGTGTACTCGAGGCCCAGCTTGTCGAGCTCCTTCTTGGCGGCCTTGATCTGGACGTCGGAGTTGGACTCGGCGGTGCAGTAGAGCAGGCCGACTTTTTTAACGTCGGGCAGGACCTTCTGCATCATCTCGAGCTGCTCGGCGACCGGGGTGAGGTCGGAAGCACCCGTGACGTTGGTGCCGGGCTTGTCGTTGTCCTGGACCAGGCCGGAGGCGGCGTAGTCGGTGATGGCGCAGCCCACGATGGGGATATCGGCCGTGGCGCCGGCGGCAGCCTGCGCGGCGGGCGTGGCGATGGCATAAATCAGGTTGACGTTGTCGCCCACAAACTTGTCAGCAATGGACTTACACGTGGACTGGTCGTTCTGGGCGTTCTTCTGGTCGATCTTGACCTTAAGGCCGCTCTCCTTGATGGCCTTGACAAAGCCGTCGTTGGCAGCATCGAGTGCGGAGTGCTCGGTGAGCTGCAGAACGCCGATGGTGTAGTCGGAACCGGTGGCAGCAGAGCCGGAACCAGAGTTGCCGCCGCATCCGGCGAGCGGGGCGAGCGCGAGCAGGCCAGCGGAGACCAGAAGGCTCCTGCGGCTGATGGTGATGTCCTTCATATCATTACCCCCAGTATAAAAATGGCTGGAAACACTGCACTGGGACAAAGTGCAAGTGGAACTATAGTAGCGCTGATGTCCATTTTTACAACAGCCTGGCGGGTTTTTTAATACAGAATCGGATGGGCGGTACGGGTAGTCGAATGGGCGGCGGAGGGTCTTATGCGGCGGAGGAGGCGTCGTCCTCGTCCAGGGCGGCGAAGAGCTTCTTGCCGTCGAGGAGACGTGTGGTGACGTTTCTCATACGGGCGATCTCGACGGTGCGCAGCGTATCGTCGGTGCCTCGGGCGTCGTAGACCGTTCCCAGCAGATACGAGATGCCATCGCGCTGCCTGATGGCAAAGGGACGGAGTGTCATCCGTGCTGCTTCGGTTTCGCCGCGTGTCGTGACGCTCGAAATATCAAAACTCACCGTGGTTCCGTGGTCGATGGCCTGTTCGACGAGCTCGCACGTGTCGATGCGCTTGATGGGCGTGCGTGTTGACTTGGTAGCCTTGCTGCCTGCGCTCGGAACGGGTTCGGGTGTATCGAGGTAGCCGCGAACGTCGGCACTCGCCATGGCAACTAAGTGCTGCGCCATGCTCTTGCGGATAGCGATAGGCGTGGAGCGGTTGCGCATGACCATACCGTGGAGCCGGATGATCTCTTCGTCGGTGAGCGGACGGGTAAGAAGTTTGTAGCCCACGCCGCGTTTGTACTCAATTTCGTATCCGGCATGGCGAAGCGCGGAGATGGCGGTGTAGATGCTGCGCCGCGCCGCCGAGATGGGCATGCGGGCGGGGTCGTCGGGATGGGCGAGGCGCCGGATCAACTCATCGGAAAGCATGGCCTTGTCCTCGCCGGTGTTTTCGCTCAAGAGCTGCAGGATGCGAACGGCGCGATAGGCTGCCATCGAGGCGGCGCCCCTCGTCGTGGTGTCGTAGGTTTCAACAGCGGCTTCGGTCATCGTGCCCACGTCCTTTCCGTTTTGGGTGGCGACGGTATGGAGCCTAGGACGCGGGGCTTTCCCAGGGGCGCAGGGCGCTCTGGGCGGTCGGTAGTCGTCGGCAAACGGCGGGTCGAGTTTTCAACAGCCCTGCTCAACTGACCAAAAACTTGCCAAAAGCTTGACGGATGCTGTTGAAAAAAGCGCCTCTCGACCGATGTCGAGAGGCGCTTGTGCGATGAGCGTTGGCGTGTGGCGACGCGAGCTAGCGTCCGACGATTAGAAGTCGGCGTTGCCCACGGTGCGCGGGTGCGGCAGGACGTCGCGGATGTTGCCCACGCCGGTCAGATACATGACCAAGCGCTCGAAGCCCAGACCGTAGCCGGCGTGCTTGCAGGAACCGTAGCGGCGCAGGTCAAGGTAGTACTTGTACTGCTCGGGATTCATGCCCAGGTCCTTGATGCGGGCCTCGAGCAGATCCAGGCGCTCCTCGCGCTGGGAGCCACCGATGATCTCGCCGATGCCCGGCACCAGGCAGTCGGCGGCGGCGACGGTCTTGCCGTCGTCGTTCATGCGCATGTAGAAGGCCTTGATCTCGGCCGGGTAGTCGGTCACAAAAGTCGGTCGCTTAAAGTGTTCCTCGGTCAGGAAACGCTCGTGCTCGGTTTGCAGGTCGATGCCCCAGCTCACGGGATAGTCAAACTTGTGACCGGCGGCGACGGCCTGCTCCAGGATCTCGACGGCCTCGGTGTAGGTAACGCGGGCAAAGTCGGAGTTGGCGACATGGTCCAGGCGCTCGAGCAGACCCTTGTCCACAAACTTGTTGAGCATATTGAGCTCGTCGGGGCAGGTTGCCATGACGTCCTTAAGGACGTACTTGAGCATGGCCTCGGCGTTATCCATGTAGTCGTTCAGATCGGCAAAGGCCATCTCGGGCTCGATCATCCAAAACTCGGCGGCGTGGCGCGTGGTGTTGGAGTTCTCGGCACGGAAGGTGGGACCAAAGGTGTACACGTCGCCAAAGGCCATGGCAAAGTTCTCGGCATTGAGCTGGCCGGACACGGTGAGGCTTGCATGCTTGCCAAAGAAGTCCTGGCTCCAGTCGACCTCGCCGGACTCGGTGAGGGGCGGATTTTTGGGGTCGAGCGTGGTCACGCGGAACATCTCGCCGGCGCCCTCGCAGTCACTCGTGGTGATGATGGGGGTGTTGACGTAGACAAAGCCCTGCTCCTGGAAGAAGCGGTGGATGGCGGCAGCCGCGACAGAGCGGATGCGGAACACGGCGCGGAACAGGTTGGTGCGCGGGCGCAGATGCTGCTGGGTGCGCAGGAACTCGACGGTTGCGCGCTTCTTCTGCAGCGGGTAATCCGGGGCGCTCGTGCCCTCGACCTCGATGGAGGTGGCAGAAAGCTCGAAAGGCTGGGGCGCATCGGGGGTCAGTTTGACGGTGCCGGTGCAAATGAGTGCGGCCGAGACGTTTTGATGGGCGATCTCGTCGTAGTTGTCGAGTGCCTCGCGGTTCATGACGACCTGCAGGTCGCGGAAGCAGCTGCCGTCGTTGAGCGTAACAAAGCCAAAGTTCTTCATGTCGCGGACGGACTTGACCCAGCCGGCGACGGTGACGGTCTGGCCGCCGAGCGACTCGGCATCGGCATAGAGCTGCGCGATTTTGGTGCGGTTCACGTATCCTCCCATAACGGTTGAATGATAGTTATCCATACAGTTCGATATTCTAGCAGCTCGGCTCATTTGGGCTATACAGATAAGGCATTGGCGGGATGGTTTTTCAAACGAAAAGCGCCCGCGGCCAAATGGTCGCGGGCGCTTGACGAGGTGCCTTTTGGCTGTGTGGCGTGGGGCCTGGCTACTTGGTCTTGGCAACCAGCAGCGGGTCGCCCAGCTTGACGAGCGGGTTGCCGCCGATAAGCGTTCCGGACTCGCCGACATGGTCGATGCTCTTAAGACGATCGAGCTCGGAGACGATGACGGTCACGATGTCCTCGTGACCAGCGGCCTTAATGGCCTCGCGGTCGAAGCTGATGAGCGGCTGGCCTGCCTTGACCACATCACCCATCTCGACAAAGCGGGCAAAACCCTTGCCGTTCATTTCCACGGTGCCCAGGCCAACATGGATGAACACGCGCAGGCCGTCCTCGGTGATCATGCCGATGGAGTGGTTGGTGACAGTGGTGGCACCGATGCGGCCGTTGGCGGGCGCATAGATGGTGCCGGTAATGGGCTCGATGCCATAGCCCTGGCCAAGCATGCCCGAGGCGATCGTCTCGTCGGGAACCTCGTTCAGGTTGACGAGCACGCCGTTGACGGGGGCATAGATGACGCCTTCGCGGGTAGCGAAGCTTGCTGCGGGCGGAACGGACGCCTCGCCGGTCGAGGTGAAGGTGGACTTAAGCGAATCGAGCAGACCCATAGTTGCCTCCAACTTAAATAGGCGCATATCGCGCGTTTGGTTTGCCGGAAACGTTTCACATGTGTTTCGCGGCTTGGTCAACGCCCCTATTCTACGCTGCTCAACGATACCTCTGAACTGGGATTATGTGATATATCAGTTGAAGGGAAACTTATTGCCGGAGTGTTTCTGCGCCACGGGTTCAAGTGGGGTACGCTTGAAGGCGAAAAACAAGGGCGCATAATTTGCGCGAAGGGAGCACATATGATTGTCGAGAACCATGCGCTGTGGGGCGAGGAGCCGACCGAGGATTATCCGGCGACGTTTACGTATTTGGGTGCCGAGCCGTTGCCCGATAAACCGAATGGCCGCCGCCCCGCGGTGATTATCTGTGGCGGAGGTGCGTTTACGCATATCGCTCCGCATGAGCAGGATCCTGTGGCGTTTGCGTTTTTGGATCACGGTTACCAGGCCTTTGTGCTCAACTATGTCACGAGTTCTACGGGTGACGTGAGCTTTCCGCACCCCCAGGCAGATCTTGCCAAGATGGTCGCCACGGTGCGCGCCAACGCCGACGAGTGGCATGTCGATCCTAAGCGCGTGTGCGTCGTGGGCTTTTCTGCTGGCGGCATGATCTGTGCCTCGCTGGCAACGCAGTGGAAGACCGGCCCCTTCGCGGCACTTGCCGGGGTACGTCCGGACGACATTCGTCCCGATGCCGTGGTGCTGGGTTATCCATTGCTCGACTTTGCCTATGTGCGCGACATGCAGACGCGCGATCCGCGCATTGACTTGCGTGTGCCCAAGACGGGCGGCAAGACGGGGCGCGATTTGCTCAACGACTACCTGTCGATGGTTACGGGCGGCGAGGCAACTGACGAGCATCTGGCCGACATCTGCCCCACCACGCATGTTTCGCGTCAGATGCCACCGACCTTTGTATGGGGCGTGTCCGACGACAAGACGGCGCCGATCGCGCAGGTCTATCCGTTTGCCCAACGCATGGCGGAGGAGGGCGTCGCTTGTGAGATGCACGTCTTCGACCAGGGTGGTCACGGCCTTTCGCTCGGCAACGCCAACACCGCGGTCGACAACGAGGACAAGCAGGTGGCAGTCCGTCCCTGGATCCGCCTGGCCTTCCGCTTCCTCGAGCGCCATCTGTAAGAGTCCCGGCATCCAAGCCCTTCAATAACTTGCGGTGAAATAGTTCCTATCTGGGGCATCAACCAGCCCATCCAGGAACTATTCCACCGCAACTTCGTTTTTGATGCCCCGTCCGGAAACTGCGCCCCAGTTTTGCCTTTCAAGGTGGGACGCAGTTTCCCATAGGGCCTCGACTGGGAAAGCGCGTCCCGTTTCGAGCGGGGATTCCGGGATGCATTTTCCGTAAGAGGCCTGTTTGGGAAACCATATCCCGTTTCGAGCCGGAATTCTGGGATGTAGTTTCCCCGAGAGGCCTCATCGGGAAACTATGGCCCTGAACTCTCCTGCCTGTCCCCATTGCGCCAATTTGCTGATTGAACATCGTTGTGTGTTCGCGCTATCATGCATGGTTAAATTGGTTAGCCGTGGCAAACGGTTAGCCAAGGTGAACATAAATGCAACGCCCTGTGGGCGCCGGGGGAGGAACACGGACGTGAAGCTCGATACGCTCGAGATTGGAAAGGACGCCGTTGTCGCATCGGTGGCATCGGACGACCAGGCACTCCGACAGCATATTTTGGACATGGGCCTAACGCCGGGCACCGAAGTCACCATGATGAAGTACGCCCCCATGGGCGACCCGCTCGAGATTCGCCTGCGTGGCTACGAGTTGACGCTGCGCAAGGATGATGCCGCACGCATTGAGCTCGTGGATGTGCACGACACCGATACCGGTCCGCGCGCCAACGCCGCAATCGGAACGACGGAGCATCCGGCACTCGGCGAGGGGATGTATTCGCCCCGTGCGGCAAAAACGGCCGTGCCCGAGGGCGCACCGCTGCATTTTGCCCTCGCCGGCAACCAAAACTGCGGCAAGACCACGTTATTCAACCAGCTGACGGGCTCCAACCAGCACGTCGGTAACTTTCCCGGCGTGACGGTCGACCGCAAAGATGGCACCATCCGCAACCATCCCGAGGCGAGCGTTACCGACCTGCCTGGCATTTACTCCCTGTCGCCGTACACAGGCGAAGAGGTCGTGAGCCGTCAGTTCATCCTCGACGAGCGCCCGGACGCCATCATTGACATCATTGATGCCACCAACATCGAGCGTAACCTGTACCTGACACTGCAGCTCATGGAGCTCGACCGTCCTATGGTCATCGCGCTCAACATGATGGACGAGGTGACGACCAACGGTGGTGCCATTGACGTCAACCTGCTCGAGAGTCTGCTGGGCGTGCCGGTCGTTCCCATTAGCGCCGCACGCAACGAGGGTATCGGCGAGCTGGTGGACCATGCCCTGCATGTGGCGCGGTTTCGCGAACGTCCCGGCCGCCTGGACTTCTGCGCGCCCGATGGCCCGGACGGCGGCGCGTTGCACCGCTGCATCCACGGCATCGCCAACCTCATCGAAGACCATGCCGTGACGGCGCACATCCCGGTGCGCTTTGCGGCGACCAAGCTGGTCGAGGGCGATGAGCTGGTAACCGAGGCGCTTCACCTGGATCGCAATGAGCTCGACGCTATCGAGCACATCATCACCCAGATGGAGGGCGAGGCCGGCACCGACCGCCTATCTGCGCTGGCCGATATGCGTTTTAGCTTTATCGGCGACGTGTGCGGGCGTTGCGTCGTCAAGCCGCACGAGAGCCGCGAGCACGTGCGCTCCGTCAAGATTGACCGCATCCTGACAGGTCGTTACACAGCCATTCCGGCGTTTCTGGTGATCATGGGCCTCGTCTTTTGGCTGACGTTTGGCGTGATCGGCGCGGCGTTGCAGGGACTCATGGAGGACGGTATCGCTGCCATCATCGCCTCGGCCGATGCGGGCCTCAAGGCGTTCGGTACCAACGACGTGGTGCGCTCGCTGGCTGTCGACGGCGTGCTTACGGGCGTGGGCAGTGTGCTGACCTTCCTGCCGATTATCGTCGTGCTCTTTTTGTTCCTCTCCATTCTGGAAGACTCCGGATACATGGCGCGCGTGGCCTTTGTTATGGATAAGGTGTTGCGTCGCTTCGGCCTGTCGGGCCGCAGCTTTGTGCCCATGCTCGTCGGTTTTGGCTGCACCGTGCCGGCTATCATGTCGACCCGTACGCTCCCATCCGAGCACGACCGCAAGATGACGGTCATGCTCACGCCGTTTATGAGCTGCTCAGCCAAGCTGCCGGTTTACGGCTTGCTGTGCGGGGCGTTTTTCCCGCAGGCGACGGTTCCCGCCATGGTCTCGCTCTATCTGATCGGTATCGTGGTCGGCTGCGTCGCGGCTTTGGTGCTCAACCGCACGGCATTTAAGGGCGACCCGGTGCCGTTTATCATGGAGCTCCCCAATTACCGCCTGCCGAGCGTCAAGACGACGGTGATGCTGGCATGGGATAAGGCCAAGGACTTCATCACCAAGGCCTTTACCATTATCTTTGCCGCTACGGTGGTCATCTGGTTCCTTCAGACGTTCGATATCCGCTTTAATGTGGTCGCCGATCAGTCGCAAAGCCTGCTTGCGGGCCTCGGCAGCATCATCGCGCCGGCGCTGGCGCCGCTTGGCTTTGGCGATTGGCGCGCATCCACGGCGCTCGTCACCGGACTTATCGCCAAGGAGAGTGTCATCTCGACCCTCACCGTGCTTTTGGGCGCGACCTCACCCGCGGCACTGTCGACCATGTTTTCGCCGTTTACCGCTTACGTGTTCCTGGTCTTTACGTTGCTGTACCCGCCCTGCGTGGCGGCCATCGGCGCCGTCAAGAGCGAGTTGGGCGCGCGCTATGCCGTGGCCGTATTCGCGTTTCAGGTCGCCGTTGCCTGGATCGTGGCGTTTGTCGTGCATTCGGCGGGCATATTGCTGGGGTTGGCTTAGTTATGAATTGACGGCGCAACCTCTGTGTATCGAATTGTTTTCGGCCCCGCATCTGTACTGACGGATGCGGGGCCGTTGCTATATAATCGCCTCCGCTCAAAACGATTGGAGACGTTATATATGACTCAGACAAGGCAAGACGGCATCACGCTCAAGCAGTGGCTCCCACTCGTCGGGCTCACCTGCTGTGCGTTCGTGTTCAACACGTCGGAGTTTATGCCCATCGGCCTTTTGACTGATATCGCCGCGTCGTTCTCGCTCACCGAGGCCCAGGCGGGCATCATGATTTCGGTCTATGCCTGGGGCGTCATGCTGCTGTCGCTGCCGCTCATGGTGTTCGCCTCGCGCTTTGAGTTCAAGCGGATGCTGCTGGGCGTGCTGGCCGTGTTCTCGCTCGGTCAGTTCCTGTCCGCTGTGGCGCCGACCTATCCCATCCTGGTCTGCGCGCGCCTGGTGGTCGCTTGCGCACATGCCGTGTTCTGGTCAGTCGCCTCGATTATGGCCTCGCGCCTGGTCGACACTCGCCACGGCGCGCTCGCCATCAGCATGATCGCTACGGGCTCGTCCATCGCGCAGATCTTTGGCCTGCCGCTCGGTCGCGCCATTGGCTTGGCCGTGGGCTGGCGCATGACGTTTGCCGTGGTCGGGGGCCTCTCAGCCATCGCGGCCGTCTACCAGGCAGCGGTGTTCCCGGCCATGCCGGCGGGTGAGCGCTTTACCGTCAGACAGCTGCCCGAGCTGCTCAAGAACCCGCTCCTCATCGCGCTCTACGCAGTCACGGTCTTCATGGCGACCGGCTATTACGCAAGCTACAGCTATATCGAGCCTTTCCTGGCTCAGGTCGCCCATGTCGACGCAAGCGCTATCACCATGACGCTGACGGCGTTCGGCTGCTCCGGTCTGCTCGGAAGCTGGCTGTTCGGCCGCCTGTTCGATGGGCATCGCTTCCCGTTCTTGGCTATCACGCTCTCCGGCGTGCCGGTGGCCCTGCTGCTCATGGGGCCGGCCGCATCGTCGCTCGTGACAGTGCTTGCCGTCTGCGCACTGTGGGGTTGCTGCGCCACGGCCTTTAACGTGGCGTTTCAGGCCGAGCTCATCAAGCACACGCCGGCAGATTCGTCGGCCGTCGCCATGTCGATCTTCTCGGGCCTGTTCAATCTGGGCATTGGCACGGGTACCGCGATCGGCGGAGCCGTGGTTTCGGGTCCCGGTATCGCCTGGATCGGCTTCGCGGGCGGGTCGATTGCCGTCGTGGGCGTCATCCTCGCTATCACGGTGATGTTCCCGGCCATACGCCGCGCAAAGTCTGTCGCCTAATCACGTCCCCTCATCAGTTGCGGTGGAATAGTTCCTGTTTAAGGCCTCTGAAGGTCCAAGCAGGAACTATTCCACCGCAACTTATTTTGGGGGAGAGGATACAAGCTGGGCATACAATGGATGTCGTTGTGTTGAGCTTACCGGGAGGTTGCTATGTGGGCATACGAGACGACGTTCTATCAGGTCTATCCGCTGGGCTTTTGCGGAGCTCCGCGCGAAAACGCCGCCCCCGTTGCCGAGGATGAGCTCGCCCAGGCCGCCGATGTCGAACCCAACCCCGATGCTCCTATCATGAAGATTGCCCAATGGGCCGACTACCTGCAAAAACTCGGCGTTGGCGCTGTGCTCATCAACCCGCCGCTCGAGTCCGATAGTCACGGCTACGATACACGCAGCCTGCGCCATATCGACCGTCGCCTGGGTGGGGACGCCGACTTTGCCGCCGTGTGCGACACACTGCATGCTCACGGCATCCGCGTGGTGCTCGACGCCGTCTTCAACCACGTCGGCCGCGGCTTTTGGGCCTTCCGCGATGTGCAGGAGCGCAAGTGGGACTCGCCGTACAAGGACTGGTTCCACATTAGCTTTGACGCCGATTCCTGCTATGGCGATGGCTTTTGGTACGAGGGCTGGGAAGGCCATTTTGAGCTTGTGAAGCTCAACCTGCAAAATCCCGCTGTGGTCGATTACCTGCTCGAGTCCGTGCGCCGCTGGGCCGAGGTCTTTGGCGTCGACGGCCTGCGCCTGGACGTTGCCTATATGCTCGACCGCGACTTTATGCGCCGCCTGCACGTCTTTACCCGTGAGCTCAAGCCCGACTTTGTGCTGATCGGCGAGACGCTCCACGGCGACTACAACCAAATCGTCAACGACGAGATGCTCGACTCCTGCACCAACTACGAGTGCTACAAGGGCCTGTACTCCAGCTTTAACTCGGTCAACATGTTCGAGATCGCCCATTCGCTGCACCGCCAGTTTGGCGGCGATCCGTGGTGCATCTACCGCGGCAAACATCTGCTGTCGTTTGTCGACAACCACGATGTGCCGCGCCTGGCAAGTATCCTCACCGACAAGTCGTGTCTGCGTCCCGCCTACGGCATGCTCTTTAGTATGCCGGGCATCCCGTGCGTCTACTATGGCAGCGAGTGGGGAATTGCCGGCGAAAAGGGTGGCCCCGATGGCGACTGGGCGCTGCGACCTGCGCTCGATGAGCCTGCGCCCAACGAGCTGACGGCGTTCATCACGCAGCTTGCGCACCTTCGCTCGGCCGACGACGCGGCTGCCCGTGCTCTCAACTACGGTGCCTATCGCAACGTGGTGATCCAGAACAAGCAGCTGCTGTTCGAGCGCGCCTGTGACGGCGCGACGGTACTCGTGGCGGTGAATGCCGTGGGTGAGCCTTACACCTTTGGCGCCGGCGAGCTCAACGGGTCCTTCGTCGACCTGCTTGCCGACGATGCGCCCACGGTCGAGCTGACGGGTACCCTTGAGCTTGCACCCTACGAGGTGCGCTATCTGTTGAGAGCCTAGCCCATGGCCGTATCTGACGAGGGCTATCAACATATTGAGCATGGGTTTGAGCCCGTGTTTGACGAGCACTCGCGCGTTTTGGTGCTCGGGTCGTTTCCCTCGGTGCTTTCGCGCGCCAATGCCTTTTATTACGGCAACCCTCAGAATCGCTTTTGGCGTGTGATGGCCACGTGCCTCGGTATGCCTGTGCCGCCCAACGAGGGCGATCCTTTGGCAAGCGGTGAGCCCGCGACGCTCGATGCCTCCATTGCCGCCAAGCGGGCCATGCTGCTGAACGGCGGCGTGGCCCTGTGGGATGTGGTCGAGAGCTGCGACATTAAGGGCTCGAGCGACGCGAGCATCCGCAACGTTGTGCCGGCACATATCGAGCGCATTACCGATGCCGCGTCGATCGAGGTCGTTGTCTGTAACGGCGGCACGGCAGGTCGGCTCTACAAGCGCTATCTACAAGAGCGCACCGGGCTGCCGGCCATCGTTCTGCCGTCGACAAGTCCCGCCAATGCGGCGTGGCGCCTGGAACGCCTTGTCGAGCGCTGGCGCGATGTCGTTGATTGGGGCGCTCTGTAATTTAGATATCTGGTTGGGCGCGGGTGCCGAGGCGTTTCATGATGGCATGCCAGATCGGTGCGGGCAGCGCGGGCTTGGCGCGCACCATGCCGTCGGCATCGACGCTTTCGGCATTGCCGCCGCCAAGTCGCTGCGCATGCTCAACGGAGCAGCCCATGCGCACAGCGCCCACAAGCTTATCCATCGCTTCCGAAAAAGGCCGGCGTAAGAGACCCATGCGTGGGGAATGGCGAAGCGCTGCGATGCCGCTGCCGGCACAGATGACAACACCGTCACACCATGGTAGGTCACGTAGAATACATGCCCGGTATAGGCGGACGAGGACTTCGTCCGCCTGCTTGTTGTTTTTGGACGCGGCCTGGACGACGACATAGATGCGTGTCTCTGTATTTCCAAAGCGATTGAGTATCTCCTCGACAGCGATCATAGCCTCATCGTCAAATGCATCATCAACAGCGAGCACCATGCCATCGACTACACCGGCATCATCCGCCTCCAAATCGATCGGGCGGGGGAGCACGGCGCCAGAAAGCTGAGCATAGGCGGCGATGGCATCCTGCAGGTCCCAGAGCAAAAACTCAAGATCGGCGCTATTGGGAATACTGATATACGCAATGGTGTGCAGTGTTTTTGGTACGTCGCCGCGCGCGGTCGTCTCCATGCCATCTCCTTTCCGGCTCGTTTCCGTTTAGGTTACACCGTCTGGTGGCGCCCCGCCGCGCTATCCTAGTGCAACCCTTACGAAAGGAACGCCATGCGTCTGCCCATGAATACCTCGCTTGCCATGCTCAAGCCCTCCGGTATCCGCCGGATTAACGCGCTCGCCGCCCGGCATCCGGGGTGCATCGCGCTCGCG
The DNA here is from genome assembly GCF_039836695.1 of Collinsella aerofaciens. GTDB lineage: Bacteria > Actinomycetota > Coriobacteriia > Coriobacteriales > Coriobacteriaceae > Collinsella > Collinsella aerofaciens_BD. The sequence goes on along the minus strand of NZ_JBDPAC010000025.1, from coordinate 1,216 downwards.
CTCGGCGAGCCCGATTTTCCCACGCCCGATGTGATTAGCGCCGAGGTGACCGCCGCACTGGACCGCGGTGACACGCACTATCCGCCCAACAACGGTCGCCCCGCCCTGCGTGAGGCGTTATCTGCCTACATGGGGGACGCGAGCCTTACGTTTTCGGCCGACGAGGTCATCCTAACCGACGGCGCGACCGAGGCCCTGTCGGCAGCATTCATGGCTATGCTCAACCCCGGCGACGAGGTCATCATCCCCACGCCGGCCTTTGGCCTGTACGAGAGCATTGTCGTGGCCAATCACGCCAAAGCGGTCTTTTTGGATACGGAGCCTGCGCAATTCCAGATTGACGAGGACGCACTTCGTGCTTGCGTGACGCCGGCGACCAAGGCCATCGTCATCTGCACGCCCAACAATCCTACGGGCTGCATCCTCGACGCGGCATCGCTCGACGCCGTGGCGCGCGTAGCGGAGCAGGCGGGCATCTACGTAATCTGCGACGACGTATATAACCGCCTAGTCTACGTGGATGGCTACGAGCGCTTTGCCCAGCGCCACCCGGAACTGCGTGAGCAGACGGTAGTCATCGAGAGCTTCTCCAAGCCCTGGGCCATGACCGGCTGGCGCTTGGGCTGGCTCGCAGCGGCAACCCCCGTCATCGCCGAGATCGCAAAAGCCCACCAATACCTAGTATCGAGTGCTGTCTCCTTCGAAATGGACGCCGCAGCCCGAGCCCTGACCGTCGACCCAACCCCCATGCTCAAAGTCTACCGAGCCCGTCGCGAACGCGTGCTCGCAGCTTTAGACGCCATGGGCCTCGACGTAGTAGAGCCCGCAGGAGCCTTCTACACTTTCCCGAGCATCAAAAAGTTCGGCCTAACCAGCGAAGCTTTCTGCATCAAAGCCATCAAAGAAGCAAACGTAGCCCTAGTCCCGGGCGACTGTTTCGGCACCGAAGGCCACATCCGCCTCAGCTACTGCGTCTCCGACGAAAACCTGGACGAAGGCCTAAATCGCCTGTCCACCTTCATTTCAACCTTATAGCCCAACGGGACGCAACACATCAGCCCACCGACATAAGGGTTATGCGTGGGGCGCGCCGGCCAACGGACACGAGGATTCGCAGCAAAGGCAACGTAGCTCCGGCCGGGGGGTGTTCCTATAGTTTTGTCAACTGGGCAATGCCGTTTTCGAGATTGAATCGCGACATGCTAACGCCAGGCCT
>NZ_JBDPAC010000024.1:0-26879 GCF_039836695.1 Collinsella aerofaciens | reverse complement strand
GGCCTGGCGTTAGCATGTCGCGATTCAATCTCGAAAACGGCATTGCCCAGTTGACAAAACTATAGGAACACCCCCCTCCACAGCGCCTATGCCAGCTTGTCGATTTGCCCAATCTCCCAGAGCGGAATGTTGACGAGCGTGCCCTCGTCTCTATATGCCGCTAACGATGTTCTCACGCAGCGCTCGAGCTTGAACTTCTCGCAGGCAATTCTCAGGCTCTTTGCTTTGAGGTTCTCTGCCGCCTTGACCTCGAGCGGAAGCACGGTCCCCGCATGGTCGATGGCAAAGTCAGTCTCTGCATTGCCGGAGGAGGATGACCAATACGCGGGAGTTTTGCCTTGGAGCAAAAGCTCCTGTGCGACGTATTGCTCGGTCAGCGAGCCTTTGAACTCCGTAAAAACAGCGGGCCCGTTCAGAACAATGGCTGGCGAGAGGCCAGAGAGTGCTCCGAGGATGCCGGTGTCGATGCAGAACAGCTTGAAGCCCGAGAGATCCTCGTAGCTTGTGAGCGGTGCTCTTAGGGCGGAAACACGTGGTACCTTATGAACGATTCCATAGTCCATGAGCCACTGGAGGCTTTCCTCAAAATCGCGTGCGCGCGCCCCGGGACGGAGCGCACCGTAGACGAACTTCTTGTTTTCCTTTGCGAGCTGGCCGGGAAGGGATTTCCAAACCAGCCTCATGCGCTCGACGATGCGGGCTGGCGCATGCTTGCCAAAATCGGATTCGTAAGCTTCGATGATTTGCTGCTGAAGCCTGCGGGCCTCGATGAAATCGTGGGAGGCGGCGAAAGCGGAGACAACTTCTGGCATGCCACCGACAACGAGGTATTCCTTGAGCAGGCGCTCGAGCTTTTCGGAAACGTTTGCCAGCAGGTCCATGTCTGCGGCAAGGATGGCATCTGCGAGCGGATCGCCATCGACGGCACGAACGAACTCGACAAACCCCATGGGGCGCATGGTAAGCTGGTCAATCTTGCCGACGGGGAACGACTCGTTTTCGCGTCGGAGCGCGAGCCCCATATAGGAGCCGGCTGCCACGATATGGTATTCCGGCGCCAGCTCGTTGAAGTATTTGAGCGAGGTGATGCCACGCGGTGCCTCTTGGATTTCGTCGAAGATGATGAGTGTGTCTGTCGGCGTTATGGTCTGGCCGCGCAGGAGCTCTATCTGGGAGATGATGCGTTTGGGGTCAAGGCTTCCGTCGAACAGCGAACGTACGCCCGGTTCGAGCATAAAGTCAAAACGGATGACGTTTTGATACTGCTGGCCTGCGAATTCGTTGAGAAGCCAGGTTTTTCCCGTCTGGCGGGCCCCCTTAAGCAGGAGGGGCTTGCGGTTCGCCCTAGATTTCCAAGCGATGAGTTCGTCCATTAGCTGTCGCTGCATACTGCCTCCTAACGATCATGGTTAGTATAAGACCGTCTTGGTCTTTCCATCGAAAAATGTGGGAGTAAACCACGTTTTTTCATCGAATAATGTGGGAGGCAACCACGTTTTTCCATCGAATAATGTGGGGGTTTAGGTCGGCACCTGGGGACGTTTCTTTTCTGCCGGCAGTTTGGGACACTCCTTGCTTTGGTGTAAATTAGTTACCCTTGCATCAGAAAACGGCGCCCGCCGGCGATGTTGCCGGCGGGCGCCGCTGCCTTGAAGACGAAATGATCCGTTTTCCTCCGTCCCCAGGGGATTATTACAGCGAATCGATAAAGCGCTGCTGGGCGGCGCGTCCCGCCTCGTCCCACTTAAAGACGCCGGCGTTGTCGAGCACGTGGCCAAACACCACGCCGACCTCCTCGTGAAGGATGTCGATGGCGTTATCCGCCGTAAGCTCGTCGGCGCGGCGGGCAAAGACGTCCTCGGCCCATGCGGCGTGGCTGCGACAAAGGTCATCGCCCTCGAGCGCGCTGGCAAGATCGTAGCTGGCATCGGCCTTGGCCGCCAGCAAGTGCTCGCGGACAGCGCCGAGCTCGGGAACCAGGCGCGGCGGCAAAATGGCCAGGCCCATGACCTCGATCAGGCCGATGTTCTCCTTCTTAATATGGTGGTACTCGGCATGCGGGTGGAATACGCCCAGCGGATGCTCGTCGGTCGTGATGTTGCAGCGAAGCGCCAGGTAGGCCTCGTAAATCTCGCCGCCGGCGTTGCCGCGGGAGTCGACGCGGCGGATGACGGGCGTCACAGTGTTGTGCGCCACGCCGTCGGCTGTGTGCGCGATAACGCCCACGGACTCATCGGTCCACTCGCGCCAGGCAAGGATAATCTTCTCGGCGGCGTCGAGCAGCTGGGCGCGGTCGTGCGAGCGCAGTCGCAGCACCGAGAGCGGCCACTGCAACACGGTACCACTGACCTGGTCAAAGCCGGGCACGCTAAACTGCGAGACCTCGGCGGCATGCATCATGGGGAACTCGTGCGCGCCGCCCTGGAAGTGATCGTGCGACAGAATCGAGCCGCCCACGATGGGCAGGTCGGCGTTGGACCCAATGAAGTAGTGCGGGAACAGGTCCACAAAATCGAGCAGGCAGGTCAGCCCCTTGCGGTCCACGTGCATCGGACGATGCTCGGAGCTCATAGCAATGCAGTGCTCGTTAAAGTATGCGTACGGGCTGTACTGGAAGCCCCAGCGCTCGCCGTCGAGCTGGATGGGGATAACACGCAGATTCTGGCGGGCGGGGTGAGCGCCACCGTCGGCTGCGGCGGAGCGTCCAGGGTAGCCCTCGTTTTCGATGCAGAGTTGGCAGGCGGGATACTTCTCGCCCGTGTTCTTGGCGGCACCTGCCGCGGCGATATCGCGCGGATCCTTTTCGGGCTTGGACAGGTTGATGGTGATCTCCAGGTCGCCCCAGTTGGTGGGGGTACTCCATTTGATGTTGCGCGCGATGGCGGCGCGGCGCACGTAGCCGGCGTCGCAGCACAGACCGTAGAACCAGTCGGTCGCGGCGCGGGGCTCGTTGACGCCCATGCGGCCGTTGAACTCCTCGTTTACAACAGAAGGCCTCGGCATGAGCGCGCCCATGATGCGCATGGCGATGCGGTCGCGGCCCGATGCCGTGTCCTCGGCGGCGCCGTTGGCAACGGCGGCCTCGGCAAGCGCGGCGAGCGTGCCTTCAAGGTCAAAGTCGGGCAGGGTATCGGGGTGCAAGAGCGAGAGTTTCTCAACTTGGAGTGCCCAAGTCATGTCGAGTGCGGGGCCCGTGGCGCCGATGCACTCCAAAATGGTGTTGTATGCCCAGATGCGATCGTCCTGGCCGATCATCGATCGGTGGATAGCGTACTCGATCAGGTTCTGCGCGGCCTCGCGCACGTCAGTCATTACAGCCATGCCGCGTAAGCCCCCTTGTCAGAGATGGCGTAGTGACGGGCAGAGCCCTCGCCCAGCCAGCCGTTCATCTTGGCGATGAAGGTGTCGACCAGGTCGAGCGGCACGAAGGCCTGGATGGTACCGCCGAAGCCGCCGCCGTGAATACGAACGGCGCCACGGCCGTCGAGCACATGCTCGGCCAGCGCCAGGGCATACATGGAAGGCTGCTCGGAGCCCAGCTTGGCAACGACATTCTGCAGGTACATGGCAGAGCTGGCGCCGGACTCGCGCGTCAGGACCAGGAACTGATCGATGTCGCCGGCGTTCAGGGCCGCCCAGCGCTTATCGACCAGGCCGTTTTCGTACCAGTAGTGAACGGCGCGCAGACAGGCGCGGTCGCCCAGCTTGGCGCGCAGCTCGGGGAGCTTGGCGTCAAAGTCCACCACGTTTACCTCGCACAGGCGTGTCTTGCCAAACTCGGCAGCGACGTCCTGCATCTCGCGCGGAACGGCGGCGTAGTCGTCGGTGGCGGCCACGTGGTCGGCGCCGACCTTAACGAGCACGAGCGCATAACCGTGATCCTCAAAGTTGAGCTCGAGCTTCTGGGTTTTAGGCTGAGCCTGGTCCTCAAAGTCCATGTAGGCGAGGCCGCCCAGACATACGGCGGCCTGGTCCATCAGGCCGCAGGGCTTGCCGTAGTAGTTGTTCTCGGTGCGCTGGCTCATCTGAGCGAGCGCGACGGGCTCAATGGCGGGCGCGCCCCAGAGCGTCTCCATGGCACGGCCGTACGCGGCCTCGACGGCGGCAGAGCTGGAAAGGCCACCGCCCGAGGGGACGGAGCAGGTGAAGGCGAAGTCGAAGCCCTGGGGCTCAACGCCAAGCGCTGCGACCTCGTGGGCCATACCGCGCACGAGGCTTGCGGACGTGCCCTTCTCGGACTCCTGAACATCTAGCGTATCGAGCGTGATCTCAAAGGTGGGGTAGCCCTCATCGGCAACGCGGACCTTGTTGGTGTCGGTTGCCACGGCGATACCGTCGACGGCGACATCGAGCGAGCCGGCGATGACGTGGCCGCCCTCGTGGTCGGTGTGGTTGCCGCTGATCTCGGAACGCCCGGGCGCGTGCACGTAGAGCACCTGGCGGTCGCCGATGGGGCCAAACTCCTCCTCAAACAGCTTGGTGAGCGTGGCGAATGTCTTTTCGTCGGGAGTGGTCATGGGAGTCCTTTCCTTGGCGCGCACGGGTGAGTTTTGCGTCGTTATGAGTACGTTAACAACTTGAAGCGGCATGAACCAGGTGTTCACGATATCGCATGTTACGGGCTATGTTAACGTACTCATAACACAACGCTTGTCACTTTTTGAGAATCTGGTAATCGGTCGATATTCGGCCGTGAACGGTAGCGCCGTATGGACTTATAAAGCAGAAGAGATGCAGGTCGAAAAAGTAGAGTACGTTAACATGCGTCCGACGATAGCGGGCCTCGGCGCGGGGTGTATCTCTGCCTGGGCCGGCATGCACGCTATTCAGATCTCGCAAGGGTGAAGGTGATCCTGTGGCAAGGCGCCCGTCCAACGATACAGGTACGCGTCCGGTCTCCATGGCCGACGTCGCCCGCGCTGCTGGCGTTTCGCAGCAGACGGTTTCGCGCGTCGCCAACGGCTTGCCCAACGTTAACGAGCAGACGCGCCAGCGCGTGCAGGCCGCTATGCAAGAGCTCGGCTTTCGTCCGAGTTATGCCGGTCGCTCGCTGCGTGACGGCCGTTACCATTCGGTCGGCCTGTGCGTCAACGATGTTACCAAGTTTGGCAACCTCTCAATGATCGACGGCATCGCCAGCGCTGCTCGCGAGCATAATTGCGCCATCACGCTGGTCGAGATGTCCAAGACCGAGGAATTCTCGCTTGCCGAGGCCACGCGTCGTATGGCCGCATTGCCGGTGGACGGCATCATCATCGGCATGAGCCGCATGGCGCCCGATTTTGAGACGTTTGATCCACTGCCGGGCATTGGCACGGTCATCGTTACCATGTATGCGCACCCGCGGGTGACCACGGTCGATTCCGACCATTACGGCTGCTCGCTGTTGCTTATGGATCACCTGTTTGAGCTAGGACACGAGCAGATTCGCTATATTGGCGGCCCGTCGTTCTCGGTCGACGAGCAATTTCGTCGCGCCGGTTGGCGGGATGCGCTCGAGCGTAAACACATCGAGCCGGCGGAGCCGCTCGAGGGTGACTGGTCTGCCAACAGCGGTTACGAGGCCGGCAGGTACCTGGCCGAGCACGATCGCACCATGACGGCGATTTACGCGGCAAACGACCAGATGGCAAACGGCGCAATTGCGGCGCTGCGCGATAGCGGCCTGCGTGTGCCCGAGGACGTGAGCGTGGTGGGCGTCGACGATTCGCTCGATGATTTTGTGGCACACAACGAGCTCACGACCGTGCGATTCGATCTACATCAGCGCGGACGCGAGGTGTTTGAGCATGCGGTTCCCGAGGCGGGTACGGCGGGTAAAACCGTTGCCATTCGTATTCCCGGTCAGCTCATTATTCGACATAGCACGGCGATACTGCGCGCATAGTTTTTGCAGGTAAACGGCAGTATATTCCGCCTCAATTACAATCGGTAAGGATGCTGACGGATAGCCGTGGCTATGAAGGCGAGTGTTATGATAGACGGGTTCTTTTGTCTATCTAGGAGGCTTTGCCTGATGGAGATCACCAAGGATATCCGCTACATCGGTGTCGACGATCACGACATTGACCTGTTCGAGGGCCAGTACGACGTGTCCGAGAACGGCATGGCATACAACAGCTATGTTATCTTGGGCGATAAAATCGCTGTCGCCGATTCGGTCGACGCTGGCTTTGTCGACGAGTGGCTCGGCAACCTCGAGGCCGTGCTCGATGGCCGTACGCCCGACTACCTGGTCGTTCATCACATGGAGCCCGATCACTCCGCCGGTATCGCTGCCTTTATGGAGCGCTATCCCCAGGCGCAGATCGTGGCCAGCATGGGTGCTTTCCGCATGATGGTCAACTACTTTGGCACCGACTACCCCGAGCGCAAGATGGTCGTCAAAGAGGGCGACGTACTCGACCTGGGTGGCCACAGCCTGACCTTTATCGGCGCCCCCAACGTTCACTGGCCTGAGGTGATCTTCTCCTACGAGTCCACCGACAAGGTGCTCTTTAGTGCCGACGGCTTTGGCAAGTTTGGCGCCAACGACATCGAGGATCCGGAAGGGTGGGCTTGCGAGGCTCGCCGCTACTACTTTGGCATCGTCGGTAAGTTCGGCAAGTTCGTGCAGGCCGTCCTCAAGAAGGCCGCCGACCTGGACATCCAGATCATCTGCCCGCTCCACGGCCCCGTGCTGACCGAGAACCTGGGCTACTACCTCGACACCTATAACACCTGGTCGAGCTATCAGCCCGAGGACGAGGGCATCACGATCGCCTATGCGAGCGTGTATGGCCATCTGAAGGCTGCCGTCGAGGAGCTCGCATCTGCGCTCGAGGCTCGCGGCCAGAAGGTCTCCGTCTTTGACTTGGCTCGCGACGACATGGCCGAGGCCGTTGAGGATGCGTTCCGCTACGACCGTCTGGTGCTCGCCTCCATCACCTATCAGGGCGAGATCTTCCCGTGCATGAGCACCTTCATCCATACGCTCGCTGAGCACGCCTACCAGAACCGTACGGTGGCGCTCGTCGAGGCCGGCTCTTGGGCGCCTGCAGCTGCCAAGGTTATGACCAAGGAGCTCGAGGGCATGAAGGACATCACCCTGACGCAGAACAAGGTGACCGTGCTGGGCTCGCTCAACGACGCCTCGCGCGCTCAGATCGAGGCCCTCGCCGACGAGCTGTCCAAGTAGCGACACGTTCACTTTTGACGCTCAGCCATCACAACCACCACAAAGGGGACAGGCACCTTTGTGGTGGTTTTTGTTTAAGCGCCGGCGATGATGAGGGCTGGACGTGCGCTGTCGGTGGCCTCGGCGATTGAGGTGGCGACGGCGCCTTCGGGGTCTCGGTCCATCACGATGGCGTCGACATCGGTCAGCTCGGCAAAACGGTACATGCCGCGTCCGTTGACCTTACTGGCGTCCATGAGGGCGACGCTTTGATGGGCTGCGGCGATCATAGCCGTTTTGGTCTCGGCCATCTGCGGAAAGTCGGTCGTAAAGCCGCAGCCGGGAACAAAAGCGCCAGGGCACATGACGGCCAGATCGGCATGGACCATTTGGAGCGCCTGCATGGTAAGTGGACCGTACAGATAACGATGGCCTTTGCGCAGCGCCCCGCCCAGCATGACGACATCGACCGAGGGCATGCTCTCGTCGATATAATCGGCGATGGTAATGTCGGCCGTGATAACGGTGATGCCGTTGCGCTGATCGAGGAGCCGGACGAACTCGAGCGCCGTGGTGCCCGAGTCGACGAGCAGCGTGTCGCCGTCATTGACGAGCTCGATGGCGCTTTGCGCGATGGCCTGCTTGGCGGCAACGTTGACATTGATGCGGCGATCCTGCGTGGAAACAGTCAGACGCTTGTGGAGCGATACGGCGCCACCATGCGTGCGGCGCAGCTTGCCTGCTTCGGCGAGCGCGTCCAGGTCGGCGCGGGCGGTAACGGAGGACACGCCAAAGGTCTGGGCGATTTCTGCTACCTGCACCGAGGCATTATGCTCGAGCATTTCCATGATGGCGGCACGACGCTCATCGGCGAAGGCTCGGGTTGTTGCATGGGCCATAGCTGCTCCATTCACGGCCAAATTTGCAGGAATTGTGTTGACTCTATTTTCGTTCATTTTCTTTTTGGATAAGAAAACACCTTTCGATTACTTATCTTTTCTATAAAAGAAAGACGCTGAATGCCCATAATTCAATATCGAACATGTCCGCTCGGCTCAAATTCCTTCCGTTTACTTTTCAAAAACGACGGTATTGACCTGCATGGGCTCAATATCTCACACGTGTAAAGCCGCTGAATTTCATACAATGAGCGCAGCAAAACGCAAGGTAAAACGCCTTGTGAACAACTACGCCCGATGTCCAGATGCGGGCGAGGGAGAGGAGCAAACGCTCATGGCACTTGTTACCACCGAAAAGATGCTCAAGGACGCTCAGGCCGGCCACTACGCCGTCGGCGCGTTCAACGTCGAGAACCTCGAGTTTGTTATGGCCGTTCTGGCCGCCGCCGAGGAGACCAAGTCCCCCGTCATCATGCAGACCACCCCGGGCACCATCAAGACCGCTGGTCTGGACTACTTCTACGGCATGGTCAAGGCTGCCGCCGAGCGCGCTTCCGTGCCCGTCGCCCTGCACCTCGATCACGGCGATGGCTATGACCGCTGCATGCAGGCTTTCCGCACTGGCTACACCTCTGTCATGATCGACGGTTCGCACGAGTCCTTCGAGGACAACATCGCCCTGACCAAGTCCGTCGCCGATGCTGGCCGCGCCATGGGTGTGCCCGTCGAGGCCGAGCTCGGTAAGGTTGGCGGCAAGGAGGACGACGGTCCCGCGGTTGAGGGCGAGAGCCCCTACACCGATCCGGCCGAGGCCAAGGAGTTCGTCGAGCGCACTGGCTGCACCTCCCTCGCTATTGGCGTTGGCACCAGCCACGGTGTGTACACGAGCGATCCGCACATCGAGCAGTCCGTGGTCAAGGCCATCCGCGACGCCGTCGACGTGCCGCTGGTTCTGCACGGTACCTCCGGTGTGCCCGATGAGCAGGTTGCCGAGGCCGTGAAGAACGGCATCTGCAAGGTTAACTACGCTACCGAGCTGCGTCAGGCCTACACCAAGGGCTTCATGGCCTACATGGCCGAGAACCCCGCCTGCTTCGATCCCAAGAAGCCGGCCAAGGAGGGCATGCGTGAGATCACCGAGCTGGTTAAGATCCGCATGACCAACCTTAACTCTGTGGGCAAAGCAGAGTAACAGCAAGGGTACTCTGATCCCACCGGGCCGTCCGGAAACGGAAAAGGGCCCATCTCTCAGAACGTCCTCGGACATGTCGGAAGCCCCGCTGCGCGCTACGCGCTGCGGGGCTTCCTCCGTCCTGCGGAATGTTCTGAGAGATGGGCCCTTTTCCGTTTCCGGACGGCCCTGCTCGATCGCCCTTGTGGCGTTAGGGCGGAAAGGGGTGGTGCGTGAGGGCTGCTTTGTTGATGAGGGGCTAGTATGCCCGGGCTTGGTTGGGGAATGACTTGTTTAGGGATGCTTGGAGCTTTTCGAACGATGCTCGCAAGTTGTGGCTCTGGTCGGTTGAGCGTTTTGGCTGCGAGGTGGGGGAGTCGAGGAGGCCGTTTCTCTGTGTCGGGGGGAAGGAGAAAAGGTTTGCATGTTTTAGGGATGGCTGCTGTGTTGCGTCATTGGAAGAATGCATGCTTATGCGGCCTCCTCGATGTCCACCAAAAGGTTGCGCACGGGGTGTGCTGCTAGGTCCCGTGCGTTGGCAGTATTATGCCGCGGCTTCTGCAAAGAAGCGCTAAAGAAAGGCTTAACCTGGTTTGGTGTTACGATGAAACTGCAGGTCAGAGGTATCGAATAACACTTTTGAAAGGTTTTGGGCTTAAGGGCTTTCTAAGGTTTGTGGCGCGGATGTGGCTCGCCTGTGTGGGGCGTGTGGATGGCTCGTTCCTAGCGCTGCGGCTTTGCGGCGCGCACCTGCTCGATGACCTTTTCCATGGTGGCGTCGATGCGGTCTTTTTTGAGTTCGCATTCCCAGATGGTTATGGGTGTCCAGCCCATTTGAGTGAGCGCTGCCACCGCGGCGCGATCGCGCTCGACGTTGCGACGGAATTTTGCTTCCCAAAACTCAACATTGCGCTTGGGCTGGCTCGGATTGCACTTGGGGCAGCGATGCCAAAAGCAACCGTTGACGAAGATGGCGATCTTGCGTCCGGGGAAGGCGATATCGGGTTTGCCGGGAACCTTCCATTCCAAGCGATAGCCCGTAAGGCCCGCGGCGCGCAGGCGCTGGCGAACGAGCAGCTCGGGCTTGGTGTTGGCGCGCTTGTTGCCCTTCATGGACTTTTTGATGGCGGCGCGACGGCGCACCAGTTCGCGCTCGTCGGCGGAAAGGTCCGAGGTATCGATGCCGTCGAGTAGACCGGGCTTGGGACGCTTTTTGCTGCGGCGCTTAGGTGCGCGCTTGGGCTTGGGAGCGGGCTTGACGGTCGTGGCGGCCTTGGCATCTTTGGCAGCGCTGTTGGTCTCGAGCCGATCTTCCTTCAGCTCAATCAGGGCATCAATGAGCCCCTTGTCGGCGGGCATCCATTCCACCGTGGCAAGCGAGGTACGCGGAATCCAGCGGATATCGAGCTGGCGGTCGTGCTTCTGGGGCTCATCGGATTCATCGGCGAGTGAGCAGTAGTAGCACTCCATCGAGAGATGAAAATCGGGGTAGTCATATTCAACGGTGTAGAAATCGCGCAGGTTGGTGACTTTTACCTGTAGCTCTTCCATAAGCTCGCGGCGCACGGCGTCTTCGGGTGTTTCGCCGCGCATGAGCTTGCCGCCTGGGAACTCCCAAAGTCCCTGCATGTCGCCGTAGCCGCGCTGCACGGCCAGTAGCTCGTCGGATCCTTCCTTGCGAATGATCCCAGCAGCAACATGAACAGTCTTCAACAGGAGTCCTCTCTCAACAACGACAATCGACGGGGTAGCTAATTTGGGACGGGGCTATTTTGACTACCTTTCAAGCGAATCATCGCCAAGGTAGTCAAAATAGCCCCGTCCCAAATTAGCTACCCCTACCTTACACAACGGTAAGGCAAGCGTAAGCCATATCGATGGTAGCTGACTCGTCTTCTTGCGACTATAGATGCCGTAGACTAATCGCAAGAAAGGACTCGGTATGCAAACCACGCACATGGCGACCCCGGTACTGGAGGTCGCGCATCTCGAAAAGGTATATGGGGCGCTGGGCAATGTGACCCGCGCGCTCAACGACGTCAGCTTTACTGTCAACCGCGGCGAATTTGTTGGCATCATGGGCGCCTCGGGCTCGGGCAAGTCGACGTTGCTCAACTGCGTGTCGACCATCGATAGCGCCACGAGCGGCACGATTCGCATCAATGGGCAGGACGTAACACGCATGAAGCAGGCTAAGCTTTCGCAGTTCCGCCGCGAGGAGCTCGGCTTTATCTTCCAGGACTCCAACCTGCTCGATACGCTCACGGCACGCGAGAACATCGCCCTGCCGCTCACCATCGCCCGCACAAATTCGGCAGAGATCTCGACCCGCGTGCAGGACGTGGCCGCGCGTCTGTCCGTGAGCCAGGTGCTCGACAAATATCCCTACCAGATGTCCGGCGGCCAGCAGCAGCGCGTTGCCGCCTGTCGCGCGCTTGTCACCGACCCCACCATGATCATGGCCGACGAGCCCACCGGCGCCCTCGATTCCAAGAGCGCTCGCCTGCTGCTCGAGAGCCTAGAAGCCCTCAACCGCCGTCTGCGCGCCACCGTGCTCATGGTTACGCACGACAGTTTTGCCGCCAGCTACACGAGCCGTGTGCTGTTTATTCGTGACGGCAAGATCTTCACCGAGCTGCGCCGCGGCGACACCGACCGCCGAGAGTTCTTCGACCGCATTATGGAGGTCGTTGCCATGATGGGCGGTGAGGGCTCCGATGCTCTGTAAACTCGCTTGGGGCAACGTCCGCCGCGCCGGCCGCGACTACCTCGTTTACCTTTTGACGCTCACCCTGGGCGTCACGGTCTTCTATGCCTTTAACACCGTCTCGATGCAGGTCGACATCGCCGGCATCGAGGAAGCGGGCTTGTCCGAGGTCATGGGTACCATGCTCGGCTACCTCACGTACTTTTTGGCCGGCGTCATGGCCTTTTTGATGGTGTATGCCAATAACTTCATCATGAAACGCCGCAAAAAGGAGTTTGGCCTGTACCAGGTACTCGGCATGGGGCGCGGGCGCGTCGCCACGATCATGGCGCTCGAGACCGTGATCGTTTCGGTCGGCGCCTTTGTCGCCGGCATCGTGCTGGGCGTGGGGCTCTCTCAGCTCATGGTATTCTTTACGGCCTCGCTCTTTAAGACACAGATCGCCAATTTCCACTTCTTCTTCTCGGTGCATGCGTTCAACCTGACCCTTGCCTGCATGCTCGTAATGTTTGTGCTCACGTTGCTGCTGAACCTTCTCGCCGTGCGTCGCACCAAACTCATCGAGCTTATGGGTGCCGAGCGTCGCAACGAGAGCATCAAGACACGCAACCCCTGGATCGCGATTGCCATCTTTGCCGTGGGCGTGGTGCTGGTGGGCGTGGCCTATTACCGTCTGCTACGTGATGGGTTCCCGGTCACCGCGACGGACAGCAAGCTGCAAGAGGCCATGAACCAGTTTGGCATCACGACCGCTATGGTTACCGTGGGCACCTTTGCCCTGTTCTGGGGACTCTCGGGCATGCTCATCAAGCTGCTGCAGAGCCTGCGCGGTGTGTATTGGCGCGGTCTCAACATGTTTACCGTGCGCCAGCTTGCGGCCAAGGTCAACACGGTGTGCTTTTCGATGGGCGTCATCGCGATGATCCTGTTTTTGGCCATCACCTCGGTGACGTGCGGCATGTCGATCGCCAACGTGATGAACGAGAATCTGGAGCGCTATAACCCGGCTGATATGTCGCAGACGTATATCTACTACACGCCCGATGATCTCGACCGTTACAAAGAGTATGCTGACCCGTCTGAGGCCGATCGTATGGTGCCGGCCGACGCAACGGTCGACTTGTACTCTGCGTGGCATGGTGAGCTTGCCGATCCGGACAATGATACGGAGAGTATTTATGGTAAGTCGGCGGACAACAGCGTCGAGACCGGCAAGAAGGTCAATATCGCCGATGTTGCCGGTGAGCATGTGCAGATCGATTCGTATCTGAGTTATCCGCTTGGCGGCTCGGATCCTTCGGTGACTCCAGGTGAGATGTGCAAGACCATGGGCGAAAAGCTCCCCAAGGAGCTCGAGGGTAGCAACGCCGACACGACAGGCCTGTCTGTGACGCCGGCAAGTCAGTACAACAAATTGCGTCAGATGATGGGCAAGGAGCCGGTGAGCATTGGTCGCGACCAGTACTTGCTCACGTGTGATCTGGGCGGCGAGCTGGTCGACATGTACACCAAGTATATGGCTGGCGGCCATGCCCTTACCTTGGGCGGGCATACGCTCAAGCCCGCAACCGATAAGTCGGACGAAGATACGGCGGCCATCGCCAACTCGGCGATGGGCAGTAATCCGGGTACCGTCGTCGTTGCCGACGAGCTGTTGTCCCAACTTAATCTGCAACCGTATTCCAGCAGCCTGCTCGTTAACTACAAACAGGGGATGGATACGACCGAGGCAGACGAGAGCATTAAATACACTGCGCTCGACAATCTGCTCGTTGACGGCAAGGAGCCGGGGTCGTGGGGACTCTTCATCACACGCTCCGAGATGTACGTGCAAGCAGCGCAAATGAACGGTCTTATTAGCTACCTAGCCATCTACATCGGCTTTGTATTGGTCGTTGCATGCGCGGCGATTCTGTCGATCCAGCAGCTCTCCAATGTGGCCGACGGCAGCCGCAGCTATCGTGTGCTGGCGCAGATCGGCTGCGACGACCGCCAGATCCGCCATTCGGTGATGGCACAGCAAGCGGTGTTCTTCCTGTTCCCGTTGGCGGTGGGCTTGGCGCACTCCTTTGTGGCGCTCAAGGTGATTATCGACCTGGTGAGCACGTTCGGCCACATGAGCATCGGTGGCACGGTGGGCCTCACCTGTGCGATCTTCTTGGCATCCTACGGCGGCTACTTCCTGGTGACCTACCTCATGAGCACCGGCATGGTGCGAGCCGCCATCGCCACCTGCCACAGCGAGTAACAAGCGGGCAAAACCGTCGCAAAACCAGAGGCGTATGACCGCCGCGAAGGGACCAGAGGCCCTTTCGCGGCGGTTTTTGCCTATCTGGTGTGTCTCGGATGCAAGTGAGTAGACTTTTTTGAACTGGCCGAGTACATCGCGACAAATGATCGATAAAGCCGCAGGTCAGAGCTGTGGCGTTTTGGGGCGTGCTTGGCCTCCTGCAAAAAGCCTACTCACTTGGTTTTTTCTGCTTGAAGACCGCCACGAGGGAAAGCAGCTCCCTTGCGGCGGTTGGCGTTTACCCAGATAAAACCTACCAAAATTAACCTGTCCCTTTTTGGCAGGTTAACGCTTCCAGAAGTGGAGGATCAGCGTGGTGCGGTTTTGCTGCTCGGTTTTGACCAGGATGTTGTGGATGTGGGTTTTGACGGTGCCCACGGCAAGGAATAGCTCGTCAGCGATCTCTTGGTTCGATTTGCCCAGTACGACCAGACGCATAACTTCGGTCTCACGGTTGGAGAGCTTGTAAGCGTTGCGATAGAAGGGCATCTGCTCTTCTATGTACCGATCAAGATCGCTGACGTTCTTTTCCTCGGGCGCCTCCTGCATGCGGATTGAAAGCACGTGGTAGGAGTAGATGATCAGCAGAATCGCAAAGTAGCACGCAAAGACGTTTTCGCTAAAGTTGCGCTCGGACAGATATAGCTGCAGCCAAGAGGGCGCCAGACTCATGGGGACGACAAGGATGTTGTAGAAATCCTCGGCAACGATGCAACCGACCAGAATAGCGCCGATAATCAGGTGTTTTCGTTGGTTGTTAACGCGTGTCTTCAGCTCAACCTTTGTACTCTTATGAGCCGTCCAAAAGATATACAGTCCCATAAAGACAAGGAATACCTGACGCATCGTGTAGTAGAGCCACTGATGCATGGGGCCGGAGGGGACAGCGACGATAATCAGCGACTCGCACAGCAAAAACGTTAAAACGGGGATGGCGAACAACTTCTTAGAATGCTTATCAAGTAAGTCCATGGCAATGGCCCAAATAAAAGCCTGTGAAGCGGTCGCCACAAGGGTCCGCATTACAGGCATGGTAATTGAGTAATAGTCATTGGCCGGAAAACTTCGGTTTTGCAACGTGTATTCAAAAAAGAAGATCTCGGTCATCTCGATGGCATTGCAAATAAAAACGCCGCTGCCATAGATAAAGAACTGTCGACGAGACGAGGCGTAGGCGGCAAGCGAAAGCACTGCCGTCACAATACAGATTACGAGTATCGCTAGGGTATAGAAGAACATGAGCGTGTCCATATGTCACCGTCCTGTCTCATTTGATCTCTTATGGAGCCCGCTATATCCCCCCGGGTATACATGCCTCCGCCGGTCGTTCCATTGCGTTCCATTGCGGATTAAACACCGAGATACAGCATAGCCGTATACCGTTCGCGGTTCCAGACGGTAAACCCCCTACAAGCCAGCTGCCTGCGGGTTTATATTGGTTTAGAGGGGATGTAACTCCGTGAACGGTCTTTAATCCCGAATAAACTAGGTGAAAATTGCATACGGGTGAATGATGGTCTTGTCAACACGAGGCGTGATGTTCGAGCGCCTCATAGTAATAGTCGGCAAGACCGGCGGAAAGGAAATCGACATGGCACTGCCTAAGGATTTCATCGACACCAACGACTTCACCAAAGAGCAGATCCTAGCTATCGAGGATCTTGGCCTGGCAATGAAGAAGGCCATCAAGGTTGACGGTTATTATCCGCACCTGCTCCGCAACAAGAGCCTTGGCATGATCTTCCAGCAGGTCTCCACCCGCACCCGTCTTTCCTTCGAGACCGCTATGACCGACCTCGGCGGTCATGCTCAGTTCTATGGCCCTGGCACCATCCAGCTCGGCGGTCACGAGTCCTTGGGCGACACCGCTCGCGTTATGGGCTCGCTGCTCGACATCATGATGGCTCGCGTTGACCGTCACAAGGACGTCGTCGGTCTCGCCGAGGGCTCCGTTGTGCCCGTCATCAACGGCATGTCCGAGTTCAACCATCCCACGCAGGAGATGGGCGACCTCATGACCATGCTCGAGAACCTCCCCGAGGGCAAGAAGATCGAGGACTGCACCCTGGCCTTCATCGGCGACGCCACCCAGGTCTGCGTCTCCCTCATGTTCATCGCCTCCAAGGTCGGCATGAAGTTTGTCCAGTTTGGACCTAAGGGCCACCAGATCCCCGACGGCGGCCTGCACGTCGGCACCGTCGAGGAGCGCGCCGAGTTCGGTAAGCAGATGATGGCCATCGCCGAGGAGAACTGCAAGGTCTCCGGCGGCTCGGTCGTCATCTCCGACGACATCGAGTGCATCAAGGGCGCCGACTTCATCTACACCGACGTGTGGTATGGCCTGTACGACGAGGAGGTTTCGGGCGAGAACTACATGGACGTGTTCTATCCCAAGTATCAGGTCACCATGGACATGATGAACTTCGCCGGCGCAGACTCC
The DNA here is from genome assembly GCF_039836695.1 of Collinsella aerofaciens. GTDB lineage: Bacteria > Actinomycetota > Coriobacteriia > Coriobacteriales > Coriobacteriaceae > Collinsella > Collinsella aerofaciens_BD. The sequence continues at coordinate 10,216 of NZ_JBDPAC010000024.1, read as the reverse complement.
AAGTTCATGCACTGCCTGCCGGCCACCCGCAACGAGGAGGTCGTCGACGAGGTCATGGACGATCCCGAGCGCTCCCTGTGCTGGGTCGAGGCCGAGAACCGCAAGCACTCCATCCGTGCTCTCCTTGCCGCCCTGGGCAAGCGCACCCCGCTCAACGACGAGGGTGTCGAGTACTCCGCCAAGGCTGAGCTCCACGCCGCTCTCGAGGCTCTCGAGCAGCTCTAAGCTCAAGGCTTCTAAAAGCACGTTTGCGGGCGGCGGATGCTCGTCTCCTGTCGCCCGCTCACCGAGGCCCAAGCAATTGCCTTAATACTTTAGGCCCCGGATCTGTCCAAGACTGAGCGAAGGAGCTCATCATGAGCGACGGAAAGAAAAAGCTTTCCTTCTTGACGGTCATTTCGACCATCATCTGCGTCGTCTTCGTTTGCGAGGCCGCCGCACCTGCTGCCGCCATTGGCAACCAGCAGTTCTTCTGGTGGATCTTCCTAATCCTGACCTTCCTGCTCCCTTACGGCATGGTTGTCGCCGAGCTCGGCACCACCTATGACGGCGAGGGCGGCATTTACGACTGGGTACGCGATGGCCTGGGCGACAAGTGGGGCGCCCGCATTTCGTATTCCTACTGGGTCAACTACCCCCTGTGGATCGCCTCGCTGGCCACTATGTTCCCCGACATCCTGGGCATGGTCTTTGGCGTCGAGTTCAACCTAATCGCCAAGATGGGTATCGAACTTGCCTTTGTGTGGATCGTGTATCTCATGGGCCGCTCCAAGGCGGCCGACTCCGAGTGGGTCCTCAACGGAGGCGCTATCATCAAGGTCGCCGTTGCCGTTATCGTCGGCGCCTTGGGCATCTGGTATGCCATGGAGAACGGTTTTGCGAACGACATGTCCGCTGCCACCTTCCTGCCCGAGCTCACCAACACCAACGCCCTCGGCTACCTGTCCATCATCATCTTCAACTTCATGGGCTTCGAGGTCATCTGCACCATGACCGACGACATGGCCGATCCCGCTCGCGATATTCCCAAGGCCATCATCGTCGGCGGCGTGGCTATCGCCGTCATCTACCTGTTCGCCGGCTTCGGCATCGGCGCCGCCGTGCCGGCCGACTCCATCGACCCCGACTACGGCATGATCGTCGCAGTCCAGACCATGGTGGGCGACTCTATGATCTTCAAGGTCATCTGCATCGCCTTCCTGATCACCCTGTTCGCCAACATGGCCGCCTGGTCCTTCGGCGTCAACTCCGTCGCCCGCTACGCCGCCGAGCACGGCAACATGCCCAAGGTCTTCGCCTCGATGATCTCCAAGGACGACATGCCCAACGGCGCCAATCTGGTTAACGCCATCGTTGCCTCCCTGGTGCTGTGCCTGCAGCTCGTTCCCATCGACGCCATCTCCAACGGTGTTTTCTGGATGCTCTTTGGCACTTCTGTCCTCTTCCTGCTGCTGACCTACATCCCGATGTTCCCGGCCTTCCTCAACCTTCGTAAGAACGACCCCAACCGTGAGCGCATCTTCACGTTCCCGTTTAAGGGCGCCATGATGAAGGTCATGCTGGCCATCCCCTGCATCGAGCTGATCCTGGCCATCGTTGCAACGCTGGTGCCGTTCTCCGCCGATGAAATTGGCGACAAGGTCCCGATGATCGTTATCTTCATCGTGCTTGTGCTTATCGGCGAGGTCGTTCGCGTCGTCAGCGCCAAGGGCCGCGAGACCGAGTACAAGGGTCTCATCCCCGAGCTGGCTGCCCAGCGTCTCGCTGAGGAGGCCGCCGAGGCCGAGGAGAACTAGAGCACCCGGTTCTGGGGCTCCAACCCTCCTTGTCACTTAACCATTCCCCGGGGTGGGTGTGAGCTATTGCTCCGGTAACCACCGCCCACCCCAATCTCTCTTCCGTATCCTTTGTGCGTTTTGTCTCCACGCACCAGGTTACGTTGTCGCTTGCCGGTGCGACTCCGTGAAAACCGACGCCGGGCGCCCCGACCTTTGCCGGGGAACGGGCGCCTACCATCTCTTGGTTTTAGGCTGCGGGTAACCCGCCCGCAGCAAGCGATCGTTCGATTTGGAGGAAATCTTATGCGTACGATCACCGAGTCCGAGTCCACTCCCAAGGCCGACGGCTTCTTCATGCCCGCCGAGTTCGCTCCGCAGGATCGCGTGTGGATGGGCTGGCCCCACCGCACCGACACCTGGGCCCATGGCGCCAAGCCGGCCCAGAAGCAGTATGCTGCCATCGCTCGCGCCATCGCCGAGTTCACCCCGGTCTATATGTGCGCTAATCAGGTCGACTATGCCAACTGCAAGGCCGTCTTTGAGAACGACGAGAACGTCACCGTTATCGAGATGACCACCGACGACGCCTGGTTCCGCGACACCGCTGCCACCTATGTCATCAACGGCAAGGGCGAGAAGCGCGCCAACCACTGGCACTTCAACGCCTACGGCGGCCTCGTCGACGGCCTCTATTTCCCGTGGGACAAGGACGAGCAGATCGCCCTCAAGATGGCCGAGCTCTCCGGCTGCCGCCGCTATCGTCCCGATGACATGATTCTCGAGGGCGGCTCCATCACCGTCGACGGCGAGGGCACCCTCGTCGTGACCGACCAGTGCCTGCTCTCCCCCGGCCGCACCTGCTCCGCGGTGCTCGAGGAGGAAGAGGATCCCGAGTCCATCTGGCCCAAGTTCCACAAGAAGTTTGAGCCCTGGAGCGAGGAGCTTCGCGCCTACATGGACGAGCACCTCAAGGAGTACCTGGGTGTCGAGAAGGTCATCTGGGTCAAGAAAGGCATCGACCCTGAAGAGACCAACGGCCACATCGATGATGTCGCCACCTTCATCGCCCCGGGCGTCATGGCCTGTATCTGGACCGACGATCCCGAGTATCCGTTCTACGAGCAGTGCCATGCTGCCTACGAGACCCTCTCCAACGCCGTTGACGCCAAGGGCCGCAAGATGAAGGTCTACAAGCTCTGCATGCCCGTGAACCCGCTGTTCATGGATCAGGCTTCCTGCGACACCATCGACGCCGACGAGAACGCCGAGCCGCGCGTCCCCGACGAGCCGCTGATCGCCTCCTACATGAACTACCTGGTCACCAACCACGGTGTTATCGTCCCGCAGTACGGCGACGAGAACGACCAGCTGGCCGTTGACACGCTCCAGAAGATCTATGACGAGGTCTGGGGCGAGGGCGTCTACAAGTGTGTTGGCGTTCAGTCCGAGCAGGTTGTCTTCGGCGGCGGCAACATCCACTGCATTACGCAGCAGGAGCCGTCCGCTTAACTCAGACACGCCACCTTGGCGTTCACTCGTCGCTTACGTAGCGTCAGTACGCTACGCTCCTCGTTCGCGCCAATCTGGCGCACCTGAGCACGCCGAGTAAACGTCTGGCTCTTCGAGGCACCCCATCTCGCCGCTCAAACCGTTGCTCGCGTGCCAAAGTACGCTTCGCTCCTCTTTCGCGGCGACCTGGGGGTACCTTGAAAACCCAGTCGATCAATCGGACAGGGGCTACCTGATTGGTCGGCTGGCTTTTCTTTGGGCACTCCGTTGCCTTCACTTCGGAGTGCCCGCCTCTTTGATTGAATACGCGCCTGGCCTGGGATTTTTTGCGGGTTAGGCCAATTGTTCGCTTGAATATCCCAGGTCAGACGCGTCTTCAATTGCCGAAAGTTTCCGGTCGTATACGCGGCCGTTTTGATCGGAGTTTTTATGTACCAGCGTATTGTCATCTACACCTGCCTGTTCCGCGAGCGTTGGTCCAACAATTGCATCCTCTCTTCTCTTAGGGATGGTACCTGCACCGGTGACGCGGCCTGCAGCCCTACCTTGGGCGGCGCCTTCGGTACAGATGCCGTCCTTTTTGCTGTAGGGGGAGTGCGCCATGGCAGGTAAAAAGTTCTCCCTGATCGAGGTCATCCTTTCGGTTATCTGCGTCGTCTTTACCATCGAGGCGGCCGCTCCGGCATCTGCCATGGGCAATGTGCAGTTCTTCTGGTGGATCTTCCTTATCATTACGTTTTTGCTTCCCTATGGCCTGGTGGTGGCCGAGCTGGGTACGGCGTTCGATTCCGAGGGCGGCCTGTACGACTGGGTACGCCTGGGTCTGGGAGATCGCTGGGGCGCCCGCTGCTCCTGGTGCTATTGGATCAACTTTCCGCTGTGGGTGGCAAGCATCGCTTGCATGTTTCCCAGTGTCATCAATGCGGTATGGGGCATCGAATGTTCGCTCGGGGTTCGAATTACCATCGAGCTCGCCTTTGTGTGGGGTGTCACCGTTATGGCGATGCAGCCGGTTGCCGAGTCTGATTGGGTCATGGATGGCGGCGCCGTCATCAAAGTGCTCATTACCGCTGTGGTAGGAATCGTCGGCATCTGGTTTGCCTGCAATAACGGCTTTGCCAACGACATGTCGTTTAAGACCTTCATTCCAGATTTGGGCGACACCAATTCGTTGACGTACCTATCGATCATCCTATTCAACTTTATGGGCTTCGAAGTGGTCGCGACCTTTGCCAGCACGATGAAAAACCCGTCGCGTGATATCCCCAAGGCGGTTATCGCCGGTGGCGTTGCCATCGCGGCGATCTACATCGTCTGCGGCATCGGCATTGGAGCCGCGGTTCCCACCGAGCAGCTTTCGCTCGATTCGGGCATTGTGGACGCAGTCGCCGCTATGGTGGGGCGCACCCACCCGCTAACGATGATTGTTGGCGTGGCCTTTTTGGTGACGCTGTTTGCCAACATGATCTGCTGGAGCTTTGGCGTCAACAACGTGGCGAGCTATGCCGCGCGTCATGGCAACATGCCGCGTCCCTTTGCGCTGGTGTCCAAGAAGACCGGCATGCCCAACGGCTCGGCACTCATTAACGGTTGTTTTGCCAGCCTTGTGCTGCTGCTCCAGATTCCGTTGGGCGAGGGCTCCGACGTCTTTTGGGTTTTCTTCTCGATGAACGTCGTCTTCCTGCTTATGAGCTATATCCCGATGTTCCCGGCGTTTTGGCGTCTGCGCAAATACGACGGTCGCCCGCGTGTGTTCCGTGCGCCCTTCGAGGGCAAGGCGCTCGCGGTGGCACTTGCGATTCCCGTGGCAGAGCTCGTGCTTTCGATTGTCGCTACGATTGTGCCGCTCAACAGCTCACCCACCGAGATGGCAAAGTTGCCGATCCTCGTGGGCGTGGTGATCGGAGTGTTGCTGGGCGAGGTTTCGCGCCTCATATCGCGCCGCGGCCGCAGCATCGACAATCCCGGCGTTGGCGCAAGGGGGACAGGTCGCTTTGCACCAAAACAGTAGCGCCGCGAGTTGTGCGGTGCTAGATGCATCTTGGATTACTGCTCACGCTGCTCGGGATCAGATGCGAGCTTGGGTGCAAAGTAGGGGACGTGGCCCAGGTAGGGGCAGCTGTCCGAACGCGCCTCAACGGCGCAGGGGACATTGTCGTAGGTCATGGAAGAACCGAGTCGGGTGATGGCCTTGGCGGCGGGCGCGACGAGCATCTTGAGCGGAGCGATCGGTGTCATGGCATCTCCTTTCATCGGTGAGACACAGCTTGTTTATCTAAACGATACAGTACGTTTAATCGGTGAGTCTAATCTTGCGGCAAAGAATCTGTCAACATCCTCACAGCATCTAGACAGGGGAGGCGGGCATGAGTTTCGCGTTCTATATCTACACCACGATTATCATGGGTGTGGCTCTGGTGACCAGTGCCGTGGCATTGGTGGTTTGGCTCATGACGCGCCGTCGCGACAGCCTCGTGGCCGCGGCGGGTTTTTTGCTCTATATGCTCGATATGTCGGTCATCTTTTTTGACGAGTACAATCGGCTCAAATACGACTACGCCGTTACCTTTAGCGAGCCGCTGCAGCACCCCTTGCTGCGCTGCGTGCTTGGTATTGCCATCTATGCCTGCGTGGTGCTATGGATGTTTGCGCGCTTGCGCAAAAGACCGACGTCGCGCATGCTCGGACTCGCTATCGTGCCGTTTTCAATCTTGCAATTGCTGCTGGTGCCTCGCAGCGGCGCTGCCGGAGAGGTGCAGCAGTATCTCTTTTGGCTCACGCGTGACCTGGGTAATGTAGGATGTCTTGCCTATGCCGCCTGGCATTACCGGTACAGAGCAACGCGTGTTGAGAAACTCGACCTCGACCGCTCAAAGCTCTTTTGGAAGGTGGCCTTCGTTCTTGTGTTTTGCGTGATCGCCGAGGACACCTACATGATCTTGTTCTGCCGCCCCGACTCCCAAAACCCCGTCATCGGCCTCTTTTTGTGGTATCTGTCCGAGCGCAATATCTCCGAAAACGTGCTGCTCGTGGTATGCGCGGCTCAGCTTTTTTGCCAGTTTAGCCATATCCTGCGTGTGTATGCCCGTCATCCGCGTGCCGATGAGGACGTGGCAGCCGAGAGCGCAAGCTCTGAGGACGATCTCGCATCGCGTGTGGTGATTTATGCCGACGCCCATAAGCTGTCACGGCGCGAGCAGGAGGTGCTCACGCTGGTGCTGAAGGGCAACGACGCCCAAAACATCGCCAGCGAGTTGGTCATCAGCCCTGGCACGGTCAAGGCACACTTGCATCGCATCTACGTTAAAAGCGGCGTCTCCAACCGAGATGACCTTATAGATACCTTTTGGCGTTCCTAGCCTCATTCTTCCTCGCATGCGGGTCTTGCTGTGTGGGCGGCCACACCGTTGGGCGTAATGAAGCGGTAATAATCTCAGACAATAAACCTGCAGGTAAAGCGTGTAAACCTGCTTAAACTGACCGTTTGCGGTCCCTGGCCTTGGCACGGATTTGCCCCTGTGTATCAATGGGTGTAGCGCGAAGCCGCGGACGTGGGACAGACGTCCGAGCACGGCTTGTAGGCACGCGCCGATGCGGGAGCGCTACGCTCCCAACCGAGTGCCCACGCGGGCGGTGCGTCCGCGTTACAACCAAAGATGCCTGAGGAGGCTCGCATGGACAAGGCTGATGTAGTTATCAAGAGCGACGCCGTCTTTACCGGCGATGGGCTCGAGCCGTTTAAGGGCGGCGTTGCCGTGCGGGGCGATAAAATCGTTGCCTGCGGTGACGATGCTCACCTGGCACCGTTTATCGGTCCCGATACCGAGGTGCGCGACTTTGGCGACCAGCTCGTCATGCCCGGCCTGATCGACTCGCACACGCATTTTGCCCAGGGCGCGTTTATGACCGACCCCGATTTTGCCGTCAACCTCATCGACTGCACCAGTTTTGAGATGGCGATGGAACGTGTCGTGGCGTTTGCGGCCGACCATCCCGATAACGAGTGGATTCTGGGCTGCCAGATTATCCAGTTCCAGTGGGATGTCCCCGAGATGCCCACGGCCGCGATGATCGATGAGTACATCTCCGACCGCCCGGTATTTCTGCAGCAGGTTGACTTGCATACCTTTAGTGCCAATACCTGCGCCATCAACAAGGTGGGAGTAACTTCGCAGACGCCCGATCCCGCAGGCGGCAAGATCCTTAAGGATGCCGACGGCAATCTGACGGGCGTGTTTTCCAACAACGCCGGCGCCTTCTTTATGGACGAGGTCTACGACCCAGCGCCCGAGGTTGTTGACGCGTCGTTTGCAAAAACCGCCCGGCGCGCCAATGCCCTGGGAATCACTACGGTCGGCATGGTCAATCCTACGTTTGTGAGCATGGAAAACCCGTATGCGGTGTTGGCAGGTCTTAATGCCAAGGGCGACTTGCCGCTGCGCGTGTTCCTGTACACCGACCTGTTCGAAAACGAGTCCTTGACGCTCGAGCAGATCAAGGAGAAATACGCCTTCCCGGGTACGCAGGTGGAGTGGCACGGCTTTAAGCAGTTCCTTGATGGTGTGTGCTCCGACCATACCGCCTGGATGCTTGAACCCTATAGCAACGCACCCGACACCTGTGGTGAGCCCGCGGAGGAGCCGGAGCGCATCCGTGCTGCCATCCTGAGGGCGCAGGAATGGGGCGTTGACACGCGCATCCATGCAATCGGCGATCGCTCGGTGCGTTTTGTGCTCGATTGCTTTGAGGAGGGCGAGCGCTTGCATGGCAAGCGGGATTGTCGCCACTCCATGGAGCACAACGAGACGGTTCAACCCGAGGATATGCCGCGTTATGCCGAGCTCGGCGTCTGCCCCGGCATGCAGCCGTGGCACATGCTGCTCGATATGGCTGACCTTGCCAAGGACGAAGCCGTGGGTCCCGAGCGTGCCGCGCTTTCGTGGCCCCTGCATAGCCTGCTTGCCAGCGGAGCCGTGGTGCACCTGGGCAGTGACTTCCCTGTTGTGGGCTTGGAGCCCATGGAGGAGGTGTACGGCGCGGTCTTCCGCATGCTCGAGGACGGTTCCAACCCTGAGGGCTGGTTCCCCCAGGAGCGCATTACCATGGCCGAGGCTCTGCGCGCCTACACCTATGGCAGCGCCTACGCCATGCATGCCGAGGACCGCATCGGCACGCTCGCGTGCGGCAAACAGGCAGATATCTGCGTGCTCGACCGCAATCTCTTTGATTGCGAGCCGGCCGAGGTGCTCGAGGCTACCGCAGCCCTCACGATGATCGCCGGCAAGGTGGTCTTTGAGGCATAGCGCCATCGTTTGATTGGGCGGCTTGGTGCCAGTTGTCAGCCGCCTGACATCCATTCAGCACTACTCTCTCAAGGAAAGGGGAGAACAATGGCAGAAGAAGTAACCGCTGCTGTGGAGGAGGAGCGCGAGCTCGCCTCCCAACCGATTCCCGGTCTGGTGCGTAAGTACACCATCGTCACCGGCCAGGGCATGCTCGCCCAGATCATCATGGTGGTCCTTGAGGGCCTCGTGATGGGTTGGGGCCTAGGTGCCCACGGCCTGGCATGTGTCTCGATCATTATGTCGGTCGAGTACATCAACCTGGCCTTTGGCAACCTGTTTGGCACCGGCGTGCCCGCCGTGGTGGGCAACCTTTTGGGTGCCGGCGACATCAAGGGCGCAAGCAAGGCTTTTAGCCAGGGCTTTTGGCTCACCACGATCGTGAGTGTGCTGCTTGCTGTGGTGATGGCAGTGTTTACCGAGCCCATCTGCACATTCTTTGGCGCCACGCCCGACATCATGGCCGATACCGTTGCCGGCGTGCGCACCTTCGCCGTGCTGCTGCCGCTCACGGTCATTGGCCAGATGATCACCGCTGTGATGCGTGTGGACGAGAAGGTTCAGATCCAGGCCAACCTCATGACCGTTTCGGCCATCGTCGCCATCTGTTGGCTCGCGCTTTCCACGTTTGTGCTCAAGTTTGGCGTTATGGGCGCCGGCGTGTACTACGGGCTTTCCATCGGTATCTGGGCCATCGGTATCTTCTGGTTCATCGGGGGCAAAAAGTCCCAGCTCCAGATTAGCCTGGCCGACCTTAAGCTCGACCTCGCCATCTGCGGCCAGATCTTCAAGATCGGCTTCCCGTTCTTCCTGGTCCAGGGTGCGACCTTTATCTTTAATACCGTTGCCAACTCGCTTTTGGGTTCGCTCGGCGGCGACATGGGCTCGCTCTACATCGCAGCCTTTGGCGTGATCAACGGCTACATCCTCTACATTACCATGATGGTTGCCCAGTGCTTCTCCTACGGTCTGCAGCCCATCGCTGCCTTCAACGCCGGCGCAAAGGCTTGGGCACGCCTTAAGGAGACGCTCTCCTGCACGCTTAAGTACCAGGTTGTGACGCTGGCGTTGGTCACCGTCGCGCTCTGGCTTGCCGCCACCCCGGTGTGCGCCTTCTTTGCCGGCAGCGATCCTGCGCTCGTTGAGGTTGCCGCCAACGCCACGCGTACTGTCATCCTGGCTGTTGCCCTGGGCTATCTTGCCATGACCATGTCGATGTATTTCCAGGCGGTCGAGAAGGTGGGTGTCGCCACGTTTACGGGCCTGCTTCGCTATGTGATCTGCTCGGTGCCGCTTATGTACCTCCTCGGCAACATGATGGGTGTCGAGGGCGTGTGGATCGCCCTGGTGGTGGCCGATGCCATTACTGGCATCATCTCCATTGCGCTCGCCGCGCACGAGTCCAAGCGCCTTGCCACGCTCTAGGCTCGGACATGGCTGGCGTACGATAGTCGAACAAGTTAACTCGCCTGCAAGCCACCACAATGGGGACAGCCCCCATTGTGGTGGCTTTTATTCAAGACTTTAGTCTGCTGGCCGCGCAGCGGCCAGCTTTAAACCACCCGCTACGCGGGTGGAGACAAACGG
>NZ_JBDPAC010000023.1:0-34228 GCF_039836695.1 Collinsella aerofaciens | reverse complement strand
TCACCATTGTCGGCCTAATCCGCGGTCTTTCATGCAGCAGGGGCTCTCAATGTTTTTATGTCCTGCTCATATCGTCTGTACCGGCACTTTGGGACACTCCTTGTCATTGGTGCAAAGTAACCTGCCCCCATTGCGCCAAGCGGCGTGTGCCGTTAAGCGGAGAGGCGTATTGTTGACCCATCGTTTGGGCATACAATGGCTATTAGCTTGCTGCGGTGAAGGCCTGTCCGCTCCGCAGCTGTTTTCTACGGTTAAAGGAGTATGTATGTCCGTTGAGGTCATGAGGTCTGTGATTGATGCTGCCGAGGGGCGCGTGCCCGTCGACACGCTGTTTACCAATGCGCAGATTGTCGACGTGTATGGCCAGCGTGTGGCGCCCGGTAGCGTTGCCGTCAAGGACGGTGTGATCGTCGGCGTGCTCTACGATGGTCGCGACGATGCCGCTGGCACCTACGAGGCAACTGAGGTCATCGACTGCCAGGGTCGCTATCTCGCTCCCGGTTTTATTGACGGGCATTTGCATATCGAGTCTTCGAACATCCGTCCCGCCGAGTATGCTCGCATGGCCGCGACACGCGGTACTACCACCGCCATTGCCGACAGCCACGAGATTGCCAATGTTGCCGGTCTCGACGGCTTGCGCTTTATGATTGAGGACGGCCGCCGCGCACCCATCTCCATCAAGTACATGATGCCCTCGTGCGTACCCGCGCTGCCCGACGAGCAGGCCGGTGCCGTTATTTCGGCTGCCGATATGCAGGCGTTTTTTGCCGAGCATCCGGGCGACGTTTTTGGCCTGGGCGAGATGATGAACCTGCCGGGCGTCTTTATGGCCGATCCCGAGACCTGCGCTCGCATCGATGCCGCTAACCAGACGCCGTCCAAGCAGGTCGACGGCCATGCGCCGCTCGTTGCTGGCAAGGACCTCAATGCCTATGCCGCGGCGGGTATTATTGCCGACCACGAGTCGACGATTCCCGAGGAGGCACTCGACAAGCTATCTCGCGGCATGTATGTGATGCTGCGTGAAGGCACGTGCAGCCATGACCTGGCCAATCTATCGCCGATGCTGCTGGAGAATCCCGCGCGCGTCCGCCGCTGCTGCTTTGCGACCGACGACCGTGCTCCCTCCGATGCGCTTTCGACCGGTATGATTGACAATGCCTGCCGCGTGGCTATCGAGGCCGGTATTGACCCCGTGGTTGCCATCTCTATGGCGTCCCTGTCCACGGCTGAGGCATTTGGCCTGGACCACGGCTGCCGCGACCCGCACGAGCTCCGCGGCGCAATCGCCCCGGGCAAGCGCGCCGACCTGCTGTTGCTTGATGACCTGACGTTTGCCAAGGCTCCGCATCGTGTTTATGCCGCCGGTGCCCTGGTGGCGCAGGATGGCACCTTTGTGGGCGAGGTCGCACCCGAGACTGCCGAGGTTGCGGCCCTTGCCGATGAGCTGCGCGCCTCCGTTAAGCTGCCGAAGCTTTCGCTCGACGTATTCGATTATGCCTTTAAGCCGGGCGAGGCCGTTATCGATGTCATCCCGGGTATGGCTATCACGGGTATGGCCCGCCCCGAGAGCGCCGAGGACTTGCGTCGCATTATGCTGATCGAGCGCCATGGCCGCGGCGTGTCGCTGCAGACCGAGGGTGTCGACGGCGACGGCCCCGCTGGCCTGGGCCTGGTTGGCAAGCATATCGGTCGCGGCTGGGTGCGTGGCTTTACCATCACCGGTGGTGCCATTGCCTCCACGATCGGCCACGACTCGCACAACGTGTGCGTGGTGGGCGACAACGCCGCCGATATGATGGCTGCCGTTGAGGCCGTGGGCCAGGGCGGCCACGTGCTGGTGCGCAACGGCGAGGTCGTGGCGCGCATTCCGCTGGCGCTCGGTGGCCTTATGAGCGAGGGCACGGCCGAGGACGTTGCCGCGCAGCACGATGACTTTATGGTCAAGGCGCGCGCCATGGGTATTGAGCCGCCGCTCGACCCCATCATGGGCATCATCTTCCTGCCCCTGCCGGTCATCCCGACGCTCCGCATCCGCCCCGAGGGCATGTTCGACGTTACAACCTTCACCTACGCCGACTAGTCATCGGGGACGTTCTTAAACGACTAGTCATTGGGGACGCTCTTTGGCGGGCTGCCTGACGCCGCGACCGTAGGGCCTCTGGCATGTGTGAGCTATTTGCCAGGTCCTTGTAACGTTTACGCCCGCGGAGTCTTATTTGAGCTCCCTTTGGGTACGTTGGAATCGGATACGCGTTCGATTCCAACAAGCCCGAAGGGAGCTTTTCTATGTTTAAACTGATTGCATCCGATATGGACGGCACACTGCTTGACGAAAACGGCCAGGTGCCTCCCGAGACCTATGAACTGATTCTGGCGCTACACGAGCATGGCGTGCATTTCGCCGCATCGTCAGGTCGTCGCTACGATCGCCTGTGCGAGTTCTTTGCGCCCGTTCGCGACAAGATGGACTTTGTCGCCGCTAACGGCGCCCAGGTCTACGCCGACGGTAAGATGGTAGACCGTGAGGTGTATTCCCACCTGGCGATTCGAAGGCTCGCCCAAGCCGTCAGGACGTTTCCCAATCTGCATCTTGTGCTCTTTGACCGAACCAAGTCCTTCCTGCTCGATGACGAGTGCAAGTTCGTGCGTGAGGTCGATAAGGACCTTCCCAATGCCGAGCGCATTTGGGAGCTGCCCGATCCCAGCGTAAATATCATCAAAGCGAGTATCTTTTGCGACGACAGTGCGGTTATGGACAGTGCGTACGTGCTACAGCGCGAACTTGGTCAGCTCTTTACTTTTGCGCCTTCGGGCAACGCGTGGATCGATGCCATGCAGCCTGGTGTGTCGAAGGCCTCGGGTATCGCGCAGCTCGCGGAGCATTACGGCATTGGTCGCGACGAGGTCATGGCGTTTGGCGACTCGATGAACGACTACGAGATCATTCGCTTTGTCGGCACGGGCTGCGCGATGGAAAACGCGCGCCCCGCGCTCAAGGCGGTGGCCGATCGCGTCGTAGGCTGCAACCGCGACCACGCCGTTCAGCATGAGCTCCGTCGCGTGCTGGAGAGTCTCTCCTAATCCGGCAGATGGGGACGTTCCTTTTCTGCCGGCAGTGGGGGACAGTCCTTGCAGCTTTTTGCGAAGAGTGTCCCCAACGACTAGTCGTTTAAGAACGTCCCCAATGACTACCCAACGACTAAGCGAGGACGGCCATGATGGTGCGGGCGACGCCGTCGTGGTCGTTGTCGTATTCGGTGATGGCGTCGGCGGCCTCGCGGTCTTCGGACTCGGCGTTGATCATGGCCATGCCGTGGCCCGCTGCCTGCAGCATGGGGATGTCGTTGATGTTGTCGCCGAACGCCCAGGCGTCGGCGAGACGCTCGCCCAGGTGCTCGCATAGCCACGTGAGGGCCGTCCCCTTGGTGGCACCCTCACCCATGACCTCGATATTCATGGCGTAAGAACGCGTGACTTCAATGCCTCCGAGCGTGTCGAGCGCCGCCGCGATGGCGTCGCGATCGGCCGGGTCGTGCCAGTACATAGCGATGCGTTCGAGCGTCTCGACCTCGTCGATCTTGCTGTCGATATCCATGTCGATCGGTGTTCGTGTGCGCTTGAGCGAAGCCGCGATGTGGGGGTCGCCGCCGCAGAACTCGTCTAGGCGCTCATAGAGCGAGCGGGGGAGGAAGCACTGGCCGTCGGCGAAGATATCGAAGGTCACATCGTGGCCGGCGGCGATGCGATGGATGCGATGGGCGATGCCACGGTCGAGCGGTCGGCTCAAGATACGTTTGGCGCGTGAGGCATCGGTAGGCGCATCTTCGTCGAGCTGCCAGACGCTGGCACCATTGGCACAGACCGCGTAGTGCACGGCAGGATGGGCGAGGATAGGCTCAAAGATGCCCGACAGCGGACGCCCCGTGCACGGTACAAACTCAATGCCGCGACGTGCGAGCTCGTCGAGCATCGCCCAGGTGGCGTCGCTCATCTGCTTGTCGCTCGTCAACAGCGTTCCATCCATATCGGAAAACACAATCATTCGATGCAGCCCTTTCTGCTGGCATAAAAAGCGTGGCCGAGGGCGGTGATGCCCTGGCCACGCTCGAGTTCTATAACGGTCCGCGTCCTAGCGGTCGGCGAGCGGCTTGTACTCCAGCGGCTCGATCACCGGACGGTACGCCGGGCGGATGATGCGATGCGCGCAGAAGAGCTCTTCCATGCGGTGCGCCGACCAGCCGGCCATGCGGGCGACGGCGAATAGCGGCGTAAAGAGCGTCTCGGGCACGCCGAGCATCTTGTAGATAAAGCCTGTGTACAGGTCGATGTTGGCGCAGATAGGCTTGGTCATGCCGTGATCGCGCATTACTTGCGGGGCCAGGCGCTCGATGCGCTCGATGAGCGCGAACTCCTCGCCCAGGTCCTTCTTGGCGGCAAGCGTGCGCGCGTATCGGCGGCACACCTCGGCGCGCGGGTCGCTCAGCGTGTAGACGGCGTGGCCCATACCGTAGATGAGACCCGTGCCGTCGAAGGCCTGCTTGTCGAGGATCTTGCCCAGGTAGGCTGCGACCTCGTCCTCGTCCTCCCAATTGGAGACATGCGCACGGATGTCCTCGTGCATGGACACGACCTTGGCGTTGGCGCCGCCGTGGCGCGGACCCTTGAGCGAGCCGATGGCCGCGGCGTAGGCGGAATACGGGTCGGTGGCCGAGGAGGACAGCACGCGGCAGGCGAACGTGGAGTTGTTGCCGCCGCCGTGCTCGGCATGCAGCATGAGCATCACGTCGAGCAGCATCGCCTCATCGCGGGTGAACGCCATGCCGCCGCGCAGGACCTGCAGAATGGTCTCGGCGGTGGAGAGGCCGGGCGTGGGGTGCGGCACGTGAACCTCGGAGCCGCGAAGCTTGGCGATCGAGGCCATGTGGGCGAAGGCGGCGATGCGCGGGAGACGTGCGAGCATGGAAATGGCGACGTCGATTTCGTGCTCGGGCGTGATCACGTCTGGTTCGGCATCGAAGGCGTAGAGCAGCAGCACGGCGCGCTGGAGCACGTTCATGATGCTCGACGACACCGTGGTCATAGGGAACTCTTTGACGTATTCGTCGCTCAGATGTCTAAAGGCGCCCAGGCGCTCGCAAAAGCCGTCGAGCTCTTCCTTGTTGGGCAGCGAACCCGTGATAAGCAGATAGGCGACTTCCTCGTAGCCGTAGCGATTCTCGGCCTGGGCATTGTTGACCATATCCTCGATGCTGTAGCCGCGAAGCGTGAGCTTGCCCTGATCGGGCACGACCTTTCCGTCGACCTTGTTGTAGCCGTGCACATCCGAGATGCGAGTGAGGCCCGCGACCACGCCCGAGCCGTCGGCATTGCGCAGGCCGCGCTTGACATTGTGCTCTTCGAACAAGCCCTCGTCATAAGGGTCGGTCGGCAGGCCGTGGTAGAGGCTTTCGCTCTCAGACGAAATCTGGCGGCTTGCTTCGTAATCCAGAACCAGTCGGCTCAAGTGGTCATCGAAGCGGTAATAGATTTTCTTGGCGTCGTAGGCCATGCGCGCTCCTCTCCGGGCCGCATCGGGGTGGCTTGCATGGGCATGCGCGCGTCAGGCTATCCCCAGCGGCTTGTTCGCTACAGGCGGTACATAAAGTTAAAGACGTCCTCGCGCTGGATGGACACGTTGACGCCCGAAAGCTCGCCGGCCTCGGCCAGGGCCTTCTGCAGCTCAGCGAAGTCGAGCTTGGACTCGGCGGTATCGGCCAGCATGGTCATGGTGAAGATGTCCTCGATAATGGACTGCGTGATGTCGCGGATGTCGACGTTGGCCTCGCCCAGGACGCGGGTGACGCCGGCGACGATGCCGGGGCGGTTCTTGCCAAGGACGGTGATGACGATACGGGAGGACGAGATCTCGGCCATGGGAAACCCTTTCGCGTGATTGCGGCGCGCGCGGGGCGCTCCGCTACGGTACAGTGTTCATCATTGTACCTGTCTGGCGCAAAAAAGGCGCGCTCGCTGCGGCGTTACATGCCTGCAACATGAGCGTAAGGGGGAAGGCCGTACGGGGAAGAGCCGTCTGGCGCGTGTCCGGCTCGTGTTGGGTTGATTTCCGATCTCAGCCGAACACATTGAGCGGACAGGCCGTTCCCGCAGTCAGCCGAACGCCTCCGACGGCTGATTCCGAACTGGAAGCGGAGGGCATCCCCGCCCTTCGGTAGGGGATACCGCTCCGCGGCGCATGCCGCGGGCGGCGCCCCTATCGGACCACCGTGACCTCAGTTGGGATGGGCCCAGCACTGCCGCGTACTCGGTGAGCTAGAGCCAACTGTTCATCTTCACGTCGCGTATGGCGATATTTCGGTCGTCCGGCTCGGTGATGCCGTAGCCGAACGCCTGGAGCGTCTCGATGGACTCCTGGATCCTCTGTTGGAACATGGGACCCGGATCGACCCTCGGCCCGAGGTGCCCGCGCCAAAGGCACGGCGTGGCGCGCAGCATGTTATGGATTTTGGAGATGGGCTCGATGTCGGCGTAGACGTTGAGCGTCGCCATGGCGTCCTTGTGGCCGAGGATCGATTGGAGCGCCTTGATATCGCCGCCTTGGCGGATCCACTGCGTTGCGAACGTGTGGCGAAGGCCGTGGAACGTGATCAGCTCGTCGTTGGTGCCCATGAGGCCGTTGGTCTCCGAGAACGTCTTGAACGCCCTGCGGATATAGCTTGTCGTCGCGAAGGTCGCGCCCGGCTCCGACAGGATGTAGCAGCCCCCGATCTCGACCGCCCCGGTAAGGCCGCGCAAGCGCAGCTTTCCGCAGTCGATCTCGTGGGTCTCCTTCAGGAAGGGGGGTAGGCCGACCGGGTCGATGGGGATACCCCTGGCGTCATGGGTCTTGGTGTCCTTGATGAACGAACCCATTCCCTTCGCGTACGCCACCGAGTGTCTGATCGAGATCAGGCCCGTCTCGAAATCCACATCGCACCACCGAAGGCCGCAGACCTCGCCGATTCGCATCCCCGTGTGCAGGGCGAGTACGACCGCCCTCTAATCCTCGGCGGACCAATCGAGTCCGAACTCCTTTCGGGCATCCTCTTCGCTCATGACTTCGAGAAGGTCTCCGGGTTGGCAACGAAGGGCGAGGCATAGCTGCTCGAGTGTGTTGAAGCGAATGCCGCGAATATGCCCTTTTTTAATACGGGACAGGTTCACGGGCGTGGTTCCAATCCTTTCGGCAAGTTCGTTCGAGGAAATCTTTCGCTCGGCCATGATCTTGTCGAGGCGAACAATTACGGGCATGGCGTTTCCTTACGCAATCTCGTCGGAGTCGAGGTACAGCTCTCGGGCGTACAAGAAGAGCTGGGAAAGCATGAACAGGACGATGCCGAGAACCAGAGAGGTCCAATCGAATGATGAAGCGATCTCTTGGGCGCCGACGGCCCCCTCGCCGCCAAACATCGAAACGGAGGTTTTGAGTGAGCCGGCGTAGAGGCTGGTGGCAGCTTGAACAACGAAGAGAATGCCGAGCACCTTCAAGCATGTCGCAGACCCTTTCTTGAAGGGGTCTCCGCTCTTGATCGTCCACACGAGAACGGCGCTGAGGATGGTCGTAGCGATACCGATGACGGCAGGGACCAATGTCGAGATCGCAAGGGCTGGATACGCGGGGGAGTCTGCAATTACAGGGTTGTCGAGCACTTCGATTGCTGGCTTTAAGGAGAACGCCACTTGTGCGATGGCGGTGGCGCAAAGGGTCGCAGAGGCTATCGCACATGCGATGCGGAAGGAATGAAGCCGGGGAGTGCGAGTGTCGGAACTCATAATAACCTCCGAAGAATTTAAAAAACTCAGGTTACTTTTTAACAGTTTATGTTAAATTGACTTTGCCGGCAAGTAATCACAGCATACTGCAACCGAAACCCCTCTAGATTGGAGAGGATTATGTTCAGTACTGTTAAGTCGTGTAAGCTCTTGGTTTTCCTCGGCCTCGCTCTTTGTCTGTTGCTGCCGGGAGCCCCCGCTTTTGCGGATACCCCGATGCCTCCTTCCCAGGAGAGCAGCCAGTGTGCCCTCGTTGAGCCCCTCGGGTATACGGACGACGTCGTCGATACCTACTGGAGCTACAGCTGTCCTCGCGGCGTAAGCGGGCACAGCATCTCGATGTTCAACATCTCTTACAAGACGATCTCCTACCGAAATGGCTATCGCCGATCCGCGCATCATAGGGAATCCCGCCTCGCTGCAATGTGCTCCTGTGGTGTTCTTGGCACAACTGATAAATGGCAATTTGTCTATAGCACCTACTAGATGCGAGGAAGGGCCGAGCATTTTGTTCGGCCCCTCTGTTCCGACTGGATGAGGTTAAGGTTGGCGATGAATATGCTCAAAATCTCGAAGGCGATCTTTAGGTCGCTTCTCTCCTCCAGGTCGCTCTGTGTTGTCGTTGTTGCGTTGATGGTTCTTTGTGCTCTGCCCGTCTTCAGGAGCGCGGCTGGCATCGACGGACGGGTCGAATACCTCGAGTCGGGAATAACCCGTGTTGAGCAGGAATTGTCAGCATCCTATGCGGATGCGCTTGTGAATGCGGGGGAGGACGGTGTCTATACCTCTTCATCAAGCATACCCGCGCTTCTGTACCCTCTTGCCGCGGGACGTCTTATCTTGGCACCGCTCTCTCTCCTACTTCCGTTTCTGCAGATATCGGATGGAGAGTACACCTATTATGACGGATCGAAGGAGTACTTGCTATGGGTCGCAACGGCCGTTGCCGTCTCGTTCCTTGCCGCGCGTCTTAACAAATGTGAAAAGCTCATCATCCAGGCACCGATGGGCGAGCTGGGTAGACTTGTTGCATCGAGCGTATGGGCGAGTGTTTTTGCAATGCTTGCCGTCCTCGCCATCAATCTTCCAGGGATAATCGCCGCGCTTGTGAAGAATGGCCCGGGCTCGCCGTTCTATCCGATAGGCTACATTCAATATGCGACTCCGGTTATCAAACCGGCTTGGCTGGTGTTCGCGCAGACGGCCATCTTGCAATTCTTGGTGGCAGCGTTCATCTCGCTTGTCGTTCACCTTGCCGTGAAGATTGCCAATAACCCTACGCTTGGAATCGTGTTCGTATGTGCCCTGATGGGGGTGACGATGGTTCCCGGGTATTACGGAAGATCCATCGCTTTACGTGAGTTCGCCCTGTTGAATTCCCTTACGTATGCGAACACTGAGTTG
The DNA here is from genome assembly GCF_039836695.1 of Collinsella aerofaciens. Classification (GTDB taxonomy): domain Bacteria; phylum Actinomycetota; class Coriobacteriia; order Coriobacteriales; family Coriobacteriaceae; genus Collinsella; species Collinsella aerofaciens_BD. Next base: position 25,009 of record NZ_JBDPAC010000023.1, on the reverse strand, counting down.
ACCGTCGGCGCCTATAGCCCGTACCCGACAACGCAGATAGTGAATCTGCCTGGACTTTGCTTCGAGCGTGGCGCGATTGCCCTCGTATGCGCAATCGGGATCGAGGTGCTGGCAATTAGCCTGCTTTGCGTTGCTGGAAAGAGCGGCTGCGCGTGCCCGATATCCCCGATTTGTCTTGAGAGAGGTTCCTTCACTGCATCGAGAACGGCAACTCGTTCGAGCGCTTGTGCCTCCGCCGTTGCATACGTAAGAACGATGGGGAAACTGCTCCTGCGTTCTCCTACCCTCGCCGTATGCGCGATTGCAATGTCGACGACGATGCTGGCCCCGGCTCTGGTCGAGATGTTTCCTGACGCTGATAACGTTTCCGCTGTTCGGTATAGGGATGGGGAGCTCCGTTCAATAGATCGGTATCTAGAGCAGAACGCTGCGAATATGGACGTCGAGGGCAAAGCGGCCCTGGAAGACATGCGGGATGCTCTTTCGGGTTTCGTGTACGCGCCTATGCCTGCGGAGGGGTTTCGAAGCCTTGCGACGTACGAGCGCGCTCGAGGTGAGCTGGGCGCGGCAGATGCGACTCTCCTGCAATCGATCGGAATCGAGCCGGAGACTCCTTCTCGTGCGGAGGCGCGCGCCCTTCTGCTTGAGTCGATCGCGAGCTTGCCGGACCCCAAGGTTTACGAGTTAAGTACGAAGATGCCCCCATTAATCCTCCTTTCGTATCTCCAGGCAGCGCTTCCCTCCTTATTTTTGCTGTTGCCCGTGGTTGTCACATCGCTCGCGTGCACCCACCTGCAGTGTCGTTCCCTTCTGGTTCTCCAGATCCCCGCAACAGCGCATGTGCGTTTTCTGACGGCTGTTGCGCTGGCTCTCCTGCTTGGCTTGGTGCTGCTTTTGGTGTCGATGGTTCCCGCTGTCGTTGTGTCCGTGATTAAGAACGGTGCGGGTGGATCGGAGTATCCCGTCGCTCTCATTCGGGCGGGAGCTTCGACAACGTCCATGGTGGGGGAGGCGGTGTTGTGCAGTATTCCGTTGCTGGTCATGGCATACGGCGTGATTTCCGTCGTCGCTGCGTTGACAGCAGCGATTAGCCGCAACCCCGTTGTCACCGGAATGGTTTGCGCGGTTCTCTTGGTGTTGGGTTCGTTGAGCGCTCATGTTGAAAGCGTGGGCATGGGCGTCGCGCTGCTGGCTCCATTCGCCTCGTTTGATCCCGCTTCCCAGGTGGGGACGATTGGGTTCCTTGGGCGAGGGACGAACGCGATGCCTTTTGGAGAGGTCGTCGGCGCATCGGGCGCTCTGCTGGTGGTCTTGGGCGCCGTATCTCCGTTGATGGTGCGCCTGAGTGTTCCAAAGATCGAAAGGGGATGATCTCGATGATTGACCTTCAAACGCTGACGATCTCTTATGGAAAGAAGGTGCTCGTAGATTCGGTGAACGCTGAGTTTGCCCCGGGTACGGTCTACGGTCTCGTCGCTCCGAACGGGCATGGAAAGACGACGTTGCTGCGTGCGATGGCAGGTTTGCCGGGTCCTCGCGTGGACGGGAGCATCGTTCTGGATGAGGTGCAGGGTACGGGTGCGAGAGAGGTCCGTTCTATGATCTTCTATGCACCTGGTGAGGGGACGCTGCTGTATCCCGGATTGCGTGCGGAAGATCACCTCAAGATGGTTTGCGATATGTGGCCGCATGCTCGCGATATCGAAGAGATAGTGGAACAAACGCAGATAGGCGAGTTCGCGAAGATGAGGATCCGCACTCTGAGCCAGGGCATGAAGCAGCAGCTTACCCTGGCGATTGCGTATGCGACGGGCGCGCGGTACCTTCTATAAGATGAGCCCATGAACGCGCTCGACCCCAGCAGGGTGGACTTGCATTCCGAGATTCTCAGGAAGCTGGCCGATTCTGGTACGTGCATCATCATGTCATCCCACATCTTGGATTCGGTCGATAGGCTGTGCGATGAGATTCTGTTTTTGAAGGATGGGAGGCTCATTAGAAGCATTCCGCAAGATGATGCTGCGCCGAAGTCTCCTGGATCCCATTTCGCAAAGCCTGCCGGACGCGCCGAGGGTGCGCTAAGCACGTATCGGCGACTCTACGAAAAGGGCGGGTAGAAATGCAAGTTAAAAATCTATGTGGCCAATGTGATACCGTTGAACCCGCATATCGATACCGTTCAGCCATTCGCCTCGCCCCCGCCGCGCGCATCTTCATTCAATCTGTTACTTTTAATCTAACGATTCTTTGAGGAATGCAGGTGCTTCTGAATGTACTGTCGACTTCTTCTCAAACTAATCCTAAGAGACAAGGCCGTATGGATTTCCACGCTCGTTCTTGCTGCAGCCTTTTCCGTCCCCATTGCGTTCAATTCACCCATCTACGGCCCCTTCTTTATGAAGCAGGGCATGCAGGGCTTTGTCGACGCATTCAATACGCGCGCGCCCCAGGCCAGCGGCACAGACCTATCGCCAGAGCAGCAAGATGACGCTGAGCTTGCAAGATACGCGAACGCCGCCCTCGCCGCTCAAACCGACGCCGCCTTTCTCGACTCTGCCGAGAGCTACTACGCGCTCATGGACGAGGGCTTCCAATCCGGGTCCATCGTGGGGGACCAGGAGACCAATGACGCAGAGCTCGCATATTGCCGCGCTCTGAGCAGCTCCGGCATCGCGGATATCCTGGCCTCCGCAAACGACCTGCCGTTCCTCTCCTTCCTGCCCTACGCCATTGCCCAGGCGCCGTCCTTCCTTCCCTTCATCCCCTTCCTTCTCTCGTCGATACTCGTGCTCGGCGCCACAAGGCCCGGGACCCTGGCGGCAAAGGCGCCCGTGCCCAAATTCCGGCGCCTTATCCAAACCGTGTTTTCGATAATTGGCGCGGGGACCGCGATGCTCCTCGCCGGCCTTGCGCCCGGGAGTATTTACGCCTTGGCCCTAAACGGCTTCGGGCAGATCGGGTACCCGATCGCCTTCTTCCATAACGGCGCGCTCACTACCACGACCGCGGGAAACGTCTTCACGACCATACTTCTCGCGCTGCTCGCGGGTGGAACCTTGATATCCGTTTGTTCCGTCGTCCTATCGACCGCAACGAGGCGCGTCTTCGCGGGCCCCCTTACCTCCGCGTTGCTTGTCGCGGCCCCGGCATTCCCGTTATTGTCCGATTCGGCACTGGGGCATAATGCCGCGCTCGAGCTCCTGCCGCTGGCCGTGTTCTCGCCTATCGAGGCAACGGGTTACGTAGGATGCTTCCCGACAGAATTCATTGGCTCCGGTTCGGGCGGCGCATCGATGCTTGCCGTGGCCCTGGCATACGTCGCGGTCCTTTTCGCGGTCGGCGCCGTTGTGACGCGTTCGCCCAAACAGGCTGGACCCGCTAAAAAGCACCATGGGCTTGAGCTCCTGGACGTGAGCGTGGGATACGGGAGCACGACGATACTTTCGATCGGATCGCTTTCCTTGGGCCCGGGAACGGCGGCGGGGCTCGTCGCTCCCAACGGCTCGGGGAAAACCACCCTTCTTGAAGCGCTGTCGGGCCAATTTCCCACCCGCATCCGCTCGGGAAGCCTGGCGGCAGACGGAATCAGCCAACGCCGATCAGCCGAATTTGCAGAACTCGTCTACCTGAGCTCTTCAGGCGGCACGGATCTCTATCCCACGCTATCGGCCATCGAGCACCTTGCTTTCGTTAGGGAGGCGTGGAAATCGGCCACCGACATCGACTCGCTCTGCAGCTCCCTCGGAATCTCCCCATATCTCGACAAGCCGACCCGTAAACTCTCGACAGGAATGAAGCAGCAGGTAAAGCTTGCCATGGCGATATCGACCGATTGCCCGTACCTCATCCTCGATGAACCGCTGAACGGCCTCGATCCGGGAAAGCGGAAAACCTCCTGCGACGCGATGCGCAGCGAGGTGGCGCGGGGACGAAGCGTGCTCATCTCAAGCCATCTGCTCGACGACCTGGCAGACCTCACCAACTCGTTCTACTTCATCGAAGCCGGCACGCTCGTGGAAAAGATCAAGTCGTCCTCGCAGACGCTCAAGCAGGAATACCTCGATACATACGAGCGAGGCGAATGACATGAAACTATTTGAACAGCTGAAGTCCAATGCGTCGCGCATGGCTGTCTACGCCATCCTCGTGGCAACGGCTTTATGCGGAATCGCGGCACCCGTCTATGCGCTCAACGGGGAGAAAGGCGATGTCGAACCCGCGTACATGGCTTCGACGGTTAAGGACCGGTACAAAGCCTTCTCTGGAGACACGTTTTACGTAGCAGAGTACGACACGACCTACCGTCAGCTTCGCTACAACAAGGGCTACGACTATCTAGGCGCAGAGGCAATCAGCTATACGTCGGGTTGGTACCGCTCCAACTATGGACACATAACCCAGTTCAAGTGTAACTACCGTGTGTACAACTAAAGCAACCGGCCGGGATGAGGGGTGACGCAAAAGCGTCGCCCCTCGTTTTTAACCATGTCAACTGAACCTAGTTTAGTTTGGTTGATTTCCGATCTCAGCCGAACACATTGAGCGGAAAGGCCGTTCCCGCAGTCAGTCGAACGTCCCCGGGGCCCTTCTCAGGCCCCGGGGACGGCATTTTCCCAGTTGAAGGAACGGTGGAGATGTGTTTCGATGGGTCAGATTCGTGTCGTTCCGAAAAGACCGTGAACCTTTTGTGGGACACGCGGCGCCGTGGTACCATAACCGAGTTTGTTGTCTTGGTCGGAAACCAAGACGCCTTATGCGCTGATCGGTAACCAGCGCCTGACCAATAAGGAGTCCTACCATGAAGCAGGGTATCCATCCCCAGTATGTCGAGTGCACGGTGACGTGCTCCTGCGGCAACACCTTCAAGACGCACGCTACCGTGTCCGAGATGAAGGTCGAGCTTTGCAACGAGTGCCACCCGTTCTACACCGGCCAGCAGAAGTTCGTCGACACCGGTGGACGCGTCCAGCGCTTCGCCGACAAGTTCGGTGGCGCCGCTGCCGCCCAGCTCAAGAAGGCTGAGGAGGCCAAGGCCGCCAAGGCCGCCAAGGCTGCTGAGGCCGAGGCCGCTCGCAAGGCCGCCGCTGAGGCTAAGGCTGCCGAGAAGGCTAAGCGTGCCGCTAAGTTCGCCGAGGAGGCTGCCAAGCAGGCTGCCGAGGCTCCCGCAGAGGCTCCCGTCGAGGAAGCCGCTGCCGAGGCCGAGACCACCGAGGCTGCTGAGTAAATAGCTCGCCGAGCAAACACTCGCATTCATGGCTAAAGGGCCGCGTATCCATCTGGGTGCGCGGCCCTTTTCTTTTTGATTAGTGCAAACTAACCTGTCCCCATGGCATCAAATGGCGGAGAGGCGGCGTTTGCCCAGATAAACCCTCCAAAATTAACCTGTCCCATTGTGGCAGGTTGGTCGTAGTTATTACGTGGCGGTCGAGCTCGACCGTATAGGCCGCGCCTTGTTTGGCTAAAGTACAATCATCTGTGTTTAACTCGCCCGCAGCTGCACGGCGTGGGCGATGGCCAAAAAGGAAAACCACATGGGATTCATGTCAAAGCTGCTGTCCTTTGGATCCGATAAGGACCTTAAGCGCTACTACAAGATCGTCGACCAGATCAACGGTCTTGAGCCCCAGTTTGAGAAGATGACCGAGGAGGAACTCCGCGCCCAGACCGATAAGTTTCGCGAGCGTTACGCCAACGGCGAGTCGCTCGACGACATGCTTCCCGAGGCCTTTGCCACCGTGCGCGAGGCTTCCAAGCGCATCACGGGCATGCGCCACTTTGACGTACAGCTCATCGGCGCCATGGCGCTTCATGAGGGTCATATTGCCGAGATGAAGACCGGCGAGGGCAAGACGCTCGTCTCCACCTTGTCCGGCTACCTCAACGCTATCGTCGGCAAGGGCGTGCATGTCGTTACCGTCAACGATTACCTGGCAAAGCGCGACTCCGAGTGGATGGGCCGCATCTACAAGTACCTGGGCATGACCGTCGGTCTGCTCCAGAACAACATGCCGCTCGAGCTCAAGCGTCCGGCCTACCAGGCAGACGTCACCTATGGCACCAACTCCGAGTTCGGTTTCGACTACCTGCGCGACAACATGGTCACCCGTCCCGAGCAGCGCGTGCAGCGCGGTCACAACTACGCCATCGTCGACGAGGTCGACTCCATCCTGATCGATGAGGCCAGGACGCCGCTCATTATCTCGGGCGCCGGCACTAAGTCCGCCAGCACCTACAAGGACTTCGCGCGCGCCGTGCGCGGCCTGGAGCGCGGTGAGGACGTGTCGCACGACATGCTCACCGCCACCGAGGACGTTGAACCCACGGGCGACTACGTCATGGACGAGGCCAAGCACACCATCGCCGCCACCGAGCGCGGTCTTAAGAAGATCGAGCGCCGCCTGGGTATCGATGACATCTATGCCGATCTCTCCGGCCAGCTGGTCAACCACCTGCAGCAGGCGCTGAAGGCCCAGTACATGTTCCACCGTGATAAGCAGTACGTGGTCACCAACGGCGAGGTCAAGATCGTCGACGAGTTCACCGGCCGCATTATGGAAGGCCGCCGTTACTCCGAGGGCCTGCACCAGGCCATCGAGGCCAAAGAGGGCGTGCTCGTACGCGAGGAGAACCAGACCCTGGCCACCATCACCCTGCAGAACTACTTCCGTCTGTATGACAAGCTCTCCGGCATGACCGGCACGGCACTTACCGAGGATGCTGAGTTCCGCGAGATCTACAAGCTGCCCGTCGAGGTCATCCCCTCCAACAAGCCCGTGCAGCGCGTGGACCACGAGGACCTGGTGTACCGCACCATTCAGGCTAAATACAACGCCGTTGCCGACGACGTTGAGCGTCGTCACGCCAAGGGTCAACCGGTCCTGGTGGGCACCGTCTCCATCGAGAGCTCCGAGAAGCTGTCCGCCGCCCTTACCAAGCGCGGCATCGCACACGAGGTCCTCAACGCCAAGCACCATGAACGCGAGGCCCACATCGTTGCCCAGGCCGGACGCTACGGCGCCGTGACCATCGCCACCAACATGGCCGGTCGTGGTACCGACATCCTGCTGGGCGGCAACCCCGACGAGCTGGTGCGCGAGCGCCTTGAGTACGAGGGCCTGACCATGGAGGACGTGACGCCCGAGCAGCTCGAGCAGTTTAACGCCGAGGCCAAGGAGACCTGCAAGGCCGAGCGCGAGCGCGTGCTTGCCGCCGGCGGCCTGACCGTTATCGGAACCGAGCGCCACGAGTCCCGTCGTATCGACAACCAGCTGCGCGGCCGCTCCGGTCGTCAGGGCGATCCGGGCGAGACCCAGTTCTACCTGTCGCTCGAGGACGACCTCATGCGCCTGTTCGGCGGCGACAAGATGGACCGCGTCTCCAAGATGATGGTCACGGCCGACATGGGCGACGACATGCCCATTCAGCACAAGATCATCTCCAAGGCCGTCGAGAGCGCCCAGCACAAGGTCGAGAGCATCAACTTCTCCATGCGTAAGAGCGTCCTTGAGTACGACGACGTCATGAACAAGCAGCGCCAGGTCATCTACGCCGAGCGCAACAAGATTCTGGACGGCAAGGACCTGACCGACCACATCACCGAGGTCATGCACGATACCGTGTACCGCTGCGTGCAGGAGTTCTGCACCAAGGACAGCCACGAGGGCGAGCGCGACCTGGAGGGCCTGCGCAAGTGGGTTGTGGAGCTCACCGGCCACATCGATACGCCGAAGTTCCCCGACGAGGACTTTGAAGCCCTGGCTGCCGATGTCTTGGCCTATGTTGAGAAGTGCTACAACATGAAGGCCGAGCGTCTGGGCGAGGACCTGATGCGCGAGCTCAATACCCAGGTCATGCTGCGCGTCATCGATACCCGCTGGATGAACTACCTGCAGGAGATGGACTACCTCAAGACCGGCATCGGCCTGCGCGGCTTTGGCCAGCGCGACCCGCTGGTTGAGTACAAGACCGAGGCCTACGGCGCGTTCCAGATACTCGTCGATACCATGTATGAGGATTACCTGCGCACGGTTCTGCGCATCGAGATCAAGGCTGCCCCGCGTGCCGTGGAGCACAAGGAGGAGCCCGCGCTCGAGGGCGCGCGCTTCTCCGGCCCTGCCGAGGTCGATGGTGACAACGGCGACTCGGTGCTGCACAAGCAGGCGCAGGTGCAGGCCCGCACGGCTGTCCAGGGTGGTCCGGCTGCCGTCAACAACGGTGGCAAGGTGACCACCTATCGCAAGTCCGAGAGCGACGATCCGTACGTCAACGTGGGCCGCAACGACCCGTGCCCCTGCGGTAGCGGCAAGAAGTTTAAGTACTGCCACGGCAGGAATCGTTAATGGCTGAGGCTTTAGAGGTAACGCCCGCCGAGCTGGACGCGTTTGCGGACCGGCTCGGTGAGGTCGAGTCATATCTCCACCTGGACGAGAAGCGTACCCGCGTGTCCGAGCTCGAGGCCAAAAGTGTTGCCCCTGGCTTTTGGGATGACGCCGACGCCGCCCGTGCCACCATGGAGGAGATTGCGCGCACCAAGGAAGATATCGCTGCCGTGGACACCGCGCGCGGCGAGCTTTCCGATGCCCGCGCCGCGCTGGAGCTTGCCGAGGAGATGGGGGATGACCCCGACGCCGCCGCCCTTCGCGAGGAGGCTGCAGCCACGGCTGAGCGCCTGGCCCGTGCCATCGATGAGCTTGAGCTTTCGAGCTGGTTTACCGGTGAGTTCGATCACGGCGATGCCATTGTGACCATCAAGCCCGGACAGGGTGGTCTGGAGGCGCAGGACTGGACCTTCATGCTCTTTAAGATGTACATGAAGTACTGCCAGCGCCGCGGTTGGAAGGTCACGATTAACGACTGCCCAGCCGCCGAGATCATCGGCATTGATCGCGCGACCTTTACCGTCGAGGGCAAGGATGCCTTTGGCATGCTGCGCGCCGAGGCTGGTGTGCACCGCCTGGTACGTATTAGCCCCACCGATGATAAGAAGCGCCGTCAGACTACGTTTGCCGGCGTCGAGGTCATTCCCGTACTGCCCGATGATATCGACATCGAGATCAACCCCGACGACATCCGCGTGGACGTGTACCACGCGAGCGGTCCGGGCGGTCAGGGCGTCAACACCACCGACTCCGCCGTGCGCGTGACGCATTTCCCCAGCGGCATTGTGGTTACCTGCCAAAACGAGCGCAGCCAGATTCAGAACAAGGCCGCGTGCATGCAGATCCTCAAGGCTCGCCTGTACGAGATTGAGCTCGAGAAGCGCGCCGAGGCCCTGGATGAGATTCGTGGACCCAAGACCACGATCGGTTTTGGCAACCAGATTCGCAGCTACGTGCTCTACCCGTACCAGATGGTCAAGGACCTACGCACGGGCGTGGAGACCAGCAATGTCGAGGCCGTTCTTGACGATGGCGACCTGGACCCGTTTGTTATTGGCTACCATCGCTGGGCCACCGGCAACGCCGATGCAGAAGGCTCGGAGGTCTAAAACATCGGGCGGCTTCAAGCCGATGCCAAGCCCAACGGTTGGACGGGTTTGTATCCAGAATAAACCCTGCGCAGGGGTGGTTTTTGTTCGGCGAATCGGTAGAATCGAATACAAGAAGAAGTTCAAAGCGCATCCGTTTGGGTGCGCTTTTTTGAGGGAGGCAGCATGGCATATCGTCTGGACATCAAGCGCATTCTTTCGATGAACTTCTTTCACGATTTGCCCCAGATCATGTTGGGGTGTGCCTTGGCCGCCATCGCGACCGACCTGTTTTTGATTCCCAACGGCCTTGCTGCCGGTGGCGTTACGGGCCTTGCGACTATTATCCAGGCGGTCGGCGCGGCGCGAGGCGTGTCGCTTCCCGTCGGTATCCAGACCATCGTGATGAATGCCTTGCTGCTGCTGGTCGTTATGCGCGAGGGCGGCATGTTCTACGTGGTGCAGACCGCGACGGGCTTTGTGCTGCTGGGCTTCTTTACCGATCTGTTCGCCCCGTTTGTAGCACCTCTGGCGGATGCGGACCTGATGCTCCCTGCCATGTGGGGCGGCATTATTACGGGCATCGGTTACGGCATGGTGTTGCGCGCCGGCGCCAACACCGGCGGCTCGGACACGATTGGCCAAATCATCTCGCGTAACACCTCGCTGCCGGTGGGCTCGACCGTCATGGCAATCGATGTTGCCGTATGCGCGCTGTCGGCTCCGGTCTTTTCAATCGAAAACGCACTATATGCAGGCCTTTCGATGGTCATTAGCGGCTACGTGATCGATGCCGTGGTCGATGGTGGCAACAAGCGCCGTATGGTACTTATCATTTCGGACAAGTTTCCTGATATCGCTGCCGATATCATGTATGGTCTGGGTCGTGGTTGTACCAAGTTTAAGGCGACTGGCATGTATTCGGGTGCCGAGAAGCCGGTGATTATGGTCATCGTGAGCCGTCGAGAGCTCAATACCCTCAAGACGATCGTGCGCGAGCGCGATCCTCACGCCATTGTGACGGTCGCTGACGTTACGGAAGCCTTCGGCGAGGGATTCAAGGACATTAGCGCGTAGGGCGACCGCGTTCCATCCAAAAGACGTTCACATTGATAAACCGTTTCATCAGCGGTTCTGCCTGCTAAATTGTTCAAATAATGATAAAAACTCTGGTAAAGCCATCAGTTTCCAGCATAATGAATGACGTACGTGCATTGCGGCTGTGTTGGGACTACCTTTCCGTGCCGTGCGCATCTTGTCTAAAGAGGATGAAAGGAAGGCACAATGAGCGACGAAGAGCTCAAAAAGGTTGCCAACGAGGTAAGGAAGGGCATCGTCACCGGCGTGCACGCTGCCAAGTCCGGCCATCCGGGCGGTTCGCTCGGCGCTGCCGACATCATGACCTATCTGTACTTTGAGGAAATGAACGTCGACCCGGCCGACCCCCGCAAGGCCGACCGCGATCGCTTTGTGCTTTCCAAGGGCCACTGCGCTCCGGGCCTGTACGCCGTGCTCGCCGAGCGCGGGTTCTTCCCCAAAGAGGACCTCGAGACGCTGCGCCACATCGGTAGCCACCTGCAGGGTCATCCCAACATGAACGACACCCCGGGCGTCGACATGTCCACCGGCTCGCTCGGCCAGGGTATCTCCGCCGCCGTGGGTATGGCCGTTGCCGCCAAACACTGGGGCGATACTTACCGCACGTACGCCCTGCTGGGCGATGGCGAGAGCGAGGAGGGCCAGGTCTGGGAGGCAGCCATGTTTGCCGGCAACCAGCAGCTCGATAACCTCTGCGTGATCGTCGACCACAACGGCCTGCAGATCGACGGCCCCGTCGAGGAGGTCAACGACCCCATGCCGCTCGCCGACAAGTTCCGCGCGTTCAAGTTCCACGTGGTGGAGCTCGCCGACGGCAACGACTTCGACCAGATCCGCGCCGCCTTTGCCGAGGCTCGCGCCACCAAGGGGCAGCCGACCGCCATTATCGCCGAGACCCTGAAGGGCAAGGGCGTGTCCTTTATGGAGAACCAGGTTGGTTGGCACGGCAAGGCCCCCAACGATGAACAGTTTGAGCAGGCCATGGCAGAGCTCACGGCCGCCGGAGAGGAGCTCTAGGATGGCAGACGTCAAGAAAATCGCCACGCGCGTAAGCTACGGCGAGGCCCTCGTCGAGCTCGCCAACGAGCACGATGACTTTGTGGTCCTCGACGCCGACCTTGCCGCCGCCACGCAGACCGGCAAGTTTAAGGCCGCCTGCCCCGACCGCTTCTTCGATGTGGGCATCGCCGAGAGCAACCTGATGGGTGTTGCCGCCGGTATCGCAACCACCGGCCGCGTCGCCTTCGCGAGCAGCTTTGCCATGTTTGCCGCCGGCCGCGCCTTTGAGCAGGTCCGCAACTCCATCGGCTATCCGCACCTTAACGTTAAGATCGGTGCCACGCACGCCGGTATTTCGGTGGGCGAGGACGGTGCCACGCACCAGTGCTGCGAGGATATCGCCCTCATGCGCGTTATCCCCGGCATGACCGTCATTGTTCCGGCCGACGACGTCGAGGCCCGCGCCGTGACGCGCGCCGCCTACGAGTGCGACGGTCCGGTGTACATGCGCTTCGCCCGTCTGGCCTCGCCGGTTATCAACGACCCCGAGACCTACAAGTTCGAGTTGGGCCGCGGCATTGTCATGCGCGAGGGCGCCGATGTGACCATCATCGCCTGCGGCCTGATGGTCGGCGAGGCTCTCGAGGCCGCCGAGCAGCTCGCTGCCGAGGGCATCGACGCCGAGGTCATCAACATGCACACCATCAAGCCCATCGATGCCGATCTGATCGTCAAGAGCGCCACCAAGACCGGCCACGTCGTGACCGTCGAGGAGCACTCTGTGATCGGTGGCCTGGGCAGCGCCGTTGCCGACGTCCTGTGCGAGCAGTGCCCGACGCCGCTCAAGAAGATCGGCGTCAACGACACCTTCGGCGAGTCCGGCCCGGGTGCCGAGCTTCTGCACAAGTACGGTCTGGACGCCGCCAACATCGTGGCGACCACCAAGGAGTTCTTGGCATAAGGCAAGGCGGATCTCAAGGACTGCTTCGCCAGAACTATAAAACTGTTTCGCCATTACTATGGAAACCCGGCAGGGGCGCTCTCTTGGAGAGCGCCCCTGTTTCAGTTGCGGTGAAATAAGGACTGTTTTGCCAGCTTAAAGGCTCAACAGTCCCTATTTCACCGCAACTTATGAAGACGCCCTTCAAGCACGGTCCCATCAGGGAAAAGGGCATATATCGGCAAAGTGCAATTCAGACCCTTCCAACTTTGTATATGCAGCACTTCAAGATAAACGCAGCGACCCCTTAGTTACCGCAGGCCGGGTACAGGGCTACTCTCCAAATCTTTCCGCAGGACGGAGGAGCCCTGTGCCCGGCCGACGGGATCCCTAAGCACGCCATGCTTCTTATGTGCAGCAAAGCTAATGCTGCTAAAATACAAAGCGCTCATGTAGTTTAAACGCACGACGATAAGGAGCACCAGTGGGTAACCACTTCCGTACCTCCGGTGCGGGCGATGATGCCCCCAAGACGCAGGCAGGCGTCCAGGGCAGTCGTTTCGCCACTCCGGATTCAGAGGGCCAGCCTGTTGCTCAGGCCCCCGCTCAGCCGGTAGATCAGGCACAGCCGGCATCCGATCCCTTTGCCTACAATCCAACCAGCGATGTCGCGCTTTCCGGCACGGCGGGTTTTGAGCCCGTTCAGGCCGTGACCGCTCGCGTGGAGCAGCCTCAGGCTGGTGCCGCCACGCCGCAGCCTACCATGGCCGGCATTCCCGACCCCTTGGCCCCTGCGACGCCGGCTCCTCAGCCTGCGCAGTCCGGTCTCTTTGCCGCTATTCCCGACCCCACTCAGCCTGCTGCCCCGGTGGTCGAGAGCGATCAGGCCGCCGAGGTCGCAAGCCTCGATAACGCGCTCAACAACCCCGATTTTACGTCGGTGTTTGCGCCCATCGATCCGCAGGCCAGCCGCAAGAAGATGGCCAAGCAGGCCGGTGTCGAGCCCGTTATCCTTATGGAGCATGTCACCAAGATCTATCCGGCACAGCCCAACAAGCCTGCACTCGACGACATCAACATCGAGATCTATCCGGGCGAGTTCGTCTTCCTGGTCGGTCACTCCGGTTCGGGTAAGACCACGCTGCTGTCGACGCTCAACCGCGACGTCAAGCCGACGAGCGGCCGCATCCTGGTTGCCGGTCAGGACCTCATGAAGATCAAGAACCGCAAGGTTCCGTTCCTGCGCCGCCAGATTGGCGCCGTGTTCCAGGACTTTAAGCTTCTGCCGCAAAAGACCGCCTACGAAAACGTGGCGTTTGCCCTGCAGTGCATCGGCAAGCCCAAGGGCGTCATTCGCAGCCAGGTGCCCGAGGTGCTGCGCCTGGTCGGTCTGGCCGATCAGATGGACTCGCTGCCCGACCAGCTTTCCGGTGGCGAGCAGCAGCGCGTTGCCGTCGCCCGTGCTATGGTCAACCGTCCGCCGCTGCTGATCTGCGACGAGCCCACGGGCAACCTCGACCCGGCGATCTCGCTGGGCATCATGAAGCTGCTTGAGCGTATTAACCGCACCGGCACCACCGTGATCGTCGCCACGCACGACCGCGAGATGGTCGATAGCATGCACCGTCGCGTGATCGCCCTCGAGGGCGGCCACGTCATCCGCGACCAGGAGAGGGGAGGTTACGGCAACTATGGCACCAACTAACGTGGGCTACTCCTTCAAAGAGGCAATCAGCCACTTCTTCCGTAACTGGACTACCTCGCTCGGCGCCGTCATCACGATCTTCCTTTCGCTGTTTATCATCGGCCTGTTCATCATGGGCTCTGCGATGCTGAACTCCGTGATCGGCACCGTCGAGGATCAGGTTGTCATCAACGCGTTCATTAGTGATGACGCCGATCAGGCCGATGTTCAGGCTTTTGAGGCCGAGCTTAAGACGTGGAATAACGTCAAGTCCGTGACCTATAAGGACAAGGACGACGCGCTGGCCGAGTATACGAGCAAGATGTCGGGCAACGCCGACGCCACCATGAGCGCGCTCGATGGCCAGAACCCGCTGCCGGCTTCCTTCGCTATTGAGATGGACGATCCGTCCAAGGTCGAGAGCACGGCAAAGAAGCTCAAGAAGGATGCCGATTTCCAGAAGATCGCGGATGACGGCGACGTCAACGCGAGCGTGCTGTACGGCCAGGAGGAAGTGAGCCGCCTGTTCCAGGTGACCAACTACATCCGCATCGCCGCCGTGGTGCTCGTTGGTCTTCTGACCTTTATCGCATTCATCTTCATCAACAACACGATTCGCCTGTCCATCACGGCGCGTCGTCGTGAGATTGCGATTATGCGTCTGGTCGGCGCCAGCAACGGCTTCATTCGTGGCCCGTTTATCACCGAGGGCGTGCTGCAGGCCATTTTGGGCTCGCTGCTTTCCATCGGCGTTCTGGAGCTGCTGCGCAATTTGATGATTCCGCGTCTGCAGGAGAGCATCGGCTGGATGTCGTTTGCCCTGCCGATGCAGTACTACCTGGTGACCTATGCTGCGCTGATTCTGGTCGGCGTGATTATCGGTCTCTTTGGTTCTGCCATCGCCATGCGCCGCTACCTGCGCGTGTAAGCATGCCTGGAATTCACCCCTTCCAACGGGTCGTCTCTTATGGGGCGGCCCGTTTTTTGATCCCTAGGGGACGAAGGAAACGAATCATCGTAGCGCTGGTCTATCTATGTGATCCGTTTTCCTTCATCCCCTAGGGATCATTTGGGTAGACTCTTGGGATGTAAACGGCAATCGATAGTTAGGAGGCGCCATGGGGCGCAATAACAAGCATAAGCGTGGAGCTCGCAATCGGCGCGGGCCGGTGCGCAGCGAACGCCGTCCGAGCCTGACCGGGCGCGTGCAGCTCCATGAGCATAGCGCCTACGTTGTAACCGAAAACGGCGACTACAAGGTCATGGGCCGCGGTAAGCGCGAGATCATGGATGGCGATACCGTTGCCGTGAGCATTAAGAACAGCCCGCACGGTGAGCGGCGCGCCGTGATCGAAAGCGTGGTTGAGCGTGCAGCCATAAGCGTGGTGGGCACGTACCAGACCGCCGGTCCGCTCGGTGTGATCGAGCCGCTCGATTCGCGTCTGAAGGCCGACTTCTTCATTCTGCCCGAGGATACCTCGGCGGATCGTCTGGGTGTCCACCCGGGTGATGCTGTTGTCGCGCGCATTTTGACCTACCCGACGCGCCTGGAATCGGGTACCGTGACGATCGAACGCCGCATTGGCGGAGATGACGCGCCCGATTTGGGCGTTCAATATGTGATGGCGCGTTACGGCTATACCGATAGCTATCCCGAGGCCGCGCTGGACGAGGCCGAGGGGCTTTCGCTCGATGTGTCCGCGGCGCTTAAGGACCCGCTCCGCCGCGATCTGCGCGACCGCTTTGTCATCACGATCGACCCAGTCGACGCGCGCGACTTTGACGACGCCATTTCGCTGGAGCGCACGCCCGAGGGTGGCTACAAGCTGGGTGTGCATATCGCCGACGTTTCACACTATGTGGCTTGGGACGGGCATATCGATCTTGAGGCTCGCCATCGTACGACATCGGTGTATCTGGCCGATCGCGTGCTTCCCATGCTGCCCAAACGCCTGTCCTGTGACCTGTGCTCGCTTCGCCCTGACGAGGACCGTCTTGCGTTTACCGTCGATATCGAGCTCGATGCGCAGGGTCGCGTGCGGCATTACGATTCGTATCCCAGCGTGATTCGCTCGCGTGTGCGTATGGACTATGACGGCGCCGAGGCGCTGCTGGTACGTGCCGGCGCGGTGGAGTATTCGGTGCTGGAGGGTGCGGCCGAGGATGTTGCGGCTGCCGAGACCTCGCGCGAGGAAGCGCTTGAGCGCGGTCTTGCGTGCGAGGAGGCCGCCCGCGGCTACAACGTCGACCTCGGCGATTTCCTTGTCGCCGCCAACGAACTCGCCGAACTCCGCCGTCGTATCCGTCGCGCCCGCGGCTCAGTCGATTTTGACACGGCCGAGATTCGCGCTCTGTTGGGTGAGGACGGAGTACCCGTGCAGATTGTGGCGCGTGAGCGTTCGTGTGCCACGTCGCTTATCGAGGAAGCCATGCTGCTCGCCAACGAGTGCGTTGCAGAGTGGCTGGCAGACCGTGATATCGAGGCCTGCTATCGCGTGCATGAGGATCCGAGCCCCGATAGCCTGCACGGTGCCGCCGTTGCGCTGGCGCAGTTAGGCATCATCGACGATCGCCGTGCTGCCGGTATTGCCCTGGGGAGCCCCGATGAGCTGCAGGCTGCAGTTGATGCTGCCGCCGGTACGGCCAACGCACCGCTCGTTAACACGCTGCTTCTGCGCAGCATGCAGCGCGCGCTGTACAAGCCGCGCAACGAGGGCCACTTTGCGCTCGCCGCGCCGTGCTACTGTCACTTTACGAGTCCCATCCGTCGCTACCCCGATCTGGTGGTGCACCGCGTGCTCAAACTGCAGTTGGCCTATGAGCAGCTCGGCGGCAAGGACGCCTTGGTCCGTACGCTGCGGCTGATCGGCAAGGGGCGCGAGTCGCTGCCGCGCATTCTGCCGCAGATCTGCCGCGCATGCAGCGATGCCGAGCGCGCGGCAGATGCCGCCAGCCATGCGACGCAAAAGATCAAGATTGCCCAGTACTATGAGGACCGTCTGGGCGAGCGCTATGCCGGAACCGTCTCGTGGGTTAGCAGCATGGGCCTTTTTGTGCGCTTGGACCTAACGCAGGTCGAAGGCTTGGTTTCGATCAAGAGTCTGGGCAACGAGTGGTTCGAGTTCGACGAGGACGCGCTCACGCTCACAGGTGCCGATACGGGCACCCGTTACGAGCTGGGGCAGCGCGTGATTATCGAGGTCTCGCGCGTCAATACCACGCGTGGGCACTTGGACTTTAAGCTTATCCATTAGCCAAATCCCGACTCATGGTGGGGGAGCGGAGGGCGGCCTTTCGGGACCGCCCTTCGCATTTGAATCGTGGCTACCTTGCCGTCTGCTCGGCCGCCCGCTTACCTGCTATTTGAGAGGTAAAACCTACCAAAATAAACCTGTCCCTTTTGGCAGGTTTACAAGAAAGCGGGGATGAGATGGCGACGGTGTACGGTTATGCGCGGGTGAGTTCGCGCGATCAGAATCTTAATCGGCAGCTGGATGCGCTGGGCGCCTATGGCGTGGGCTCGGCGAATATTTATGCCGACCATGCGAGCGGCAAGGACTTCGATCGACCGCGTTATCGCGAGCTGCTGCACGTCCTGGGAGACGGGGACGTGCTGGTGGTGCTTTCTATCGACCGACTTGGCCGTAATTACTCCGAGATTCTTGAGGAATGGCGACGCATTACCAAGGTGCTCGGGGTTGCCATTGTGGTGTTGGATATGCCATTGCTTGACACGCGCGCCAGGGCCAGCGGCGCGCCGGATGTGACTAACACCCTGATTGCTGATATTGTGCTGCAGCTGCTGAGCTACGTGGCGCAGGTGGAGCGAGAGAATATCCATCGGCGCCAGGCGGAGGGGATTGCAGCGGCGCGGGCGCGAGGGGTCCGTTTCGGTCGACCTCGCAAGCCATGCCCTCCTCAGTTTGAGCTGGTGCGCGATAGCTATGAGGCGGGCGATATTACCCGCAGCCAGGCAGCAAAGTGCCTGGGCGTGTGCGTGGGGACGTTCGATCGCTGGATGCGCGAGGCGGGGTAGGGTTTTGCGTCGCTTTGTCGCTTCCTGTTGCGATTCAAATTTTGATACGGTGACGATGCCATTTGGGGCTACACTCGCTGATATTCAAAAAAGGAGGTTGACCCTTGGCGCGCGTAAAACAAATAATCGGATGGACCGCGATCGTTCTGTTCGCTGCAACGCTGGCGGGCATCTGGGTGCTGACGGAGCAAAATGCGGTGGAGACGTCGTTGCTGAGCGAGTCCACCGCGCGTGTGGTGGAGGGTCAGGCTACGGGCGTTCAGGCTGTCGATGCCACGGGTGAAGCTCAGGCGGAGAACGGAATGACCGGGGGCACCGATTCGGCTGCCTCGAATGTCCGGTCTGGCCGACTTGCTTCCATTCGCATGTGGGTGGGCACAAACGTCCGTCGCGTTGCCCATACCGTAGAGTTTTTCTTCGTCGGATTGTTCGCCTCCGTGGTCGTGGTTTGCTTTTCCAGGCGTCCGTGGAGCGTATGCTCCCGTTGCGTGCCCGTATTGCTCTTTTGCGCCGCCTGCTCCGTTGGCGATCAGGTGCATAAGATCTTTGTTCCCGGAAGGCATTTCGACGTTATCGATTTAGGATTCGACGCTGCGGGCTATGTCACCGCCATGCTGTCGGTATTGCTGGCGGCGGCGTTGGTGCGCCATGCGACTCGGCCGATCGGCGCCCATGCGAGGCGCTAGCCGGTAACAAACCCGTTTCTGATAATGCGACCTTGTTGAATTATTTTGTGTCGCGCGTATTTCCGAGCGGTCGGATTTGAGGGGCGAGCGGTAGAACGCTCGCCCTTTGTGCGCCACGATGCGGCACAATGTACCGCAAAAGCTGTTTGTATCCGGTACGAATCGTTCGTTGGTCTTTAATTCTTCTCAACGGAGGTGTTTGAGATGGCAAACGGATTGCTTTTGCGGCTTCGCGAGCGTGAGCTCAGCGCGAGCCCGGCGGAACGCAATGTCATCGCATATGTAAGCGCTCATCCGCACGAGGTGGTCGGGCTGTCCGTCCGCGGTCTTGCCGATGTCACGTTCTCCTCGCCCTCGAGCATTTTGCGCTTTTGCAAGCGTTTGGGTTTTGCGGGCTACAAGGAGTTCCAGCGCGAACTGATTGCCGAGCTGGCGCTCTTAGGTGACAAGAAAGACGTAGCCCTCGAGGACATCTCCATGGATGACAGCGTCGAACGCATCGTGGGGAAGGTGATGAAAAGCAACGTGCGCACGATCGAGGCGACGGCGCGAACGCTCGATTACACCGTCTTGGAGCGATGCGCGGCCCGTCTTAAGCGGGCACGCGCGGTCAATCTGTTCGGTATTGGTGCTTCTCGTTTGGTCGCGCACGACCTGGCGCAAAAGCTCATGCGTGTCGACAAAGAGTGCCATCTGTACGACGACTGGCATGATCAGCTCTTATGTGCCAAGAACATGCATGAGGGCGATATGGCAATCGCCTTTAGCTACTCGGGCTTGACGCAAGAGGTGCTGGACTGCACCGCCGAGGCTCAACGTCACAACTGTCCCGTTGTGGCCGTTACCAAAGTAGATGGATCATCCAAGCTTGCCACCATGGCCGATGCCGTGCTCGGCGTCGCTGCGAGTGAACCCTTGGTCCGCAGCGGTGCCATGGCTTCGCGTATGGCCCAGCTTATGGTTGTCGATGCCCTGTACGCTGCTTACGTTGCCAGCGACTACGAACGGGCGACGCATGTCATTAAGCAAAACTACATCGAGAAACAGGAAAGATGAGGTGAATGAAATGCTCGATTTAACAAAATTCACGACCGAACAGCGTAATCAAAGGTCAATGGACCTCGATACGATGACATCGCTGCAAATCGTCACGACGATGAACGATGAGGATCTTCGTGCCGTCCAGTCGGTCACGAAAGTGTTGCCCCAGGTTGCCACAGCAATCGACTGGGCTGCTGAGACACTCGAGCGCGGAGGGCGCGTCTTTTACATGGGCGCAGGCACCAGCGGTCGTCTGGGCGTACTCGACGCTTCGGAGTGTCCGCCCACGTTTGGCGTGTCACCCGATCTGATTGTCGGGCTCATTGCCGGAGGCGAGACGGCGTTTATCAAGGCTGTCGAAGGTGCCGAAGACAGCGAGGAGCTTGGCGCGAGCGACCTGCGGGAGCGTGGGCTCTCGGACAAGGATCTTGTCGTTGGCCTGGCGGCAAGCGGCCGTACTCCTTATGTGGTGGGCGGACTTGTGTACGCCAAGGCAACTGGGTGCAAGACCATTGCAATTGCCTGCAACCAAGGGTCGAAGATCGGGGAGAGCGCAGATCTTGCCATTGAGCCCGTGCCCGGTCCCGAGGTGCTGACCGGCTCAACGAGGCTCAAGGCGGGAACGGTTCAAAAGCTCATTCTCAACATGATTTCGACCGGTGCCATGGTCAAGATCGGCAAGGTATACCAAAACCTGATGGTCGATGTGCAGCAGACGAACGAGAAGCTGGTGGTGCGCGGGCAGAACATCGTGATGGAGGCGACCGGCTGCACGCGCGAGCGCGCTGTTCAGGCGCTTGCAGATGCCGGCGGCCACGTAAAAACCGCTATTGTCTCGATACTGCTGGACTGCGATGCCGAGCAGGCTACGGTAGCTCTTGAGCGGGCGCGAGGCCATGTCCGTGCTGCGGTGAGTGGCCATGAGAAAAGCAATGCCGATGCTCAATAGGTGCGCGGCGCGAGCTGATATGACATCCAGACGAGATACCCAATACAAGGAGGAGTTATGACGAACAAAGAGCTGGCCCAAAAGCTGCTGGACCTTTTGGGCGGTAAAGACAACGTGCTGGCAAACGCGGCGTGCATGACGCGCCTGCGCGTGACCGTCAAAGACGCGGGCAACGTCGACACGGAGGGCATTAAGGCACTCGACGGCGTGATGGGCCTGGTCGAGGACGACACGATGCAGATCGTGCTGGGTCCGGGCAAGGTGAATAAGGTGCTCGAGGAGTTCTCCAAGCTCACTGGCCTTGCGAAAGGCGTTGCCGACGAGAGCGTGGTTGACGCTGCGGCCACAAACAAGGCCGCGCAGAAGGCCAAGTACGAGTCTAAGCCGGTTCAGGCCTTCCTCAAGAAGATTTCCAATGTCTTCGTCGCCCTGCTTCCCGGCATCATTGCGGCTGGCCTCATCAACGGTATCTGCAACGTCATTAACGTCTCGACGGCAGGCGCGCTTGCAGGCGAGTGGTGGTACCAGGGCATTCGTTCCATGGGCTGGGCCCTGTTTGCCTATCTGCCCATCTTGGTGGGCTATAACGCGGCACGTGAGTTTGGTGGCTCCGCTGCGCTGGGCGGCATCGCCGGCATGATGTGTATCGCCAACAGTGCCATGCCCCTGCTTGCGCCTGGCGCGGCTGATCCTGCCACTGCCATTCTGCTGCCGCTCACCAGTGCGCAGTACAACCCCGCAGCGGGCGGCATGATCGCGGCTCTCATCGCTGGCGCATTTTTTGCCTGGATGGAGCGTCAGATTCGCAAGGTTATGCCCAACGCACTCGACACGTTCTTGTCCCCGCTGCTGGTGCTCATCATCGGCGCCTTTGCTCTGATGCTCGTCATCCAGCCGGTTGGCGCATGGCTGACGACTGCCATCTTTAGCGTTTTGACCTTTATCTTCGAGAAGCTGGGCGTCCTGGGCGGCTATATCCTGTCGGCAGGCTTCTTGCCGCTGGTGTCCGTCGGCCTGCATCAGGCGCTCACGCCGATCCACGCTATGCTCAACGATCCCGACGGCGCTACCAAGGGTATCAATTACCTGCTTCCCATCCTTATGATGGCTGGCGGCGGCCAGGTCGGTGCCGGTTTGGCGCTGTACTTTAAGACCAAGAACGCCAAGCTCAAGAAGTACGTCGCAGAGTCCATTCCCGTTGGAATCCTGGGTGTGGGCGAGCCTCTGATGTATGCTGTTACGCTGCCGCTCGTTCGTCCGTTTGTGACGGCCTGCCTGGGTGCCGGATTTGGCGGCGCGCTCGCGGCGCTGCTTCACATCGGCACGGTTTCTCAGGGCGTTTCCGGTCTGTTTGGCCTGCTGATCGTCGTTCCTGGCCAGCAGCTCGGCTACGTTGCCGCTATGCTGCTTGCCTATGCCGCCGGCTTTGTCCTGACGTGGTTCTTCGGTGTCGACGAGCAGAAGATCAACGAGTTCTTTGGCGAGTAGTTTGATATCGCGAGCCGTGTTGCTCGGGGTTCGCGGCGCGCGGCAGATTTCTTGATGTTATGGTTGTGCCGGCGGGGCTAGCTGCTCCGCCGGCCTTTTTTAAAGGAGCGTTGAAGCGTGAAAACGGGTATTTCGATTTATCTTTCCAGCCCTCTGCAGGATATTGAGCGGACGATTGAACATGGTGCCGCGGCGGGTGCGCGCTATGCGTTCACCTCGCTGCATATTCCCGAGGATGGGGGAGCGGCGTATGCCGATAAGGTCCGTCATGTGCTGTCGCTGCTTTCCGCCCGCGGCATTGCGCTCATTGCCGATGTGGGGCCTCGCACGTGCGATTTGCTCGGGCTTGAGCGCATCGAGGACCTGCGCGATCTGGGGTTGGAATACCTTCGTTTGGACTATGGCTTTAGCGCCCAGCGGGTCGCGGAGCTGTCCGGTGTATTTCACATTGTGGTCAATGCATCGACGGTGAGTTCTGATGAAATCGCATCGTGGCGTGAGGCTGGTGCCGATGTGACTCGTTTTGCCGCCTGCCACAATTTTTACCCCAAGCCTTATACCGGTTTAGCTCTGGAGGACATTGCTCGGACGAATCTTCGTCTTGCGGCGCTTGGATTCGAAATCATGGCTTTTGTGCCGGGTGATGCTAACGTTCGCGGGCCGGTATTCGAGGGACTGCCGACGGTCGAGGCGCAGCGCGGTCGCGCGTCAAAGGTTGCTCTCAATATGCTTGAGCTTGCACATGGCGCCGATTGCGACATTGTGTTGGTCGGCGACCCCGATCTATCCGATGCGGGCTGGGCGCAGTTTGCTCAAGTTTCCGCCGGATACGTGGATTTTCAATGCGAGCTTGAGCCCGGTTATGCCTATGTGCGCGGGCAGATTCATCACGACCGGCCCGACTCGAGTGTCCTCATCTTTAGGTCTCAGGAGTCACGTACGAAGCTTAAGCCGGATTCCGTGCCGACGGATGCCGGAGCCGGCCTGCCGCGAAAGGCGGGGTCGATCGCTGTGAGTAATAGCGGATATGGGCGCTACGAAGGCGAGCTTGAGATTGCGCGGGTCGATCTTCCCGGTGACGAGCGCATGAACGTTGCGGGCCATATCACGCCCGAGGCAATGGAGCTGTTGCCGTTCATCAAACGCGGATTCGGGGTACGGTTCGTTTAGCGTGTGACCCGTGGGCTACAATTGCCTCATCATGCGAAGGCGCCTCGTATGGTGTGTACCTGCGTTGGCCGATCTACATTCGGAGGATTCCCATGACCGTACTGTTTGTTGAATATCCCAAATGCTCGACGTGTAAAAAGGCCAAGGCCTGGTTGGACGAACATGGGGTTGAGTATATCGACCGCGATATCGTTACGGACAATCCCACGGCCGATGAACTTGCGACCTGGATTGCTCGTTCGGGGCTGCCGGTGCGACGCTTCTTTAACTCGTCGGGCATGAAATATCGAGAGCTGGGCCTGAAGGCTCGCCTGGATGCAGGTATGACGGACCAGGAATGCTGCGAGCTGCTGGCGACTGACGGCATGCTTGTTAAGCGTCCGCTACTGGTGGGCGATGACTTTGCGATTCCTGGCTTCAAAGAAGCGGCTTGGACCGAGGCGTTGCTGTAGCGGCTGCGGAAAGTGCGACCCGGAATTCGCTTCCAGAATGGGATGCACTTTCCCAAAGTGGCCGGTTGCGGAAAGCACGTCCCATTCGGAGCTTCGATTGTGGGACACGGTTTCCGGTTGAGGGCTCGACGGGAAAGTGGGGACCAGTTCGAGCTTGAAATCTGGGACGCACTTTCCGCCGGCGGGCCTGCCCCAGTCAGTCCGCCAACTGTGCCCATTCGTGCGGATCGTAGACTTTTACGTGCTTGTTGGGCTTGCCACTCCAGTACTCCTCGTCCATAAAGGGCAGATATGCCTGAACGCCAGGGCAGATAAAGGGAATCCGCTGCTGTTGCAGTCGCTCGCGCTGACGCTGTTCCAGGTGCGCCTCGGATATGACGGTCGGCATGCCGGACAGCTCGACGAGACTTGCCTGGATTCGCTTAAGGTCGGGTAGTCCCGCGTGCCATGACATCCGCATGATCAAAAAGGATGCACGGCGGTATTTTGCCTGCACCACAGTAATGGCGGGGCGTAACGTGGGGTGAATTTTGTCCCGTTCGGGCCAAAGGTCGGCAGTGATCTCGAGGCCCAGGGTCTCCCATAGGTAATCAAGCTCTTCGTCCATGGCGCCTCGATATCTACGCGATCATTGATACTTCGATTGTGTTGCCTGGTGCTATCGTTTTCGCGGTAGAATCTGCCAACGGTTGACGGCTACCGCTCGCGGCGTTTTGCCCCTCGTGTACAGCGGTCGGCTTCACAGGTCCTTCACGGGTTGGACTAAATTAGGCCAATTTGACTGAATTTCAAAAAAGTCAAAATTGGGGCTTGCGTCACGGCGAGACTTCCCGTATATTTCTTTCTTGCGCAAAGGCACAGCCGAGCGCAGCGATGCAGTCATTGGGATGTCGTCTAATGGCAGGACAGCGGATTCTGGTTCCGTCAATGGGGGTTCGACTCCCTCCATCCCAGCCATTGCATTTGCTTCATATGGCCCGTTCGTCTAGCGGTTTAGGAC
>NZ_JBDPAC010000022.1:0-36208 GCF_039836695.1 Collinsella aerofaciens | reverse complement strand
CAGACCTTCCTGAGCTTGCCGATCTCGGAAGGCACGTGCAGACCTTTCGTCATGGCCTCCTACCTTTCTTTCGGGCCTTACTGGCCGAATGTATCAGCGCCCCTCCATATGGGACGCTGCTTGCTGACAGCTCTAGTTATATCCAAATTCCATTCGTAATGCTACCTCGCCCCCGAACGGTCAACAAAGTGCGATGAACGGTATATCGCATATGATTCCCCATGATGCACTTCAGTTTCGTAAAGCAGATTTTCCTAGGTAAACGTTATTTTTCTAGGAAATCAAGCTTGAACACTCAAAGTTATCCATGATTCAAAATTGCATAGTGAAAACGGTTTTCTGCATATAAATGACGCTTGCCCTCGATTCGACCTACATTCGATTATATTCAGCTTGCTATCATTCTTATTCATACATTCTCACCAGTTGAGTGAGGATATAGATCGCTTGCTC
The DNA here is from genome assembly GCF_039836695.1 of Collinsella aerofaciens. Taxonomy (GTDB): domain Bacteria; phylum Actinomycetota; class Coriobacteriia; order Coriobacteriales; family Coriobacteriaceae; genus Collinsella; species Collinsella aerofaciens_BD. The sequence continues at coordinate 35,755 of NZ_JBDPAC010000022.1, read as the reverse complement.
AAAACACCGGACGTTAGTGCTTCGGCTTGTCAGCGTAAGAAGTAGGTAAAGATACCGTTCACGCGATACGTCCGTGCCAGCGGTCGACTAAATTGAGACAATAGTGAATTAGAGTTAGGCTACCGTCCCTTGCGGGGACTGAACGGACAGATGCATATGCCGAGCAAAATCGAAAAAAAGCAAGCCGCCGCCAAGCTGCGCAAGCCGCCGCGTGATTTTTCGTATACGCAAAACCGAGAGCTTAGCTGGCTGCGCTTTGACAACCGCGTGCTTGACGAAGCCTTCGACGAGACCGTTCCGCTGTTCGAGCGTCTTAAGTTCGTGTCGATCTTCGAGTCCAACCTCGATGAATTTCTCATGGTGCGCGTGGGCGGCCTGTCCGATCTGGCAGAGCTCAAAAAACAGCCTGTCGAGAACAAGAGCAATATGACCGCCTCCGAACAGGTCGATGCCGTCATGGCAGAGCTGCCCGGGCTCCTTACCCGTTGGGAATCTATCTTTAAGAGCATCGAGGGCAAGCTCGACACCCTGGGCGTTCACCGCGCCCGCATCGATTCGCTTACGCCCGAGGAGCGCACTTTTGTAACCCGCTACTTCCAGGCCTACGTGTCGCCGGTCATCTCGCCGCTGGTCATCGACCCGCGCCACCCCTTCCCCAACCTGCGCAACGGCGCGCTCTATCTGGCCTGTGGTCTGGACGGCGCCACCGACGAGGAGAGCCTGCTGGGCCTTATCGAGATTCCCACCTCGATGAACCGCGTGGTCGAGATCCCCTCGCCCACCGGCACCTACTCCTACATCTTGCTCGAGGACGTCATCCTCGCCTGCCTGGACAGCTGCTTTGGCTCCTATAAACCGCTGGATCGCGCGCTGATCCGCGTCACCCGCAATGCCGATATCGACCCGGACGGCGAGGGCGTCGAGGAGGAAGAGGATTACCGCCAGCACATGAAGCGCATCCTCAAGAAGCGCCTGCGCCTGCAGCCGGTGGTGCTCGCCGTATCGGGCTCGCTCGAAAAGCCAACGCTCAAGACCATCCGCAAGGCGCTCGAGCTTTCTCGCCGCTCGGTCTTTACCTGCGATATCCCCCTTGACCTTGGCTACGTCTTTGGTATTGAGGGCAAGATTCCCGAGCATCTACGCAACGAGCTGCTCTTTACGCCGTTTAAGCCGCAGCCCAACCCCACCATCGATATGACCCGCTCCATCCGCGAGCAGGTCCTGCAGCACGACAAGCTGCTCTTTTACCCTTACGAGGCCATGAATCCGTTCCTGGACCTGGTACACGAGGCAGCCTACGACCCCGAGTGTATCTCGCTGCGCATCACGCTCTACCGCGTGGCAAAGCAGAGCCGTCTGTGCGAGTCGTTGATCGATGCTGCCGAGAACGGCAAAGAGGTCACGGTGCTCATGGAACTTCGTGCTCGCTTTGACGAGCAAAATAACATCGAGTGGGCCGAGCGTCTGGAAGAAGCGGGCTGCACCGTTATCTATGGCTCCGAGGGCTTTAAGTGCCACTCAAAGATCTGCCAGCTCACCTATCGCGAGGGCATGGCGCTCACCCGACTCACGCTTTTGGGAACCGGTAACTTTAACGAGAAGACGGCCAAGCTCTACAGCGACTTTATGCTCATGACCGCCCACCCCGGCATCGGCGAGGACGCCAACCTGTTCTTCCGCAATCTGTCGCTGGGCAACCTGCGCGGCGACTACCGCTTCCTGGGCGTGGCGCCCGTGGGCCTCAAGCCGCTCATCATGCGTGGCCTGGACCGCGAGATCCAGCGCGCCCTTGTCGGTGAGCCCGCCCGCGTGTTCTTTAAGCTCAACTCGCTTACCGACCGCGAGGTCATCGACAAGATTGCCGAGGCATCGTGTGCCGGCGTGCGCGTGGATATGATCATCCGCGGTATCTCGTGCCTCAAGCCTGGTATTCCGGGCAAGACCGAGAACGTGCACGTGCGCTCCATCGTCGGACGCTTTCTGGAGCATGCGCGCGTCTATGCCTTTGGCGTGGACTCGGACATGATCTACCTGAGCTCGGCAGACATGATGACGCGCAACACCGAGCACCGCGTGGAGATCGCCTTCCCCGTGCTCGACCCCACCTGCCGCGCCCTGGTGCACGAGTACATGGGCATGCAGCTGCGCGACAACGTGAAGGCACGCAGCCTGACGAGTGACGGCACCTGGGTTCCCGTGAAGCGCAAAGAGGACGAGAAGCCCTTCAACTCGCAGGAAGCCCTGCTGGAGCGTGCGTATCGCAACGCCGAGGCCGCCACCGAGGCAGAACCCGCGCTCGCATCCCAGCCTGAGCCCGAGCCTCAGCCGGCCGCACCCGAGGTCCAGAAGGTCCGAGCGACCGTTATCGAGCCTGAGTCCGAACCTGCTCCTCGGCCCCAACCGCAGGCGGCCAAGCCCGCGTCCGAGAAGAGCGCTCGCCGCGAGAAGCCCGTTGGCAAGACCAAGGCCATCGAGCGCCATCGCCACGGTCGCGTGCGCATGGGACTGGGTCTGATCGGCCTAGGGCTTAAGACGCTCATTACCGGCAAGACAAAATAGACGTTTGTAGAAGCGCCCCGTATTTGAGGAATGCCCCAGATACGGGGCGCTTTTCCCTGCTACCATGGTTGAGGACAAAACCGCGAATGACAGGCAGGAATATGAAGCTCACTATAGAATCGATGACCTACGGCGCCGACGGACTGGCGCACGCCGACAACGGCAAGGCCGTCTTTGTACAGGGCGCCGTGGCAGGCGACACCGTCGAGGCCGAGGTCGTGCAGGACGGCAAGTCGTTTATGCGCGCCCGCACGACCGAGATTCTGGAGCCGAGCTTCGATCGCATTCAGCCCCGCTGCCCCTTCGTGGGCATCTGCGGCGGTTGTTCGTGGGGCAATCTCTCGCGCACCGCCCAGCTTGCCGCCAAAGAGCAAAACCTGCGTTCCACGCTCGAGCGCATTGGCAAGTTCACCCCCGAGCAGGTCGACGATCTTGTCCAGCCCATCCGCTACACCAAGGACGACTGGGGTTACCGCAATAAGATTGAGCTGGAGCCGACCGTCGTTAACGGCCGCGTTCGCCTTGGCATGCACGGCGTCGATCCCAGCAAGATCGTGACCGTCGATTCGTGCCCGCTGTTCGATAAGCGTTTTCCCAAGGCGCTCAAATCGGTCGTCGGCGCGCTCAACTATCTGAGCGGCAGCCACGACCTGGGCCTCGAGCGCGTGGGCATTCGCGCTTCGCGTCGCACCAAAGCACTCGAGGTCGCACTTTGGACACCCACAGGTTCCTTCCCGCGCTCACAGGTCTCACGCGTACTGGCAGACGCCGCACACCCCACGAGCGTCGTGCGCGTCATGAGCAAGGGCGGAAAGAAAGCCCGCCGTGTCTCCAAAGTCGAGATGCTCGCCGGCGAGGGCTCGTGGACCGAGAATATCGCCGAAAGCCAGATGCGCTTATCTGCCCCGTCGTTTTTCCAGGTCAATACCAAGGGCGCCGAGATTTTGATTGAGCTCGTTATGGAAGCGCTCGACCCGCAGGAAGACGAGCTTGCCGTGGACCTGTACTGCGGTGCCGGCACCTTTACCCTGCCGCTCGCCCGCCGCTGCGACTTTGTCGCTGCCGTCGAGGCCTACGGCCCCGCCGTGCGCGATCTACGCCGTAACCTCGAGATCAACAAGCTCGACAACGTCGACGTCATCGGCGGCGATGCCGTGCGCGAGTTCCCCGACCAGGACGCCGACGTCCTGGTAGTCGACCCGCCGCGTGCAGGTCTGGCGCCCGAGGCTATCGACCTCATCGCCAGCACAAGCGCTCGCGATGTCGCCTATGTGAGCTGCGATCCGGCCACCCTGGCGCGCGATCTTAAGCGCTTTGTCGAGGAAGGCACCTTCTCCCCCGTCAAGATCACGCCGGTCGACCTATTCCCGCAAACCTTCCACTGCGAAACGGTCGTCCACCTCAAGCGCAACTAGACTGTTTGCCCAAGACCGCGCCCGATGATTTTTCTAGGACGGGGACTAAATAATCAATTTATACCGAATGATTATTTAGTCCCCGTCCCTTTCTAAACATTGGGAAATCGAGCGTGGCAAGCGTATGTCTTCGGGGTATAAGACGGCTAATTGTATGCCGCCTATCGAAAGGAACTCACATGCCCAGCGTTGCCGTTCTCGCCGCCGATGGCTTTGAAACTATTGAATGCCTGACCATGGTCGACGTCATGCGTCGCGGCGGCGTGCGCGCCACGCTCGTCTCGATTATGCCCACACGCGAGGTCGTGAGCTCGTTGCAGATTCCCGTGACCTGCGACGCGCTCTTTGACGAGATCAACTTTGACGAGTATGACTGCGTCGTGCTGCCCGGCGGCCTGCCCGGTGCCACCAACCTGCGCGCCGACCAGCGCGTCTGCGACGTAGTTTGCGATTTCGCCGCGACCAAGCACGTTGCCGCCATCTGCGCTGCCCCGTTTATCCTGGGCGAGCTTGGTCTACTCGAGGGACGCCATGCCACGTGCTTCCCTGGCTTTGAGAAAAGCTTCCCCGAGGGTGTTTATACCGGCGAGAAGGTCACGCAAGACGGCAACATCATCACTGCCAGCGGCATGGCACAGTCACTCCCCTTTGCCTTGGAGCTGCTGCGCACGCTCGCCGGCGAGAAGGCCGTCGAGAAGGTCGCCGAGGGCATCCAGCTATGATCTTGGCTTCGCAATCGCCGCGCCGTATAGAGCTGATGCGCGAGGCAGGCTATAACATTCGCGTGATTCCCGCAGATATCGATGAAACGCCTTTTGATGGCGAAGCTCCGCTTACGCTCGTCGAGCGCTTGGCGCGTGCCAAAGCCGCTGCCGTCGCGGCCGAGCATGCCGAGCCCAACGAACTGACCGTCGCGGCCGATACTATTGTCACCTTTGACGGCCAGATTTTGGGCAAGCCGGCAAACGAGGACGAGGCGTGCACCATGCTCCGCGAGCTTTCGGGCCGCACGCACCAGGTGGCAACCGGCGTCTGCATCGTTAAAGCCAGCGACGCTACAGCTCCGCATGCCGCCGAGAGCCTGTCGTTTGTCGATGTGACCGACGTGACGTTCTATGAGCTTACCGAAGAGCAGATCGAGCGCTATGTTGCCTCCGGCGAGCCCATGGACAAGGCCGGAGCCTACGGCATCCAGGGCACAGGCGGCCGCATGCTCGTGCACGATATTTCGGGTGACTTCTATAACGTGGTGGGCTTGCCCATCGCTCGCGTAGCACGCGCGATTCAAAAACTCTCGTAATTGCATCTGGCGCTGGGCATCCCCCAGCGCCTACAATTTTGCCGTACCGTACGGATCCCGACCGGGCATAAGGCCCGGCGGAAAACCGATAGGAGAAAATATGGACACACTGCTCGAAGCCATCGATGTTTGCAATGTCGATGGCTTTTGCTTTGGCAACTATACGGACGAGGAGGCTGGCACCGGCTGCACCGTAATCGTGGCACCCGAGGGCGCCACCGGCGGCGTTGACGTTCGCGGCGGTGCTCCAGCATCGCGCGAAACCGACCTGCTGCGTCCCGAGAACACCGTCGACAAGGTCCACGCCGTCTGCCTTTCGGGTGGATCGGCCTTTGGCCTCGAGGCTGCAAGCGGCGTGGCCCGCGAACTCGAGAGCCGCGGCATCGGTCTGCCCGTCGGACCCACGCAGGTGCCCATCGTGTGCTCCAGCTGCATCTTCGACCTCGCCTTTGGCGATCCCACCGCGCGCCCCGACATAGAGGCCGGCAACGCCGCCGTGCGTGAGGCACTCGACAACACCCCCACCACGCTCGAGCAGGGCAATGTAGGTGCCGGCACGGGTGCCACCGTCGGAAAGCTCATGGGGCCCGCCACCTGCATGAAGGCCGGCCTCGGAGCTGCCGCCGTGGCGCTCGGCCCCATCAAGGTGGGCGCCGTGGTCTCGGTCAACGCCTGTGGCAACGTTGTCGACCCCTTCACCGGCGAGTGGGTCGCCGGTATGCGTGCCGCGGCCGATAGCGACCAGATCGTCGACATGGAACTCGCAGCCTTTGCCGCCGCCGGATCCATGCAGATGCCGCTCGACCGCACCAACACCACCATCAGCTGCATCGTCACCAACGTGGAACTCACTAAGGCCCAGGCCACCAAGGTCTCCCAGATGGCCGCAGACGCCTACGCACACGCCATCCGTCCCACGCACACCACCAACGACGGCGACACCATCTACACCCTCGCCAGCGGCAAACTGGACGCCCAGGCAAGCGCCGCCGTTCCCCTAGACCTGCTGGGCATGCTCGCCGTAAGGGCTCTACAGACCGCCATCGTAAACGGAGCCAAAACCGCCAAAACCTCCCACGGCATCCCCGGCGCCGCGAAGTAGCCTAACCTGACCGGTTGCCCGGTGGGCTTGGTTATGTTTGCTGCTCTACAGTCCTGGCTCGCACGAAGAGCACATTAAGTGCTCTTCGGCTCGTGCGGAACTCGCGACAAACATAACCAAGCCCCACCGGGCAACCTACCAACCAAGTCTTTTCAGCCCAGGCCCCTGTGTACCGCGCGTCCAAGATCTTCAAATTCTGCTTGCTAACACAAAGCGAGACACAGCAGAGGACCCCTGGTCCTTAACTTGATACGAGTTCCGCACGCAAAGGAGGCACCAGTGGCGCCTCCGTCTTGCGCAGGACTGTTCGAAGTAGCAAGTTAAGGACCAGGGGTCCCCGTTACCCGAGCGCTTCTGTGCTAGTTGAATTTGAAGATCTTTGAGGCAAGACGGTATAGGCCGAGTGTGGTTTTGTCACCGGCACGACCGCGCAGATTGGTGAAGAACCCGACCACGCCGTAGCGGGCACGACGATACATGCGCTCGTCATAGGCCTTCAAATCATTCCACAGCGTCTTTAGGCGCTCGTCGGCGCAATCTTCCTCGGAAAGCTTGGTAAGCACCGAGCAGATCGCCATCATCATGGTGAAGTAGCCCATCATGTACGAACGCAGGCGCGACGACCCAACATCGCTGTACAAGTGGTACGACTCCATCATGATACGCGTAACACGGAACTGCTGGTCCAGACGCTTGACCATCGTTGCCTCGTTGACGCTCTGGCCCTCGCGACCGATAAAGTAGCGGTAGAGGTCGATGTCGGCGTAGTACATGGTCTTGCAACGCGGCAGCGGCACGTAGGCGTAGATGTTGTCCACATAGAACGTGTGCGGCGGCATGGGAAGGTTGGACTCGCGCAGCACATCCGTGCGATAGCACAGGCTGTGCATGAGGAGGTTCTGGTCCAGGCGGAAATGACCGATCTGATCCCAGGAAAAGATCTTTTTGCGCGGCAGGGCAAATTTGTAGCCAATAGCGGTATGCGTGCCCTCGTAAACCTTCTCGTACACGTAGTTCGAGATAAACAGGTCAACGCGCTGGTCGCGCTCCTCAAAGCCACGCAGAATCGACAGCATGGTCGAAAGGGCAGCGCCGTCAAGCCAGTCGTCCGAGTCGACAACCTTGTAGTAGGTGCCCTGCGCCTCGCGCAGACCCGAAAGGACGGCAATACCGTGACCGCCATTCTCCTGGTGCACCGCGCGGATGATTCCAGGATAACGTGCCTCCCACTCATCGGCCTTATCGGCCGTCTCGTCCTTGGAGCCGTCGTCCACCACGATAATCTCGATATCGGTAGCGTAATTGCTCCCCTCCAAGATGGAGGTGATGCAATGGTCCATGTCCTTGGCGGCGTTATACGAGGGAATACCGAATGTTATGACTTTATGCATGGCAGGCGATAATCTCATCCGAAAGATCGAGGGCAGAATTGGTCACGGCGTCCATATCGTAGTAACGATACTCGGCCAGACGACCCACCGGGTGGAAGTTCGTCAGGTTCTGGACGCGCTCAAGATAGCGCTCATAGAGCTCACGGTTCTCGGGCTCAAGAATGGCGTAGTACGGCGTCTCGCCCGAGCCGGGCGTATAGGCCTTGGAGTACTCCTTCATGATGGTGGTCTTGCCGGGCAGGACCTGACCGGTCATGTTCTTGAACTCGGTGATACGCGTGTAGTCCTCGCTCGTGGTGTAGTTGACGGTGCCCACGGGCTGGAACTGGTCCGTATCGAGCGTCTCGAACTTCATATCGAGCGTGCGGTACGGCAACGCACCCAAGTCGAGGTTGAACAGCTCGTCGAGTGGACCGGTATAGACAATCTCGCCACCATAGACCTTGCCGTCGATCTTGACGGTGGTGTCGTCGATTTCAAAGAGGTCACGGGCGTCCACGTCGCAGAACACGTCGATCAGGTCGTGGTCGAGCATGTGCTCAAAGAGCGCCGTGTAGCCCTCCTGCGGCATGCCCTGGAAGGGAGCTTGCGGGAAGTAGCGGTCATCATCGCCCACAAAGACGGGAACGCGGCCGGTGATCGAGGGGTCGATCTGATCGGGCGTCTGGCCCCACTGCTTCATGGTGTAATGTAAAAAGACGTTCTCGTAGACGTAATCGGCGACCTCGGCAAGATCCGGGTCGTTCTTCTTACGCAGCTCCATAATGGGCACCTTGACATCCTTGCCAAAGGTCTCCACGAGCTTCTGATACAGCTCCTCGCCGCGCTCGTCACCAAAGGCGAGCTTGAGACTCGCATGGTTGAAGGGCACGGGCATAAGGGTACCGTTGATGTTGGCGAGCACCTTGTGCTGATAATCCGTCCACTTGGTAAAGCGCGACAGGAAATTGTGCACGCGCTCGTTAAAGGTGTGATAGATATGCGGACCGTACTCGTGAATCAGGATTCCGGCCTCGTCAGTGCAGTCATAGGCATTGCCCGCAATGTGGCTACGGCGCTCCAAAACGGCAACACGATAGCCGATGGTCTCGGCAAGACGGCGGGCGCAAACGGCACCGGCATATCCAGCACCGACGACAATCATGTCGTACGCGCCGGCGTTAAAGCCTTCAGGCAGGCCTGAGGTAATCTGCATCGATACTCCTTGTCAAAAGCCACGGGCTCGTTAGCTGGGCTTTTCTCGAACATTCTTCGAGACATATTTATCAGAGCGATTATAGCGCTAATGCGTCCTATAATGAGCTTGCCACACAAGGAAAGCTCAAGCACCGCGGCGTACATAATTGAAAGGTAAACCCGCTAGCAGCGGGTTTATTCGTGAACAGCCGGGTGCCTGGAGCTTAGCGAAACGCTTGTAAGGAGTAACATGAGCGATTTCCTAAACCGTATGAAGTCTGCCGCCAAGGCCGACCTTAAGACGATCGTCCTGCCCGAGGGCGAGGATCCGCGCACTATCGTCGCGGCCACCAAAATCATCGAGGAGGGCCTGGCAAAGATCGTCATCCTGGGCAACCCCGACGAGATCAACGTTCCCGGCGCTACCGTCATCGACCCGCGCAATGCCGAGAAGCACGAGGAGTATGCGCAGAAGTTTGCTGAGCTCCGCGCCAAGAAGGGCGTTACCATCGAGCAGGCTCGCGCCCAGGTGATGGACGCCACCTACTTTGGCACCATGATGGTCAAGATGGGCGACGCCGACGGCCTGGTCTCCGGCGCCTGCCACTCCACCGCCGACACCCTGCGCCCTGCACTTCAGATCCTCAAGACCGCCCCGGGCACCAAGCTGGTCTCGGCCTTCTTCGTGATGTGCACCGACACCCCGCAGTTCGGCACCGACGGCACGCTGATCTTCGCCGACTGCGGCCTCAACATCAACCCGTCCTCCGACGAGCTCTCCGAGATCGCCATCGCCTCCGCTCACTCCTGGTCCACCTTCATGGGCAACGTTGAGCCGCACGTGGCCATGCTCTCCTACTCCACCATGGGCTCCGCCGGCGGCGAGGTCGCCAAGAAGGTCCAAGAGGCCGTAAAGTTCTGCAAGGAGAAGGCTCCCGAGCTCGCCATCGACGGCGACCTGCAGCTCGATGCCGCTATCGTCCCCACTGTCGCCCAGCTCAAGGCTCCCGGCTCCTCCGTCGCCGGTAAGGCTAACGTGCTGGTGTTCCCCGACCTCGAGGCCGGCAACATCGGCTACAAGCTGGTCCAGCGCTTCGCCGGTGCTGACGCCTACGGCCCCATCCTGCAGGGCATCGCCAAGCCGGTTAACGACCTTTCGCGCGGCTGCTCTGCCGACGACATCGTGGGTGTCGTGGCCATCACCGCCGTCCAGGCTCAGATGGCTGAGTAGCGTACATATCCCCTCGGGACAGGAATTTCCGCCCGCTAGCAAAAGGCCTCCGGAGCTGTTGCTCTGGAGGCCTTTCGTTTACTTGCAAATGCGAGCGTTAGTTGTTCTTGGTCAGACGCTCGACGTCGTGGGCGATCATGTATTCCTCGTCGGTGGGGATGACCATGACCGTGACGGCGGAACCGGCGGCGCTGATGACCTGCGGGCCGTTGCCCACGGCCTCGCGGTTCTTGTTATTGTCGATGCGCACGCCCAGCCACTCAAAGCAGTCGCAGAAGGCCTTGCGAATCGACCAGTCGTTCTCGCCGATGCCGGCGGTAAAGGTGATGGTATCCACGCCCGCCATGGAGGCGATCATGGAGCCGGCCTGCTGCATAGCCTTGTAGGCAAACATATCGAAGGCGAGCAGGCAGCGCTCATCTCCCTCGGAGGCGCGCGTGCGGATGTCGCGGGCGTCGTTGGAGATGCCCGAAATGGCAAGCAGGCCGGACTGCTTGTTCATCATGTCGTCGACTTCCTGGTAGCTGTAGCCGCCCTCGCGCTGCAGGTAGCACACGGTGGCCGGGTCAATGGAACCACAACGGGTGCCCATCATCAGGCCGTCAAGCGGCGTGAGGCCCATCGTGGTATCGCGGCACACGCCGTCCTCAATGGCGGCAAGCGAAGCACCGTTGCCCAGATGGCACGAAAGCAGACGGTGGCAGCGCGAGCCCAGGATCTCCTTGGCCATCATCCACTCGTAGCGGTGGCTCGTACCGTGTGCGCCGTACTTGCGCACGTGGTACTTGTCGCACACGTCCTTGGGCAGCGCGTAGGTGTAGGCGACCTCGGGCATGGTCATGTGGAACGAGGTGTCGAAGACGGCCACGTTGGGCAGCTCAGGATACTTCTCGCGGCAATATTCGATTGCCGCGGCCTCGCCGTAATTGTGCAGCGGAGCGAGCGGGGCCACCTCAAGGATCTTAGCCATGACCTCATCGTCGACGACCGCGGAATCATCGAAGTGCCAGCCGCCCTGAACGATACGATGGCCAATGCCATCAATCGTAAAGTCGGTCTTCTCGAGCTCCTCGAGCACGCGAGCGATAGCAGAGCGATGATCGGGGAAAGGGACCTCCTCGGTCTGCTTGGCGCCACCGTTCTCGGAGTGGCCAAAGATGCCCATGTCCGAACCGATACGTTCGCAGTTGCCCTTGGCGAAAACCTCGCGGGTATCGGTATCCAAAAGCTGATATTTAAGGCTTGAGCTGCCGGCGTTGACAACAAGTACGTTCATGAGACTCCTTTGCAGTGCAATACGGTCGACGCAGACCCCTTAAGGCGGCCGCATGTTAATAAGAAGTTATCACAACTTAATAAATAGCTATCAGGCATATCGCCCAACGAACACAAAAGAGGGGCCGAACGGCGCTCGGTCGTCCAGCCCCTCCCCTTTTGCAATTACTTGCCGTTGACGATGCGCTCGACGTCGGAGGCGATCATGAACTCCTCGTCCGTGGGGATGACGAAAATCTTGACCTTGGAATCCTTGGCAGACAGGCACCAAGCGCCGTCGCCACGCAGGGCGTTGCGGGCATGATCCATCTTGACGCCCATAAAGGCCAGACGGTCGGCCACGCCAGCGCGGACAGCCGGAGCGTGCTCGCCGATGCCGGCAGTAAAGACCAGGGTGTCCATACCGCACATAGAAGTAGCCATCTCGGCTGCCTTAGCGGCAATCTTGTAGACAAACATGTCGAAGGCGAGCTGAGCATCGGGGTCACCAGCGGCGGCGAGCTCCTCGACGTTGCGGCAGTCGTTGGTCTTGCCGCCGGTCACAGCCAAAAGGCCGGACTTCTTGTTCATCATCTCGTCGACCTCGTCGAAGGTGTAGCCACCCTCGCGCTGCAGGTAGCACACGGTAGCCGGGTCGATAGAGCCGCAGCGAGTTCCCATCATGACGCCGTCGAGCGGGGTGAGACCCATGGTGGTGTCCATGCACTTGCCGTCCTCGATGGCGCACAGGGAAGCACCGGAGCCGATATGGCACACGACGACCTTGCGAGCCTCGCCGTTGGTCATCTCGGCGACCTTCTTGGAGATGTAACGGTAGCTGGTGCCGTGGGCGCCGTACTTACGGATGTGCAGCTTGTCGCAGACGTCCTTGGGCAGGGCGTAAGTCTTGGCGACCTCGGGCATATTGAAGTGGAAAGCAGTGTCGTAGACCGTGACGTTGGGCAGGTCGGGATACTGCTCCAGGCAGTACTCGATAACGTTGGCCTCGGGGTTGTTGTGCAGCGGGGCGAGCGGAGCGACCTCGCGGATCTTGGCGAGGACGTCCTCGTCGACGAGGGAGGAATCGCCGAAGTACCAACCGCCCTGAACGATACGGTGGCCGATGCCCTCGATCTTGACGCCGTTGGCCTCGAGGTCCTTCAGGACGACCTCGATGGCGACCTTGTGGTCGGGGAACTCGATGTTCTCGGTCACCTTCTTGGAACCGTTGGCAGCGTGGGTGAAGGTACCGCCGGTAAAGCAGACGCGCTCGCAGGAGCCCTTTGCGGACACCTTGTGGGACTTGGTATCGATGACCTGATACTTAAGGGTCGAAGATCCTGCGTTGACGACCAGAACGTTCATGTGTCTCCCTACTAACAGGCGGTGTGGCGCCGCCAGGTTACATACGCTTCAATAATAAACCCAAACGCCCTCGCGCTCGGGTTTATTGGCGTTGATATATAAGTTATCGGTGTCTAAATACTCATGTCCTTTGGCTTGTAAGACGAAATAGCGCGGGAATATACACCAAAGAAGAAATCCCGAGCGCGACAAGCAATACGACTCGAATGCCCGCAGCGCTGCTCAACACAGCGTTGAGCAGATAGAAAAGAACAGCACCCACCGCCACCATCTGGCTTTGAACCGAAATCAATGAACAGCGCATCGAAGAATCAGCAGCATTTTGAAAAATTGAGTATTTAATTGGAGCAAATAACGAGTAAGCGACCGTCTGCAACACATAGAACACGGGCAGCAAACAGACCGGAGTAAAGGGAATCAAAAACAGAGCAGTCAGGGAAAGGCGCACAATGCCGCAAATACACGCAAAACGGCCCTTGTCGACACGAGCAATCACACTGGGCACAATAAACCCTATGGAGGCGGAGGCAAGGAGCTGGACCGCAATGGTCACGCCCGAAGCGACAGCATTCATTCCGCGACCCGCAAGCAGCAGTGAGAAAAAGTCTTCCAGGGCGACAAAAGCAAATGCCTGAGAACAGTCCATGATGAACGCCGAACGAAGAATACCATTACACGCAATAGCGGCACCGATCATCTTCGGGCTAATTCCACGTTCAGGTGTCGCCGCAGTGCCCCCTCTTCGCATCTCAGGAATGCAGACAACAACAACCAACGTCAACACCATTGCGATGATATCTGCCGAAAGACCAATGAGATATGCACCGACAGACGAAATGAAACCGCCCACGCAAGCGGAGAGGGCATAAGAGGCATAGAAAACAAATCGCTCAACGACATTAAGTCTTACGAGCTGGTCCCGAGAGACGCTGTCAATGTAAATCGCTTCTATGGATCCGCTCAGACATGCAACGACAAAACCTTTGAGAGCGAACGCACCGATTAAAAGCAGAGGGGAACGGACGAGAAGCAGGGCGGCGTAGTATCCAAGCATCCCCACGACGCCAACGAGACCGCTTGTCTTTCGTCCAAACCTATCAGCAATATAGCCAGTGGGAACTTCGAGGATGAACTTGCTCACTTGATATGCAATCATCATGCTAGAAATCGCCACTATCGAGAATCCGACGAATTCAAGGTAAACCGTCAGAAAATACAAAATAGTGCTGAAGTTCGACAGAAAAACGAACGTTATATAAAGCAAAACCGTACGGTTTTTCATGCTCCGCCCTCCAAGAGTCAGCAATCTAAATCGGAATCTTGGAAAAGCATGAGGGCAAAGCTGTCAGCTATGTGTTGCAAGGCGTCAATAATCACTTGACGCCTCGAAGCCAATTAATCTCACGAAGCAAGATGACGCAATAGGTGCAGAAAAACCGTCTGGTGTCGATCGGTCCAGGCATTTTGTCGATAGCAAAAGTAGACGGGCAAGGCTACGTCATGCGAGCCTTCGATGGAGCACTCGCTTACTTCCAATCCATTTGATGCGAGAGAAGAGCCAGAAAAACTCAATATCAATCCCCCGGCTTGAAGAAACTCAGTCTGCGCCCTGCTTCCGTATTCGACATCACGGAAGCGAAAATTAACGAGCTGGGCTTCAGGACATTGATTGATTGCATTGAGACAGGGTGACAAATTAATGGGAACAGCGAGCCTGCCGCTCAGTAACTCACGAACGGTCATAGCACCCACAGATTGATGACCCGCTGGGCATGAAAGAACCTTGAGCTCCTTTTCACCCAAGTATTTCGAAGAAAGGACACCGTCCCTTGGTTCCTCAAATGAGATGGCCGCATCCGAAATGCCAAGCACAAGCGATTCAAAGCATGTCGCCGTTGGCTGATGCCACACATCAAGATGAATCTGAGGGTGCGAGCGTTCAAACGAGTCATACCAGTTTTCGGCAAAAAGGCGCCCCCGCCCATGAAGGCAGGGGGCGTAAAGACGAAAGTGGCCGTCGGGCGAGACGCCGTCGTCCCTCGATTGAGCGTACTTTTTGAGATCGTCGACTTGTGCCAGGATCACGCGTGCACGACGCGCAAATTCTCTGCCCGCCGGAGACAAAACAGCCTCCCCCGCCGATCGGTCGAGCAAAACAATCTGATACTCAGATTCCAACTTTTTGATTGCCGACGAAACAGCCTGCGGACTCACATGAACGGCGCGAGCTGCTTTGCGCACGCCACCATAGTTCGCTACCGCTTGAAGGTATTCGAGTTGAGAAAGCTGCATAGATTACTCCAAAGGCAGCCAAGTCGACGGGCTACGCGCCCTCAGATGAGGTTCTCGCCCAGGTTCTTGCCGCCGAGGACGTGCATGTGGAAGTGCATGACGGTCTGGCCGGCGTTGACGCCCTTGTTGGAGATGACGCGGAAACCGTCCTCCAAGCCCTTGGCCTTAGCGACCTCCTGGATGGCGTGAGCCATGGCGCCCATGGTCTCGGCCGGCACGTTATCGGCGATATCGCTGTAGTGCTTCTTGGGGATCACGAGCGTGTGGACCGGCGCCTGGGGGTTGAGGTCGTCGAAGGCGATGACCTGGTCGTCCTCATAGACAACGGTCGAGGGGATCTCGTGGTTGGCGATTTTGCAGAAGATGCAATCACACATAGCTGGTTCCTTTCTTACAGACCAAGGTAATTATATTTGGTCGGGATGGTTAGAACGAGAGGTTGTCGTCGGTGTTGGCGGCTTCGCCGTCGGCGAGTACGTCGTTGCCGTCGACGTCCTTAAGGAGCACCGAGACCTTCTGCTCGGCATCGGACAGGCGGGTGCGCAGGCTCTTGAGGAGCTCGACGCCGCGGGTGTAGCTCTCGAGCGACTGCTCAAGCTCCATATCGCCCGACTCCAAGCTGCGAATGATGAGCTCCAGCTCCTGCGAGGCCTGCTTGTACGTAAGCTGCTCGACCGGGGTCTTCTCTGCCATATCTGTTTCCTTTCCCAAAGGTTTATCGCTATGAAACGCGGCCTACTCGACCGTATTGACCGTTGCCGCCACGTTGCCGTCTGCCATGCGCACGCGTATGGCGTCGCCGGGCTTAAAGGTCTTGGCACTTGTAGCCACCCCATCATCGCTGTACGCGATGGAATAGCCACGGGCAAGCACCTTGAGCGGCGACAGGGCGTCGAGCGAGGCTGCCGCTCGGCCCAGCTCGGACGCGGGTTTGTTGAGCATCGTGCGCCCCTGATGCTCCAGGCGGGAACTCGCAAGCGCGAGCGCATGGCGTTTGCCATCGAGCCCCGAGGTGCTTGCAACCAGGCGCTCGGGCAGGCGCTCAAAGTTGGAGCGGAATGCCCCGACCGAGCGTACTATGGCGCCCGACAGGCGATCGGCAGTCAGCGCAAGCTCCGATTCGCGACGCTCAACCATAAATGTGGGGTCGTTGAGGCACGGGCGGCACGCAGCCGCATCGAGCGCATCGCCCAAGCGGGCCGTATAGGTATCCCAGGCGCGGCGACCGCGCTGGTCGAGCATCTCCAGGTCGACCTGGGCCGACCCAATCATCGATGCCATCGCGGCACCCAGACGCTGATGGCGCGCCTCGAGCACATCGGCCAACTCCGTCATAGCCGGCGCCACCGATTCTGCCGCCGCCGTGGGCGTGGAGGCGCGGCGGTCGCTCACCATGTCGCAAATCGAGGTATCGGGCTCATGGCCAATGCCGGTCACCACGGGCACAGGACAAGCCGCCACAGCGCGGGCAAGCTCCTCGTCATTAAAGGTCATGAGGTCCTCGAAGGAGCCGCCGCCGCGCACCAGCAAGATGCAGTCGGGCGCCGGCGTAATGGCAGCGGCGCGGCGCAAGCCCTCAATGAGCTCTGCCGGCGCACCCTCGCCTTGAACCTTGGCACCCACGCAGACGAGCTCGACGAGCGGGTTGCGACGGCGCAGCGTACGCTTGACGTCGTCGATTACGGCGCCCGAAAGCGAGGTGACGACTGCCACGCGCGAGCAGAACACCGGAATGCGACGTTTGCGCGCTTCGTCCATCAGGCCCTCGCGGCGAAGCTTTTCGGCCAACTGCGCCACTTGTTGACGCAGCAAGCCCTCCCCCGCCAGCGAGAACGAGCGGGCGACAAAGCTCATGCGGCCCGTGGCCTTATAGAGATTGAAGCTGCCCTTGAAGCTCACCTGCATGCCGTCGCGCAGATCGAACGTGCGCTTGAGATAGGCGCCCTTCCAGATGATGCAGTCGACGGCTGCCGAATCGTCCTTGATCTGGAAATAACAGTGGCCACTTCGGGCGTTAGGACCACGGAAACCCGTGACCTCGCCCAAAACGCTCAGCTGCGGAATGGCATCGAGCGCGCCGGCAGCGATTTCTACCGCCTGGCTCACGCTGAGCTCCTTGCGCTCCTGCTCAGCCGAACCGTCAAACTCGGCGGAAACGGCATTGCCGGTTAGATTCCAGCCTGCCACGCAGCCTCCTTTCGTCATCGTGCACAAGGGCTTCGGCCCTGCGCAAATTCAAGTCCAACACATAGTACAGCGCCGCGGGGACACGAATCCCCGCGGCGCCCAGCGACCCAATTTGTTATCGGTTGGAGTTTCTGTTGTAGCGAGCCATAAGATAGAGCAGCTGAATAATCGAGGTGAGCGCAGCGGCAACATAGGTAAGCGCGGCGGCCGTCAGTACCTTCTTGGCACCGTTGACCTGCTTGGAACTCATACCCGACTGCTCAATATATGCCACGGCGCGGCGGCTGGCATCAATCTCGACCGGCAGCGTAACCAGCTGGAACAACACACTAAACGAGAAGAAGATCAACGCGAGGGTTGTGAGCCCGGCAATGTTCATAAAAAGGCCCAAGAGCAACACGATGGTCCAGGTGTTCTGGGTAAAGTTGACGACCGGGACCAGGGCGGTGCGCACCTTCATCATGGCATAGCCGCTTTGACGCTGAGCGGCATGACCCGCCTCGTGACAGGCGACGGCAACGCTTGCGACCGATCCGCCCGAACGGTTGGCATCTGAGAGATACAGGTTGTTATCCTGCGGGTTGTAATGGTCGGTGAGCTCACCGGCGACACCCTTGATACCCACGGCATTGCAACCGTTGGCGTCGAGCATGCAGCGCGCGACCGTGGCACCCGTATCGCCGTCCGAGCGCACCTTAGACCACGTCTTGTACGTCGAGTTGATATAGCTCTGCGCTGCAAGACCAAGCACCGTGCAAACAAGGACAACCAACAGGTACAGCGGGTCGATGCCAAAGCCGTAACCATAGTAATAGGGCATGTAAATTCCTCCGAATCGAGTTACACGTTGGAGGCATTCTACCCACTCAGCCGACTAGGCTTCCCTACAGGAGCTCGATTTTGCCGTCCTTCACCGTCAACCCCATATTGCCGGAAAGCAGATCGTCCAGGCGCGAGCCCACAAGCTCAAAACGCCAGCCTTCGCGCAAGGGGCTCTGCTCGGGGTGCTCAATATAGTCGGCCAGGTCATCGCGCGAGGCAATGACCGAAGTCGCCACGCCCGAGCGCTCGGCAACCAGGCGGATAAGCGCATACATGAGATCCGTCACGCTCTCCAGCTCCGGAGAGATCTGGCGATGCCCGCGCACCATGAGCGGCAGGCGATCGTGCGGGCAGCTCGCGCCGCGCTTGATGGCCATGAGCGCACCGTCCACGTCGCGCTCCCCCAATTGATCGGTACCGCGAATGCTACGGAACTCCTCAACGCGCACGGGATTGCGCTTAACGAGCGCTAGCAGCGTGTCGTCGGACATGACCCACTTGCGTGGGATGTTGCGCCGCTCGGCGCGGTCCTCGCGCCAGGCGGCGAGCTCGCGCGCGATACCCAGCTGATGACGGCTGCACGAATTGATGCGCTTGACCTTGCGGAACGCCTCGTGGCGATCGGCGCGATAGTGCGACTCGTCAGCCAGCGGGCGCAGCTCGTCGAGCACCCAGTCCACACGGCCCAGCTCGCGCAGGCGGCTCATCATCTCGGTATAGGCGACGATCAGGTACTTGACGTCATCGATCGCATACTCAATCTGCTTATCGGTCAGCGGGCGGCGCGACCAGTCGGTCAGTGACTCGGTCTTGGGCAGCGATACGCCGCAGAACGTCTGAACAAGCGCGCCATACGAAATCTGCTGGCGCTCGCCCAAAAAGGCGGCGGCGACCTGCGTATCGAAAATCGGTCGTGGCAGCACGCCCACGGTATGGAGCATGACCTCCATATCCTGCGAGCACGCGTGGAAGACCTTGGTCACGCTCTCGTCTGCCATAAGCTCGGCCAGCGGCGATAGGTCGTCGATTACCAGGGGATCGACCGCGACGCTCTCAGCAGGGGTGGCAATCTGAACCAAACATAGACGCGGATGGAACGTGCGCTCGCGCAAAAACTCGGTATCGACGGCAATCGCGTCGAACTCACGGGCGCGCTGGCAAAAGTCGAGTAGAGCCTGATGTGTGGAAATGTACATATCAACCCATCGAATAAGGTTAGGCCCGAAAAACACGGGTAGGATATCGGCATTGCCTTACAACTATACTCGGTTAGTCACAGAACGGGAACGTAAGTATGCGCTGCCTTATCATCCACAACCCGGCATCGGGCCCCAGCTCAGATGAAATCTTCGCATTCACGCACGCCCTTGCACAGGGCGGCGACGAGGTCGTGATGCGCTTTATCGGCGATGGCATGGAACCCGAGGACGCCGTGGCAGACGTGCGCGAGTTTGACCGCGTGGTCGTTTCGGGCGGCGACGGCACTGTCTCCAACGTGCTCGACCAGATGCGCGGATGCGGTGTCCCCACGCTCGTCTTCCCCTCCGGTACGGCCTGCCTGTTCTTCAACAACATCGGCAATGCCCCCGAGGCGGCGGCGCTCGCCAAGGCCTGCCGTGCCGGTCGCACGGTCAAAGTCGACATGGGCGAGCTCTTTTGGCTCGACGAGAACGGCAACGAGAAGCGCCACGGCTTCATCATCATCGCCGGCTCGGGCTTCGACGCCGAGATCATGATGAAGGCCGCCCCCACCAAAAACGACATCGGCGAGATCGCTTACTTCCTCTCCGCGCTCGCCACGCCCAATCCCACGGTGGCGCACTTTACGATTGAGCATGACGGCATTGTCGAGGAGCTCGACGGCATCTGCTGCATGGCCGGCAACACCTCGGTCATCCAAAACGACATCAACCTGTTCCCCGACTGCCGTATGAACGATGGCATGGTCGACATTGCGGTCATCGAACCCGTAAAAACTGTGCAGCTTCTACCGACTGTGATCACCGCCGCACTCGACCCCGCCGGCAAGGTACTCGGCCGCCCGCAGTTCAAGATCATCCAGACCAAGGAAGCCAAGATCACCTGCACCCCGTCGCTGGGCATGCAGTTCGATGGCGAGATTATCTCCAGCAATTCGGGCGTCTTTGGAGCCCGCGCGCTTCCGCAATGCCTCGACCTCATCGTCGACGAATTCTCCCCGCTCGGAAAATAGGAGGACCCTATGAACGACAATCCCCTGCTCGGCTTTATCATCATCGTTTTGGCCATGCTCGTCGGCTATGCGATCAACGTGATCCACCGCCGGAAGAAGTAATTCCACATTGGTATGATATTCATCCAATTATCGTCTCCCCTGCTGTTTATGCATTTGCCAAACAGCGGGGGATTTTCTTTGCGCCCCGTGCAAGGCGCTTTATTCAGGTAATGTAATTGCAGGACGTCTTTATTAAAGTAAAGCTACAAACCGAGTATAATTAACCACTCATCGCATATTTCATTACGCTTATCGAGTAAGTTTCTTTCATAGATGAATATTGTTTCCAGTTCGTTACGCTAATGGGGTGTCTTTATTGGCTGAAGCTCTCTGGCAACGGAGAGCTTTCGCACGCTGGGAGGGAAAATGAGGAAACTCACCCCGTCAACGCGCTCAAAAAGCTTGGCATAGGCCTCGCCTTTGGAGCTGCAACCATCATGTCCATGCCGACGTCTGCGCTCGCCTGCACGCAGATCTACATGGGCGGCAAGCTCACGGCGGACGGCAACACGTACTACGGCCGCGCCGAGGACTTTGGCAAGCGCTATCTTAAGCACTACGGCATCGAACCTGCCCACGAACCCGGCTTTAAGTACAGCTCGATTGAATCTGCTTTTGAATACACTTCGAACAAGCCTACCTATCGCTACAGCTATGTACGCGACCACCCCTCCAACTGGATGGGTCGCACCGACGCCTACTCCGAGGCCGGCATCAACGAGAAGGGCGTCTCCTGCTCCGCCACGCTAAGCACCTCCTATAACGAGGAGGCCGCTGCAGCAGACCTCATCGATGAGGAAGTGGGTCTGGGCGAGTACAGTTACGGCAGCATCATCCTGGGCGAGAGCGCCACGGCCCGCGAGGGCGTCGAGCTCCTCGGCAGCCTGATCGATGATCAAGGCGTCTGCACCAACGACCAGATCATCATCGCCGACAACAACGAGACCTGGCTGTTCGCCACACTTTCCGCCCATCAGTGGATCGCCATGAAGCTCGCTGACGACGTCGCGTCGCTCAACCCTAATATCGGGAGCCTCAACTACGATGTCGACCTCAATGACACCGAGAATTGCCTCCACTCTGAAAAGATCCAATCCATGCCCGAAGAAAAGGGTTTCGCCAAATACTCCGCTGACGGCAAATTCGATGTCGCCCAAACGTATGGCGAAAGCCTCGCCGATTCCGGCGTAAACCAGTGGTCCCGCTATGTGCAAGGCCGCGATTATTTTGGTAGTCAGCTGACCAAAGGCACAGATTACGACATTATCACAGTAAAGGAGAAAGGAAAACCTGACCAAAAGGGAGCCATGGTCAGCGAAATCCAGCCCCTGTTCTTCAAGCCTGGCAAGTCTGGTTGGAGCACTTTCGAGTTGATTCGCGCCTTCGGCAACCGCGGCGAGAACGTCCCTGGCCTCAACGCGAACACTGATGGTGTTTATTGCATCGGCAGCGAGCGCAACACCGAGATCAACCTCTTCCAGATTCGTCGCGGGTATGACCCCGAAGTCGCTACCATCCAGTGGGAAATGCTCTCCCGCGCCGCGTACTCCGTCGCCATCCCGTTGTACTCCGCTCTGATAACTGAGGTCAGCCCGTACTTCAGCGATCAGACCGTCTCCTTCGATCACTGCAAACAGACTGACGTCGTGTACAACGAGGAGCCCGAGAACTCAATCAACTACGTCCTCATGGACATCAGCTCGCTCTGCTTTGAGAACCCTGACACCCTTGGTATCAGCGTCCGTGCCTACCTCGATGCGCTCCAGAACGAGCTCATCGAGCAGAACAAGGAAGTTGACGCCGCCATGCTAGCCGAGACGACCACCGAGGGCCGCACTGCCCTGGCCAACAAGGCCGGCAAGGCTGCTACCGAGAACACCTACAAGAAGTGCAAGGCCCTGCTCCAGGAGATGCGCGCCTATCAGAAGGCCGAAAACTTCGACCAGCCCTTCATCCCGAGCGACCTGAACACCGAGACCAACGGCCTCAAGGTGTCCATCACCTACGCCAAGGACGCTCTTGCCACCGACCCGGTAACCCCGGATCAGCCTGGTACTCCTGAGCAGCCCGGTACCCCCGAGCAGCCCGCTAAGCCCGAGCAGCCCACCACCAAGCCCGAGAAGCCTGGCAAGTCGGACACCACGACCACGGTAACCACCAACAAGACGAACACCAAGGGCGGCCTGCCCACCACCGGTGATCGTTTTGATGGCCGCATGGTGGCCGCATTCGCCATCGCTGGCGTTGCCGTCATCTCCGCGGGCGGTTACTTCCTCTACCGTCGCAATAAGGAGTAACGTCTTAGCTGAGCGGACAAGGCGGCAATGGCAGCCTCGCCCGCTCAGCCCGCTCTTTTGACCGGCGGGAAACCCGCCTGAAATCTTTTTAAAAAAGATTTCCCCGCACACACTTTGCTGTGCTATAGTGCAGCGCAACAGCAACAAGGTGCGACCGCGCCACGGCATCATGAAAGGAGCCACCGACATGAAGAACACGATGAAGTCTCTCAACAACTGGTGGTGGCGTGATGCGAATACGATCGGTCGACAGTGAGTCCCTCACGCCTGCTTTTGCGCTCTAGGTGATTGGAAGGCCTCCGGTTTCGACCGGTGGCCTTTTTCTATCTCGAGCCCGATCGCATTCGCATCACGCGCCTCCGTTTTTCTCTTACACTCCCCTTTTTGAAAGGATTTTCACCATGTCTCAGAACACCACCGCCACCGCCCAGCCCCGCACCGTCCAGACCGCCGACCGCGGCAAACTCGATGTCCGTGCCCTCGTCCTGCTCGCCATCCTGCTCGCCGCCGGCTTCATCCTCAACTTCACCGTCGGCAAGGCAGTCTCGAGCATTTCGGGCGGTATGATCAGCCCCGAGTTCATCATCTCGGCCTTCTGCCTCACCATTCTGGTCGTTCGCCCCAACATCGGTCAGGCGCTCGTCATTGGCCTCATCTCGGCTGCCGTGATCCAGATCACCACCACTTCGCCGTTCGTCGATTTTGCCGCCGAGGGCATCGCCGCCATGCTCATGGCCGGCATCGTCAACGCCGCCGGCAAGAACGGTCAGGTCAAGCCCGCCATCGCTATTGTCGCAACCTTCCTGACCACCTTTGTCTCCGGCGTCATCTTCATGGTCATCAAGATGGCCATGCTCGGCGTGGTAGGCGAGCTCGCCGCCGCCATGCTGCCCGTCGTCGCCATGACCGCCGTCTTTAACGCCATTCTGGTCGGCGCCCTCTACTTGCCCATCCAGAAGGCCCTGAAGCTCAACTAACCCGCTCGGCTTTACGAGCCACCCCATCTTGGCGTTCATTCGTCGCTCGCGTACCCAAGTACGCTTCGCTCCTCTTTCGCGCCAACCTGGGGCCCCTCGTAAAGCCGTCTCCGTGCTTCACCACCAAAGACCGTCCCAAACAACGAGCTTTTTTGGGACGGTCTTAAACAACTGGTCATTTAAGACTGTCCCCAATGACTATGAAAGGTATCCATGGAAACGATCATCAACGTCGACGATGTCTCGTTCTCCTATGGCACGCAGACCGAGCAGGCGCTCAGCCACATCTCGCTCAGCGTGAACAAGGGAGATTTCATCGGCATCATCGGGCCCTCGGGCGCCGGCAAGTCCACGCTTGCCGCTTGTCTGTCGGGTGCCGTGCCCCACCACTACACCGGCACGTTCTTTGGGTCCGTCATGGTTGACGACCACGACACCTGCGAAGTCTCGCTCACCGATGTGTCGCAGATCGTCGGCAGCGTGTTGCAGGACATCGACACACAGATGGTCGCCTCGGTCGTCGAGGACGAGATGCTCTTTGGCCTCGAGAACTTTGGCGTTCCCCACGACCAGATCGAGCGGCGCGTGAGCGAAACGCTCGAGACCGTCGGCATCAGCGACCTGCGCGACCGCGAGATCGCCACCCTCTCGGGCGGACAGAAGCAAAAGGTAGCCATCGCCGCCATCCTCGCCATGCGTCCGCGTGTCTTGGTTCTCGACGAGCCCACCGCGGCACTCGACCCCGCTAGCTCCACGTTGGTCTTCGAGACGCTGCGTGAGGCAAACCGCGCACTTGGAATCACCATCGTCGTCGTTGAGCAAAAGGTCGCCCTGCTCTCGGAGTACTGCAACCGCGTGCTCGTGCTCAACCATGGCGAAATCGCGCTGCAGGGCGAGCCACACGAGGTCTTCGCGCATACCGACGAGCTCCGTGCCATCGGCGTCGACTGCCCTCGCGTCACGCGTATCTTCAATAGCCTCGAGGCCGATGGCCTGGTAAGCGGCACCCCCTGCTTGGATGTCGATGAGGCCGAGCGCCTGATTTCGGGCATCGTCGACCCCGCACACGCGGCTATCGAAGCCCGGGCGCCCGCCGGTTCCCCGCATGCACCGTCGTTGCGTCCTCATGCCAAGGACGCCGAACCCGTACTCACCTTCGACCATGTTGAGTTTGCCTATCCCAATGGCGGAGCCGCCGTACACGACCTTAGCCTGACGCTCTATCCTGGCGAGCTCGTGGGCATCGTCGGCCAAAACGGCGCCGGCAAGACCACGCTCACCAAACTGCTCACAGGCCTGCTTAAGCCCGCCTCGGGCAGCGTGCGCGTCACGGGACTGGATACCGCAGCCGTTCCCACGAGCCGCATCGCTCGCGAGGTCGCGACCCTCTTCCAAAACCCCGACCGCCAGATCTGCAAGGACACCGTGCTCGACGAGGTCGCCTTTGGCCTGGAGCTTGGCGGCATGGACCGTGCCGAGGCTCTGCGTCGTGCCCAACTCGTCATCGACCGCTTTGGCCTGCCTGCCGACGAGGCGCCCTTCTCGCTCTCGCGCGGTCAGCGCCAGATGGTGGCACTCGCCTCCGTCGTGGTCGTAGAGCCCAAAATCGTGGTGCTCGACGAGCCCACGAGCGGCCTTGATTACCGCGAGTGCATGACCGTCATGGAAACAGTGCGCACCATGGCCGAGCGCGGCTGCGCCGTAATCATGGTCTGCCACGATATGGAAGTCGTCTCGGATTTTGCCGAGCGCATTGTGGTAATTGCCGACGGTCGCATCCTCGACCGCGGTCGCACGCACGAGCTATTCTCGAACATCGATCTCATGCGGCGTGCCTACGTGGAGCCTCCCCAGGTTATTGAACTCTCGCGCCGTCTGGCATCTTCCGTCTCGCCCGCTTTTGCGCAGGTGAGCGAGGTCACCGATGTCGTTCGAATTACCAAGGAGATGGTCCACCGTGGTTAACGTCATCGACTACATGCCGGGCGATACGCTGCTGCATCGCCTGAATCCCGTCGTCAAACTGGGCCTCGCCGCCGCCATCATCGTCGGCATCTTCTTGTCCGACACCTACGTGGCGCTGCTGGGCTTTTTGGCACTCACCCTTGCACTGGGTGCCCATGCCGGCGTCGTCGACCGTCTGTTCTCGCTGCTCAAGTTGCTGATTCCGCTCGCGCTTATCATGCTGGTGCTCCAGCTGGCCTTTATGCGCGATGGCAACGTGGTGTGGGGCTTTATCACCGACACGGGCCTCATCACAGGATCGAAGGCCTGCCTGCGCCTGCTGGGTGTGGCGTTACCACTCATCCTCATGCTCATGGTGACCAAGCTCAACGACCTTGCCAACGCCTGCGTCGAGGTGCTGCACGTGCCGTATCGCTATGCCTTCACCTTTACCACGGCGTTGCGCTTTGTGCCGGTGTTTGGTCAGGAGATGAACGCCATCATGGAGGCGCAGACCGCACGCGGCGTCGAGTACGACACCAAGAACCCCATCAAGAAGCTTAAGCTCATGCTGCCACTGTGCGTGCCGCTGCTCATCTCGAGCGTGGGCAAGACCGATGCCACAGCCTTGGCGGCAGAACAGCGCGGCTTCTACCTGCGTACGCGCGCCAGCTCGTACAAGCGCTACCCCATCAAAGGCCTGGACATCGCCGTGCTCATCGTCAGCATCGCCCTCATCGCCATCGGCTTCCTGTTCTAGTTCACCACTGACAGCAACCGCCCAACGCAAAAGGCCTCGGCTCGCACCAAACGAGCCGAGGCCTTTACTGTTTCACCAGATAAAACCTACCAAAATTAACCTGTCCCTTTTTGACAGGTCGGAAGCTAGAGGCGGTAGGGGGCGCCGCTGCGGATGATGGATTCACGCACCAGGACGTCCATGGCGTCGAGGGTGATCTCGGGCATCTCTCGGTACTTCTGCAGCACCGATAGCTCGGTGCAGGCCAGAATGACGCGGTCGCAGCCGCTACGGGCGAACTCCCACATCACGCGGTCGAACTTATCCATATCGGGCTCGCGTCCGGCCTTCACATCATCGTAGATAAGCGACATCACATCGTTCTGACGTTTCTCGCTGGGATAGACAACCTCAACACCCGCAGCCTTACATTCGCGGCCGTAGACGCCCGCGCCCACGGTTCCGTCGGTGCCCATGATGCCAATCTTGTGCACCGGCTCGGCCGGCATACTCAGGTTGGGATCGAACTCGCACTCCCCCATCACCGCACCGGCCAGAGCATAGCGCACCGACTCACGCGGCATGTGGATAATCGGCACTGTGGTAAACGATTGGATCTGGTCGTAGAAGTAGTGCGACGTGTTGCAGGGAATGGCAATGTGCGCACAGCCCAGCGACTCGAGTGCCTGGGCACACTCTTTCATGGTCGCCAGCAGCTTGGCATGCTCGCCGGTCTTAATGGCCAGCGTGCGGTCGGGCATGGTCGACTTGGAGAGCACCACCATGTCGATATGTTCCTGATCGCAGGCAGCAGCCGTATGACGCACCACCTGGTCGTAGTAATACGACGTGGCCTCGGCGCCCATGCCGCCGATAACTCCCAGCTTTTCCATCGCCGCCTCCTTGGTGACGCTTGCGCAACTGCGCGTATCATACCCGCGCCCGCCCGATGCAAACCGGACGGGCGCCGCACTCATCTACTTGTAATACGTCTTGAACAGCTTAAAGTGGCGCAGCTTGGTGTGCCACATGCGCAGCCAGCGGTTAAAGACAAAGTCGCCCTTCATAAACGAAGGGTCGGCGCCCTTACCTTCCTTGTCCAGGCGATGCACCTTAGCGCGCAGCTCGGGATCCTTGACGTACTTGTCGACGACGCCCATGGGGACGACCATCCACAGGGCCTCGTCCTGCGCCGTCACAAACTCCGGCTCAAACGGGCGGTTGAACACATACTCGTCCACCACATACTTGGCAACGTTAAAGCCGCTGTTGGTAACGTAGTAGTTGCTGCGACCCTGGCGCGTGTTGAAATCGAAGAACTTAAACGAGCCGTCGCGCTCGTCGTACTTAACGTCAAAGTTGGAATAGCCCACAAAGTGAAGGTCCTCGAGCAGCTTGCGCACGCCGCCCATGAGTTCGTCGTTAGGCTCGGTAATGATACAGGCATGGTTGCCGACACCGTGGGGCTGATGCTCCTCGAGCAGCACATGGCCCAGGCACATCATGCGGACCTTACCGTTGCGGTCGGAATAGCTGGTGAGCACGCGCATGTACTCGTCGTTGCCGGGCACGCGATCCTGCAAGATCAGATCGTCGGTGTAGCCGCTGGCATACGAATCGCGAATGACCTGTTCCAGCTCGGCGCGGTCGGCAATCTCATAGGCCTTCTTCTGGCCCTCGAACTCATGCTGCCACCACATGATGCCGTCAGAAGGCTTCAGAATCATCGGGTAAGGAAAATCGATCTGGTCGAGCACTTCGGCAGGCGCCTCACCCTGGGCATTAAGCATCGCCTTGGTAAAGGTAAACGTGTGTGGATAGGGCACGCCATGCTTCTCGCACAGCTCGTAGAAGATCTCCTTCTTCTGGCACTGCTCGAGCATGCTGTAGGGCGCGTAGGGAGCGACGATGTTATCCGCCAGCTCATGAGCATCCTTGGCTTGAGCCACGAGAGCGACATAGTTGTCGCCGCAGCCCACAAGGACAATAGTCTTGTCGTCATGCGCTTGGGCAATGCCGTTGACGGTTTTGAGCATCACGGGCATGGTGTCGATATCCACGTTGGGCGTGTAGTCGATAATCTGGCTGCGGTACGCGGGACCCGTCTGATACTTGCCAAAGACCAGACTCTTGACCTGGTACTCCTCGTAGAAGGCGCGCGCCACCGAATAGGCGTTGATGTCGCCACCAAGCAGCACGGGAATGAACTCGCGCTCTGTAAATTGCAATGCCATGGAAACTTCCTATCATGAACTGCCCACACAACGGGCGGTCTTTGCGCATCTGATTTATTCTAGCGTGCCAAGCCGCCGGCGCCCAAAGCTCCACCGTATCTATGGCAATCGACGTAATCGTCCAGCACAAAGACCAGCACGAAGACGGCGCTCACCGTTGTATGACAACGGGCAATGAACCTACCATTGTTGTAGGATTCAGTGTATTGACATCCTCGAGCGAAAGGCGCGCACGTGCCCCAAGACCATCCGACCGATAATCCCATCCTCAATGCCGCGAGGCGCGAGCTGGCGGAACGTGCGAAAGCGACCGCTCCCCTGTGCACGGCAAACGACGCCTACAACGGACCCGCCCGCATCGTCTCGATCAACACGTCGGCACACAAGGGCACGCGCAAGTCGCCCGTCGCCGATGGACGCGACACCGTTATAGAGCAATTTGGTCTCGCCACCGATGCGCACGCCGGACATTGGCACCGCCAGGTCTCTTTTTTAGCCGCGGAGTCCATCCAGACGGCGCAGGCACGCGGGCTCGACGTTCACGAGGGTGACTTTGGAGAAAACTTCACAACCCGGGGCATCAACCTGTTCTCGCTCCCCTTGGGCACACAGCTCAAGCTTGGAAGCGACGTGCTCGTCGAAATCAGCCAAATCGGCAAGGTCTGCCACACCCGTTGCGCCATCTACTATCTCGCTGGCGACTGCATCTTTCCCCACGAGGGCGTTTTTGGCGTGGTACTAAAGGGCGGAGAGGTCCATACCGGCGACGATATCCGGGTAGTCAAACTCGGCGACGGCACCTGTTCGTTCACCCCCGCCGAGGCCCTCGAAGAGATTGAGCAGGCTCGCCAGAAGGGCGCGCTGTAGCTGTAAAACCCCACGTTGAGATGGCTTTTACAGCCCAAAACTCCTCTCAAACAGAGCTCCGTAACGTTAAAGTTGAACTCTATGGTTTCTCAACAATTCATCATAACTGCAGGTCAAAGCCAAAGCCTCAAGTTCAACTTGACCCTTTGGGACCTTTAAGGTTCAAGTTGAGGTCGAAAGCAGTAGTAGAATACCGTTCGAACCATAACCTACGATTGATTGCAGAGGGACTGGATGCAGCATTCGAATCATCGCACCGCAGCGCTCATTGCGTCGAAGCCGGCTCGTATCATCACGAGCGCCGCGCTCGCCGTTGCGCTGACGGCCACGCCGATGCTCTCCCCCGTTGCGGCGTATGCCGCCTCGCAGGCAACGCAGGACCAGCTTTCCGCAGCCCAGCAGAAGATCGAAGCCGCCACGAGCGCCTACAACGACGCCCGCACCAAACTCGATGACCTGCAAAAGCAGATTGACTCCAATGAGGCAAGCATCGAGGAAATCGAGGCTAAGCTTCCCGAGCAGCAGGCCAAGGCAAGCTCCGCCATGCGCGATCTGTATAAGTATCAGAAGGGCACCAACCCCATCGTGAGCTTCCTGGTCAACGCGCAGAGCCTGGGTGAGTTCATCACGACCTGCAAATACACCAACCAGATCACGAGCTCGAGCGTCGACGAGATCGAACAGCTCAATAACATGCAAACCGAACTCGAACAGAACAAGGCTGAGCTCCAGCAGGCCAAGTCTCAGCTTGAGGCAGAGCAGAAAAACGCCGAGGATGCGCTGGCGCAGGCCCAGCAGCTCCGCAGCGAGGCACAGGCAAAAGCCGAGCAGGAAAATGCCGCCGAGCTTGCCAAGCTTGAGGCCGATAAGGCCGCTGCCGCTGAGAAGCTCTCGGGCGAGGGCGTGAGCGGCAGCAATTCCAGCAGCCAGGCCACTAACACCAACACCACCATCGACACCACGGTGAACAACGCCAATACCGGTAGCTCCGATTACGATTCGTTCATTAATGAGTGGACGAGCCGCATCGACAATTATCTCGCCGGCTCCCCCATGGCAGGCCAGGGCTATAACTTTGCCGTCGCCGCTTGGAATACCGGTGTCGACCCCCGTTGGTCCCCCGCCATCGCCTGCATCGAGAGCACCAAGGGTGCTTATTGCGCCAATTCTTACAACGCCTGGGGCTGGAGTGCCCGCGGCGGCGGTTGGCGCAGCTTTGGCAGCTGGAGCGAGGGCATCTCCGCTCACGTTGCCTATCTGGGCGCCAACTACGGCTCCACCCTTACCCCGGCTGCGGCCAAAAAGTACTGCCCGCCCACGTGGCAGGACTGGTACAACAAAGTCGCCGCTCAGATGAACCGCATCTAAGTGCAACTGCAAAGGGCCCCAATGGGGCCCTTTTTCTTTTAGGTAGCGGAGGTATCGACGACGCCGGTCGCATTGGCAACCGCGACTATGACGATCATGCATAGGAGCAGCACACCCAATGCCTTGAGCCAGAGTTTCGCGAGCTTCTTGCCGCGATAGCTGTCGAGCAGTGCGAATCGCCGACGAAGACGGCGCTTATCGAGCAGCGCAAAATGCATAAGCACCATAAGGCCATCGACAAAGAAAAAATACTCGATTATGAGAAGCCACGTCGGGTAGCTTTGGTTTGCTCCCGTGGGGTGAAAGACGGCAAAGTGACTTCCGGCAAAGAACACAAGCAGCGAGAAGAAGACGAGCGTATTCCAAATGCGCCCCAGAGACTCCGGAACGCGAGAGAGCAGACCGCATGCAGTGGAGGCGGCAGGCCTAGGAAGCCCTGTGGGGTTCTGGAGCCCTTGGGGCGTCAACACCGTCTCCGAGGCCGGAGTACGGACAAGCACAGGCGCAGGAGGCCGCACGGGGCGACTTAGATCGTATGCCGCGCGCGTCGCCCGTCCCAACGCTTCCGCGCTCGCAAAACGCTTGGCCGGGTCGAGCGCCATCGACATGCAGACGGCATCGGCAAGTGGAGTGGGAATGCCGCATGCCTCACATTGCTCGCGCATGTCGAGCCCTGGTTTAGGGTCGACTCCCGTCAAGCAAAAGAACAACAGGGCCCCAAGTGCGTAGACATCGCTGCGCACACTCGTCTGCCCAAACCCATACTGCTCGGGCGGCGCATAGGGTCGCGTGCCAAACTTGACGGTGTCAGCATCGGCGCCATCGCGCCATACGCGCGCGATCCCCAGGTCGATAATCACCAGCGATGAAAATGTCAGGCCGTCATCAGGCGTATAGTTGGCACCTGTCACGATGATATTCGACGGCTTGAGGTCGCGATGGATCACCGGCGCCGACGTCTCCCCCACCATTGCAAAACCGGCATGGAGCTCGCCCACGGCATCGCATAGGGCAGGATACAATTCACGCGCATAATCGGGGGTGGCTCCCAGACGGTCCACCAGCGCCCCGAGCGTCTCCCCTTCGATGTATTCCATAACCACGTTGAGCTCGTCGCCCACACGACGACAATCGACGATTCTGGGCAGGTGCTCAAAACGCCTGCCTGCCCGCTGAACGGCAAACAGACGCTCGTATGCCCCGCCGATTTGAGCCGAAGCATCGATGCGTTTACGGACAAAGGGGCCGAGCGAGCCACCGCCGGTTCCTTCAAAGTACACGAGCTCGGTTGTTTCAACGGACGAGCGCTTAAGTACACGCTCCACGCGATAGCTGTCGTCGCAATCGAGCGACGCCAGGTGCTCGGCAAGCGCTGCGGTCAGCTCGTCATCGGAATATGTTGGGGTCTGAGTATCCATAGCCTCCATCATAGCGCAGGGCGCAGACACCCCATGGCATCCGCGCCCCGTTCGTTTGCATCGTTGTTCGGCAGCTCCGCCGGCTCAGATATCAGCCGCTAACTCACCGTCTCCTCGCCAAAGCGATACAGCTCCTCGTTGACCTTTTGGAGGCTGCACCCACGATCGATGCAAAAGATGATAATCGCATCGCGGCGGTCCTTGCAGTTAAGGACGCTTACCCCGGCAGCCGTCAGCGCACGGTTAGTCTCTTTGAGCGTCAGCGCCATCGCAAAGGCAATCTGCAGCACCTTATTGCGGCTCGGATGCCGCGCACCGGTAAAAATCTGATAGCCAAAGGTCTCATTGAGATCGGCCATACGAACTACGCGCGAGCGCTCCAAGCCCTTTTCCTGCAGTAGCTGCTTCAGGTAGTTCGAAAGCGACGGGGCGGCAAAGTCGTGTTCTTTGATATAGCCATCGATGTTTGGCGCGTCGAGAAGCTCATTGAGTAACTCGTCAGTCAGCTTTTTATCGGGCATACGACTTCACCTCCCCCAGTGCATACAACATGCTAGAAACCGCTTACGTCCGAACGCTCCCAACTGGCGACCTGATCGGGAGACACCGTGCCCAGCGCCTCGAACTTCCAGGAGCCGCCCGCCTTCAGATGATTGGTGTTTGCAAGAGCCGTTCCAACCTGGTTGCCATCAGCATCATACAGAACATACTCAATCTGAATGTAGCTCTTTTCCTTGTCCGTGTTATTGGTCAGCGTCCCCGTGATCTTATAGGCAAACTGATTGGAAGTGTCTTCAGCCTCGTCAGCAATGGTATACGGTTCTTGCGGTTCTTTTTGCTCCTCAGCCTGCTGTGTCGTCTCGGCAGGTTTTGCCGAATCGCTCGCAGGCGAATCGGTTGAGTTGCCGCCCATAGAGCCCACGGCACCGACAATAACCAGCACCACGATGACGCCTAGGACAATCTTACCGATCGGCTTCTTTCCCTCTTTTGCCATTATTCATCCTTCCTACGATCCGGCTACCGTGCCGGCACACAGCACATCGTAGGAAGGATTAAACTTGAATTCATTAGCTGAGAGCTAAGGTTGCGGTAAACGGCCAATGCAGTTATCCAAACGCCGAGCAAACGCACTTTGCGCGACCGTCTGCCGGCAGCGCATCAACCCACCGTGACGGATTCCCCGGTAAAGGCACTGACCATCAACAGGACAAAGAACACCAGGTAGCTGACACTCAGCGGGTACGCAATGACCAGGAATACAACCCAGCCGACATTGGTTTTACCGTCGGCACGGCGTCGCTCGCGATTGCGGCAGAGCCAAATCGTCACGCCGATGGCAGTGATAAACAGTACGAGTGCCGCCGCAGCCAGCCCAGCAAGCGCAAACATCACGCCAATGCTCACAGCAATAACCGGAAGCAACAACAAGCCGCATCCACACCCACCGGGACTATAAACGGCAGACTGTCGGCGTCGTTCCATCGTCACTCCAACCTCAATATCTTTGAGCACTACAACGCAGCGGCCTGCTGGACAGGAACGATCTTATTCAGCTCCGGTTCGATCCGCCTTTTCTCGGCCTCAAGGTCAAACGCCACCTGAGCGCGCAGCCAATAACCATCCGTCAGGCCAAAATAACGGCAAAGACGGAGGTCGGTGTCGGCCGTCACGCGACGTTTTCCCAAGACAATCTGCCCGATACGCTGAGCCGGAATCCCAGTCTCTTTCGCAAGGCGATATTGAGAAACGCCCATGGGAACAAGAAACTCCTCTTTGAGAAGCTCACCAGGAGTCACCGGCGACAGCAAATCGGCCGAAGTCTCATCACTTGTGATAATCGACGATTTCGACATTCCAAGCCATCTCCTGTCTCCACTCAAAACAGACCCGATAGCGCTCGTTAACACGGATGCTATATTGACCGGCACGATCGCCCTTCAAAGCTTCCAGGCGGTTGCCCGGTGGAACGCGAAGATCATCAAGCGAAGCACAAACCTGCAGTTGGCGAATCTTCCTCAACGCAACACGCTCAAAGGGCACGAACCTCCTGACCCGCACACCCATGGCAAAGCGTTCGGTATCCTCATCTTTATACGATGCAATCATAGTATCGCCTTACGTTAGTAACGTCAAACGTTTCTATAGACTTACATCTCTATTATATCGTACGTTTGTTCGTGTTTTCTAGAACAAATAGTCCTTCACGCCTTAGTCAAGCGAAAGTAATCGTTTGTAGACATCGAGGCCTTTGAGTAGGATTTCCTCGTCAAAGAGCATGCTATCGGTATGCAGGGCGCTTGTTGCATAGGCGGGGCAGCCATCCGAATCACTCGGGTTGTCTTGGTCCTCTGGCACGCCCGTGCCTAGCAAGAAGAACACGCCCGGCAGATGGCGCTGATAGAACGCGAAATCCTCGGCGATTAGCAGCGGCTCGTCCACGAGCTGCAATTCGGGCAGAGCGGGCGCGATTCGGGCAAACAACTCAGGATCGTTATCGACCGGTGGATAGCCCTCGGCAAAGTCGAGATCATACGTGCAGCCCGTTGCGGCACAGGCATCGTCCAGCACGCGGCGCACGCCTTCGCGCGCCCGGTCGAACATGTCGTCCGTAAACACACGCAGGCTTCCGGCCACATGGGCCTCCCCCGCCACCGCGTTGCAAACGGTGCCGGCCTGCAGCAGACCAAACTTACCGATACAGGGCTCGTCGGTGCCCAGCTCGTCCATCAGTTCGCGCTCGGCAACCAAGAACTTGGCAGCCGCCAGCGCCGCATCGTGCGACTCCTCGACCGGAACGCCATAGGTCTTAGCGATATGGATGCTCGTCCCGTGAATATGAATGTGTGTCTCACTCGAACGCGCCAGCAGCGGACCGGAACAACTCGCCAACGTGCCGGCAGGCAGATCGGGCCACACATGGAAGCCAAAAATGCGGTCAGCCCCATAGCGCTCGAACACACCGCTCTCGCATACCGTCTTGGCACCACCGGTCGTTTCCTCGGCCGGCTGGAACACAAAGAGAACGTTGCGCCTAATGGCGCCCGGCTGCTCGCGAATCATACGGTCGACATACGTCGCGGCGGCAAGTGCCATGGCCATGTGTCCGTCATGTCCGCAAGCGTGCATCTTGCCGGGATGGATCGAGGCAAAGGCCGCTCCCGTCGCCTCCGCGATGGGCAGCGCATCCATATCGGTGCGAATCGCCGTGGCACGCGCGGCACCAACGCCAGCGTCGAAGAAAGCGCAGACGCAGCTGGGACACGGATGGGTCACCTCGCAAGCGAGCGGCGCCAACACGCCCTCGATATAGGCAATAGTCTGCGGAAGATCGAAATCGAGCTCCGGAATGCGATGGAGATCGCGGCGATAGCGACGGAGTTCTTGGAGCTCGGTCATAGAGAATCCCTTCGTGAGGCACATCTGTTGCAACTTATTGTGATACAGGATTGTGGCACACATGTTTCCAGCATATTACTGCATTTTGGTTGATTTCCGATCTCAGCCGAACACATTGAGCAAATAGGCCATTCCCACAGCTAGCCGAACGCCCCCGAGGCCCC
>NZ_JBDPAC010000021.1:0-36486 GCF_039836695.1 Collinsella aerofaciens | reverse complement strand
CCATCGCGCCGAGAGTACTGCGGGGTCAGCCCGTGGGAGGCCAGGGCGCCGCTGACCGGTGGACGGCACCGAGCCGTACGCTTGAACTTGGAAGGGGGAGGCCTCGCGGCCTCCCCCCTTTTTGCGTTTACGGGCTTTTTGTCTCACATAGTAGCTGTGTTTTATAACCCTCGTTTGTCGCATCTTCTGTGAACGGGCTACAATAACTTAGTCTGTGCGATATGGAGGTGAACATGGCTGAAGCTGGTATCGGCGTTGATATCGTCGAGATTTCCCGTATGAAATCAATTCTTGAAAAGACGCCGTCGTTTGCTCGGCGTGTGTTTACCGAAGAAGAGCGTGCGTATTGCGATGCATCATCGCGTCCCGCTGCTCACTATGCGAGCCGCTTTGCTTCGCGCGAGGCGGTGCTTAAAGCTCTCGGCACGGGTTTTAGTCAAGGCGTGGGTCGCAAGGATGTTTCGGTAACGCGTGATAAACTCGGCAAACCGAAGGCGCTGCTTTCGGGCCGTGCACTCGAGATCGCTCATGAGCTGGGTGTTGTTGAGGTCGCTCTTTCCATTACGCTTACAGGAGACTTAGCCGTTGCGAATGCCATCGCGATTACCGAAGATGCTCGGCCTAAGCCAAAAGATGAAAAGGTGAGCACTAAGAAACGTGTTGCGCAGACATTTAAAGAGGCTCGCTCTGTTTTAGATGAGCTTGAGCAGCTGCAGAATTCAGCATTGACGGAGCACCTGGGCGATGCTTCGCAAGATACGCTAGGAGCATAGATGAAACCGGTTTTGAGTACCGAAGAAGTCGTTCGTCTCGAGGATATCATCGAACGCGAAGGGACTTCGAAGGCCGAGCTTATGGAGCTAGCGGGTGAGTTTGCCGCCAACGAGGTCTTGAAGCTCAATCCCGATCGGGTTCTCGTTCTGGTCGGTTTTGGTAATAATGGCGGCGACGGTTGGGTTGCCGCCGATATCCTGAGCCATAAGGGTGTGGACGTCGATATCGTTTCTCCGGTTGAGCCGGATGAGATTCCTGCTGCTCTGGCACGTCATGTTGCTCGTCGTACTGCCGGCCGCGATGTGCACGTTTGCGTCGGCCCCTCGCGTGACGAACTCGAGGTTTTGATCGATAAGGCCGATGTTGTTGTCGATGCCATATTTGGTACCGGTTTCCACGGGAATCTGCGTGCGCCGTTCTCCATCTGGATTCCTACGGTCAATGAATGCGCCGATTGTGTCGTATCCATTGATGTCCCCTCGGGCCTGAATGCCGAGACGGGCGTTGTTGATGACGACTGCATTCGTGCCGAGCATACGGTGACGATGATTGCGCCCAAGATTGGTCTGTATAGCGCTGATGGCCCTGAGTATGCTGGCGATTTGATTTGCGGCAATCTTTACGACCGTCTTGACGAGGTCATCGATGATGTCGACCACGCCGCCGAGATTGTCGAGCCCGGTGACTTAGTTGATTTCTTTGCTCCACTTCCTACGAATATCGATAAGTATTCCCGTGGCTCTGTGCTTATTGTCGCCGGATCTGCGCAATATCCTGGTGCTGCCATTATGGCGGCCAAGTCTGCAGCTCGCGCGGGTGCTGGTTACGTGGCAGTCGCGGCTCCTGACGCCTGCGCTAATCTTATTCGCATGGCACTTCCTTCGATTCCCGTCTTTGCTATTCCGTCTGATTCCCGCGGCTCCTTTGGCGCCGCTGCGCGCATGACGGTGTGCGAGATTGCAAAGAAGTACAGCTGCGTACTGTGCGGTCCCGGTATGACGACGTCTGCCGGCGCTATGCAGGTGGTTTCGGGCTTGCTCGAGCTTGATGTACCGCTTATTTTGGATGCCGATGCACTCAACTGCCTTGCTAAGATTGCCATTGACGGTATTGATAGTAACCCCGAGATGTATCGTCGCGAGCAGCCGTTGGTTATGACGCCGCACTATCGTGAGCTTTCGCGTCTGGTTGCCGGTGACGAGGTGAACGACCTTGGTACCGCGATTGCGGCCGCGCAGAAGGTTGTCTGGGCTGCAGGCTCCGACAACCTGGTTGTCATTGCCAAGGGGCCGACGACGGCTATCTGTGGCGTTGAGCGTGTGCTGCTGCCGCTCTCGGGTCCGGCTTCTCTGGCAACTGCCGGTTCGGGTGATGTTCTCGCGGGTATTTTGGCCGGCACGCTTGCCACCATGCGCGACGAGATGGATCGTTGGGAGTTGCTGTATTCGTACGCCGTCGCACTTCACAGCTACGCCGGTTTTGCCGCGGCGACGGAGTATGGTGAGAAGAGCGTTATCGCGACCGATCTTATCGACTTGATCGGTCCTGCCATGGAGCTGGCGGCAAAGGATGCGCTCGAAGATCTGGGAATCATGGACGAAGGGTCGGATGACTAATCATGAATAAAGCCGATTTGACGCGCTGGTCCTGGGTCGAGATCGACCGCGGGGCGCTCCGTCGCAACACGAGGGCCTATAAGAATTTGCTGAATCCACGTCAGCGCCTGTGCTGCGTGGTTAAGGCCGATGCTTATGGTCATGGAGCTGTTGGGTGCGCCAAGATCATGTATTCGGCCGGTGCCGACATGTTTGCCGTGGCGACGGTTAACGAGGGCGTTGAGCTCCGACAGGGCGGGATTACGAAACCTATCCTCATCCTAAGCGAGCCGCCTATCGAGGCCATTCCGACGTTGCTCGA
This sequence comes from Collinsella aerofaciens, assembly GCF_039836695.1. Classification (GTDB taxonomy): domain Bacteria; phylum Actinomycetota; class Coriobacteriia; order Coriobacteriales; family Coriobacteriaceae; genus Collinsella; species Collinsella aerofaciens_BD. The sequence continues at coordinate 33,795 of NZ_JBDPAC010000021.1, read as the reverse complement.
GTTTGATATCATGCCCTCGGTCTATACGTCTGACTTTGCTCTTGCGTATGGCGAATGTGCCGTCGCGGCGGGCAAAGTGGGCAAGTATCATCTCGCCATCGAGACGGGCATGAATCGTATCGGCGTTCACTACACGCAGGTGCTTGACTTTGTCCGCGGTATTAATTTCCATCGCGGTATTCAGTGCGACGGCGTATTTACGCACTTCGCCACGGCCGATGAACCTTCGGGCTGGGACTACAAACTGCAGTGTCAGCGCTTTACCGAGGCCGTTCAGGCCATTAAGGATGCGGGCTTTGAGTGCGGTATCGTGCACTGCGCCAACACGCCGTCCTCGATGCTCGACCCTTCGATGCATTTTGATATGATTCGCGCCGGCGTTGGCTTGTATGGAATGCAGCCGTGCGAGCTGAGTGGCCGCGTGATGCAGCTTGATCCCGTTATGAGCGTCCATGCGCGTGTGACGCGCGTGGCACACCCTGCGATGGGCGAGGGCGTGGGCTACGGTTTTACCTACCGCGTACCGCGTACGCGCGTTCAGATCTGCACGCTGCCGATCGGTTATGCCGATGGCCTATCGCGTACGCTTTCCAATCGTATGGATGTGCTGTATCGCGGCGAGCGCGTGCATCAGGTTGGCAATATCTGCATGGACCAGTTTATGGTCGCCATTCAGTCCAACCCGGCACACGAGATTCCCGAGGCCGAGTATGGTGACGAGATGATTATTGTCGGCCGCGATGGCGATGCCGAGATCACTATGGACGAGATGGCCCGACTGCGCGGAACGATTAACTACGAGGTCGCCTGCGGCTTTGGCATGCGTCTCGACAAGGTCTACGTGTAGGAGCCGCTATGGGCGTCATGCACATCCCCGGCCATACCCATCAGGCACCACGTGAGGTCGCACTCGAGGAAATTGAGGCCGTTCTGGGCGATTGTCACCTCTGCCAGCTCTACCAGTCGCGTCACAATATCGTGTTTGGCGTGGGAAACCCCCGCGCTCGTGTGATGTTTATTGGCGAGGCGCCGGGCCGCAATGAGGATTTGCAGGGCGAGCCCTTTGTGGGGGCGGCAGGCGAGGACCTCAACGGCATTTTGTCGCTGGCGGGGCTCAAACGCGAAGACGTCTACATTGCCAACGTGCTTAAGTGCCGCCCGCCGGGAAACCGCAATCCACGTCCCGAGGAAGTGCTGGCTTGCTCGCCGTTTTTGCGTGAGCAGATTCGAAGCATCTGGCCCGATATTATCGTGACGCTCGGCAACCCCGCGACGCACTTTGTGCTTAAGACCGAGATTGGCATTACTAAGCTGCGCGGCAGGTTCCACCAGATGGGGCATTTTGTAGTAATGCCCACGTTCCATCCGGCAGCAGCGCTACGCAATCCGGCGTGGCAGGAACTGCTGGAGGAAGACTTTAAGATGCTGGGCGACTATCTGGAGCGACATCCCGCACCAGAGGACGCCTCGGAATAATAAGGAGCATATATGTCCCTGGAGCGCCTGGGGGTAGGTACTTACAAAACGACTTGCGCTGCCGATACGGAGTACTTTGGCGAGCTAATTGCACCGTGCCTTGAGGACGGCGATGTGCTCATCCTGACCGGTGGCCTGGGAGTGGGCAAAACTCACTTTACCAAGGGCGTCTCGCGCGGGCTGGGCGATGAGCATATGGTTACGAGCCCTACGTTTGCGCTCATGGCCGTTCACGATCAAGGTCGTATTCCGCTGTTTCACTTTGATCTATACCGTCTGGAGCATGCCTACGAGCTCGAGGATACGGGCATTTTCGATGTGCTGGGCTATGAGGGTGCTTGCCTGCTGGAATGGGGCGAACAATTCCAAGACGAGCTGACGGATGAGTATCTTTCGGTGACGCTCAAGCGTGATGAGGGCGACAGTGATGTGCGAACGATAACGCTCGAGGCGCACGGTGACCGCGCAATGGAGCTTTCCCATTTGATTGATAAGGCTGTACAAGATGAGCTTGCATAACGACAACGCGCTGGTGGTGGCGCTCGATACCTCGACCGACATGCTTGCCTGCGCGGCAAGCTGGATTGATGGGCAGACGGGCGAGACGAAGCTCGTGAGTGGCGACCACATGTGTCGCCGTCACGCCAACGTTGAGCTCGTGAATACCGTTGATGGCGTGCTGGCTCAAGTCGGTCTGGATCGCAGCGATGTTGGTTGCTACGTGGTCGGCCGCGGCCCAGGGTCGTTTACGGGTGTGCGCATCGGCATCTCCACTGCCAAGGGCCTCGCGCGCGGTGCCAATGTTCCGCTGCTGGGCGTGTCGACGCTCGACGCTTGCGCTTGGACGGCGTGGAAGGCTGGCGTGCGCGGCAAGCTTGGTATCTTGGCCGATGCCATGCGCGGTGAGGTATATCCGGCACTATATATGCTGGGCGATGAGGGTCCCGAGCGTCAATTTGAGCGCGAACACGTGGTCAAGGCCGCCGTGGCGCTCGATGAGTGGCGCCGAGCAGCGGACTGGGACCAGGTTCAGCTGACCGGTGACGGTCTCGTGCGCTATGGCAAGCTGCTGGGTGAGGACGAGACCGCCCGCTGCGTGGAGCGCGACCTGTGGTGGCCTTCGGGCGAGGGCTTGCTGCTCGCGCACGCTGCGGGTGACGGCGATCCGGCTCGCGTCCTGCCGATTTACACGCGCCTTTCGGATGCCGAGGAAAACGAGCGCAAGCGTCTTGGTCTTGCCGAGAGTGCGCAGAGCGAAATTACGGGCGTTGCCGATGAGCTCGCCGGTCGTCATCTGCAGTTCCGTCCCATGGGCGCGGCGGATGCCGAGGGCGCGAGCGCGCTAGAGGCTGCCTGCTTTGAAGGTGCCGGACACGAGGCGTGGACGCCGGGCATGTTCCTGTCCGAACTGGGCGAGGACGTCGCTGCGCCGCGTAGTTGGTGGGTGGCACACGACGACGGCAAGCTGCTGGGCCTTGCCGGCGGTATGGTCGTGGACGGTGATGTGCAGATTCTGGATGTCGCCGTCGACTCGGCACATCGCCGTGAGGGCATTGCCCGCAAGCTGCTGTCGCATGTGAGCTATGATGCCCAGATGCTCGGCTGCACCACGGCTTCGCTCGAGGTCGAGGACGGCAACGAGGGCGCGATTGCGCTCTATGCCGCTCTGGGCTTTACCGAGGTGGGTCGTCGTCGTGGCTACTACGGTGTCGGCAAAGACGCCATCGTCATGACGGCCCCACTTCCCCTCGTACTTCCGGTCGATAACGCCTCGCCCGAGCCGACGGCAGCCGAGCAACGCGTATGGCCGCTGCCTGCGCCTGGGCGCTCCGAGGGGGAGCGCGCCGAAATTGAGCGCCGCCGCCTGGTGCTCGCTATCGAGAGTTCCTGCGACGAGACGGCCGTGGCGATTATCGATGCGGATGGCAATATGCTGGCCAACCAGGTGTCGACACAGATTGATTTTCATGCCCGCTTTGGCGGCGTGGTGCCCGAGATCGCCTCGCGCAAACACGTTGAGGTGATTGTGAGTGTCGTGGATGCGGCGCTCGAGGATGCCGCAGCATCGCTTGGTCTTGAGGGTGGAGCCATTGCTCCCAGCGAGCTTGCCGCCGTGGGCGTGACACAGGGTCCGGGCCTGGTGGGCGCCCTCGTGGTGGGCGTTGCCTTTGCCAAAGGCTTTGCCTACGCTGCCGGTAAGCCGCTCGTATGCGTCAACCATCTGGAGGGGCACCTGTTTGCCAACCTGCTGGCGCAACCCGACCTCAAACCGCCGTTTATCTTCACGCTTGTCTCGGGTGGGCACACCATGCTCGTGCACGTGAAGGCGTGGGGCGACTACGAGGTGCTCGGTGAGACGCTCGACGACGCTGTGGGCGAGGCCTTCGACAAGGTAGCCAAGGCGTTGGGTCTGGGCTATCCCGGTGGCCCCATCATTTCCAAGCTGGCCGAGACGGGCAACCCCAAGGCGATCGATTTCCCCCGTGCGCTTAACAGCAGGGGAGACTATCGCTTCTCGCTTTCGGGCCTTAAAACCGCTGTGACGCTCTACATTGAACAGGAGACCAAGGCCGGGCGCACGATTCACCTGCCCGATCTGGCAGCTTCGTTTGAGGCAGCTGTCTTTGACGTGCAGTACAAGAAGGCCAAAAACGCATTGCACGCTACCGGATGCAAGGAATACTGCATCGGTGGCGGCGTCTCGGCCAACCCGCATCTGCGCGAGATGATGATCAAGAAGCTTGGGCGTCAGGGGATTCGCGTAACGGTGCCGCCCTTGTCTGCCTGTACCGATAACGCCGCCATGATCGCGGAGGTCGCTCGCCGTAAATTCGACCGAGGTGAAATCTCGCCGTTCGACGTCGACGCCGATCCGAACATGACGCTGTAGCTGGTACGGCGCGGTCCCCGGACGGAGGGGCCGGATATAAGGTTTCCTGCTCTACAGTCCTGCGCAAGACGAAGGCCACATTAAGTGGCCTTCTTTGCGTGCGGAACTCGCGATAAACCTTATATCCGGCCCCTCCGTCCGGGGACCTTTCTGTATCGATATAGCTTCTGAGCTGGTTTGGCGTCGACAACGTCCAGCAAGGTTAACAAGCCAGCGTCGAATTTCCAGCGTTCTTTAGCTGAAAGAAAAAGTTGGTGTGCGGAGCTTTGCTCCGCATTTGGGATGGGAGCCCCTCGGGAGCGGGCGGGCGTATACAAGGTTTATCGCGAGTTCCGCACGAGCCGGAGAGCACTTAATGTGCTCTCCGTGCGAGCAGGACTGTAGAGCAGGAAACCTTGTATACGCCCGCCCGCTCCCGAGGGACATCTCTCATGCAAAAACTGTCGCTGGGTAAAGTCCGAGGTCAGTGGCGTTTTATACCGAGAAATCCAAAAAAGTTGAAAATTCATTACAAATTTGCGTTGACTTTAGGTAACTAAAGTTTCATACTCCTTTTCAACCACTGGGGGATGTGAACACGCACGGATCGTTCGCATCATGATTGAAGAGGATTTCTTAGACATGTTCACGCATCAGCTAAACATTATCAGCGTAGTAATTATCTGATGCGGGTTAGCACATACAGCTAGCCCGTACGATAACGGGCGGCTGATGAAGATGAGGGCCGTCGAGCGCAACCGACGGCCCTCATTTTTTATGTCTAGGAAGTTCTTTTTAGAGGAGGAAATGTAATGAACGGAGTTTTGCTCATGGTTGTGGCCGCGGCGGTGCTCGCCTGCGGCTATCTGGGCTACGGCCGCTGGCTGGCCAACAAGTGGGGCGTTGACAAAGAGGCCCTCACGCCGGCCAAGCGCATGAAGGACGGCAACAGCTTCTCGCCCGTCTCCGCCTTCACTGCGTTTTCGCACCAGTTCAGCTCGATCTGCGGTGCTGGCCCTGTCACGGGTACGATCGTCGCCATGGCCTTTGGCTGGCTGCCCGTCGTGCTCTGGGTCCTCGTCGGCGGCATCTTCTTTGGCGCCGTCCACGACTTTGGTGCCCTGTACGCTTCGATGAAGAACAACGGCAAGTCACTCGCTCAGCTCATCGAGAAGTATATCGGCAAGACCGGCCGTCGCCTGTTCCTGCTGTTCTGCTGGCTGTTCTGCATCATCGTCATCGCCGCCTTTACCGACATGGTCTGCAAGACGTTCATGTTCACCCCGGCCGTTGACGCTTCTGGTGCTGCTACCGGTGCCATCGACTTCACCAAGTCCTATGCCGCCGGCTGCGCTGGTACCATCTCCATCCTGTTCACCTTCGTCGCTATCGCCTTTGGTTGGGCCCAGAAGAAGTTCAACCTCACCGGCGCTGCCGAGTTCGTCACCGGCGTGGTCCTTATGGTTCTCATGTTCGCCGTCGGTATGCAGTTTCCGGTCTACCTGGATAAGTTCCAGTGGTTCGCCGTCGTCATGGTCTACCTGGTCTTCGCTGGCGCTATGCCCATCCAGATGCTCAAGACCCCGCGTGACTACCTCACTTCCATCATGATGATCGTCATGATCGTCTGCGCTGTCCTCGGCATCGTCGTCCTGGGCGTCAACGGTCAGGCCACTATCACCGCTCCGGTCTTCACCGGCTTCTCCACTGCCTCCGGCATGATGTTCCCGGTCCTGTTCGTCTCCGTCGCTTGCGGTGCTCTCTCCGGTTTCCACAGCCTCGTTTCTTCCGGCACCTCTTCCAAGCAGGTCGAGAAGGAGCAGGACGCCGTCAAGGTCGGTTACGGCGCAATGATCGTCGAGTCCTTCGTCGGCATCCTTGCCATCATCGTTGCCGGCATCATGTTCTCCGATATGAACACCGCCGGTACCGGCGCCCTCAACGCCGGTGTCGCTTCCACCCCGTTCCAGATCTTCGCCGCTGGCATCTCCCGCGGTATGCAGGCCTTCGGTGTTGACGGCACGCTCGCTACCGTCTTCATGACCATGAACGTCTCCGCTCTGGCCCTGACCTCGCTCGACGCCGTCGCCCGCATCGCCCGCACCTCGTTCTCCGAGTTCTTTGCCCAGACCAACGACGCCCTGGCCATCGAGTCCAAGGCCGGCTACATGAAGGTCCTCGGCAACCCCTGGTTCGCCACGGTCGTCACCCTGCTTCCCGGTCTCGCCCTCGCTTTTGGTGGCTATGCCAACATCTGGCCGCTCTTTGGTGCTTCCAACCAGCTGCTCGGCGGCATGACCATGATCACCCTCGCCGTGTTCTGCAAGTGCACCGGCCGCAAGGGTTGGATGCTCTACGTGCCCGTCGCCTTCCTGCTCTGCTGCACCTTCACCTCGCTGGTCCAGAGCGCCATGGGCTGCATGGCCGCCGTCCAGGCTTACGGCTTCTTCGGCACCATCCCGGCTACCGCCACCACGGCCGCCGTCTCCGTCGCCGCCACCAAGGGCCTGCAGCTCGTCTTTGCCGTCCTGCTGATGGTCCTGGGCCTCATCGTCGCCGTCAACTGCCTCAAGGAGTTCTTCGGCAAGGAGGCTGGCTCCATGCCTGATGAGGAGCCCGAGTGGTCCGAGATGGGCAAGGCCGAGTACGGTCGCGCCGCTGCCGCCGAGGCTCCCGCTGACGCCGAGGCCGCCAAGGCCTAGTCGGTCGGACGGGTTGAATCTCCCATCCATTTGACTCGGAAAGACCGGGTCCGCGACTTTGCGGGCTCGGTCTTTTTTCATGCAAAAGTGGGTGACGCTCGAGTGTGCTCGAGTGTTCTCGCAGATGTTTTGCATGGATAAGGGCGCGCGTTGTACCATATAAACGTATATGTGTACATATGAAAGGGGCCCCGTGGCCAAGACGGTATATTCCGATAACCAAAATAATGTCGATGCCCTGGCTGAGCGTCTGAGCAGCCAGACATCGCTTTCTGCTGAGCGTGCCAAGCTGGTTGCCTACGACCTGCTTTGCCGCAAGGCGCTCAAGATCAAGTCGAGCGCGCTGGCGCAAATTTTCCGCTCCGTCGATAAGGAATGTGACACCAAGGCGATGCGCGATGAGCTTATCGCGGCAAATATCGTGACCAAGATCGAGGGTAGCGGCATTAACGGGCGCCCGGCGTTCTATACCATCAATGCCGAGATCCGCGATGCCCAGGAGCAGCCTGCCGAGTCCGTCGAGGATTTTGTCGTCGAGGATTCCGCTGACGTGCCTGCTGTGGAAGAAGCTGCTCCGCGTGAGCATGTCGATACCGATGAGTTGCTCGATGAGAACGTCGTGCGTGCCTTTACGGCCAAGGCAGGACGCGGCGATTTTGGCGGGGGCGGCAAGCGCGATGCACAGCGCCGCGCCCAGCAGGAGCGCTTCCGTCGCGCCGTTGCTCGAAAGGGCGAGACGGATGCCGAGGCTGTTGAGACCGAGGTTGCTGCCGAGTCGCAGAAGCCCACGAAGGAGCAAAAGCCCGTGGAGGCCCAAGAGCCCAAGCGTCGTCGCGGTGCTCACTTTAAGGCTGCAGCGCAGGATGCCGCGCGTGAGGTTGAAGAGTCTTCTGAGGTTGCAGACGATGTTGAGGAGTCTGCCAAGAAGGCTCCGGGTTCGTGTCGTCCCGGCCGCGGTTTTGCGGGACGTGCGTATCCCGTAAAGCGTCAGGAGAAGGGCGAGTCGGTTTCGACCACCCAGGACGAGAAGGCCGTTGAGCCGGTGGCTCGCGAGCAAAAGCCTGTTGAGCCGCAGCTTGAGGTTGATGCCGAGGCCAAGGGCCAGCAGCCTACTGATGAGCAGACGGAGCAGAGCGCGTCGAGCAAGCCTCGCCGCCGTCGCCATCGTGGAGGCCGCAGTTCCCATGCCGAGACTGCAACCGAGAAGACCACGCCGCAGAACGAGGATGCGAAGGCCGAGGTTTCTTCGGGGCAGCCTAAGCGCCAGTCAGCGAAGGAGAGCAAGTCCGATCGTCCGCAGAAGCAGGCGTCTATGCCGAAGCGCGAGCGCAATTCCCAAGGCGATTCTAAGCGCAAGTCTCAGAAGAAGCCGGAGTCTGCCGCAGTAGATACTGCTGCCCGGCAGCCCGAGTCGGCCGCCCACGGCGAGGTCTCGGCGTTTGCCCTTGCCCGCGTTTTAGGCAGGCAGCTGCTCAAGGTTGTCCCCACGCCTATGGCGCTCTCCAAGATCAAGGAGCAGCAGACACAGATCGTAAAGGTCGAGGGCAAGGACGGCAAAAAGGCTCCGCAGCGCACTCAGCACAACGAGATGTCCAACCGCAAGATTGCCGAGGAAATCGCAATCATCCAGGCTTGGATCGAGCAGAACCGAGGTGCCGATACGCCGGTTGCCTCGCGCCGCCAGCGTGCCTACCAGATCTTTAACGACGAGAAGGCATTTGACGGCAAGCACGGTGAGCGCCTGATCAGGCGTATGACCGAAAAGGGCATCAGCATGCAGGCGATCAAGGTCGCCCCCAATCGCCCCGTGCACTTTACGGGCTTCTTTACGCTGGGAGCCGACAAGCCGTTCATTATGGTCGAGAACCTGGACACCTACGACGAGATCGTCAAGCTGCTGCGTGGCCGCAAGCACGCCAAGCTCTTTGGCATCAAGGTGGGCGGCGTGATTTTTGGCGGCGGCTGCAAAGCGAGCGTCTCGCACGCACTGGATGATTATCTGGCCGAGATTGGCTATCGCTTTAACTACGTCTACTACGTGGGCGATATCGATCGCGAGGGCGCGCGCATCGTCGAGCAGGCTCGCAATGCCAATGTGGTTGAGATTCGCCTGCATGCCGGCATGTACCGCGCCATGCTCGCCGAGCATAAGCGTCGCGTGAAGGCCGGCGGAGAGTGCGAGCCCGCGGCTGCCAACCAGGGTGTGCCGCAGAACCTGGCAGCGACGATCAAGGATCTGCCCATGGTTACGCGCGTGCAGTTCCGCAACGTGCTGCGCGAGGGCGGGCGCATTCCGCAGGAGATTCTGATGACCGCAGACTATCGGGATGGCGACTCGGGAAGCTTCGACCGCATGCTGAACAATTAGATTCCGCCGTTCTACCGAACGGCGGTCTTCTTGACGCTGCGAGGGGCCCTGGCACGGCAATCTGACGTTCAACTTCGGCGGCGCGACCAGAAGGTCAGCGCCGCCTTGTTTCACGTCACCTTGCCATACCAGGGCCCCTCTCGCTGTCACGTCCAAAACATCGAGGTTAAGTGGCCTCCTGTTCGTGCGGAACTCGCGATAAACCTAAGCCGGTGTCCCCGCTCTCCCGGGGCCTGTGGTTACCTGGTTGTTGCATGCGGCTCGCTTTTCGGAACTGGGCTGATATTTTCTTGATGTTAGGCGCTCTTGGTCCTAATGGGCTTGGGGCGCCTTCGCGTTTCCTCAGCTCCGCACCCTTGCGGGTTCGAATCCCTCCGCTTGCCCACAAGAAAGCGCCCTGGGCCGTTATGGGCTCAGGGCGCTCAATTTTAATGGCTGGGACGGAGGGATTCGAACCCCCAACAGCCGGCACCAAAAACCGGAGTTCTACCGTTGAACTACGTCCCAATGTGTGGTGTTGCCCAAAAGCAACTCGTTTAGTTTACCTAATCTGCGAGGGCATCGCAAACGCCATCGAGCAGGCGTACGGCGAGTGTCTGCGCGTCGCTGGCCGTGAAGGTGCCGTTGTAGCGCGTCATGCCCGTGAGCTCAATGCGAATGCGAGCCGGCTTCTGCTGCGCGGCGACATTGGCGGTGCGGATGCGCTGGGCCAGGTTGTGGCACTCGGCGAGGGCAATCGTGGCGCGCGGTGCGGCGTCGGCGGGCAGCTCGTCGCTTGCGATTTCGAGCACCAGGTCAACGTCGGTTGGGACCTCGGAGTCACAGAGCATCATGCCGCTGTTGTCGGTCGTTGCCGTGGCGATATTCCACATGCGCGACGCAACGCTGCGTGCGATGGGGTCCTCGCCGATAACGGCAATCTGGAAGCGCTCGAGCACGTTGGCGGCGCGAGCAAAACCGATGCGGGACTCGGCTTCGGTGACCGAGGGCTTGCCCTCCCACACATGGTGCAGGCGGTTGATGTAGGCGTAGGTGTCCTGGAAGGCCATGCCGTCGGCAAACAGGCCGACATTTTCCTGGAACTGCTGCAGGGCGGCCTCGGTATGCGGACCAAAGTAGCCGTCGTCTTCGCCACAGGCAAAGCCCAAAACGTTGAGAGCGCGCTGCAGGGCCTGCACATCGGCGCCATGGAAATTGGGCATGCGCAGATAGAGGGTGCGGTCGCCCAGTTTATACGAGGCGTCGACCAGAGCGCTCCAGCAGGGGATATCGACGGCACAGCCAGCGGCAAGGCCGCTATCGAGCCTAAAGGTGCCAACAGCCTGTTCGGTGGTGGTGCCAAAGCGCTTGTCGGCAACCTCGGTGTCATCGATTGTATAGCCGAGCTGCAGAAGGCGGGACTGGACGTCCTCGACGGCTGCTCCCTGCATGCCCGTTGTAATAGGTTCCATGAACGAACCCCTTTCGGCGTACCATTCGTACTATTTGAGCGTATGTCGGATAGACAACGCAAAGGGATGCATAAACATGCACTCAACAGTGTAGCAAGTTGTACCCAAATACGCTGCTGACAGGTTTTATAACCCCCGCTAGTTAAGGCGCTCCACAAAGAAATCTGCCATGGAGAGGAACAGCTCGCGTGCATGCGGGTCGAGCGAAACGTCCTCGATGGCGGCCTTAGCTTTGGCGGTCAGGTCCAGTGCGTAGGCGTGGGCGTAATCGATAGAGCCAGTCTCCTGGAAGATTTCCACGGCGCGCGCGAGCTGCGCGGGGTCCTCGGTGCCCGAGGAGAGGATCGCTTCAATCTCGTCGTGATAGCGCTCATCGGAGAGGGCGTGTACGGCGACAAGCGTGCGCTTGCCCTCGGTGATGTCGGTGCGGAAGTCCTTGTTGGCGGCCTCCTTGGTACCGATCAAGTTGAGCAGATCATCTTGAATCTGGAAGGCAAGGCCCGTGTGCAGGCCAAAGGCGCGCAGCGCCTCAATTTGCTCCTCGCTGCCTCCGCCGATGATGGCTCCGGTGGCAAGCGGCGTGGCTCCGCTGTAGTACGCGGTCTTGTGCGTCGCCATGTCCAGGTAATCGTCGACCGAGATGTCGAAGCGCCCGTCGCGTACCCAACCCAGGTCGAGCGCCTGGCCCTCGATGGTACGAACGATCATCTCGGTGAGCTCGTGGAGCACGCGGAGTTTTACGTTGGGCTCCAGCGTGGGGTCGTCGAGAACCGTCTTGGTGACCATGGTAAGTGCCAGGTCGCCGCAGTTGATAGCAAGCCCCGTGCCCTCGGTGAGGTGCATGCAGGGCTTACCGCGGCGCAGCTGCCCGTTATCGGCGATGTCGTCGTGGATGAGCGCACCCGACTGGAAATGCTCGATGGCCGCCGCGGCGCTGCGGGCGCTCTCAAAGCTGCCGCCCACTGCGGTGGCGGCGAGCATGCAGATGAGCGGGCGGTGGCGCTTGCCGGCATTGGCGGTAAATGCCGAGAGCGGGGTATACAGGTAGCGCTCGATATCGGCAGAGGTCGCCTGTCCGTCAAAGAACGTGGCCAGATAGTCGTTGATCTGGTCAAAGTGCTGGGCTAAAAAGCTGGTAAACGGACTGGACACGGGTTCTCGCATTCTTTCTTAGGTTGCATCGTTGCGGTGTGCAGATACCATATTGCCACATTGGAGTTGCCGGCGCGTCTGTTTTGGCGATTTGGGGAAACGGGACGTGTGCGCGTGCCGGCTGCTTATATAAGCCTAAAGTGCTCGAGCGCCTTGACGACGCCATCTTTGTCGACCGAGTCGGTGATGTAGTCGGCGCGCTTTTTGAGATAGTCCGGCGCATTGCCCATGGCGATACCGACATCGACGGCGTTCATCAGCGAGACGTCATTGCTGGCGTCGCCGATGCCGTATACGGTTCCGTGGTGGGGATCGAGGGCGTCGAGTACAGACTGGATGCCCCCGCGCTTCGTGCATTCGCGGGGCGAGATTTCGGTTACCTCGAGTTCGAGCTCGTTAAAGCACAGCAGCGGCTCAAGTGCCTTATCTTGAGCGATGTGGTTGGCGAGCGATGTAGACATCAAGATCTTGTAGACACTGTAATGTTGCAGCTGCGTGACTGCGTCGCCCAGGGTGCGCGCGTATCCGGGGGCATCGGGGGCATCGGCACTCATGCGCACGACGCCGTTGAGGCCCTCAAAGCGGATGACCTCGCCCGATTGCTCAAGATAGGGGGCAAGATGCTGCAGCATGCTGGGCGTCATCGACAGATCGCGAATTGCGTGTCCGTTGATCTCGGCGTAACCGCCCGCAAGACAGACGATGCCGGTCCAGGGCAGCTCAAGAAGTTTGGGGTGGATGCAGCTGAGGGTGCGCCCCGTGCAGATAAAGGCCATGTTGCCGTTGGCGACAAACTCGCGGATTGCCTGCGAAACCGCCTCGTTGGGATAGGGGGAGAGGTCCCGCTCGTCTTCGGGAAGGTCTTGGGCGAGCCTGGGGTCTTGCCAGGCGAGCGTTCCGTCGATATCGAAGAAGCAGATATCGCCGCGCTTATGGGCTGCGCTGGCGGCAGGGGAGGCCGAGGTGGTGGGCACAAATTCCGGCTCGAGGCCCATGATCTGGTCAAAATGCTCTTTAACGCGGGGAACGGAGATGCCGATGACCACCTGGGCGGTCTTGCCGGTAATGATGAGGCCCTTGGCGCCCACCGCGACAAACGACGCGTTATCTGCAACGATGGAAGGGTCTGCGACCTCGACGCGCAGGCGCGTGGCGCAGTTGGTTGCGCCCACGATATTGCCAACGCCACCTAAAAGCTGAATTACCCGCTCAGCGAGGACGTGATCTTGATCGGATCGACTATCGACCTCGTCATTGGGGGATTGCTCTTTGGCAAAGTCGCTTCCCGTTAAACAATCGATTGCCGCGCGATTGGCAACATGATCCTCGCGGCCCGGTGTCTTAAGGTCATAGACCAAGATGAGTGCTCGAAAACTAACAAAAAAGATGAGGCTAAAGGCAAGGCCGATACCGAGCGCCAAAAGATAGGCACCGGCATGCGTGCGCATGAGCGGAATAAAGTTGAAGGCTGCCATCTCCATGAGGCCGCCCGAGAAGATGCCGACGATGCCAAAGAGATTCATGGTTGTGGCAAGGCAAGACGATAAGACGGCGTAGAGCAAAAAGAGCCCGGGGTGGGTGAACATAAAGAGAAACTCGAGTGGCTCGGTAACGCCGCAAACCACCGAGGCGACGATGGCGGGCAAAAGGATGACCTTAAGGCCGGCGCGGCGCTCTGGTTTTGCGGTGGAGTAGAACGCGGCTGCGATGGCGGGAAGGCCAAAGAGCTTGACCCAGCCGGTGGCGGTAAAACCGGCCCACGGCGCAAGTTCATTAAGGGGGCGCGTGCTATGGGAGAGGATGGGGAGCAAGCTGCTCCACGTGGCGTAGATGCCGTCGTTAATGACCAGGTTGTCGTAGTAGATCGGCATGTAGAGCAGGTGGTGCAGCCCCATGGGCTCGAGCGCTCGCTCCAAAAGCACAAAGATGCCCACGCCAAAGGGGCCGACGCTCGTAAGTGCATGGCGCAGCGTTTCGGTCATTGCGTATACGGAGGGCACGATGGCGGCCGAGATAGCGGCAAGGGCAAACACGGCAAAAAAGCTGATGAGGTAGACCAGCGAGGAGCCCGAGAAGGTGCCGAGCCAATCGGGAACCTTGGCATCGTAGAAGCGGTCATGGATGGCGACGACGGTTGCCGATACCGCCAGCGGGCCGATAATGCCGGTGTCGAGCGTCTTGATGCCGTCGATGATGGTGATGCCGCTAGCGGAGGTCAAAGACGACGGGTACTTAAGTCCAAGATTGTCTCCGCTCAGCTTAATGATCTCGCTCAAAAAGAAGCAGTAGGCAAAATAGGCGACGAGAGCCTCGAGGCAGCAACGAGCCGGTTGTTTTTGGGCAAGACCGATGGGCAGCGCTACGGCAAAAAGGAGCGGGAGGCGTTTAAAGACCGTCCACGAGCCGCGCTGGATGATGGTCCAAAAAGCGTACCAAGGGGTTCCGTATACGGCGAGATCGCCGACGATGTCCGCAGTCGTTGCGAGAGCGGAGACGCCGACCATGAGGCCTGATATAGAAAACAGCATGGCGGGCGCGAACATTGCCCCGCCAAAGCGTTGGATTTTTTGCAGCATGTTCTGCCTTCCGAATATCGAGGCGCGTTGCGCGTGGGGAAACGTTTAAACAATGGATTCATTGTAGAGGACCAGACGAGTGTCGTACCGGCAGTTTTGAGCGAAACCGATTTGGGCATGACAGAAACCGTCAACGGCTAAATCCTGTCGCTTCACCGATATTCGGTTTAAACAACTTTAAGAAATGCTATCGTGCCTAGCCGGAAATGAATAATGTAGAGGTGAAACAATGCCAAAAGCGATATACGAAGGAATCTACCGAGAAATACGCTCGCGCATCATTAATGGGACCTATGCGTTTCAGGAGATGCTGCCAACCGAAGCCGAGCTGACCGCGGAATTTGGCTGCACGCGCAATACCGTCCGCCGCGCTTTGAGCATGCTGGCCGACGGGATGTTTGTGCAGCCCATACACGGCAAGGGCGTGCGCGTTATTTGGCTTAAGGGCGAAACCGACATGTTGGGCGCACTCGAAGAGGTTGAGTCGTTTGGCGAGTTTGCAAAGCGCAACAATGCCGTTGCATCGACGGACGTTAAGTCTTTCGAACATCTGGTTTGCACCGAGCAACTCTCTCGTCACCTGGGCTTTAAGGTGGGCGAGGAGTTGATTCGCGTAGTGCGTGTCCGAAGCCTCAACGGCAACGCGCGCCAAGTGGACCATGGCTATTTTTTGGCGTCGATCGCCAAGGGCCTGACTCCCGAGATCGCGGCAGATTCTATTTACGGCTATCTGGAGCACAAGCGCGGTGTCAAAGTGATGGCGAGCCGTCGTACGGTGAGTGTCGAGCTCGCCAACGATGAGGACTGCAGCTATCTTGACCTCGGCAAATACAACTGCGTTGCCGTCATGGAGAGTCAGTCGTACACCTCGGATGGCATCTTGTTTGAGGTGACGCACACTCGCACACACCCCGAGATCTTCCATTACCGCGTCAATTCCAAGCGATAGCCGGCTAGCTCGCAGCCTGACGAGACTCATGGCCTCAAAGAGAAAACGCCCGGTCAAACCGACGGTACATCGGCTTGACCGGGCGTTTTCTCTGCATTAGATAACAAATAATTGTTTATACAAAACTTGTCAAGTATCAAGTTGAAATTACCGTTCACCGAAGTTTTTCTACCGCTCTAGTAATACTTGTTCAAACAACTAGCCAAATAGCGTATCGTTCAAATCAGCAAAAGGGGCAAAGTCCCCGAGCCAATCTCCGAAGGCGGCGGCAAAGGGTGCCGCCACGGTGTGAAAGGGTGGATTGTAATGAAGAACGAAATGAGCAGAAGGCAGTTCCTGGGCTTTGCTGGTTCCGCGGCTGCAGTTCTTGGTCTGGGCCTCGTGGGTTGCGGTGGTTCTGCCGGCTCCGGCTCCTCTGCTTCTGGTGACGCTGCCGAGGTCTACTTCCTCCAATTCAAGCCCGAGGTCGACAAGGAGTGGAAGGAGATCGCCAAGGCCTATAAGAAGGAGAAGGGCGTCGAGGTCAAGATCGTGACCGCCGCTTCCAACACCTACGAGGAGAAGCTTAAGTCCGAGATGTCCAAGAGCTCCGCTCCGACCCTGTTCCAGGTCAACGGCCCCACCGGTCTTAAGAACTGGAAGGATTACTGCGCCGACCTGTCCGATACCAAGCTCCGCGGTGAGCTCATTGACGACTCCCTGGCTCTGCAGTCCGACGGCAAGGATGTGTGCATCGACTGGGTCCAGGAGAGCTTCGGCATCATCTACAACAAGCAGCTGCTCGAGAAGGCTGGCTACAAGGCCGAGGACATCAACTCCTTCGACAAGCTGAAGGCTTGTGCCGATGACATCCAGGCCCGCAAGGACGAGCTTGGTGTCGAGGGTGCCTTCACTTCCGCCGGCATGGACGACTCCTCCAGCTGGCGCTACACCACCCACCTTGCCAACATGCCGCTCTACTACGAGTTTGAGAAGGAGCACAACCAGGAGGACGACGAGATCAAGGGTGAGTTCCTCGACAACTACAAGCAGATCTTCGACCTGTACATCACCGACTCCACCTGCGATCCTTCGCAGCTTGCTTCCAAGACCGGCGACGACGCCACCAACGAGTTCGCAACCGGCAAGGCCGTCTTCTACCAGAACGGCTCTTGGGCCTACTCTGACCTCGTCAAGGCCGGCATGACCGACGATCAGATTGGCATGATGCCGATCTACATCGGTGTTGACGGCGAGGAGAACCAGGGCCTGTGCTCCGGCGGCGAGAACTACTGGTGCGTCAGTTCCCAGGCTTCCGAGGATGCCCAGAAGGCCACCGAGGACTTCATGTATTGGTGCGTCACCGCTGACACCCCGACCAGCATCATCGCCGACAAGATGGGTCTGACCGCTCCGTTCAAGAGCGCCAAGGAGACCACCAACGTCTTCTCGCAGCAGGCCGTTGCCATGGCCAAGGACGGCAAGAAGACCGTCGCTTGGGACTTCGTCTACATTCCCTCCGAGGAGTGGAAGAAGAACCTCAAGCAGGCTCTGATTGCCTACGCTGCCGATAACAGCAAGTGGGACGGCGTCAAGAACGCCTTCGTCGATGGCTGGAAGACCGAGAAGGCCGCTTCCGAGTAAGCAGTTGCTGCCCAAGCTATCTGATTAGCGACAGGGGGCGGGCAGACGTTGGTTTGCCCGCCCCCTGCATATTGAAAGGACCCTTTTATGGGCAAAGCACTCAAGCGCTGGTGGCCGCTCTTTATGCTGCCCACGTGCCTGGCGTTTATGATCGGGTTCGTGATCCCTTTTATCCAGGGCTTCTATCTCTCGTTCTGCCAGTTTATTATCATTAGTAACGCGCACTTTGTCGGTATCGAGAACTACGTGCGCGCGCTGTCCGATCCGCAGTTCTCCACGTCGTTCTTCTTTACCGTGGCGTTTGCCTTCCTGTCGACGGTGCTCATCAACGTGATCGCCCTGGCCATTGCGCAGGCGCTCACCCGCAAGGCGCTCAAAGGCACCAACATCTTCCGTACGATCTTCTTTATGCCTAACCTGATCGGCGGCATCGTGCTGGGCTACATTTGGCAGATTCTGATCAACTGCCTGCTCTCCAACGTGGGCGCCCAGCTCATCGCTCTTAACTCTGCTGCTGGCTTCTGGGGCCTTATCATCCTGACCCTGTGGCAGCAGGTCGGCTACATGATGATCATCTACATCGCTGGTCTGCAGTCCATTCCGTCCGACTACATCGAGGCCGCCAAGGTCGACGGCGCTACGGCATGGCAGACGTTTTGGAAGGTTAAGATCCCTAACCTGATGCCGACCATCACCATCTGCCTGTTCCTGTCCATCACCAACGGCTTTAAGCTGTTCGACCAGAACCTCGCCCTTACCGGCGGCGCCCCCGCGCACTCCACCGAGATGCTCGCCCTGAACATCTACAACACGTTCTATTCGCGTGCCGGTATCGCATGGCAGGGCATTGGTCAGGCCAAGGCGGTTATCTTCTGCATCCTGGTCGTGGCCATCTCCATGATCCAGCTTAAGGCCACGAGGTCCAAGGAGGTGCAGCAGTAATGAAACGCGATAAGGTTATCAACCGCGCGCTCTCGATTTTCTTTACGATCCTGTCGCTCGCGTGGATCTACCCCGTGTTCATGATTGCGCTTAATTCTTTTAAGAAAGCGACCGCAATCAGCACCACCACGGCATTCGATCTGCTCACGCCCGAGACGTTCAACGGCCTCGCAAACTACATGCACGCCCTTAACGAGCAGGGCTTTGCCTCGGCATTTATGTACTCGCTCATCATCACGGTCACGTCGGTCGTGCTGATCTTGGTGTGCTGCTCCATGTGCGCTTGGTACGTGGTTCGTGTCAACAACAAGATCTCGAACTTCTTCTATTACCTGTTCGTGTTCTCGATGGTCGTGCCGTTCCAGATGCTCATGTTCACGCTGTCCAATTTGGCGGACCGCATCGGCTTTAACACGCCGTTCAACATCTGCTTTATCTATCTGGGCTTTGGCGCGGGCCTGGCGGTCTTTATGTTCGCCGGTTTTGTAAAGAACATCCCGCTCGAGATCGAGGAGGCGGCCATGATTGATGGCTGCAACCCGGTCCAGGTGTTCTTTAAGATCGTCCTTCCCATCATGAAGCCCACCTATCTTTCGGTCGGCATCCTCGAGACCATGTGGGTCTGGAACGACTATCTGCTGCCCTACCTTACGCTCGACTCCACCAAGTACAAGACCATTCCTATCTTGATCCAGTACTTCCGCGGCGGCTACGGCCACGTCGAGCTCGGCCCCATGATGGCCTGCATCATGATGGTCGTTATCCCCATCGTTATCATGTACATCCTCTGTCAGAAGTACATCATCGACGGCGTGGTGGCAGGTGCCGTCAAGGGCTAATGCCGTAACTGTTTTGCAAGTTTCTGCGGCGCCCCTCAGCGCGGCGCCGCATATCGAAAGGTAGAGACATGGCCGAGATCGTTCTCAAACATGTTCAGAAGGTGTATCCCAACAACGAGTCAAAAAAGAAAGGCTTCTTTGGCAAAAAGAAGAAGACCGAGGAGAAGAAGCACAACCTCAAGGTTACCGAGGACGGTGTGCTCGCTGTAGAGGACTTCAACCTCACCGTTCACGACCAGGAGTTCGTCGTCCTCGTTGGCCCCTCTGGCTGCGGTAAGTCCACGACGATGCGCATGGTCGCCGGCCTGGAGGACATTACCTCGGGCGATGTGCTCATCGACGGCAAGCGTGTCAACGACGTGGCGCCCAAGGACCGCGACATCGCCATGGTGTTCCAGAGCTACGCTCTGTACCCCAATATGACGGTGTACGAGAACATGGCATTTACGCTCGAGCTCAAGAAGGTTCCCAAGGACGAGATCGACCGCAAGGTTCGCTCTGCTGCCGAGATTCTGGGCATTACCGAGTACCTCGACCGTAAGCCCAAGGCGCTCTCCGGCGGCCAGCGCCAGCGTGTCGCTATCGGCCGCGCCATCGTGCGTGACCCCAAGGTCTTCCTGATGGACGAGCCGCTGTCCAACCTGGACGCCAAGCTTCGTAACCAGATGCGTGCCGAGCTCATTAAGCTGCGCCACGAGATCAAGGGCACGTTCATTTATGTTACTCACGACCAGACCGAGGCCATGACCCTTGGCGACCGTATCGTGGTCATGAAGGACGGCGTCGTCCAGCAGATCGCCACGCCGCAGGAGGTCTTCAACCATCCCGCGAACATCTTCGTCGCCGGCTTCATCGGCGTGCCGCAGATGAACTTCTTCGATGCCCAGCTGGTGCGCTCGGGCAACGGCTTTACCGTCAAGACCGAGGATATGAACGTGGCGCTCGCCCCCGAGACTTGCGCTCAGCTTGCCCTCAACTGGGACGGCGGCGACGTGAAGGAGATTACGGCCGGCGTGCGTCCCGAGCAGATCCTGCTTGCCGACAAGGGCGAGGAGGGCGCGCTCCAGGGTACCGTCGAGGTGACCGAGCTCATGGGCTCGACCGAGCATGTCCACGTGACCGCTCCCGACGGCCAGTTTGTCCTGATTATCCCCGTCGTCGACCTCGAGGCCAAGGGCGCGCTCAAGGCTGGCGACATCATCTGGTTCAAGTTCGAGAAGAACGCGACCCACCTCTTCGATAAGGTCTCTGGCAAGAACCTTATCTAGGCCCGGTGCATCCAGGCCCTCCCTTTGGGCGGCTGCGGTATTGCCATCCTTTTGCCGCGGTCACATATAAGGCTCCCCTCCCGTCCACTGGGCGAGAGGGGAGCCTTTCTTTGTGTTGGGACCGTTCATCTGTCAGTTTGTCTTGATCTGTAACAGGAGGAGGGCCAAATTGGGTCTACCTGTTACAGATCGAGATGAATTTAACGGAGGAATCTGTTTGTCTTGATCTATAACAGGTAGACCCAATTATGTCGGCTAGATGTTACAGGTCGAGATTTTTGGTCGAGGCAGGCCACGGGCAACACAGGGACACAAAAAACGGAGCCGCGTTGCCACGGCTCCGTTTCTCAAGAGGATGGGTAAGGGAAGCGAATTAGCCCAGGTGCCAAATCTCGTCGTTGTACTGGGAGATCGTGCGGTCGGACGAGAAGGTGCCGGCGTTGGCGATGTTGATCAGCGCCTTGCGCAACCAAGCACCCTGGTCCTCGTAGTCAGCTAGCACGCGCTCCTTGGTCTGGATGTACTCCTCAATGTCGAGCAGGGCCATAAACCAGTCCTTGCCCTTAATGTCGTCGTGCAGGCGCTGCAGGCGCTCGGCGTTGCCGGTCGCCATAAAGGCGGGGTTGGTGATGAAGTCCACCAGCAGTTTAATGCCGGGCTTGCGGTAGAGCGCACCGGCGTCATAGGCGCCGTCGGCGTAGAGCTGCTCGACCTGTTTGGACGAGGCACCAAAGGTATAGATGTTCTCGTCGCCCACGAGCTCGGCAATCTCCACGTTGGCACCGTCGAGCGTGCACAGGGTTAGGGCGCCGTTGAGCATGAACTTCATGTTGGAGGTGCCGCTCGCCTCCTTGGAGGCCAGGCTGATCTGCTCGGAGATGTCAGCGGCGGGGATCACGCGCTCGGCGGCGGTGACGTTGTAGTTCTCGATCATGACGACCTGCAGGTAGGGAGCCACGTCGGGGTCGTTTGCAATCCACTGCGACAGCGTCAAGATCAGATGGATGATGTCCTGCGCGATAGTGTAGGCAGGCGCCGCCTTGCCGCCAAAGATGATGGTGACGGGGTGCTTAGGCCTGTTGCCGTTCTTGATATCGAGGTACTTCCAGATGATGTAGAGCGCGAGCATCTGCTGGCGCTTGTACTCGTGGATGCGCTTGACCTGGACGTCGATGATGGCGTTGGAGGGAATGGTCACGCCCTGCTCGAGCGCCATGAACTGGCGCATGATGGCCTTGGCCTCGACCTTGGTGGCGGCCAGGCGCTCAAGAACGTCCTTGTCGTCGGCGAACTTGGCGAGTTTGCTCAGATCGCCGGTGCTGCGCCAGTCGGTGCCGATCACATCGTCGAGCAGGCTGGCGAGCGCGGGGTTGGCCCCATGGATCCAGCGGCGGAAGGTGATGCCGT
Organism: Collinsella aerofaciens; assembly: GCF_039836695.1. Taxonomy (GTDB): domain Bacteria; phylum Actinomycetota; class Coriobacteriia; order Coriobacteriales; family Coriobacteriaceae; genus Collinsella; species Collinsella aerofaciens_BD. The sequence goes on along the minus strand of NZ_JBDPAC010000021.1, from coordinate 12,173 downwards.
TGGTCTTGTTGGAGAACTTCTTGGGATAGATTTCGTAGAACGGATGAAGCTCGGTGTCCTCCAGGATCTTGGTGTGGAGGGCGGCTACGCCGTTGATGGAGAAGCCAAAGTGGATGTCCATGTGGGCCATGTGGACGGTGTCGTGCTCGTCGATGATGGCGACGCGCGGGTCATCGTGCTCGGCTTTCGCGATCTCATCGAGCTTGACGATAATGTCGGCGATGGCAGGGGAGACCTTCTGCAGGCTGGCGAGCGGCCACTTCTCGAGCGCCTCGGCAAGAATCGTGTGGTTAGTGTAGGCGACCATGGAGCGTACGATGGTCACGGCCTCGTCAAACTCGATGCCATGCTCGGTGGTGAGCAAGCGAATGAGCTCGGGGATGACCATGGTGGGGTGCGTGTCGTTAATCTGAACCACGGCGTAATCGGCCAGATCGTGCAGGTTGCTGCCGCGCTCGATGGCCTCGTCGATCAGGAGCTGGGCGGCGTTGCTCACCATGAAGTATTCCTGGTAGATGCGAAGCAGGCGGCCCTGCTCGTCGGAATCGTCGGGGTAGAGGAACAGGGTGAGGTTCTTGGCGATCTCGGTCTTGTCGAAGTCGATGGAGCTGCCGGGGACCAGGCCGTCGTCGACGCTCGCCAGGTCGAACAGGCGCAGGCGGTTCTTGGTGGGCTGGCCGTAACCGGGCACATCGATGTTGACGAGCTTGGAAGTAACGGCAAAATCGCCGAACTCGACGGTGTAGGAGCGGTCATCGTCGACTAGGATGTCCTGCTCACCGAGCCACTCGTCGGGGACGGCCTTCTGCTGGTTGTCGACAAAGCGCTGACGGAACAGACCGTAGTGATAGTTGAGGCCCACGCCATCGCCGGTCAAGCCCAGCGTGGCGATGGAATCCAGGAAGCACGCGGCCAGGCGGCCCAGGCCGCCGTTGCCGAGCGACGGCTCGACCTCGAACTCCTCGATCTTGTTGAGGTCGTGGCCTGCGGCGGTGAGCTGGTCCTTAACCTCGTCGTAGATGCCGAGGTCGATCATGTTGTTGATGAGCAGCTTGCCGATCAAAAATTCGGCGGAAATGTAATAGAGCTTTTTCTTGCCGTTGTTGAGCGGGCAGGCGGCGGAGCGCTCCTGCACGAGTTTGACCAGCAGCTTGTAAATGCGACGGTCGTCGAGCTGCTCGAGCGAGGTGCCAAAAGACTGCTCGGCGAGTTCCATGAGGTTAATTTGGGGCATGTTTTCTCCTGTGATGGGTTGTTTCATGTCTGCAATTCATAAGAAGCCCGCGCGAGGGGATTGGGGTGGCCTCGCGCGGGAAAAGCAAGCGCGTCCGCACGGTGGGGAGGGGTTGGGCGCGGTAGCTCCTATTGAGGAAGCTCGATTTCGGCTTCCGACGGGATGCGGAAGTAGGTCTCGGTCCAGTCGGTGAGTTTGTGCTCGAGCTCGCGGGTGATGGCGCCGTCGAGCATGCGCCAGGTCCAGTTGCCGCCCAGCGTGGCAGGGGTGTTGATGCGCGCCTCGTTGCCCAAGTTGAGCAGGTCCTGCATGGTGTAGATGCACGTGTCGCTCACGCTGGCGGCGATGGTGCGGTTGAGTGCATCTGCCATGGGTTCGCCGGCCTGCTGATGGGTGTACAGGGCTGCCTGCTCGCGCTGACGCGGGGTGGCCGTTCCCTCAAACCAACCGCGCGCCGTCTCGTTGTCGTGGGTGCCCACATAGGCGACGGTGTTGGCGATGTAGTTATGCGGCAGGTAGTACGAGTTGGTGCCCTCAAAGGCAAACTGCAGGATCTTCATGCCGGGGAAGCCCGAGTTGTCGCGCATGTCGATGACGCCGGGGGTGAGGAAGCCCAGGTCCTCGGCGATGATGGGCAGCGTGCCGAGCTTTTCCTCGAGCGTCTTGAAGAACTTGAGGCCGGGACCCTGCGTCCACGAACCGTAGGACGAATCGGGCGAGGAGAACGGCACCTCCCAATAGGCCTCGAAGCCGCGGAAGTGATCCAGGCGGATGACGTCGTACATGTCGAGGGCGGCGCGAATGCGGCCCTCCCACCAGGAGAAGCCGTCGGACTCCATGGCGTCCCAGTCGTAGATGGGGTTGCCCCAGTACTGGCCGGTGGCCGAGAACTGGTCGGGCGGCGTGCCGGCGACGCTCACGGGATTGCCGGCGGCGTCGATCTTAAAGAGCTCAGGCGTCGCCCACATCTCGACGGAGTCACGCGAGACATAGATGGGCAGGTCGCCGATGATGAGAATGTCGCGCTCGTTGGCATAGGCCTTGAGGCGGCTCCACTGGCGATCGAAGAAGTACTGCGTCATCTGGTGGTAGAGCATACGCGCTGGATGGTCGGCGCAGACCTTGGCAGAAGCCTCGCCGCGGGTGCGGAGCTCCGCGGGCCACTCCCAAAACGCCTTGAGACCGCACTCCTCTTTGACGGTCATGAACTCACAGTAGGGGATGAGCCAGTCCTCGTTGGCCTGGATAAAGTCATCGAAATCGGCCGGCTTGTCGGCAGCAAAGCGCTCGGCGGCTCGGTCGAGAATCTGACGGCGGCCGCCAAAGATAGCACCGTAGTCGACATTACTGGGGTCAGAACCCAGGTACACGCCATCGATATCGCGCTGCTCCAGATACCCTGCCTCGATAAGCTCGGCAAAGTCGATAAAGTTGGGGTTGCCTGCGCGGGCCGAGAACGACTGATAGGGCGAATCGCCATAGCTGGTCGTCGTAAGGGGCAGAATCTGCCAGTAATGTTGTTTGCACGAGGCGAGAAAATCGACGAAGTCGTAGGCATTCCAGCCAAAGCCGCCGATTCCGTATGGTCCGGGCAGAGATGAGACGGGCATGAGGACGCCGCTTGCACGCTCCATGAATGCGCTCACCAACCTTCTTGTTGTGGGGTCGGCCTGCCGATGGGTGTGCAGTCCGCCTCCGATGTTCTGATTCGATACGCCTATTGTAAAACATGTTGTTTAAACATGTACAGGCAAGATAAAAAAGTTGGTCGATTTTCGGCGAATGGTTACATGCCATGAAAAAGCCCCGACCTCACAACGTGAGATCGGGGCAAGAGCGGTATGTAGGTTTTTGCTACTCGGCGTCGGCGAAGCCGTTGGGGTTGTGGCTCTGCCAGTTCCAGCTATCGCGGCACATGTCCGCGATGTCGTATTGGGCCTTCCAGCCCATCATGCGCTCGGCCTTGGAGGCATCGCACCAGTTGGCAGCGATGTCGCCGGCGCGGCGCTCGCGGATCACGTAGGGCAGCTCCTTGCCACAAGCCTTGGAGAAGGCGGCGACGACCTCGAGTACCGAGGTGCCGGTGCCGGTGCCCAAGTTAAAGATCTCGACGCCGGTCTTGCCGTTCATCCAGTTAAGGGCGGCAACGTGACCAGAGGCCAGATCGCACACGTGGATGTAGTCGCGCACGCCGGTGCCGTCGGGGGTGGGGTAGTCGTTGCCAAAGACCTGAACGGCCTCGAGCTTGCCCACGGCGACCTGGGCGACATAGGGCACCAAGTTGTTGGGGATGCCCTTGGGGTCCTCGCCGATCAGGCCCGACGGATGAGCGCCGATGGGGTTGAAGTAACGGAGCAGCACGACGTCCCACTCGGGGTCGGCGGTGTGGACGTCCATAAGGATCTGCTCGATCATCCACTTGGTCCAACCATAGGGGTTGGTCGCGGGCTTCTTAGGATCCTCCTCGGTGACGGGCGGGTTGTCCGGGTCGCCATAGACGGTCGAGGAGCTCGAGAAGATGATGGACTTGCAGCCATGGTTGCGCATGACGTCGATGAGCACCAGGGTGTTCTCGATGTTGTTGTGGTAGTACTCGACGGGCTTGCTCACCGACTCGCCGACGGCCTTAAAGCCGGCAAAGTGGATGACGCGGTCGATCTGATGGGTATCGAAGATTTTGTTCATCGCATCGCGGTCGAGCACGTTGGCCTCGTAGAAGGTGAGGTTCTTGGCGGCCTCGTCGCCCACGATGGTCTTGACGCGGTCGACGGCGACGGCGCTGGAGTTGGAGAGATCATCGACGATGACGACCTGGTAGCCACCCTCGAGCAGCTGAACGACGGTGTGCGAGCCGATAAAGCCGGCGCCACCGGTAACGAGGACACAGGTGTCTTTGGGGTCGAGTGCTTTGGACATGTAGTCTCCTATCGAATCAGGAACACTTCTTCAGGGGAGTATAGCGCAGGCAGGGACGCCCAAATCGTGCGCTGTAGGAAAAGCAGAGGATTGTGCTAACGTACTCATAGAAGAGCTTGCGTACGCATAACCTGATCTTTGGCATTTGCTTACGAGCCGCTGACCTTGCAGTTTCCTGCCGTTCGTGGAAATCGTTGGGACGCGCCATATGTACGCTAATATGTATGAGTTGAGCGACATATAAATAAGCATGTAACGGAGTACATATGTCACCAAACAGCGATTCCATCCTTTCCCAGGAGTTCTCGCGCCGCACTGCCCTCAAGGCCCTGTTCGGCGCCGCTTCTGCGGCAGTTCTTTTTGGCCTGCCCGCTCGCGCCCATGCGGCGGAGGCTTCCAAAGAAACCACCGATAAACTGAATGCCGCCCAGGCCCAGCTCGACGAGGTTCAGGCCCAGCTCGACAGCATCGCAAATGAGTATGCGGCGCTGGCCAACAAGAATGCCCAGACCCTCAACGACATCGAGAATGTCCAGGGCAAGATTGACGACGCGCAGGCCCAGATCGATGAAAAGAAGGCCGAGCTCAAGAAGAAGCGCAACGACCTTTCCGATCGCGTGGCCGCCAGCTACAAGTCCGGCGGCACGAACATCCTGTCGCTGCTGCTGGCCTCTGGCTCGTTTGAGGAACTCGTCGCCAACGCGCATTACGTTGAGAAGATCAACAAGAGCGACCGCGACGCCATCGAGGACATTCAGACCATCCAGGAAGAGCTCGATGCGCAAAAGACCGAGCTCGAGTCGCAGAAGGCCGACTTAGAGAAGCTCAAGGACCAGCAGACTGCCCAGATGCAGGACATGCAGGCCAAGCAGCAAGAAGTCCAGACCGTGCTGAACGGTCTTTCCGACGACGTCAAGGAGCTCATGGCTCAGCGCGATTCCGAGATCCTCGCTGCCGCCCAGGCTGAGGAGGCCGCTAGGAAGGCTGCCGCTGCCGCGGCTGCCGCGAACAAGAACAATTCCTACTCGGGTGGTTCGAGCTCGGGTGGTGGATCGTACGCGCCCGGAACTCCGCAGCAGAATGCCGGCTCGGGCAAGCAGCAGGCTGTCGTCAACGCGTGCTACTCCACGCCTTCGCCGGGTCAGAACTGGTGCGCGGCGTGGGTCACCAATGTCTTCCGTAACGCCGGCGTTGGCTACTTTGGAGGCAATGCGTGCGACATGTTTAACGCCTGGTGCTATAGCTCCGACCGCTCGGCGCTGCAGGTGGGCATGATCGTGGCCGATTCCTCGCACAGCGGCACGGGTGCTCCGGGCCTTATCTACGGTCATGTGGGTATCTATGTTGGCGGCGGCATCGTTATGAGCAACGAGGGTGCCATTACGTCTAAGTCGCTTGATTCGTTTATTAGCTTTTATGGTACTGGCTCTGGCGTGCGCTGGGGCTGGCTCGGCGGTATTGCGCTGTCGTAAAGCCGACTAGGCCGCGTGCCCGCCCGCAATATATTTGATTGCCTGCTCGGGCAGTCCTGCGCAAGACGAAGGCCACATTAAGTGGCCTTCTTTGCGTGCGGAACTCGCGATCAATCAAATATATTGCGGGCGGGCACGCGGCCCTCTCGGGTTCGGGGCGCGACGCACCGGACTGGGTTATCTGAATAAATATGGCGAAGGCCCCTTTCGGGGCCTTCTTTTTTATAAAAATTCGCCGACTCGGTGGACTTCGGGTTCTAGGTCTACGTTGAATTGGTCTTTGACGGTTGCCTGGATGTGGCGGATGAGTTCGTCGACGTCGGCGGCGGTGGCGTGGTCGGCGTTGACGATGAAGCCGCAGTGCTTTTCGCTTACCTGCGCGCCGCCAACGGCGTGTCCTCGCAGGCCGGCATCCATGATGAGCTTGCCGGCAAAGTAACCCTCGGGGCGCTTGAAGGTGGAGCCGGCACTCGGCATGTCGAGCGGTTGCTTGTCCTCGCGACGCTGACGGTAGTCGTCCATGTCGGCCTTGATCATCGCGGCGTTGCCCGGGGCGAGATTGAAAGTGGCCGAAAGCACGATAAAGCCGTCGTCGGCGATGCGGCTCTTGCGATAGCCCAGGTTGAGCTCATCGACATCGAACTCGATGATGTTGCCGCTGCCGCGGGTGCCGTCGTCGAGCATGCGGGCGGGCTTGTAGACGCGCACAGACTCCAGCACGTCTGCCATGCAGGCACCGTAGGCGCCGGCGTTCATGTAGCAGGCGCCGCCGACCGATCCGGGGATGCCCGAGATGGGCTCCATGCCGGTGAGACCGGCCTCGGCTGCCGCCGCGGCGACATCGGAAAGCAAGGCGCCGGCCGCCGCCGTGACGTGCGTACCGTCGACCGTAATGTCGGAGAGGCCTTCGCCCAACGCCACGACGACGCCGCGGATACCCTTGTCGCCGACGAGCAGGTCGGAGCCGTTGCCCACGATGGTGAGCGGCAGGTCGCAGCGATAACAGGTGTCGAGCGTGGCGACGAGGCCCTGCTCGGTATCGGGCGTGACAAAGACGTCGGCCGGGCCGCCGATCTTAAACGTGGTGTGCTCGCGCATGGGCTCGCTCATCAGCACGTTGTCCTCGCCGGCAACGCCAGCAAGCGCGCACAGCAGGTCCTCGTTAAAAAAGTCGTTCTCGTGCATACGAATATCCGCCTTTTGGTGGTCGTTGTCATCAATCGATTGCAATATACCCCACCCGGACGGATTTGGTGCGCTGGCGGCGATAAAACAGCCGTCTACCGGATTGGTAAAGTGTTTATCACCGAGGTAGAGGGGTAGTCGCTATACTTTCAAGAGATTGCGCGTAAACTCGGAAGGAGCGAGATGGCCAACAAAGTCACCCTCAAGCAGATCGCCCAGGAGGTGGGGCTTTCCCCCTCGTCGGTCTCGCTTGTGCTCAATAATCGGCCCTGTCGCATTTCGGAAGAAAACCGCAAGCTCATCAAAGAGGTCGCGGCGCGCAACCACTATGTTCCCAACCAGATCGCGCGCAGCCTGGTCATGCGCGAGTCGCGCACGCTGGGCCTTATCGTCCCTAACATCGAGAGCCGCTTTTTTGCCTCGCTCGCCGGTAGCCTGGAAAAGCGCTGCCGCGAGGACGGCTATGCGCTCTTCATTACCAGCTCGGGCGGAAGCGCCGATGACGATCTGGAGCTGCTGCGCCAGCTGGTGACGCGCGGCGTTGATGGCGTCTTCCTGGTCGTGGGCGACGAGTTCTCCGACGACCGCGCCCTGCGCGAAGAAGTCAGCCACCTGCCCATCCCGGCCGTAATGGTCGACCGTGCCATTGAGGGACTCGAGTGCGACAAGGTGATGTTCGACCACGAGATGGGCGGCTACATGGCCACCCGCTATCTGATCGAGCAAGGCCACCGCCGTATTGCTTGCCTGGTTAACGCACGCCGCTCCAATACGGGGCGTAAGCGACTTGCCGGCTATGAGCGCGCGCTGCGCGAGGTTGGCCTGCCTATCGACGCACGTTTGGAGTTTGAGAGCGAGTACTACATTCCGAGTGCCTACGAGGCCTCGGAGGCGGTGCTCGCAACTGATGCTACCGCTGTGTTCGCAAGCTCGGATAACATCGCCCTCGGTCTGCTCAAGCGCTTGCACGAGATGGGGAAGAGCATCCCGGGCGACATCTCGGTGGTGAGTTACGACAACTCGGCCGCCGACGTTCTCTTTGAGCCGGCGCTGACCGCGATTGAGCAGGATCCTGGTGTTCTTGCGGAGCATGCTTTTGGCTGCATGTCCAAGCGTCTTGCCGGTAGGGGCGGTAGACGTGCCGAGGAGGTCGTTCTGGAGCCGGCGCTTATCGTTAAGGACAGCGTGCTTGACCTTACCGAATATAGTTAAGCGCACTTGTTTGTTTGCATAGATTGCATGCGGAGTGTCCGCTATTTGCCGGCGGGGCCGGGGTGCCTGCTTTGTTTTGAGAAGTTCGCGAAGCCCACCTCTCAAAACAAAGCAGGCACCCCGGCCCTCGTCCGTAAGCTCTTCCGTTGGGCGAGCCATAGACGCCGCGCACCGATCTACTAAAGCGTGAGCTTGAAATTGGTGCTATATTCGGCTTGAGTTGTTTAATGCTAGTACGGGAGGCTGATATGGGGCTGTTCAAGAAGAAAAACCCGCAGGATGCCTTTGATCCCGATGTGTTTACCATCACGGATACGATTTTGGACCCGCCGCGGTTTACGTTTTTGCCGGCTATCTACCAGGATGCCACACGTCGCAAGTGGGCCGTGCATCAGCGCGGCGGCGAGCCGAAGATTTTTGACTATGCGGACGTGTTGCAGTGCGAAGTAGCCGAGGCGGGCGATCCAGAGGCCGAGGAAGTGACTTCAAAACAGGAATTTGCCCAGCGTATCCTGGCAAATCCCGCTAAGGCGGCAAAAATGAATGCCGCCAAGCGTAATATGTGTCTTGGTATGGGCGTTGTTGTGGCGGTTCAGACGGGAAAAGACGAGGTTTCCAAATTAGAGATTCCCGTTATGACCGACGAAGTTAAACGCGATTCAAGTCTATATAAGTCGTATCGGAATGTCGCCGAGAAGATCAAGGCCGAATTTGATGCCATGGGAGGGCTGGCCTAATTTTGGCGGCATACGTTTCTGAATGAGGAGTCTGTGCAATGGCAGGCGAATCTTATGCAATTCCCCCCAAAGATCGTGCTGTTGAGGGAATTCTTTGGTATATCCAGCACCATCAGCTTGCCGGCGGTGATCGCCTACCGGCCGAGCGCGTGCTGTGCGAAGAGATTGGTGTTTCGCGTACAGCGTTGCGCGCCGGTATCACGCGACTCATCTCTTGTGGAACGCTCGAGAGCCGTCGCGGATCGGGTACGTATGTGTGTCCTCCCAAGCCGTTGAACATCTTCCAGGAAACGTATAACTTTTCCGATGCTGTGCGGACTGCCGGCCTGCACCCCTCTTCTCGTCTGGTTTCCACCGGGACCATCGAGGCGGATGAGGCGCTTGCTGACAAGCTTGGGGTGTCTGTAGGCGCTCCTTTGCTTCGCATGCAGCGTGTTCGACTTATTGAGGGCGAGCCGGCGTCAATCGAGACGGCTCACGTTAACCTGTCCCTGTGCCCATCGCTTATCGAGCACGATTTTGAGTGCGAGAGCCTTTACGATGTCTTGCTCAAAGAAGGTGGCGTGCGTGTTGAGCATGGACGTGAGCATATCTCCATCTCGCGTTTGAACGCCGAAGAGGCCGAGCTGCTCCAGCAAGAAGAGGGAACGCCGGTGTTCTATGAGAGCTCGATCGAATTTGATAAGGACATGCGTTTTGTGGAGCATTGCAAATCGGTGATTTTGCCCACAAAGTTCCGCTTTGCCGATAACGGCGAAGAGAACGGCATGAGGAGCGTGGCAGGTGAACAATGGCTGAAACAGTAGATGCCACCCCGGTTTATATGCGCATTCGACGCCGCATCGAGGAACGTATCGAGCGCGGTATATATCCCACGGGTTCCATGATTCCGTCCGAAAAAGACCTCGCCGAGGAATTTGGTACGACACGCTTGACCATCCGAAGCGCTGTCGATGAGCTGGTTCGGCGCGGGCAGATTCGCCGTGTTCGGGGAAAAGGTGCCTTTGTGGCGCAGAAAGTACCTGCTTTTTTTGAACGCACGGTCGGTTTCCGTGAATCGGTCCGTGCTTCGGGCGGCGAGCCGTCCGTCCGTATTCTCGCGCGTTCCAAGCGTTATGCGGGGCCATATTACGCCGACCTGTTTGGCATCGCCGAGGACGACCTGCTCTATTCCGTTCGACGCCTGAACTGCATAAACGGTAGCCCCGTATCGATTGAGACGGCGCTGATTCCCTGCCTGCTGTTCCCAACCATCGAAGATATTGACGTGTCGGTCTTCAGTTTGTACGAGACCTATGAGATGCTGGGCCGAAAGCCAGCCATGGCACAGGAAAAGCTCGATATCGAAGCGCTGGGCGCACGAGATGCCGGCCTCCTTGGACTGGAACAGGGCGATCTTGTTTTGCTTTTGGAATGCGTGAGCTATGACGCGAGCGGTCAGGCTATCGAGTATGTAAAGTCCTTCAATCGTGGCGATACGGGCGGCTACACCTATACGTACTAGCTGGTATTTTGTGAATAACGGCTGGGAAACTAACCAGTTTTGATCGTTGGGTCAGCTGTATATACAACCTTACAGGGCTCAAAATCGACCGTTCGCCGATGGGGATAAATTAATCGACAAAGAGGTATCAAAAAGCCGTAACCTGTAACTGTGATTGGTATCAAATACTAATGATTTGTTACGAGGTGAGACGATGAAGATGCTCGATTACGTTCAGCTTGCCCATGTGCGTATGGGGGAGAACCTCGAGCGTTCGTCTGAGCTGGTAGCGCAGCTCGTTGATATTTTCCAGTCCGGTTCTTTTGACGCGCTGCGCATCGTTGCTTCGGGTTCGTCGCGCCATGCCGCCGATTGCGCCCGCGATTACCTGCAAGATGCCCTGCAAATGCAGGTGTCCGTTGTGACGCCCGAGGCCTTCGTCGATTTTGAACACACCTATCCTCAGCATGCGCTCAACATCGCCGTCTCGCAGAGTGGCTATTCGACCAATACGATTGCGGCGCTCGATTACATGCGCGCACACGATATGGCTGCAGTTGCGCTCACGGCAAACGTCGAGGCGCCCATCAAGGAGCACACTGACATCGTTCTTGACTACGGTGTGGGCGTCGAGTCGGTGGACTTTGTGACTCTGGGCGTCGAGGTGCTCGTTGAGTACCTGGTGCTCTTTGGTATTTACGGCGGTCAGGCGCGCGGAACGATTGACGCCAAGGGCGTTGCCCAGCGTCTTGACGACCTGCGTGAGGCTATCCAGGCCAATGCCGTGATGTGCAAGACCGCCGAGGCATATGTCCAAGACCACATGCTCGAGCTTTCTGAGCACACGCCCGCCATGGTCGTCGGCAACGGCCCCAACTATGGCGTTGCCGAAGAGGCGGCCCTCAAGCTGAGCGAGACCATCAAGATTCCTGCCATGCATCACGAAGGCGAGGAGTTCGTCCACGGTCCCGAGATGCAGATCGTTCCGGGCTATCTGGTGTTTATCGTCGACGATCCGCAGGGGTCGGAGCGTCTTGCGAATATCGCTGATGCGCTATCGAACGTTACGACAAAAACGGTGCTGCTCACGGCCCATCCCAAGGGTAGGGCTCACGAGGTTGCGGTGCCTCAGGTGGCTCCGCTGCTCAGCGCAATTCCCAATCTTGTGTTCTTCCAGACGATTGCGGCCATGATAGCCGAGCGTCTGAAGTCATGGGACGTGCACCCGTATCTTGATGCCGTCTCCAAGCAAATGGAGGTCAAGGCAGAGGGCTACGAAGAGTCAGTCAATGCGCTTAAGGCCAAAGCGGCCGAGTGTTACGGAATGTAAGCGGGTTTTGATGCCCGTTGGCATGGGGGATGTGGAAACAACCCCAGAAAGGAGAGACAAATGAAGGAAACCGAGAAGATCGAGATCATGCATTTCGACCAGGAGGGCTATCTCGAGGACGGCAAGGCGCTCTACGAGACCGGCAAGAAGATGACCGCGCTCGCCGACAAGGTCGCCGACGAGGGCTACGACGCCGTGTTCCTGATGGGCGTCGGCGGCACCTGGGACGAGCTCATGCAGCTCGAGTACCTCATGAACAAGTTCGGCGACCGCGACCTCGAGGTCTACCTGATCCACGCCGCCGAGTGGAACGCCATGGGCCACAAGCGCATGACCGAGAAGTCCGTCGTGCTCACCGCCTCCGAGTCCGGCACCACCCCCGAGGTCCTCGAGGCCGTCAAGAAGATGAAGGGCATGGGCGTGCGCGTCTACGCCATGACCAAGCCCGAGGGCCCCATCGGCCAGGCTGTGGGTGCCGAGAACTGCGTCGCCATGGCTTCTGACCATGGTTCGGGCGGCTGCGAGAAGGGCTACTACCTCGCCGACTGCTTCGGCCTGCGCCTGCTCAACCGCCGCGGCTGCTTCCCCAAGTTCGATCTGTTTA
>NZ_JBDPAC010000020.1:0-45587 GCF_039836695.1 Collinsella aerofaciens | reverse complement strand
GGAGCGGACAACGGGGCTCGAACCCGCGACCCCAACCTTGGCAAGGTTGTGCTCTACCAACTGAGCCATGTCCGCTTGCGGGTTATTAATTTACGCGAGTTGTCCAAAAGACGCAAGTACTTTTTTCAAAAAACTTGTCTGCCGCATGTTCTTAGTAGCTAAACGCGCTAAAGCGATTGGCTAGGCACACGATTCCAGCGCTCCGCTAAACAGCTTCACCATCTGTACGCGCGTGCCGGCGCCGTCCGTACGACGAGCAACCTCCACGTTATCGACGAGCATACGCATAAGCTTGATGCCACGGCCGCGCTCCTCGGATGCGACCGGCTCGCTCGTTTCATCGATAGAATAGCCGGCACCTCGATCAAGCACCTCAACCACAACGCGATCGCCATAGGCCTGAACCGTCAGGACGCACCCGATACCGCCCGCATGGTCATAGGCATTACCCAGCGCCTCCCCCGACGCCAATGCGACATCGTAGCGCTCGTCACGGCGCAACGGGAGCGATTCAAGGAGTTCGGCGATGCGATGTCGGTAGTATGGAAGATTCTCGATACCCTGACGGACCTCGACGCTCTTACTCCAGCGAGGCAGCTCCCCCACCGGAATGGCGGGAATAGACTCCCGTGCCGGCCCCGCGACATGAAGGATATCGACAAGACGAGCAATCTCCAAAAAGCGAACAACTTCACCTGATGCATTGACGAGCGAAAGCAGGCCTTCTCGCCTCATGAGCTCACGAGCGCGCGTAAGCAGGAATGCCAAGCCCGTCGAATCGATAAAGCTAACAGCCTGACAGTTGATGACGACACGACGCACGCCGCGGCCAATCAAAGCATCCAACCGCCGACGCAGCGCAGGCACCGTGGCGATGTCGATATCGCCTGGTGGCGTCAAAACCGCTATGTCATTCCACTCATTCATACGACCATGGTTCCCCAAAAGAGCTTGTTCGATGCATGCGTTTCCGCAACCGTGCGGATTCGACGCGCCCAGCGTCGCTGTTTAGGACCGGCCCCGCAAAAACTCAAGGGACACCAATGCAATGTCATCGTCCAGCGCCGATTCGGTAAATCGGTCGAGCTCGCCCAAGACCTTGCCGCAGATTCCCGATACGCCCTCACCCGAGACAGAGAGCAGAAGGTCACGAAGGCGCTGCTCGCCAAAGAACGCTCCGGTGCGGTCGCGAGCCTCAATCGTTCCATCCGTATACATGAAGAGCATGTCGCCAGGAGCGAACGTAAACACGCCCGTCTCGTAAACCATGCCTTCGAATGCGCCGATTACGCCCGATTGGCATCCAAGCAGTTCGACCTCTCCCCCACGGGCCACGCCGCCGCCCAGCGGCATCGACTCTGGCCTGATGACCATGGTCGGAGGATGGCCCGCCGAACAATACGTTGCGCGTCCGGCTTTAAGGTCAATCTTGGCGATAAAGGCCGTCACGAACGTCTCGACCCTCGAAAAGCCCATGAGCATGCTGTTAAGGGAGCGTGCCATGCGGGCCGGGCCAGCGCCCTCCCAGGCATATGCCGTCAGGGCCGTCTTGACGAGCGCGGACATCGATGCGGCCTCAATGCCTTTGCCAGACACATCACCCAGAATCATGACGGCGCAGTCGTCGGGAAGTCGGACGAGCGTATAGAAATCACCGCCGACCAACGCCGAGTTCGTGGCCGACAGGTACACCGAATCGGTTGCGATACCCGGAACATCCCCCAGGGAATTTCTCATGCCGATCTGGAGGGTCTGAGCGATATGGCGCTCCTCGCGCTTTTGAGATTCGCCTTCGTAGATCAGTTCAAAGTCATGCGCCAAGTGCACCAAGTAGTCATATTCAAGGTCATCAATCGGCTCTTGGCTACCATCACGAAGCAGCAGCGCGCGCGTCGTCGGGCTCTTCGCAACAGAAGCAGGAACAATCGCGTCGTTACTGTGCTTGCCATCACCCTCAGAGCGCGGGCGCCCCGCCTCGATGCCGGAGTCGACGTAGAGACCTTGACAAGGCAGACCATGCGCCCTAAGCCAGCCTCCCATAGGCATCGATTCGTCAACGCGAGTTATACGGACGTGTTTAAGGTCCTCGGAACTCGTGCCGCCCAAAACAGATGCCTCAAAGCCATCAGGGCCAGCCCCCAGACGTGCCGCTGGCGCCGTCGTGGAAAAGAAAAGCTTCTCGGGATCGTCCGGCAAAGCAACGCGACTGCCACCTTCAAAATCTATAACGTAGGAATCCAGACTGGCGTCATACTCAACAGGGCAAAAATGACAGTTAAGCATATTGCAGATCTCGGACGATACCGCCTGGGTAGCCGCGGCAGAATCGTCTAGAAAGGTAAACAACTCATCACGCAAGACATTGAGCGAGCGGCCAAGCTCGGCCGTGCGACGGGAGCGAAGGCTCGATGCCATGCCGACCAGCTGGATAGACAGGTAATCGCAAATGACCTCGAGCACATTAACGTCATAGGCGAGCGGTGCCTGAGGGCGTTTCCAACCAACTTCCAGCACGCCAAGGATCTGCGTACCGTAAAAAACGGGAAGACAGATCTCGCTGCGGTACGGAGGCATATCCTGCATACGCAACAGGTGCTTAGAACGATTGTCCAGGTCCATAAACATACCGGAGGCGGCCTTATCACCCTCAAGGTCCTGTTGAATCGACAAGCGACAGGCACGCGACTCACGAAGAACATACGTCGGAATGCCAGCGCCATACGGCAAAAACTCAGGCAGGTAGCTGTCGTACAGCTCCTTGGAAACACCGCGAAGTTTAAAACCGCCGCTCTCAGAAAAATAGATAGCAGCACCCGAAGCATCGAGCGTTCCTACAAGCTGGTTCAAAACGGTATCAAGTAGGCTGGGCAGCTCATCGGAGCCCACGGTACTCATAATGACCGAGAGCGTGCCAGAGAGGCGCTTGTTCGCCACTCTAAGCTCCGAAAGCGCACGCTTGAGCTGACGGTCGTGCGAATACTGTTCTTCGATGCTATGGAGCGCCACCAGGACACGTGGCGCGCGGCGCCCAAAGATGCGTGGAGGCGTTACGGAGCCCGCACGAACCAAGACGGGGATAAAGGAGCCGTCACTCAGCTTGAGCATCAGTTCGTTCTCGGAGCCATCAGTTTCAAATGGCAGACGATGTTCCGTCGCACGTTCAAAAGCGGACGAGTACAGGACATCTTTAACATCTCCACCGATGACGTCGGCGCGTTCCTCGCACATCAAACCAAGTAAGCGATTATTCACATGCAGAATGGTTCCGTCGAGCTCGCAGATGATGACAGCATCGCTCGTGATCTCGACTAGTTGGGCAACGTCTGCCCACTCGTTGCGTTCAAGCGTTTCCATCGTGGACCCCACCGTCTATCGGTAACAAAAAAGCCTCCGAAGAGGCTTCTCAAATGCGATGGTGTCGGAGGCGGGACTTGAACCCGCATGACCAAAAAGCGGTCACTAGCACCTCAAGCTAGCGCGTCTGCCAATTCCGCCACTCCGACATGCTATGTTGTTGATTCACGGTTCGTTTTGTTGGACCCGCGCGTTCAACGAGGAAAATAATAACCTATGATTCGAGAACTGTGCAAGCACTTTTTTCAAAAAAGTTTACGAATTTGTAAATGCGCAGGTAGACTGACCTGTTCGGGCCGGAATGAGGTTGCTTTCCAACGCGTCCTCGGGCATGCGGCATTATTTTGCTCAGCGCTTCGCGCTACAAAATAATGCCGCCCCCTGCGGAATGCGTTGGAAAGCAACCTCATTCCTGCCCTAGGAGTATGTACTCCGGACACAGTTCTCAAAAATGTTCTGGGGGCTGATGCAAATTTGGTGGCTCGGCAAAGCCGAGCCCATATATAAAGAGGCCGGAGCTAAAGCTCCGGCCTCACTAACTTTCCTATTAGATTAAGTGAGCGATCGAGGAATCGCACTCCCCCTGCCGAGTTACCGCAGGGCCCGCCCTGAAGTTACTTTTCAGAACACTCCGCAGGACGCAAGAAACCCCCGCCGCACGAAGTGCGCAGCGGGGGTTTCTTGCATGTCCGAGGACGTTCTGAAAAGTAACTTCAGGGCGGGCCCGGACGATAACAACCAGCTACAAGTCGATGTGCGATTCCTTGATCGGGAACGGCTCGGCGAAGTGGCACGCGCAGCAGTGACCAGGTGCAACTTCCTTAAACTCGGGAAGCTTCTCAGAGCAGATACCCTGAGCGATCGGGCAGCGAGTGTGGAAACGGCAACCGGTCGGCGGATCCAGCGGCGACGGCGGATCGCCAGCGAGGATGATGCGCTTGCGGGTCTTCTGGATATCAGGATCGGGAACCGGCACGGCAGACAGCAGCGACTGCGTGTACGGATGGTGAGGCTCACTATAGAGCGTCTTCCAGTCCGAAACCTCAACCATCTTACCCAGATACATAACGGCAACGCGATCGGAAATGTGCTGCACGACGGACAGGTCGTGAGCGATAAACAGATACGCGGTACCGAACTTGTCCTGGAGTTCCTTGAGCAGGTTCAGAACCTGGGCCTGAATGGACACATCCAAAGCGGAAACCGGCTCGTCGCAGATGATCAGCTTGGGCTTCAAAGCGAACGCGCGGGCGATGCCGACACGCTGACGCTGACCGCCGGAGAACTCATGGGGATAACGGTTGATGTGCTCGGGGTTCAGTCCGACAACGTCGAGAAGCTCGCGGACGCGCTCAATGCGTTCCTCCTTGGTGCCCACGCCGTGAATGGTCATGGGCTCGGAGACGATCTCACCGATGGTCATACGAGGGTTGAGCGAAGCATAAGGATCTTGGAAGATAAACTGCATCTCGCGACGCATGTCCTTGATCTCATGCTTGCTCATCTCGGCAACATCTTTACCCTGGAAGAACACCTTACCGGCGGTCGGCTTGGTCAGGCGCATGATAGTACGGCCCGTGGTGGACTTACCGCAACCAGACTCGCCAACCAGACCGAAGGTCTCGCCAGGATAAATCTCAAAAGAGATGTCATTTACAGCAGAGACGACACGCTTGGAGAAGCGCTTGGCGAACATGCCGGACTCAGCGGGGAACTCCTTAGAGAGGTGCTCGACCTTCAGCAGCGGAGTACGCTCGTTGGTATCTGCCATTACGCCTCGCCTCCCTTCTTGGAATCCTTGCGCGTACGGGACGTCACAGGAACGTTCTTGAGGAACTCGGGGTCGCCAGCGTAGTGGCACGCAGAATAGTGACCAGACTCGGTAACAAAACGCTCGGGGCGCTGCTTGCGGCACTTATCCGTCGCATAGGGGCAGCGAGGAGAGAACACGCAGCCCTCGGGCAGGTTCATGAGCGAAGGCGGGTTGCCATGAATCGGCGTAAGCGGCTTCTTCTCATCGATGGCCTGCTCCGGGATGGAGCGGATAAGGCCCCAGGTGTAGGGGTGGCGGCTCTCGTAGAAGATTTCCTCAGCAGTACCGAACTCGACGGGACGGCCGGCGTACATAACCATGATCTTGTCGGCCATATCAGCGACAACGCCCAGGTCATGGGTGATCATGATGATGGCGTTGCCGTTCTTCTCCTGCATTTCCTGCATAAGCTCAATAATCTGAGCCTGAATGGTAACGTCCAGGGCAGTCGTGGGCTCGTCAGCAATCAAAATATCGGGATCGCAGGCAAGAGCCATGGCAATCATGACGCGCTGACGCATACCGCCAGAGAACTGGTGCGGATACTCATTGACGCGCTTCTCGGGCTCGGGAATACCAACGAGGTCCAAAAGCTCGGTGGCACGCTTGAGCGCCTCCTGCTTGGAGTAGCCGCGGTGCAGACGAAGACCCTCGCCCACCTGCTTGCCGATCTTATAGACCGGGTTCAAGGAGGTCATAGGATCCTGGAAGATCATCGCGATGTCGTTACC
Source organism: Collinsella aerofaciens (assembly GCF_039836695.1). Lineage (GTDB taxonomy): Bacteria > Actinomycetota > Coriobacteriia > Coriobacteriales > Coriobacteriaceae > Collinsella > Collinsella aerofaciens_BD. The sequence continues at coordinate 39,689 of NZ_JBDPAC010000020.1, read as the reverse complement.
GCGAATGTGCTGCATCTCTTCCTCGGTCATCTCGAGGATAGAACGACCGCGATAGCGAACGTCGCCGCCCTCGATCTTTCCCGGAGGCATCGAGATAAGACCCATGATGGTCATGGCGGTCACGGACTTACCGGAGCCGGACTCACCGACGACGCCCAGGGTCTCGCCGCGATCGAGCGTGTAGGAGACACCGTCGACAGCGCGAACAACGCCATCCTCGGTGTGGAAATACATCTTAAGGTCATCGACCTCGAGCAGATGCTGGCCCTCGGGAACCGGCTGGTCCTTCAGGTCCACATAGTTCTTGTTCTTCTTCATCCTTATGCGTCCTTCATCTTGACGTCGAGGGCGTCGCGCAGACCGTCACCCAGCAGGGTGAAGGCGAGCACCGTCGAGAGAATTGCCAGACCGGGCATGATCATCATCCAGGGAGCAGTCAGAAGATACTGCTGACCGTCCTGAATCATGGAGCCCCACGAAGGCGTAGGCGGAATAACGCCCATGCCGAGGAAGGACAGAGCGGACTCGGTCAGAATGGCGCCACCAATGTTCATGGTCGCGTAGACCACAATGGAGGCGACGGAGTTCGGGAAGATGTGACGCACGACGATACGAGCATCAGATGCACCCATCGCGCGCGCAGCGTCAACATAATCGTTTTCCTTGACCGTCAAGATTGCAGAGCGGAAGACGCGCGCAATCGAAGGCCAGCCAAGAATGCCGATGGCAAAAAAGACGTTCTGAAGACCACGGCCGATAACGGCGATCATGGCGACAACGAAAAGCACGTACGGGAATGCCAGGAAGATATCCGCGCAGCGCATGATGATCGTATCCCAGATGCCGCCGTAGAAACCGGCTAGGGCACCCATGACCAGACCAATCACCGTGGAGATCGCAGTGGCCATAATACCGACGGAAAGCGAAACACGTGCACCGTAGATAACGCGAACGAGAATGTCACGACCAAGGGCGTCGGTGCCAAACGGGTGCTCTGCACACGGAGCCATCAGCGACGTCTGGGCCATGGTGGTCGAGTCGGAAGCCGTCGGCGAACCGAGCCAGGGCTTAGCCCACAGATCTGCGGTCAGGGCAACCACAACGACGATGATGATCCAGCAGACACCGATAACGGCGAGCTTGTTCTTACGAAGACGCTTAAAAGCGTCGCCCCACAGCGTGCGGGACTTGGCGGGAGCAGATGCGGCCTTGGTGGCGGTAGCCTGCTCCTGAGACTGAGAATCAGTTTCCTGCATGAGACGTACCTCCCTTAGGCCTTATCCGACGGACCGCCAAGGCGGATGCGCGGGTCGAGGAATGCATAGCTAATGTCGACGAGCAGGTTGATCACCATGACGACGACGACGATGAGCGTAACGCCGCCCATAACGATGGGCCAGTCACGCATGCTAATGGCGCGATAGACCTCATAGCCGATACCGGGCCAGTTAAAGACCGTCTCGGTCAGGATGGCGCCCGAAAGCATGCCGCCAAAGTCGACACCAATATAGGTAACGACGGGGATAAGTGCATTCTTAAGCGCATGCTTGATGATGATCGCGCGATTGGAGAGACCCTTGGCTTTTGCCGTACGGATGTAATCCTGGTTCATGACGTCAAGCAGCTGCGAGCGCATAATGCGGGCAGCATAAGCGGTCGAAACCGAAGCCAGCGTAATGGTCGGAAGCACATAGTGCATCCAATCCTGATACTGAGAGCTGGCACCGCCGGCACCCGAGATCGGCATGGAGAATGCACCGCCCGTGGCGTCCTTGAGAATGACGCCAAAGAACAGTTGCAGCAACATACCGAGCCAGAAGGCCGGGACGGCAACGAGGATCGACGTGGTGAGCGTTACCAAAATATCCCAGAAGGAATAACGCTTTACCGCCGAAATGATACCCGCACCGATACCCATGATTGCCTCGAGCACGATGGCGCACGCGGCAAGTTTGACCGTATACGGATACTTCTGGGCAAAGATTTCCGTAACCGGCAGCTTGCGCTGATACGAATTGCCCAGATCGCCATGAAGCAGGCCGTTCATGTAATACAAGTAACGGTCCACGAGCGACGTTTGAACGGGGTCGCCGTTCTCGTCAAGGATCGCGTTGCCGTCCTCGTCCGACTGGACCAGGTGATAGCGGACGCGAAGCTGAAGCTCCACCTCGGGGGACAGAGCCTTGTCTCCACCGATCAGCTTGATCGGATCTCCCGGCACGATATTCTGGAGGGCGAACAAAATCAGCGTAACGCCCAAAAACACCGGGATGAACTGAAGCACACGTTTAACGATGTACTTACCCATACCACTCCCCTATCTAGGGATTAACCTAAATGGGATGCCGATCGCCAGACCGGCATCCCAAAATTACCATCAGCCAGTTTACCCCAGGTTAGGGAGAACTGTATGTTTCCCATGAGGTCTACGTAAATACTTGACCCTCACGGAAGCTGCAAACTCTTAGGCGAGCTCAGCGGTACCCAGATCGGCGTGCTTCTGCGGATCGACATAGAGGTGCTTGATGCGATCGGAGCCGGCGATGGTGTGCGTGTAGAACATCACCGGGATGACCGGGCAGTCGGCAGCGACCATTGCATCGGCCTCCTGCATCTTAGCGACGCGCTCTTCGTCGTCAACCGTGGTACGGGCCTCGTCGACCTTGGCGTCGAACTCGGGGTTGTTGTAACCAGAGCGGTTGTCGCCACCGAGGGAGTCGGAGTGGAACAGCGGATACAGGAAGTTGTCCATGATCGGGTAGTCAGCAATCCAACCCAGACGACCGAACTGATAGTTAAAGTTCTGATACTGCTCGAGCAGGGCAGACCACTCGGGGGTATCGGAGACAGCGGTAACGCCAACCTTGGCGAGGTCGCCGATGATGGACTCCATGATCTCCTTGTGGCCACCGTCCTGGTTGTAGGAAAGGGTCACGTTAATGCCACGATCGCCGTTAGCACCAGCGGGAGCAACCTTGTCGAGGTACTCGTTAGCCTTGTCGACGTCGTAGGCGCAGAACTCCCATGCGCCCTCCTTGTAGCCATCGATGCCCGGAGGAACAATGCCGTCGGCAGGGGTACGGGTACCCTTGAAGATGGTCTTGCAGATGGCCTCACGGTTGATGGCCAGGGAGATACCCCTGCGCAGGTCGGCGTTGTTGAACGGCTCGGCCGTGTTGTTGCAGGTCAGGTAGTAGGTGGAAGGCTCGGCGCCGAGCAGCATGCGCTCGCCGTCACCCATGGTGTAGCCGTCCTTGGACACGCCGCGATCCTTCTTGGCAGCGTCGATCTGAGCAACGGGAACGTCGCAGACATCGAGGTTACCGGCCTGGAACTCCTTGTAAGCGGTCTCCATGTCCTTGATGACCTGGAAGTGGATGCCATCGATCTTGGCCTTGTCGCCATAGTAATCGTCGAACTTCTTGAGGTTGATCTCCTGACCATCCTCCCACTTGCCGTCCATCATGAACGGGCCGTTACCGACCGGTGCAAGGTAGAAGCTCTTGACATCGGACTCGGCGCACTCGGGAACCGGGGCCAGAGCCGGGTGAGAGGCGACGAAGGGGAAGTCGGCGTAAGCGGAAGACAGCTTGACGACGAGGGTCTCATCGTCGGGGCAAGTAACACCGCTGAGCTCGGTAGCGTTACCGGCAAGCAGGTCGTCATAGCCCTCGACCATGGAAAGGTGATAGGAGACCTCGGAAGGGCCGTACTCGGTAGCGATGGCCGACTTGGTGTTGACCAGACGCTCCCAACCGAGCTTGAAGGACTTGGAGGTAACGTCGTCACCGTTGTGGAACTTGGCCTTCTTGATCTTGAAGGTAAACTCGGTGGCGTCGTCGTTGGCCTCAAAGGACTCGCAAGCCAGCGGAACGATCTCGCCCTTCTCGGCGTCATAAGAGGTCAGAGCGTCAAAGAGCTGGTACTCGACCTGAGTGCCCTGGTCCTCCTGGACATTGTAGGGGTCGATGCAGACCGGGTTGTTGATGTAGAAGTTCAGCGTCGAACCGGACTCAGAACCGGAAGCGTCGCCGCCCTTCTTGCCGCATGCGGCAAGAAAAGCCATGGAGCTCGCAGCGAGGGTGCCGCCAACAAAGGCGCGACGACCCATAACGGGCTGGTGGAACATAGAATCAGCCATGCCATCCTCCTTATGAGATAGGACAAAGAAATGTTCAGTCGGACATATGTCGAGACAATCCGATCCGAACCATCAAAACGCCGCCCGCTGCTATGGCTGGTTATGCACAACGGACCAACGTTTCGCAATACAGTAGCGCATTTTATGCACGATTTGGGGCTAATTCCGGTTAACGGTCGAGAATTTCTTTAGTTGGGCGAAGTATGTGGGGATATTTTGACTCTGTTACAAATATGTAAACAAAAAGGGTCCCGCACCTGCGAGACCCATTGCAAACGTATATACGCCGATGCTTAGTAGCCGACGATGCCCTGCGGGAAGAAGAACATGCACAGGACGACGCACACGGCAAAAACAACGGCCATAATTACCGTCAGGCGATCGAGGTTCTGCTCCATGACGCCCGTGGCAGAGCTGGAGTTATACAGCGAGCTAGCGATCATATCCGAAACGCCGGTGCCCTTACCGGAATGCATCAGGACGAGAATCGTCAGCGCCACGGCAGAGACAGCCCAAACGACAAACAGAAGAATCTGGAACGGACCCATAGATAAGCTCCTTAATAGAACAGTTCAAACTCCAGTACTGTACCACAATCCCCCGCTCTCCCCTACCTGCCACTCAAGGACGGGGTGGAAATGGCAGAAATACCAAAAAGGGGGTTGTCCGGTTGTGGACAACCCCCTTACTAGAAAACGGTATTTGTTTTCTATTAGGCCTCGGTGGCGAGCACGCGGCCCGTCATCTCGGCGGAAGGCTCAATACCAGCCATGGTGAGCATGGTCGGAGCGATATCGGAAAGACGGCCGTCCTCGATACCGGTGAGCTGTGCCTTCTCATCAACGATGATGAACGGCACGCGGTTGGTGGTGTGAGCCGTAAACGGATGCTTGGAACCGTCGGAAGCAACGTCAAACATGTGATCGGCGTTGCCGTGGTCGGCGGTAATCAGTGCAAAGCCGCCCTTGGCGAGAATCGCCGGGACAACCTTGGACAGGGCATCGTCAACAGCCTCGACAGCCTTAACGGCAGCGTCGAAGACACCGGTGTGACCAACCATGTCGCAGTTCGCGAAGTTCACGATGTAGAAATCAGCGCGATCCTCGTTGATGGCGGCGACGAGCTTCTCGGTAACCTCGGGAGCGCTCATCTCGGGCTGCAGATCGTAGGTAGCAACCTTGGGGGAAGCGACGAGCACGCGCTCCTCGCCCTCCTTGGGCTCCTCGATACCGCCGTTGAGGAAGAACGTCACGTGGGCGTACTTCTCGGTCTCGGCAGTATGCAGCTGCTTCAGGCCATTGGCGGCGATGACGTCGGCCAGGACGTTCTCGGGGAACGTCTTGGGGAAGGCGACCTCGACGTCAAACGTCGGATCGTACTCGGTCATCGTCACAAAGTGCGAAAGCTTGATCTGCTCGCGCTCAAAGCCGTCGAACTCCTTGTCCGTGAACACGCGGGTCATCTGACGAGCGCGGTCGGGACGGAAGTTGAAGAAGATGGCCGCGTCGCCCTCGTGAATGCCCTCGTTGTGGGCAGCGAAGGGCTCGACGAACTCGTCGCCGCGCGGATCCTTCTCGTAGTAGGCCTTGATACCGGCAACGGGGTCGGTATCGGCATCGGACGCGTTGACCATGACGTCGTAGGCGCGCTGGATGCGCTCCCAACGATTATCGCGGTCCATGGCCCAATAACGGCCCGAGACGGTGGCAACGCGAGCGTCGCAACCGGTCTCCTCGGAGATCTTAGCCAGGAAGGCGCAGAACTCACTCATGTAACCGGCACCGGACTGCGGGTCAACGTCGCGACCATCCATGAAGGCGTGGACGCGAACGGTCTTGACACCGTGCTCGGCAGCCATCTTGACCAGAGCCTCGACGTGGTTCATGTGAGAATGAACACCGCCAGGGCTCATAAGGCCCATGAGGTGGAGAGTCTTACCGTCAGCCTTGACGTCGTCCATAGCCTTGACAAAAACCTCGTTCTTGGCGATGGAGCCGTCCTTGATGGCGTTGTTGATGCGCGAAAGCTCCTGGAACACGATGCGTCCGGCACCGATGTTGAGGTGACCCACCTCGGAGTTACCCATCTGGCCATCGGGAAGACCCACGTCCTCGCCCGAAGCGCCGAGCGTGGTGTGGGGGTACTTCTCGTACAGGCTATCGAGGAAGGGCGTCTTGGCAGCGGCGACGGCGTTCTCGCCATCGGCCGGAGCAAGGCCGCAACCATCCATGATGATCAGAAGTGCAGGAAGATGACGCTGTGCCATATGTCCTACTCGCCTGCCTTGACGACCATAGAGGCGAAGTCGGCAGCCTTGAGCGAAGCGCCGCCCACGAGGGCGCCGTCAACGTCGGGCTTGGCGACGAGCTCGGCAATGTTGCCGGGCTTGGCGGAACCGCCGTAGAGAACGCGGATGCCGTCGGCGAGCTCCTCGCCGAACATCTCCTTGAGGGTCTCACGGATAGCGCCGCAGACCTCCTGAGCGTCCTCGGCGGTAGCGGTCTTGCCGGTGCCGATGGCCCAGATGGGCTCGTAGGCGACGACGACCTGCTTGGGGCAGGTGATCTCAAGGCCAGCAAGGCCAGCCTTGACCTGGTTCACGACGTGCTCGACATAGGTGCCAGCCTCGCGGACCTCGAGGGACTCGCCGCAGCAGAAGACGGGAACAAGACCGGCGGCAACGAGAGCCTTAGCCTTCTTGTTCTGGTCCTCGTCGGTCTCGTGGAAGTAGTCGCGACGCTCGGAGTGACCGATGATGCAGTAGGTGCAGCCAGCGGACTTGAGCATGTCGCAAGAAGACTCACCGGTGAAGGCACCCTTGGCCTCCCAGTACACGTTCTGTGCACCTAGGGCGATGGGGGCAGCCTGAATGCGGTCATGAACCGTGGTGATGTCGATGGTCGGAGGGCAGACGAGTACCTCGACGCCAGCCGGAACCTCGGGCAGAGCCTGAGCCAGCTCGTCGGCGAGCTTGGCGGCCTCGGCGACGTCGTTGTTCATCTTCCAGTTACCAGCGATAAGAAGGGTGCGATTAGGCATCGAGAAGCGCCTCCACTCCGGGCAGGGCCTTACCCTCGACAAGCTCCATGGAAGCGCCACCACCGGTGGAGATCCAGCTCATCTTGTCGGCCAGGTTGAACTTGTTGACAGCTGCGACAGAGTCACCACCGCCGATGATCGAGGTGCAGTCAGCCTCGGCGAGAGCCTCGGCGATAGCCTGGGTGCCGTGAGCAAAGTTGTCAAACTCGAAGACGCCCATGGGGCCGTTCCAGAACACGGTCTTGGCGCCCTTGACAGCCTCGGCATAGAGCTCCTCGGTCTTGGGACCGATGTCCATACCCTCACGATCGTCGGGGATAGCATCGGAAGCAACAACCTCGGGGACAGCGTCCTCGCCAAAGTGATCGGCAACACGGTTGTCGATGGGGAGCAGGATCTTGACACCCTTCTCCTCGGCCTTCTTGAGCATCTCGCCGGCGCGCTCGACCCAGTCCTCTTCCTTGAGGGACTGACCAACGGACAGGCCCTGAGCCAGGAAGAAGGTGTAGGCCATGCCGCCACCGATGATCAGGGTGTCAGCGGAGTCGATGAGGTGATCGAGAACGCCGATCTTGGAGGAAACCTTGGAACCGCCGACGATGGCGACGAAGGGGCGCTCGGGCTCGGCGAAGATGCCGGTCAGCGTGTCGACCTCCTTCTCGAGCAAGAAGCCGGCGACGGCAGGCAGGTAAGCGGCGGGGCCCACGACGGAACCCTGGGCGCGGTGAGCGGTGCCGAAGGCATCAAGAACGAAGACGTCACCATAGGAAGCGAGCTTCTTGGCGATCTCGGGATCGTTCTTCTTCTCACGCTTGTCAAAACGGACGTTCTCGAGAACGAGGACCTTACCCGGCTCGACGGCGGCGACAGCCTCAGCAGCCTTCTCGCCGTAGGTGTCAGCGACAAAGGCAACGTCGAGACCAGAGAGCTCAGCGAGCTTCTTGGCGACGGGCTCGAGGGACAGCTCGGGCTGGAAGCCGGTGCCCTCGGGACGGCCGAGGTGGCTCATGAGGATGACGCGAGCGTTGTGCTCAACGAGGTAGTTGATGGTGGGCAGGGCAGCCTTGATACGGGTGGTGTCGCCAACGACGCCATCCTTGATAGGCACGTTAAAGTCAACGCGGACGAGAACGCGCTTTCCGTCGACATCGATGTCGCGGACGGTCTTCTTGGTAAAGGCCATGTTTGCTTCTACCTTTCGTACGTGTCTGCCTCCTATTACGGCAGACGATTTCTTATAAAAAGGGCGCGACCCTAGGGTGTAAGCCCTATAAGGCCGCGCCCTTCTTTAGACGCTCAACGAGCTATTCGCTAAAAGCTAAATTAAGCAACGAACTTCTCGAAGTACTTGATGGTGCGGACCATCTGAGAGGTGTAGGAGTTCTCGTTGTCGTACCAAGAGGTGACCTGAACGAGGGTCTGGCCGTTGCCGAGGTCAGAGCACATGGTCTGAGTGGCGTCGAAGATGGAGCCGTGGGTCTCGCCGACGATGTCGCGGGAGACGATCTGGTCCTCGTTGTAGGCGAAGGTCTCGGGGATGGTCTCGGCGTAGGCCTTCATGGCAGCGTTGACCTCGTCGACGGTGACCTTCTTGTCAACGACGGCGTAGAGGTTGGTCAGCGAGCCGGTCGGCGTCGGGACGCGCTGGGCGGCACCGATGAGCTTGCCGTTGAGCTCGGGGAGAACCAGGCCGATGGCCTTGGCAGCGCCCGTGGTGTTCGGGACGATGTTCTCGGAGCAGGCGCGGGAGCGACGGAAGTTGCCCTTGCGCTGCGGGCCGTCGAGCGGCATCTGGTCGCCGGTGAAGGCGTGGATGGTGGTCATGATGCCGGACACGATGGGAGCGAAGTCGTTCAGACCCTTGGCCATCGGGGCGAGGCAGTTGGTGGTGCAGGAAGCAGCGGAGATGATGTTGTCCTCAGCGGTCAGCGTCTCATGGTTGACGTTGTACACGATGGTGGGCAGATCGCTGCCGGCCGGAGCGGAGATGACGACCTTCTTGGCGCCAGCGTTGATGTGGGCCTGAGCCTTAGCCTTGCTGGTGTAGAAGCCGGTGCACTCGAGAACGACGTCGACGTCAAGGTCGCCCCAAGGCAGGTTGTTAGCGTCGGCCTCCTTGTAGATCTTGATCTCCTTGCCGTCAACGGTGATGGAATCCTCGCCAGCAACGACCTCGTGATCGCGAGCGTAGTTGCCCTGCGTGGAGTCGTACTTCAGCAGGTAAGCGAGCATATCGGGAGAGGTGAGGTCGTTGATAGCGACGATCTCGGAGCCCTCATGACCGAACATCTGACGGAAAGCCAGACGACCGATGCGACCGAAGCCGTTAATAGCAACCTTTACTGCCATTGTGTCTCCTTTCGTAAGGCCCCCGCGAGCTACAGCGCCCGCCGTTGAGGCCCACAAACTAACCACTCGCCTAATATACCTTTTTTTTGACTTGAATTTCACGAGAATGCTCGAAATTGAAAATCAAATTTACGTTAAAACGTTTTAAAGACTAAAATAGCAGCTAAATCCATATATAAGTCGTTACTTCAAACTACCTGTTTGCTTCAATGAGCTTTTCAAGCCGTAAAACACGATGGTAGAGGGCTGACTTCGACAAGGGAGGGTCAGCCATCTCCCCCAAATCACGCAGCGACAGATCAGGATAGCGCTCGCGCAGGTCGCAAAAGACCGCCAAGGCATCCGGAAGCGCATCGCGAAGGCCACGCTGCTCGAGCTCATCGATAAGCGCAAGCTGATGTTGGGCAGCACCGGCGCTTCTGGTCTGGTTGGCGAGCTCGGCATTCACGCGACGGTTCACATCGTTCTTAACCAACTTGACCGCGCGCGCCTCCTCAATCTCGGCAACGCTGCGCTTGGCACCAATCAGCTTTAATAGATGCTCGATTTCCTCGGCGCTCTTAATGTACACGGCATATGACCCCCGCCGTGCATTAACACGAGCATGGACCCCAATCTGCTCCAACAGATCGCAAAGTCCCTTGGCATATTGCTCGCCCTGCACTGCGATCTCCAAATGAAAATCGCCGCGTGGATCGGCCACGAAGCCGCCCGCGATGAGCGCGCCGCGGATATAGGCAAGTCTACAGCAAGGACGGGCAACGATATGTCGGGGTACGCCGGCGACAAGTCCTCCCCTACGGTCGAGGATACCCAGCAGAACCAAGGCCTTATCCAGGTCTGGCTGATCAGGCAAGGTGATGAGGTAGTTTCGAACCTTATGCAAGACAGATTTGCGGACGGTGAACTCCGTTTTGAGCTTAAGGATACGATGCGTCAGCGTGATCATCGTGCGTGCGACGGCTCCCGTCTCAGTCGCAACCGTCAAACGATACCGCCCAGAGCCGGCAAGCGAGAGCGTACCACTCACGCGCGTGAGGGCGGCGAGCGTCGACAAGTCGCAGTATTCACATTCGGGTTCGCAGCGCGCAAGCTCGTCGCGCACCTCAGCGGTAAACGACATGCAGGCCTATGCCTTCGTATTGGCGCGCGACAGGTCGCGGTGGGAGATGCTCACATGATACTGAGCGCCTTCCAGGTAACGGGCCGTGGCCTCGGCAATGGCAACGCTGCGGTGCTGGCCGCCCGTGCAGCCGATGGCGATAGAAAGCTGCGGCTTACCCTCCGCGATATAGCCCGGCATCACCGTATCGAGCAGCTGTGTCCAAGCCTTCCAAAACTCCTGCGTCTTGGGATGGTCCAGAACAAAATCGGAGACCTTTTTATCGAGACCGGTCATCGTGCGCATCTCGGGATCGTAGAACGGATTAGGCAGGAAGCGGACGTCGATCATAATGTCCGCCTCGACGGGCATGCCGTGCTTAAAGCCAAACGAGAACACGTGGACGTCCATGAGCTGCTGGTCGGACAGCTCGGAAAATGCCATACGTAGCTTGTTGCGCAACGCAGAGGTGCGCAGACGGCTCGTGTCGATAATCATATCGGCTCGGTCGCGCACGCCCTGAAGCTGAAGGCGCTCGCGCTGAATGGCATCGGCCGTAGTCTCCCCCGGCTTGGCAATGGGATGACGGCGGCGATTTTCGCTGTAGCGACGAATCAGCACCTCGTCAGAAGCCTCCAGGAACACGATGTCGCAGCTCATCTCGCGCTCTTCGAGCGCGGCGACCGCATCGAGCAACTCGTCAAACAGTCCCTGGCTACGCAAATCGCAGGTGACGGCGAGATGCCTGCCCACGCCCGTATTGATGCCGACGAGCTCGGCAAGCTGGGCGATGAGACGTGGAGGCAGGTTATCGATGCAAAAATAGCCCATGTCCTCGAACACGTGCATGGCCTGCGTGCGGCCCGATCCGGACATTCCGGTGATGATGACGATATCGGGGATGCGCTCCGAGCGCTCCGCCGCATCCATGGCATCTCCCTTTTGCATGTGCTGCCTCCCGAAAACAAGCGCGGGACCCAGCAACCCGGATCCCGCGCGGTCAATTGCTTATAGTTGAGTATACCGCCCCGAGCGGATACGAGGCCTGTCTTACGCCTCAAGCGCGGCCTTGAACCAACTCGTAATACTCGTGGGGTGCGTGATGGCGGTGCCGACGACAACGGCCCAGGCGCCAGCATCGATCGCGGCGCGAGCCTCCTCGGGCGTGTGCACGCGGCCCTCGCAGATGATGGGAAGACCGGGGAATTCCTCGGTCGCCTGACGCAGGAGCGGCAGATCGGGGCCATCGGCCATGGTGCAGTCGATGGCGGCGACACCGTGAGAAAGCGTGGTAGATACAAGGTCGAAGCCCATATCAACCGCACGGCGAATGTCCTCGATGGTGGCACAATCCGCCATCAGGAGCACACCCTCCTCGTGCAGCGGGCGGAAGGTATCCTCGACCGACTTGCCGTCGGGACGCGGACGATCGGTGGCGTCGATCGCCACGATATCGGCACCCGCAGCAACGCAGGCGCGAGCGTGACGCAGCGTCGGCGTGATGTAAACGCCCTCGTGCCCATCCTTCCACAGGCCGATAACAGGAACCTCACAGCGACCCTTAATGGCGGCAATGTCGGCAAGGCCCTGGCAGCGAATGGCGGCGGCGCCGCCGAGCTCGCAAGCACGAGACATTTGAGCCATGGTCTCGGGCGTACGAAGCGGCTCGCCCATATACGCCTGAACGCTCACGACGAGCTTACCCTTCAGGGATTGAATCAAAGGATCGACGGTCATAAGGCTGCAACCTTTCTCAGAACAGTCTCCCGAGGCGTGTTGTCTCGGGAGGCTCCTACAGAAGATTCGTTTACTTCAACGAGGCAAGAAGATGCTCAGCGGCACCGATGAGCGGAGCATCGCCCTCCAGAGAACCGATGAGGATCGGCGTGTCCTGAAGCGGATCGAGCGCCTGGCTGGCATAGCCCTCGTACACCGAATCCTTCCACGTCTGTGAACGCCAATCGGGACCTTGGTGAATCACGCCACCCGAAAGCACGATGACCTCGGGGTCCAGGATGTTAGCGAGCGAGCCCAAGCTGGCACCCAGCGCAAAGCCGGCGTCATGGATGACCTCGGTCGCCTTTGCGTCGCCCGCGCGGCACAGGTCGTTCACATCGCGACCGACCGAAGGACGGCTGGGGTCGACGCGGCCAAAACGCTCATCGTACATTCGACCAATGGAAGTGCCCGAAGCAACCGACTCCAGATGGCCAGAACGCCCGCAGGCGCAGGGAATGCCGGCGGCAGCCGAGCACTCGATGTGGCCCATATGGCCAGCAGCACCATGGAAGCCTTGCATCACGCGGCCGTTCTCGACATATGCGCCGCCGATGCCCGTACCGATGCCAAGACACAAGACGGAGAACTTGCCCTTGCCGACGCCCCAGTGGGCCTCGCCCAGAGCATGAGCCTGCACGTCGCCTACAACGGCAACGGGAAGACCGAGGTCCTCGCGCAGACGCGGCCCCAACTGGACGCCGGACCAGCCGGGCATGATCTCGTTGGCATACGCGATGGCGCCCGTCTTGGGATCGACGACGCCGGCAGCACCGATACCGACGCCAAGGACCTCGACATCGGGATTCGCCTCGAGAGCAGCCTTGATGGACGCCTCGATACGATGGAAGACGGCCTCGCCGCCCTCTTGGGCCTCGGTGGGAACTTCGGCCTCAAAAACGGGATGAGGCACGCTACCGCCAGCCGGGTACTCCATAATGGCGGTCGCAATCTTGGTGCCGCCGATATCAACGGAGCAAATGTACTTGTTCTCCATGTCGCTCTCCTTAGGAGATAAAAACAACTACAGGAAATGCGCCGTCAGGCTAGCCGTCACAGCGCGGTAAAGGTTTTCCAGGTGCCCGAGGTTGGGGTGAAAGTGGTCGGGCGTTGACCTAATGGGTCACGCCCGACCACTTGAGCCCCAAGATCGGGTGCCTGGGGAAGCTTTACAGGAGACCGTTGTCCTGGAGGACCTTCTTAATAGCCTCGACGTTCTCGCCGGTCATGGCCTTCACCGGGCGCGGCATGGTCGGGCTGTCGAAGATGCCCATGAGGTTCATAGCGGTCTTGAAGGCGCCGACGCCACCGGCATAGCCCTGGACGCCCGAGGTGACATCCCAGATGTGCGAAATCTCATTGAGGCGATCCTGCTCGGCCTTGACGGTAGCCCAGTCACCAGCCTGAGCGGCCTTCCACTGACGCACGTAGCCCTCGGGCTCAACGTTGGCGAGACCCGGGACGGAACCGTCGGCGCCACCGAGGTAGGCGCCGTCGACAACAACCTCGTGACCGGTGAGAATGCTCATCGGATGGCCGTTCTTCTCGTTCTCCTGAACGAGGTAGCGGAACGAGATGTCATCACCGGAGGAATCCTTGACGCCAGCAAGGACGCCCTCGGCGCCGAGCTTGGCAAGGAGCTTCCAGGGGAGTTTGGTGTGAACGCAGACGGGAATGTCATAGGCAAAGATGGGCAAGTCGAGTTCCTCGTGCAGGATGCGGAAATGCTCCTCGACCTCGGTCATGCCCTGCAGGGCATAGAACGGGCAGGTGGCGACAAGCGCATCGGCGCCCAGCTCCTGAGCGACCTTGCCGTGCTCGATCATGCGCTCGGTCTCGGTATCGATGATGCCGACCAGAACAGGCACGCGGTGGTCGACGATACGGACGGCCTCGGCGATAATCTGGCGACGGCGCTCGTCGGTGGAGAAGACGACCTCGCCCGAGGATCCCAGGAAGAACAGTCCATCGACGCCGGCGTCGATCATGCGGTTGATGCTGCGCTCAAAGGAGACAACATCGAGTTGGTGATCTTCGGTATCGGGAACAACGACGGGAGGGATAACGCCGGTGAATTTCTGAGTTGCCACAAGAATCTCCTTAGTTGTCTGGCGGGCGGCCCTGTGCCACCCACTCTTGTTGGCAGTGTCCAGGCCGCCTAGGCCAAAGAACACGGATAGAACGTTTGGTTAAAAAAGTCGACGACTTCGTTTTCGAACGCATTGATGCGCTCGTGAGCGTATTTGGCATAGATGATATGCCTCCGGTCACACTCAAGACCGTTGAATACGGCAAACTGATCCTTGGGATCGCTCGCGGTATCCATAAGCGATGTGCCCATGAGCACCGATCCGCGCACCCGAGACGACAGCGCCTCGAGGCCGCCAGGAAGCGGATTGGCAACCGCCGTGCAGGCGAGGCCCCGCTCGTCCAGAGCAGAAACCGCCAGCGCGACTCCGCCGCCAAGACCCTCGCCCCATGCAAAGATGCGGTCGGGGTCCATGCCATCAAGATTGCGCGCCACCTTCGCCAGCGCGCAACCCCAACGGACGCGCTCGACAAAAGCGGGCGAAGAAATCCCCCGCTGCAGGTCGTCCGCACCAGCAACATCGTCATCCAGCGCGAGGACGGCATACCCCATGGCGGCAAATCTCGTCATGTGATGCCAGCCGCGCACAGGCCGATCGATGTCGTGGAACATCAGGCACAACGGCACGCGCTCAGATACTCGGGCACGACCGACAGGCTCGATCAAACGAGCGTGAATCGCATCGTCACCGAGCTCAAAGGAGACCTCCGAGTAACGGGCGCAGGGGTTAACAAAGTCAATCGCCGTAATGGCCAGGCCTTGAATCTCAAGATTCGAAGCGCATGTCTCTAAATCAGAAACATCTGCTTGGACATCACCGCGCCAGTCCCGATATTCTGCGAGCCTTGACGAAACCGTTCCAGGAATTCCCACAAGCCCGGGGACAATCAGCTCGTCAACATTGCTCTCGCACTTAGACATGAGCCTCCCCTCCCTTGCAGAAAAACGGAATGATCAAATCGTCAAAATCCTGAATCTCCTCGTGGCCAAAGCCTTCAAAGAACTCATGACGCTTTTCGCAGGTCAGGTTGTTATAGACCGCAAACTGCGTCGCTGGCGGACAGACGATATCGGCTGTGCCAATGCCAAACAGCACGGGGCATTTGACCATAGGGGCAAAGTTCTTGGAATCGAAGTACGCCAGCTTGGCATAGGCTTCGTCAATACGAGTCGAGTCCTCGTCAAACCAGCGAGACCAATAGCGCAGGCCCTCGTAGGCAATGTCGTCGGCATCCAAATCCCAGACCAGGCGGAAATCTGACAGGAAGGGATAGAGGATGGCGGCACGATTGATAAGCTCGCTGTTAAGCGCACAGGTCGCAATGCCCAAACCGCCGCCCTGCGACGCGCCGTTCACAAACACACGCGCAAGATCGATGCCCTCGAGCTCGCGAACGATGCGGCACAGGATGCGAATATCTTGGTGCAAGCGGACATAGTAGAGGTTGGCCGGGTCGCCGTCGATACCGGCGACGATATGACCGGCAACCGTTGTGCCCTCAAATCCACCAATGTCCTCGGAGGGACCTCCTTGGCCGGGGCAGTCGAGGGCGATGAGTGCCATGCCCATGCCCGCAAACGACGCCTGCTCAAACCAGCTGCGGCTTGCACCCGGATACCCATGGAACTGAAGTACCAATGGCACGGGCTCGTCCGAGACAGGTTTAAGGTATTTGGCATGCAGGCGCGCGCCACACATGCCGGTATACCAGAGGTCGAAAAGCTGGCAGGTCGCGGCATCGGCGACCGATGCCGTCTCGATCGCATAGTCAAGCCCGACGGCGTCGGCCTCGGCCATGCGATCCTTCCAAAAGAGATCGAAATCTGATGGACGGGGCATGGCGCCTCGGTATTCACCAAATTGATGTTGTAGCTCCTGAGCACTTGGCATGGCTCGTGAACCCAACCTTTCGAAATCGCAACGGAGGTGCGCCCGGCAAGGGAACCGGGCGCACGGGAGGGAAAGCGAGGCTACTCGCCGAGCTTGGGATGCAGCAGCGACGGCGCAGCGCCGAGCAGCATCTTGGTGTAGGGGTCCTGGGGGTGCTGGAAGACCTGCTTGGCCTCGCCCTGCTCGACGATCCTGCCACCATTCATAACGATGATGTCGTCAGAGATATAGCGGACCGTCTGGATGTCATGGCTGATGAACACCATGGCCAGGCCGAGCTCCTTCTTAAGGTCGGTCAACAGGTTCAGAATCTGTGCGCGGACCGAAACGTCCAGAGCCGAGGTGGGCTCGTCGGCGATGATGGCATCGGGGTTCAGCGACAGGGCACGGGCAATTGCGACGCGCTGACGCTGGCCGCCCGAAAGCTGACCGGGAAGAACCTCGGCGGCGGAGCTGGGCAGACCGGTGAGCTCCAGGAGCTCCTTGACGCGCTTCTCCTGCTCGGCCTCGGTACCCAGGTTGTGGACGCGCATGGGGTCGAGCAGCTGCTCGCGAACGACCATGCGGGGATTGAGCGCCGTGGCCGGGTTCTGGAACACGACCGAGATGACGCGACCCATGTGGCGACGGTCCTCGGCGGTACGTTTGGTAACGTCCTTGCCCTTAAAGTAGACCTTGCCGCTCGTGGGGGCCTGCAGGCCGCACATGACGTTGGCGGTGGTGGACTTACCGCAACCGGACTCGCCGACGATGCCGATCGTCTGACCGGGCATGAGCTTAATCGTTACACCCTGGACGGCGTGAACCAGGTTGGGGTGCAGAATCGAGCCGGTACGGGTCCTAAAGGTGACGTGGACGTCATCAAGGAAGATGATCGGCTCGACGCCGTTGACTGCGGTCTCGCTCATCTACATCACCTCCGCGTGAGGGGTCAAACCATTTGCCTTGAGCACCTCGTCGGGGAGCTCGGAATAGAAGTGCTCGGTGCCGGGCACGCGCTTGAAGACCGGACGGGTGTCCAGGCCAATACGCGGATGGCTCGAGCGGGGTGCGAAGCGATCGCCCTTGGGGAAATCGCGCGGGCTGGGAACGGCGCCGGGGACCTGGTGCAGACGGCCCGAGCCGCTCTCGATGGACAGAACGGAGCCCAGAAGACCGCGGGTGTACTCGTGGATCGGGTTGGTGAGCAGCTCCTTGGTGGGTGCCTGCTCGATAACCTGACCGGCGTACATAACCGTGATGTTGTGGGCGACCTCGGCGACCAGAGCCAGGTCATGCGAAACGAAGATCATGGCAAAGCCGAGCTTGGCCTGAAGATCGTTGAGCAGCTTGATGACCTGCTTCTGGACGGTAACGTCCAGAGCGGTCGTGGGCTCGTCGCAGATGACCAGCTTGGGATCGCGGGTAAGGGCCATAGCGATCAGGACACGCTGACGCTGGCCGCCGGAAAGCTCGTGCGGATAGCTCTCGAGCGTGCGCTTGGGATCGAGGCCGACGAGCTCCAGGAGCTCCTCGGCGCTGCGGGTTCCGCCGCGCTTGGTGAGCTGCTTCATCTGGGCAGAGATGAGCATGGAGGGGTTGAGCGAGGACAGGGCGTCCTGATAGACCATAGCGATATCGGTACCGCGCAGGCCGAACCACTCCTTCTTGCTCATCTTGAGCAGGTCACGGCCCTCCCAAAGAACCTCGCCGGAAAGGTGCTCGTCCTCGTCGGTCAGGCCCATGATGGCCAGCGTGGTGATGGACTTACCGCAACCGGACTCGCCCACCAGGCCCATGGTCTGACCAGGACGAACGTCAAAGTTGACATGGTCGACGACATTGATATCACCGTGATGCTCAAACTGGATGCAGAAGTCACGGACCGAGAGAATCGGCTCAACGGACTCGTCGGGCACGTGGCGATCGTCACGCTTGAGCTCGACATCGCGCAGGGCGCCAAGGCGAGCGGAGAGGGACTGGGCCTGCTCCTTGTAGGCGCGAACGGGGTCGGAGACCAGCAGGTCGGCCTCGCGACGCTTGGAGGAATCGGTAGGATCCAGGGCGGCGGAGGGAGCAGCGGCCATGGCGTCGGTAATGCCCTCGGAAAGGATGTTGAGCGCCAGGCAGGTGATCATGATGGCCAGGCCCGGGAACAGCGCCTGCCACCAACGGCCGGCGAGCACGCCGCCGCGGGCGTCGGCGAGGATGTTGCCCCAGGTAGCGGTGGGCTCCTGGATACCAGCGCCGATGAAGGTCAGCGAGGCCTCGAAGATGATGGCGTCGGCGACCAGGGTAACGGTGAAGACCATGATCGGGGCGATGCAGTTACGCAGAACATGCTTGATCAAAATCCACGGAGCCTTGGCGCCGGAAACGATGACCGCGCGGACATAGTCCTCGCCGTACTCGGATACGATGTTGGCGCGCACGATACGGGCAATCTGCGGAGTGTACATAAAGCCGATGGCGAAGATGATCGACGGCACGGAGTTGCCCAGGATGGAGACAAAGACGGCCGCGAGGGCGATGCCCGGGATGGACATGATGATGTCCAGGATACGCATGATCGTCTCGGAGACGGCCTTGCGCGAAACCGCTGCAAGGGCACCCACGACCGAGCCGCAGACCAGAGCCATGGCAGTGGCGCCGAAGCCGATAATCAGCGAGTAACGACCACCGTAGAGCATACGCGACAGGATGTCGCGACCCTTATCGTCGGTACCGAAGATAAATCCGTTGCCGGGAGCCTGGCGAGCCGTAAAGATCTCGACCGGACTATAGGGGGCAAGAAGGGGCGCCAGGATCGCAGTCAGGGCGACCAGCACCAGCACGACGGCGGCAATCTTAGAAGACAGCGTCATCTTCTTCCAGCCACCGAGCTTGAGCCCCTTGGAGGCAGCCTTCTCGAGCTGCTCGGTTTGCTTCTCTCGAATCTTTACCATAATCTACACCGTCCTGATGCGCGGGTTGATGAGCAGGTAGAGCATGTCAACCACGATGTTGATGATGATGAAGGCAAGAGCAACGACGATAACGACGCCCTGAACCAGGTTCGCCTCGTTGCCCTGAACGCCCTGCAGAATCGCGGTGCCCATGCCGGGGAGGTTGAAGATAACCTCGATGACGACAGCGCCGCCCATGAGGTAACCGATCTTAAGACCGAGGGTGGTGACCGGGGTGATCAGCGCATTGCGAAGAACGTTGATGCCGACGACGACCTTCTCGGGAACGCCGGCGCCGCGAGCCATACGGACATAATCCTTGTCGAGCTCCTCGACCATGGCGGTACGCACGATACGAGTCATCTGGCCCGTCAGCGGAAATGCCAAGGCGATGGCGGGCATGATCATACGTCCCAGATAGCCAACCGGATTCGTGGTGAAGTGAGGCAGAGCACCCGATGCCGGGAGCACCTTAAGGTAGGAAGAGAACAGCAGAATCAACAGAACGGCAAGCCAGAACGACGGGGTTGCCAAGCCGGCGATGGAAAAGACGCGGATCACTTGGTCCGGCCATTTGTCGCGATACAGTGCCGCGATGACGCCGAGCAAAAACGAAACGACCGCACCGATGGCAAGACCGATGAAGGTCAGCTGCATCGTGACGGGCAGGGCCGTGGAGATGCGCTTGGCAACGGAGTTGCGAGCAGCACCATAGGTGCCCATGTCGCCATGGATCAGATCGCCCATATAGCGCACGTAGCGCACGGGCCAGGGGTCGTCCAGACCATACTTCTCATGGTACTCGGCAACCGCCTCGGGCGAGGCACCGTCACCCAACGCCGTGTAGGCGGGGTCGGTCTTGGAGAACGACATAAGGAAGAACACCAGGACGGTGACGCCCAATGCCATGATCGGCAGCGCCACAAGACGCCTTCCAATCAAACGTAGCAAGTTGTTCACGTTCTCTCCCCTTTCTTTTGTCGGTAGGACCAACTGGTATATGAGTACGGATACTCATTACAAGACCCGAGCGACATCGTTGCCGCCCGGGTCTTTGTTTCAACTATGAGGATACGGCCCCAACGACCGACATCCTGCATACAGACTCAAGCGAGTCTTACGCCTTGACGGTCGCAACGCCCCTGAAGGACATGCTCGTCGTGCCGATGCCCTTGAAGCCATCGAGGGCCTCGCCGTTGGGCGCAGTGGACGGATCGTCCCAGGAAGCGGAGACGGTCTTGACGTGGACAACGGGGTACAGAACGGCGTTGTCGGCAATGATGTCGAAGCACTCGTTCCACTTCTTCTGCTGCTCGTCGCCCTCGGCGGCAAGAGCCTCGTCCATGAGACCGTGGAGCTTCTGCCACTCAGCGGACTCCTTCCACGGGCAACGGGTCTGCATCCAGACGTTGTCGCCGTACCACCAGTTGAGCAGCAGGTCGGGATCAGCGCCGAAGCAGGAAGGATCGCCAGGGGCAAGGAGGATATCGTAGGCCTCGCCGCCGTCAATGGCAGCGTAGGTAGCCGGCGAGGTATCGGTCTGGATGGTCACATCGAAGCCGAGAGCGTCGAGGTCGTTCTTGACCTGGGCGGCCATGCCCTTAATCTGCTCGTTGTCGGTGGTGCGCAGGGTGATGGCACCCGGGGTGATGCCAGACTCCTCGATGAGCTTCTTAGCCTTCTTGGCGTCGGTCTTGTACACCGTGGAAGCCTCATGATAGTTGGTGAAGCTCTTGGGCAGGTAGCAGCTGGCAGCGGTGGCAAGGCCGGCGAAGGTATTGCTGACCATCTTCTCGGTGTCGAGCGCATACATGACGGCCTGACGGACCTTGACGTTGTTCCAAGGCTCCTTGGCGACGTTGAACATGATGAAGCGGGTGCCGAAACCCTGAACGTTATCGATCTTGCAGCCGGCGCTCTCGAGCTGGTCGACGGCGTCAGCGGTAACGAGCTCCATAACGAGCGTGGAGCCCTCCTGCTGAGCGGTAACGCGAGCGGTGGGGTCGGTCAGGATGCTGTACTGGATCTTCTTATCCTCGGCAGCATACTCACCGTTGTACTCGGGGTTGGGAACCAGAGTGATCTCGGTATCGGAGATAGAGTCGTACATCCAGGGGCCGGAACCGATCGGCTGCTTGGCGCGATCCTCCTCGGTCTGGGTGGCCGGGGTAACGCGGACGATGGCCAGACGATCCTTGAGCAGGGAGAAGTTGGGGACCTTGGTCTTGACCGTCACGGTGCTGGCGTCCTTGGCCTCGATGGACTCGAAGGGCTGGAAGAACGGAGCATAGGTAGCGGAAGCGGCGCAAGCGGTGTAGGAGGCAACGACATCGTCAGCGGTGACCTCGGTGCCATCGGAGAACTTGGCGCCCTTGCGGATGGTGACCTCGAAAGTGGTGTCGTCCACGGACTTGGGATCGTCGGTGGCGAGCTCGTTGAAGGTGCTGTAGTCGTGGTAATCGATGCCGTAGAGACCCTCGACGACGTGCCAGTTAGCACCCAGGCCCACAGCGGAGCCGGTGCTGGCGGGATCGAAGCTGGACGGAGCGTAAGCGGAACCAGCGGTGATCACGCCGCCGCCACGGTTGGCGGAATCGGTGGAACCGGAAGCGGAACCCTCGTCGCTAGAGCTGCCACCGCAGCCGGTGAGACCAAGCCCTGCGACAGCAGCGACGCTGCCGGTGAGGCCGAGGAACGAACGCCTGGACATACCCTTGTTGATGATGGCCATGTCTTCTCCTATCAATAGAGAATCTTACCCGGGAGCACCTAGACGTGCCCCCGCGCAACTTGCGGACGATATATACCTTACCTACCGACGAACCCAACTGAGGTGCCGCGCTCGGCGACCGATACATACATACGCTTGAACGGTATTTACTACCGTTCACCGAATTCATTGACAAATGATTCGCCAGACAGTATGTATCGACGAGGTGAGATATCAGTCTTCGTCAACCCGCAGGATAGCAGGGTTGTTCACCATGACTAGTCAAACGTTTTAGCGTTAATAAAACCCGAAACCAGCATGCAATCATGGCGAAATAAATGGTTGAAAATCACGCAATCATGTATATCAGTAGCTTAGGCTCGTGTTTAGCTATCGGAATGGCCAGCCGCCGCCTCGGCGCGCTCGGCATTCCATGCAACGAGTGCCTCGTGGACCGCCTTGGCAACATCGGCAGGTATGCCGCGAACTTCCGCGATCTCTTGCTCGCTCGCCGCGCGCAAACGCTTCATCGAGCCAAAATGGCGCATAAGGGCACGTTTTCTGGTGGGTCCCACGCCTGGAACGTCATCGAGTACCGAAACCGTCATGGCTTTATCGCGCAATTCGCGATGGAACGTGATGGCAAAACGGTGCGATTCATCGCGCACCTGTTTAATTAGATAGAGCGACGCGGACCCGGTTGGAAGCACGACGGGAGTCTCGTCCCAAGGCACGAAAACCTCCTCATCGGCCTTTGCCAAGCCACAAACTGGTATATCGAGCCCAAGAGCTTCAAGTTGCCTGATCGCAGCGGTCAATTGCGGCTTACCGCCATCGACAACGAGCAAATCGGGGCGCGATCCAAAGCGCTCGTCGGCCATGCGCTCGGGAGCATAGCGTCGTCCCAAAACCTCGGACATCGACACGAAGTCGTTTGCCTCGTCCAATTCGGCCTGAATTTTAAAACGACGGTACTGGCTCTTGTCGGCGCGTCCGTTGGTAAACACCACCATCGAGGCGACGGTAAAGGTTCCGTGCAGCGTCGAGATATCGAAGCACTCGATACGCATCGGCGGCGCCGGCAGCGCCAGCGCGCTTTCGAGCTCTAGGAGCGCCTGATTGGTGCGGTCGTCAGCGTACCCCGTTCGCATCATGTAGCGCATGAGGGCATGGCGCGCATTTTTGGATGCCATATCGAGCAAACGGTGCTTTTCGCCACGCTGCGGCCTATGGAGATGGCAGGAACGCTCGCGCTTGCCTGCAAGCCACTCCCCCAGCGCCTCCGCATCCTCAAGCTCGACAGAGAGGTTTATCTCAGCTGGAATATCAGCCGTCTCGTCGTAATAGCGCTTAAGAAAGCCCGACTGGAGCTCTTCCTCGTCAACATCAAGACCCTTGTCGAGAATGAACTCGCAGGTGCGAACTGTTCGGCCCTCACGCACGACAAAGACGCAAGCGGCAGAGATGGTCTCCTCGCGATAGAAACCGATGACATCGATATCGACACTGGAGGGAAAAACGACTTGCTGACGGTCGTCCAGACCCCTAATGACCTCCAAACGACGCTTGACGCGTGCCGCGCGCTCAAAATCGAGTGCCTCGGCGGCATCCGCCATCTCGGAAGTCAGCTCGTCGACGACATCCTTGCGATGGCCCGACAAAAAGCGCTCGACACGCTTGACGTTCTTGGCATAGTCTGCCGGGGAAATCGCGCCGACACACGCACCCGGGCCGCGCCCGACATGGTAGTCGAAGCAGGGACGCCCGTTTTGTGCGCAAATCATATTGACGATGTCTTCCTCGCCCTTGTGGGACTCGATGATACGGCGACAACGACGCCACTCCGCACAGGATGCAGGGCAGATGGGGATAACCTTGCGCAGCGTATCTATCGTCTCACGTGCCGCACGGCTATCGGTATAGGGTCCAAAATAGCGCGTTCCCGGCTTATGACGCTCACGTGTGTATTTGATAGCGGGATACAGGTCGCCCTTTGTAATGGCGATAAAGGGGTAGCTCTTGTCATCCTTGAGGTCGACGTTAAAGTACGGATGGTACTGACCAATCAAATTGCGTTCGAGCACCAACGCCTCGTGCTCGGTCTCCACCACGATATAGTCAAAGCTCGCCACCAGCTGCATCATCAGCGGAATCTTTTGACGCTCATCCTGCAGTGTCACGTATTGACGCATGCGGGCGCGCAGGTTTTTCGCCTTGCCAACGTAGATGACATCGCCCTTGGCATCTTTCCAAAGGTAGCATCCGGGCTGCGTGGGAACGCGCGAAACCTGCTCGGCGAGTGTTGGAATGTTGTCGTGACCGGCCACACGCACCTACTTGCGACGAAGCAGCGCCGAGACCTCGGGCATCTTAAGGACAACGGCAAGGCCAAAGGTAACAGCAAGCGAGACGACACCCGCAACGCAAACGTAGCCAAGAGTAATCAGAATCGAGCCGCCAAGTGCCCCGACAAAGTGTTCAAGCGCCCACATGACGCCGGCGCCTGCGGCAGCACCCAGGCCGCCGAGCAAAAGGCCAAAGAAACCGCCATGCAGGATAGATTTGACCTGAAGGCCACGCAGACGACGACGCAGCCACCACAGTGAACAACCGACCAAGATCACGTAGTCGACGACATACGAAAGCGCGATTGCCGGCATACCGAAGCCCAGCACAACGCCAAACAGCAGAACCGAGCCGGCCTGGCCGATGGCGGAATACAGGCAATAGCGGCTATAGGGCTTCATGTCGAGCAAGGCAGAGAAGCTCTTCTGCATCAACACGACCACGCCGTAGAGCGGCAGCGAGAGCGCCAGGTAGACAAGGTACTCGGACACCAGCGTCACGCCGGATTCATCGAACTTGCCAGCACAGTAGATCATGTTGAGCGGACGTGCGAAGACAATCAGGTACAGCGCGAACGGAATCAGGAAGAACAGCATCTGGGCGACGCCACGCGAAATGCCCGTGCGAACGCTGTCGTAATCCTTCTCCTGTGCATCGTGAGAGAGCTCGGTATAGAGCGCCGTCGAAAGCGAGGCGGCAATCAGCGCGTAGGGCAGCGTGTACCACAGGCGCGCATAGGCGATGACGGAAGGACCAGTCTCGGGCTGGACCACCAGCGCGGCAGCGTTGGTGATAGAAGTCGAGACAAACATGCACACCGTGGCGAGCAGCGTCGGGATACCGAGCGCAATCGTCTGGCGCAGTGCGGGGTCCTTAAAGTCGATATGGATATGGGGATGCACGCCGTGCTTGCCAAGCGCGGGGATCTGACATGCCATCTGAACAAAGACACCGAGGGTCGTACCGGCCGCAATCAAGATGATGCCGGCACGTTCGCCAAACTGTGCGGACACGGGCGCAAAACCCATAAAGCTCGTAATGACGATCACATTGTTGAGGACCGGGGCAAACGTCGACCAGAAGTAGTCGCGGTGTGCGTTGAGAACGCCCGAGAACACCGAGCCCAAACCATAAAACAGAATCTGGATGGCAAAGAAACGGAACATGAACGCAGCGGTATCCATGCTGCCGCCGTCACCCGAAAGGAACGATTGCGTCCAGATAAAGCCCGGGGCGAACACGGTCCCCAGCAACGAAATGCCACCCAGCACCAAAAGCAGAATGCCGAGCAGGTTGCCCACGTACTCGTTCGAGGCCTCGCGACCCTGCTCACGCCTCACGCCCATGTACACGGGCAAAAACGCCGTCACGAGCATGCCACCCATCACGAGTTCGTAGAGCATATTGGGCAGGTTGTTGGCGACCTGATAGGAGGACGAGAGTAGCGACATGCCGATAGCGGCCGCCATTGCCCACGTGCGGATAAAACCGGTGACGCGAGACACGATAGTCAGGATGGTCATAAGCCCGGCGGAACGACCAACCGTGGAGTAGTCCGACGAGCCCATGTCGTCAGTGTCATCTCGCGACGAAGAAGCTTCGGATGAGGGTGTCTGAGGCGCAGATTCTTTTGCAAAATGAGCTCCGCGCTTCAATTCTTCCTGCGGCATCGCTCAGTCCTCTCTCGTAATCGCGGCAACCGTCGCCCCGCAAAATGCAATTAAATCATCGGGTGCAAGCTCGAGCTGATAACCACGCTTGCCTCCCGAAATAAAAATGGTATCCCAAAGGACACACGTCTCATCAATGAGCGTCCGGTAGCGTTTTTTCATACCGACCGGGCTGCAGCCGCCGCGAACGTAGCCAGTCGCCGCAAGCAAATCCTTCACATGCATCATGGCCAAGGACTTCTCCCCCGCGGCACGCGCGGCGGACTTTAGATCGAGCTCGTCGGCAACAGGGATGCAGCACACGACATAGTCGTTGGACGGCGTCACGCAGACCAAAGTCTTAAATCCTTGACCGGGCTCCTCGCCAAGCTGCTCCGAAATCGCGACCCCCAGGCCCACCGACTCATCACCATCGTCTTCGTACGTATGTAGAACATAGGAAATGCCGGCACTTTCCAGCTCGCGCATCGCATTGGTTTTTGGCGTCTTTACAGCCTTTGCCATGACATATCCTTTCCCTCGCATTCGGACGCAAGGATTAAGTATATGTCCAATTCGGCTGCATACGTCACTTCGGCACAGCAAGCGCCATCGAATCACAAGGAGTCGATGGCGCCCATAAACTGAATCGCCTATTTATTGAGCATCAAGTTGAGCCTGACGCTCCCGGTCACGCCTGAGCAACGGCGCCAAAAACTTGCCCGTATAACTCTGCGGACAGTCCGCAACCTGCTCCGGTGTGCCCGAAACCACGACGGTTCCGCCGCCGTTACCGCCCTCGGGACCCATATCGATCAGGCGGTCGGCAACCTTGATGACATCAAGGTTGTGCTCAATCACCAGCACCGTGTTGCCCGCATCGACCAAGCGCTGCAGCACATCGAGCAGCTGGCGGACGTCCTCAAAATGAAGACCGGTCGTCGGCTCGTCCAAAATATAGAACGTCTTGCCCGTCTGGCGTCGATGAAGCTCCTTGGCGAGCTTCACACGCTGCGCCTCGCCGCCCGAGAGCGTCGTGGCGGGCTGGCCCAGGCTCACGTAGCCTAAGCCTACATCGTACAGCGTCTGGAGCTTGCGCTTAATCTGCGGGATATTCCCAAAGAAGGCCAGCGCCTCGGTGACGCTCATGTCGAGCACGTCCGAGATGGTCTTGCCACGGTAGGTGACCTCGAGTGTCTCGCGGTTGTAGCGTTTACCGCCGCAAACTTCGCAGGGAACGTAGATATCGGGAAGGAAGTGCATCTCGATCTTGATCTGCCCGTCGCCCTTGCACGCCTCACAGCGCCCGCCACTCACATTAAAGGAGAAACGACCCGGCGAGTAGCCGCGCGCCTTCGACTCCGGCGTACTCGCAAACAGCGCGCGAAGATCATCCCACAGGCCGATATAGGTAGCAGGGTTGGAACGCGGCGTGCGGCCAATCGGCGACTGGTCGATATCGATAACCTTATCGATGCACTCGATGCCCTCGATTTTCTTATACGGACCCACGGGGCGCGTCGAGCGGTGAATGGCATTCGTAAGGGCAGGCGCAATGGTGTCGGTAACCAGGGAGCTCTTGCCCGATCCCGACACGCCGGTAACAACCGTAAGCGTACCAAACTCGATCTTGGCGGTAACGTTTTTGAGGTTGTTGGCTCGAGCGCCCGTAATTTTAAGGCAGCCGCGACCGGGCTTGCGCCGTTCATCAGGCACCCGGATCATTCGTTTGCCGGTCAGATAAGCGCCCGTCATCGACTCAGGACACGCCATGATATCGGCAGGCGTTCCCGCCGCGACTACGTGCCCGCCGTTGACACCGGCGCCGGGCCCCATGTCGATCACGTAGTCGGCGGCACGGATTGTATCCTCGTCGTGTTCGACGACGATAACGGTATTGCCGATATCGCGCAGGCGCTCGAGCGTCTTGATCAGGCGCTCGTTGTCACGCTGATGAAGACCGATCGAGGGCTCGTCCAGAATATAGAGCACGCCCATGAGACCCGCGCCGATCTGCGTTGCCAAGCGAATACGCTGTGCCTCGCCACCGGAAAGCGTCGCCGAGGCGCGATCGAGTGTCAGATAGTCGAGTCCAACATCGACCAGAAAACGCAGGCGCTCCAGAATTTCCTTGACGATACGGCCGCCGATAAACTGTTGGCGCTCGGTGAGTTCCAGGCCCTCAAAAAACTCGAGCGATTCACGGCACGACAGGCAACAAACTTCGTAAATGGACTTGCCGCCCACGGTGACGGCGAGCATCTCAGGGCGCAAACGAGCGCCGTGGCAACTCGAGCACGGCTCCTCGCGGATGTACTTCTCCAAGCGCGCCTTGGTGTTCTCATTCGTCGTCTCGGTATAGCGCTCGTACAGGATATTGCGCACGCCCGAGAACTTGGTGTCCCACTGGCTGCGGCGTCCATCGAGCTTTTGATAGTCGACCGAAATCTTCTGGTCGCCCATGCCGTCTAAAAACGCGCGACGCACCCGCGGAGGCAGATCCTCCCACGGCGTATCGACGCTCACCTTGAAGTGTTTACAGACCGCAGCGAAAATCTGCGGATAGTAGTTAGAGTTGCCAAACAGGCTGCCAAAGACCCCGTCGGCGATCGACTTCGAGGGGTCTTCGATTAGGGCCTCGGCATCGACCGTCTTCTTAAAGCCCAGGCCATCGCACTCGGGGCACGCGCCATAGGGCGCGTTGAACGAGAAATCACGCGGCTGCAGGTCATCGATGGAGTGTCCATGCTCCGGGCACGCTAACGCCAGCGAATACTCCAGCAACTCGCCTTCGGTCCCCTCGGGAGCGTCGCGGTCGGGCAGCAAGTATACGTTCACATTGCCGTGCGCCAGCGCAGTCGCCTGTTCAACGGACTCGGCAATACGGCCCAGCGAGTTCTCACGGATCACGATGCGATCGACCACGACCTCGATATCGTGCTTGAACTTCTTGTCCAGATCGATCGGATCGTCGAGCGAGCGCACTTCGCCGTCAACGCGCACGCGGCTAAAGCCCTCGGCGCGAAGGTCCTCAAACAGTTTGGTGTACTCGCCTTTTCGCCCGCGCACCACCGGTGCCAGCACAAACGCGCGGCGGCCCTCCCCCGCCGCCAAGACCTTGTCGGCAACCTGATCGGTCGTCTGGCGCTCAATGACGCGGCCACATTCGGGACAGTGCGGGGTGCCCACACGGGCGAACAGCAGGCGCAGATAGTCATAAATCTCGGTTACGGTGCCAACCGTTGAGCGAGGGTTTTTAGACGTCGTCTTTTGGTCGATCGACACCGCCGGCGAAAGGCCGTCGATTGAATCCAAGTCGGGTTTGTCCATCTGGCCCAAGAACTGGCGCGCATAGCTCGAAAGACTCTCGACGTATCGACGCTGGCCCTCGGCATAGATAGTGTCAAATGCAAGCGAACTCTTGCCCGAGCCAGAAAGACCGGTAATGACCACGAGTTGGTCACGCGGAATGGAAACATCGATATCACGGAGGTTGTGCTCACGAGCGCCGCGAATAACGATAGAAGAATCAGACATGGAAGCTCCTTGCCTCCTATTGCATCGAATCATACTGTCGATGAGTTTAGCGCACTCGACGCGCACAGATGTTCGTAATACAAGATTCGCAGACCTTTAGCTTTGCGTATCGGGCGCCTTGTTTCTCGAAATGCCGTGGAAAGGTTACAGTAATCTAATACTGAACTTAATTTGCCGTAACAGAGGAACGTCCATGACCGAAGATATCCCCCTTGAAATCACTTCGAGCGACATGGCCAATCTGCCCATATTCATCGCCGTCCTTATCGTGGCCATCGTCGTGGTGCGCGTATATTTTTCAATCAAACACAATGAAAAGCCGCCCATTGCCCGCGTCTTTTGGTGCGCGACGCTCCTCATCCCGCTCGGCATGGTAGCTGCATGGATTACGAATCAATTGCTCGTAAATGAGGACAATTCCCTATGGGCCCTTTCTTATTCGGCGCTCGGTGCTACCGCCGTCATACTTCTTGTCGAGCCCTTGGTTTCGGGACTTATCGACCAAACCGATCTTGCGACGGGAGCGGTTGCCTGTATTTGCCGTGACATCCTTGTCATCGCCGCTGTTTCAGCGCTCTCGTTCGTTTCACTCGAAATTGCCTGTAACGAAACGTTCTATCGCATTCCCGCCAACTCATTCGGGTTTTCCGTCGGGCTGCTCGCGACGGTTCTACTCTCCCTTTATTTGCTGGGACAGCGTCATGGAGGCGTCATGGTCCTCGTGCCCGTCGTCTGTTGCATCCTTGGCATTGCCGAGCACTTCGTCATTACGTTTAAAGGCGAAGCCATCCTGCCAAGCGATATCTTGGCCCTTGGCACCGCAATGGAGGTGAGCAAGGGATACGAGTTTACCTTTACCGCCGGAATCGTAACCTCTCTAGCCCTGCTGGAGATTTCCCTAGGGCTTCTTTCGCTTATCCGACCGAGAAAGCTCCGTACGCCCACCCATGTCTTCCCCGCAATCGCCGCTAACCTCTGCGCTTTTCTGCTAGTGACCGTTGTGGGGCTCTCGGGCTTTTCCAGCATCGACTTGGAGCAGGCGCTGAATTTTGGATTTGACCGTTGGCAGCCCATCACCACGTATGCATCTCAGGGTTTTATCACTTCGTTCACCGAAATGGTCAACGAGTTGCCCATTGAGAAGCCCGAAGACTATACGCCCGATGAGGCGCAGAGCATCGAGCAGGAGCTCGCCGCCACCTACGACAGCGCGTATGGCTCGAGCGAGCAGCGCGCGGCGGCCGTTGCCCAGTTCAATGAAATCAAGCCGACGATTGTTGCCGTCATGAACGAGAGTTTTAGCGATCTTTCGTGCTTTGAGCAACTCCAGGCGGCCGGGTACACCGGCCCCGCATTCTACAACTCGCTTCCCGACACACTTGTTCGCGGCACCATGCTCGCTTCGGTCGCCGGTGGCGGAACGGCGAACTCCGAATTCGAATTTTTGACCGGAGCGACAACGGCCTTTGTCGGATTAGGCAAAATCCCCTATCAGCTGTATCAGATGAATGGCGTCAACAGCCTGGCAAAGGACCTTAAGGAGCTTGGGTATACCGCTACCGCTATGCACCCGCAAAACCCCGTCAACTACCATCGAGATAAAATCTATCAGCAGCTGGGCTTTGGAGACTTTCTTTCAATCGGCGATTTCGAAGGTGCGCCCTGTTACCATGCCGGCGTATGCGACTACGCCACCTACGACAAGATACTCGACCTGCTTAGAACCGACGAAGCCCCGCAGTTCATCTTTGACGTCACGATGCAAAATCACGGCGGCTACGACTATGGCACCGTTCCCGCCGAGGAGCTGACAAACTATTGGGTCGAGGGAGCCAGCGAGGGCGCCAATAGCGCGCTCAACACCTATCTTACCTGCATCAACGCATCCGACCGGGACCTCGAGTACTTTATCAACGAGCTCCGCAATATCGGCAGACCGGTTGTCCTTGTCTTTTTTGGCGACCATCAGCCGAGCGCCGCAACGACTCTCAACGACGAGCTGTACCCTCAGGAAGATACGGCAAGCCACGCTTTCCGTATCTATCAGTCGACATATTTCGTCTGGGCTAACTATGAAATCGCCGGCAATACCGAGCTCAACGTCTACGACACCGTTGGGGCAAACGAGATTGCAGCCATTACCCTTAATAAGATCGGCGCCCCGCTCACCGACTATCAAAAGGCTCTGCTTGCAACAAGGTCAGATGTGCCCACCATCAATGTCGCCGGCTACCTTGGTGCCGACGGGCTGCGCTACGACTTGGAATCTGAAGACAGCCCATACGCCTCGACGATCGACAAGCTGCAGCGCATGCAATACCTCGAGTTCGCCAGCAAAGTTCAGTAAGCCCGCCCATTCGCTTGGACCCATCGTATTGCAAGCACGCTCGGCCCAAATGCATCGCAAATGACTCCCGCTCGCAAACGAGGGTACAATGACGCTCGTGTCATATCACGGGGTCCCGGCCCCAACATATACAAAGGAGTCATACATGGGTTGCGAGCACGCACAGGCCGCCGGCGGACAAACGTCGCCGTCGCAATTTGAGGAGAACACGCTGTCCGAGGTCAAACGCGTCATCGCCGTGCTTTCCGGCAAGGGCGGTGTCGGCAAGTCGTTTGTCACCGGTGCCATCGCCACCGAGCTTGCCCGTCACGGCCACAAGGTCGGCGTCCTCGATGCCGACATCACCGGTCCCTCTATCCCCAAGATGTTCGGTATGAGCGGACGCCACGTCCATGCCCTTGGCAACCTTATGCTGCCCGAAATCTCCGAGCACGGCGTCAAGGTCATGAGCTCCAACCTGCTGCTCCAAAACGAGACCGACCCCGTCCTTTGGCGCGGTCCGGTCATCGCAGGCGCCATTAGGCAGTTCTGGAGCGAGACCTCGTGGGGCCCCATCGACTACCTGCTGGTCGACATGCCTCCGGGAACAGGCGACGTCGCGCTCACCGTCTTCCAGTCGCTGCCCGTCGACGGCATCGTCATCGTCACGAGCCCGCAGGACCTGGTCTCGATGATCGTCGCCAAGGCGGTCAACATGGCCGAGAAGATGAACGTCCCCATTCTGGGCATTGTCGAGAACATGAGCTATATCGAGTGCCCCGACTGCGGCAAGAAGATCGAGGTCTTTGGCAAGAGCAAGCTCCCCGAGGTCGCAGAGCGCTATAACCTCGACATCTTGGGCACGCTTCCCATTAATCCGGCACTCGCCGAGGCCTGCGATAAGGGCGAGGTTGAGACCGCGCTGCCCGATGGCATGTTGCCCAAAGCAGTCTCTGCCGTCGAGGCTATTACCCCGCACGAGACCGACGAGGCCTAAGTGAACACGAGCGCCTTCTATGACGTCCTGGTAATCGGCGGCGGGGCTTCAGGCCTCGCCGCCGCCATTACGGCCGCACGTGCTGGCAAAAGCGTCTGCATCGTTGAGCGCGATGTCGCCTGCGGCCTTAAGCTCCTTGTGACCGGTAACGGCCGCTGCAACCTCTCCAACGAATCGATTGATCCTCAGCGGTATAACCACCCCACATTCGTCGAATCTGTCATGGGCCCCCAACCCGAACAAAAGCTTATGGGTTTCTTCTCCTCGCTGGGCATCATGACAACCTCCGAGGAAGGCCGACTGTACCCGCGCTCCCTTCGCGCCGAATCGGTGCGCGACGCGCTTCTCAACGTTTGCGACCGCCTAGGTATCACCTTAATCTGCGGAGCCAACGTTGCCTCGGCGCACAAAGCTTCCGAAGGCTGGACACTCCAAATAGACCGTCCAGCGCGGGCACTCAAGGCAAAAAAGCACGACGACCGAAAATCGGAGCTCCGCTCGCTTCGGAAAGCGCTCGCCGATGTCCCTCGCAAGAACGAGGCCCTGCAGGCACATGCCGTAATTATCGCCACGGGTGGTAACCCCACTGGTATCGCCGATACGTTTCGCCTCCCCCTCACTTCGCTGCGCCCCATCCTCTGCCCCGTATCGGCAACGGTCGTCGGCGATCGGGCGGCACTCAAGACGTTGGATGGCCTGCGCGTCCGCGCCCGCTTGACGCTCGCCCGCAATCATAATGAGCTCTGGCACGAAGACGGTGAAGTCCTGTTTCGAACCTTCGGTATCTCGGGCGTCGCTGTCTTCAACCTCTCCCGTCGTATCCAGCACGGCGATACGATCCTGCTCGACGTTTTCCCCGACCTCTCCAAAGACGAGCTGCTCGATATGCTCAACCGGCGCGTTGAGCTGCTCGGCGGCTTTTCGCCCCGCGATCCCCGTTGGCTCGACGGCATGCTCGCCCCGCAACTCTCCCGCGTCGTCTGCACAGCGTTCGAGCAGTGCCATCCAGGCTCCAACGATGTCATCCACCTGGTCTCGATCCTCAAGCACTTTAAGTTGCTCGTCGAGGGAACAGCCGAGGAGCGCTCGGCGCAGGTCACGCGTGGTGGCGTATCTGTCGAGAGCATCTCAACACCCAGTCTACGCGCGAGCAGCGCTGTCGACGCCCCGCTTTACGTCTGCGGCGAAGCGCTCGACATCGACGCCGATTGTGGAGGCTTTAACCTTGCGTGGGCCTGGCTCTCGGGCATTCGCGCTGCAAGCAGCCTGTAGCCGCGCAGTCTATAATCAAAAACGCATTCGGGCCGTCTGGGATACCGGACGGCCTCTTTCTTGCCTCTAAGGAGACCTCGATGATCGAAATCACCCAAGTCAACGCTTCGCTCGATGAAGCCGGCGATGAAAATGCCTGCCTCATTGTTGGCAAGCGAGTCGCCAAGCGCGTCCTACGTTGCAAGGACTCCGAGATCAAGTCCATCGAGCTCCACCGCAAGTCAATCGACGCTCGCAAAAAACGAGACGTCCATTTTATCCTGAGCTTTCGTGTTGAGCTGACCAGTCCCCACCTCGAGCGAGAAGCGGTCGACAGCGTTTCCGAACGTGACCGCTCGCGCGTACGCGCGATAGAAGACGATGGGTCTTCATTCCCCTCCCCCGTCTCCGACGCATCCAAAGAGCGCCCCGTCGTTGTCGGCGCCGGATGCGCTGGCCTTTTCGCTGCGCTCACCCTTGCCGAAGCGGGTCTTAAGCCCTTGCTCATCGAGCGCGGCGACCCAGCATTTCGCCGCTCGCATGCGATCGATCTCTTTCTAAAGGAGCGCATCCTCGACCCCGAGAGCAATATCCAGTTTGGCCTGGGCGGCGCGGGGACCTTCTCGGACGGCAAGCTCAATACGGGAACCAAAAATCCCGCCCATCGCCTTATCCTCGAAACCTTCGTCGAGGCGGGCGCGCCCCGCGATATTCTGTGGGATGCCAAGCCGCACATTGGCTCCGACATCCTTCCCACGGTTGTCACCGCTATATCCCAGCGCATCGAGCAGCTCGGAGGTGTCGTCCGTTATCGAACAAAGCTCGTCGACATTCACATCGACGCGTCTGGCGCCATTACCGGTATTGATGTCCAATCGTCCCAAGACGCCGCTTGCGAGCCAATCGAGACAAAGCACCTCATCCTCGCCTGCGGGCATTCTGCTCGCGATATTTTTGAGCTCCTTAAGGACCACAACGTGGCCCTCGCACAAAAGACCTTTGCCATGGGCGTTCGCATCGAGCATCCGCAGCGCGACATCGACCGAGCCCAATATGGAGCCTCGGCGGGACATCCAGCGCTCGGGGCGGCCCCTTACAAACTTGTTGCCCATCTTCCCAACGGCCGCAGCGTGTTCTCGTTTTGCATGTGCCCCGGCGGACAGGTTGTCGCCGCCTCTTCCGAGCAGGGCCACCTGTGCGTCAACGGCGCCAGCCTCAATGCCCGCGACGGACGCAACGCAAATGCCGCCTTGCTCGTTAACGTCACGCCTGAGGACCTTCCCAACGATGACCCGCTCGCCGGCATCGAGCTCCAGCGTGCCTGCGAGGCGGCCGCCTATCGCCTGGGCGGTTCCAACTGGAACGCACCAGCACAACTCGTCGGAGATTTCCTCGCAGGACGCGTCAGCAAGGCGCCCGGAAAGGTAAAGCCCACCTATCCGCTCGGTGTGACCTGGACGACAATTGACGAAGCCCTGCCGCAGCATATCGTCGAGTCGCTCCGCCTGGGACTTCCCCTACTCGGAAAAAAGCTACGAGGCTACGACCGCCCCGATGCCGTTCTTACCGGCGTGGAGACTCGTTCAAGCTCACCGGTCACTGTCACCCGAGACCGAACGTGCCATGCCGTGTCGACCCCGGGCCTCTACCCTTGTGGTGAGGGAGCTGGATATGCCGGCGGCATCATGAGCGCGGCCACCGACGGCATCCGTTGTGCCGAAGCCCTGATCGCAGACCTCTAACGCACGAATTCCAGCGCGCAAAAGACACAGGCCCCAAGCTCCACAGGGAACTCGGGGCCTGTTCGCTATTTCTTAAACCGTGCACCCTGGCGTTTTCTGCCCGATGCGAACGTGGAACCCTTGCGGGCCTGCGAACGTAAGCGCTCGATCGTCTCGTCCTCAGACGCACCCTCGAGCATCGCCCGAATCTGAACGACGGCATCGCGCAGGCGCGCCGCCTCCTCAAAGTCCATGGCGGCAGAAGCGTTGCGCATATCCTCTTCCATGGTTTCGACGATCCGCACAAGTTCATCATGTGGCAGTTCCTCGAGCTGCCCGGCAAGCGTCTGCTCGGACGACACCGTCTCCGGCGCAGCGCCCTCGCCGTTTTCATCGGGCGTATAGAATGCGCCGTGGCCCAACGAATCGCCCTTCGAACGCCCCTTGGAGCCAACGGTTTTCTCCGCCTCGGCAATGAAGCTCGAGATGTCATTGATGGCCTTGCGAACCGTCTTGGGCACAATGCCGTGCTCTTCGTTATAGGCCATCTGGATCTCGCGTCGGCGCTGCGTCTCGTCGATTGCCTCTCTCATCGAATCGGTCACGACGTCCGCGTACATAATGACTTCGCCGTCGGCATTACGGGCCGCACGACCAATCGTCTGAATCAGCGAACGGCGGTTGCGCAAGAAGCCTTCCTTATCGGCATCGAGAATTGCCACCAGTGAGACCTCGGGAAGATCCAAGCCCTCGCGAAGCAGGTTGATGCCAACGAGAACATCGATCTTGCCCTCGCGCAGCGTTCGCAGGATCTCGACACGGTCCATTGTCGCCGTATCAGAATGCATGTAATTGACCTTAATGCCCGCATCAAGCAGATGGTCGGTCAGGTCCTCGGCCATGCGCTTGGTCAACGTGGTCACCAGCACGCGCTCCTTGCGGGCAACGCGCTCGCGAATCTCGTCCTCAAGATCGTCAATCTGACCGCGAACCGGACGCACATCGATCTTGGGATCGAGCAGACCGGTCGGACGAATAATCTGCTCAACGTCGTTCTGGCTAACCCGCAGCTCGTAATCGCCCGGCGTGGCCGAAACATAGATAAACTGGGGTATCCTTGCCTCAAACTCATCGAAACGAAGCGGGCGGTTATCGAGCGCCGAGGGCAGGCGAAAACCGTGTTCCACCAGCGTCACCTTACGCGAGCGGTCACCTTCGTGCATGCCGCGAATCTGCGGCACCGTCACATGGCTCTCATCGATGATGCAGAGCATGTCCTTAGGAAAGTAATCGATCAGGGTAAACGGCGGCTCACCCGGCTTGCGACCGTCCAGATGACGCGAGTAGTTCTCGATGCCGTTGCAAAAGCCCATCGTCTCGAGCATCTCAAGATCATAATCGGTGCGCTGCTGCAGACGCTGCGCCTCGAGCAACTTGTCGGTCGCCTTGAGCTCCGCCACGCGCTTCTCGCACTCTTCGCTGATCGATTTCAGAGCCGCCTTGACCTTCGGCTTCTCGGTCACGTAGTGCGATGCCGGCCATACGGGGATGGCCTCGTACTCACGCAGCATTTCACCGGTGACCTCATCGATCTCGGCAATCAGCTCAACCTCGTCGCCAAAGAACTCAAACCGCAACGGATGCTCGGCATAAGGCGGATACACGTCGACAACATCGCCGCGCACGCGGAAAGTGCCGCGTGCAAGGTCATAGTCATTGCGATCATATTGAATATCGATAAGTGCATGGATAAAGTCATCACGCTCGAGCGGCACCTTCTTGTCGACGTTTGGAGCCAGACCCGCATAGTCCTCGGGAGAACCAATGCCATAGATACACGAGACCGATGCGACAACGATCACATCGCGTCGAGAGAGCAGTGACGCGGTCGCCTGATGGCGCAGCATCTCGACCTCTTCGTTAATCGAGGAGTCTTTCTCGATATATGTATCGCTTTGCGGCACATACGCCTCGGGCTGATAGTAGTCGTAATACGAGACGAAGTAGACCACAGCGTTATTGGGAAAGAACTCTTTGAGCTCGCTCGCAAGCTGAGCGGCGAGCGTTTTATTCGGAGCCATGACCAGCGTCGGCTTTCCCAGGGCCTCAATAGTCTTTGCCATCGTAAAGGTCTTGCCCGAACCAGTCACGCCCAGCAAAACCTGATAGCGGTCTCCGTCCCTCACGCCCTGCACAAGCGACTCAATGGCCTTAGGCTGGGAACCGGCAGGCTCATAGGGAGACACGACCTTAAACGGCACGTCAGAGCCTTCAACGCCAAAGCGCTTAAGTTCACCACCAACGCGTTCTACTTCAAATTCCGCCATGGATACTCCTAACTCATATATCTGCAGTATACGCAGGCGGCAGGCATAGTCCTATACGAACCGATCGGGATAGAGGGTCTTGTAGCGAGCCCAGGCATTATTGACACGAATCAGATACGCCTGCGTCTCGGGAAAGGTGATTGCATTATGAAGCGACGTACTCTGCTGCGCCCATCCGTCCACATTGCCCATGCCGGCGTTATAGGCGGCAATGGCACTGTCAGTCGACCCGTTAAAATACGCTAGAAGATACGAGAGATACGCACAGCCAAACTCGATATTCGTAGCCGGATCGTTAAGGTTGTCGGCCGAATACTCGCCACCGTCGACAAGGCCCTTGGCGATCATATCCTGGGCAGTCTCGGGCATCAGCTGCATCAATCCCTGAGCATCCTGATTCGACTCGGCCTCGGGATCCCAATTCGATTCAGACTTAATGACAGCGCACACCAGATACGGATCCAGATTATGCGAAATACTGGATTGCTTTACATACGCCTCGTAGTCAATCGGATACAGCGGCTTAAAGAAAGCGGCAGGAGCATACGAGTAAACGAATGAGATAAGGCCGAAGGCAAAAACGGCAGCTAGCGGTATAAGGCGATACCACGTAAGGAAACGTGTCTTAGGCATCAGCCTCCTCCTTATCCACTACATCCCCGAACCCATGGCATGCAAGCCATGAGTCAAGCTGCTCAAAGAGCGAATTATCGCCTGAGGCATTATCAATCACCGTTGTAGCGAGATTGCACAGCGCAGACTCATCGGGCTGACAAGCAGAACGGGCATCGAAATCAGATGGCTCCATGCCACGTTGAATAGCGCGCTCGCGACGAACTGACAAAGGGGCGCTAATGACCAGAATTTCATCAGCCAAGCCAAATGCATCCTCAAAACCAGTCGGAGCAGAAACCTCGACCACCGCAAAGGGGTAACGGGGAGATGAAACCGTACAACAAACCGGATCGAGAATCCTAAGCGAAAGCTGTTCAATCAGAACGGGATGCACGATGCCATTGAGTCGTGCGACCGAATCAGGAGAAGCGAAAGCTCGAGAAGCGAGGATGCTGCGGCGAATGCCGCCCTCCTCATCCAAAATGTCCCAACCGAATTCATCCGCGAGAGTATTGACGATATCAGAGCCCGGCACATACAGAGATTTTGCAAGCTCATCCAGATCGATAAGCATAGCGCCACGAGATTCGAAATAGCGGCAGGCAGTCGACTTACCCGAAGCAATATTGCCCAAGACAAATACGGTAAACATCAAGCCCTCCCTAACGCCAATGCGAGTACTTATCGCTCAAATACACTAGAAGGACTCAAAATACAGCCAAACAGTAAGAGCGCATACGGGGAAGCTAAATCCCGAAGTACAACGTGTATATACGCAAAAAGGGGAAGGCCGCGAGGCCTCCCCCTTCTCCATCTCGGATGACGGCTCGGTGCCGTCCACCGGTCAGCGGCGCCCTGGCCTCCCACGGGCTGACCCCGCAGTACTCTCGGCGCGATGG
>NZ_JBDPAC010000001.1:39081-259177 GCF_039836695.1 Collinsella aerofaciens | reverse complement strand
GACCTTCTCGTCGTGCCCTCTGCCGAGCTCTCCCGCGGCCGCGGCGGCCCGCGCTGCATGAGCATGCCCTTCTGGCGTGAGGACCTCTAAGTCTTTCCGTTTCCGGTGCGGTCTCCCTACAGCCGCACCGGCTTCGCCCGTCAAACGGGTGACACTAATACTTACGTAATTCATTTTTTCGAAAGGAAACGAACCATGGGTGTTAACCTCTCCGGCCGTAGCTTCCTCAAGCTTCTCGACCTCACCACCGAGGAGATCGAGTACCTGCTCAAGCTCTCTAAGAACTTCAAGGATATGAAGCGCGCTGGCGTTCCGCACCGCTATCTCGAGGGCAAGAACATCGTTCTGCTCTTCCAGAAGACCTCCACTCGCACCCGTTGCGCCTTCGAGGTCGGCGGCATGGATCTGGGCATGGGCGTCACCTACCTCGATCCGGGTTCGTCGCAGATGGGCAAGAAGGAGTCCATCGAGGACACCGCCCGCGTTCTCGGCCGCATGTATGACGGCATCGAGTTCCGTGGCTTTGCCCAGGACGACGTCGAGGAGCTCGCTGCTAAGTCCGGCGTGCCCGTGTGGAACGGCCTGACCACTGAGTGGCACCCCACCCAGATGCTCGCCGACATCCTGACCGTCCAGGAGAACTTCAACTACGACATCAAGGGCAAGACCCTCGTCTTCATGGGCGACTGCAAGAACAATGTTGCTCGCTCCCTCATGGTTGTCTGCTCCAAGCTCGGCATGAACTTCGTGGCCTGCGGCCCCGAGGAGTGCATGCCCGCTGACGACGTCATTGAGGCCTGCAAGCCCATTGCCGAGGCTAACGGCTGCACCATCAAGCTGACCACTGACGTCAAGGACGGCGTCACCGGTGCCGACGTTATCTACACCGACGTGTGGGTCTCCATGGGCGAGCCTGACGAGGTCTGGGCC
This sequence comes from Collinsella aerofaciens, assembly GCF_039836695.1. Classification (GTDB taxonomy): domain Bacteria; phylum Actinomycetota; class Coriobacteriia; order Coriobacteriales; family Coriobacteriaceae; genus Collinsella; species Collinsella aerofaciens_BD. Next base: position 258,247 of record NZ_JBDPAC010000001.1, on the reverse strand, counting down.
GAGCGCATCGCTCAGCTCACCCCGTATCGTGTCACCTCCGAGGTCATGGCTATGGCCAACCCGGGTGCCATCTTCCTGCACTGCCTGCCCAGCTTCCACGACACCAACACCACGATTGGCGCCGAGAAGTGCGAGCAGTTCGGCATCACCGAGCAGGAGGTCACCGACGAGGTCTTCGAGAGCCCTGCTTCCAAGGTCTTCGACGAGGCCGAGAACCGCATGCACACCATCAAGGCTGTCATGTACGCCACGCTCAAGTAAGAGCATCTAGCATCTCGCTCGGGGTGTATTGCTGCACACCCCGAGCGGCTTTGTCTGGTAAATATCTCGCACCAGGCGGCAGGCACGGCACGGAAGAGCCGCTTCGGGCGAGATCAGTAAATGATTTATGAAGGGGGGATGAGAACTATGACTGAGACCGCTAAGAAAAAGCGCGGTATGCCTTCATCGTTCACCATTCTTCTTGCTCTGCTGGCAATTGTTGCAGTGATTACCGTTATCGTCTCCGGCACGTCCGGCGGCGCGGTTACTGCCGCCCGTCTGAGCGATTTCTGCACCGCCCCGATTAAGGGCTTCGCTGACGCTCTGCCCGTCTGCCTCTTCGTTATGATCCTGGGCGGCTTCCTCGGCATGATGACCGAGACCGGCGCTCTGGACAACGGCATCGCCGTCCTGGTGCAGAAGCTTAAGGGCAACGAGATCATGCTCATTCCCGTGCTGATGCTCATCTTCTCCCTCGGTGGTACCACCTATGGTATGTGCGAGGAGACCGTTCCCTTCTACGCCCTGCTCGCCGCAACCATGATGGCTGCCGGCTTCGACCCGATGGTTGGCGCCGCCACCGTCCTGCTCGGCGCTGGCTGCGGCTGCCTGGGCTCCACGGTTAACCCGTTCGCCGTCGGCGCTGCCGTCGACGCTCTGACCGGCGTTGGCATTGAGGTCAACCAGTCCATCATCATCGGCCTCGGTGCCGTCCTGTGGATTGTTACCACTGCCATGTCCATCTTCTTCGTCATGAGCTATGCCAAGAAGGTCAAGGCTGACAAGGGTTCCACCATCCTTTCGATGCAGGAGCTCAAGGACGCCGAAGAGGCTCACGGCAAGGCTGCTTCCGAGGTTCACAATGAGGTCAAGCTCACCGGTCGTCAGAAGGGTGTTCTGATTGCCTTTGCTTTCACCTTCGTCGTCATGATCGTCGGCTTCATTCCGCTGGCCGACCTCAACGAGGGCGTCGCCAACTTCTTCGACGCTGGCGCTGTCTACGACGCCGACGGTAACGCCGTCGTCCAGGGCTGGTCTGCCCTGATCACCGGCCTGCCCATTGGCCAGTGGTACTTCGACGAGGCTTCCACCTGGTTCTTCCTCATGGCCGTCCTGATCGGTATCATCGGTGGCCTGTCCGAGAAGCAGATCGTCAACACCTTCATCACCGGCGCTGCCGACATGATGTCCGTTGTTCTCGTCATCGCCCTCGCCCGCGGTATCTCCGTCCTCATGGCTAACACCGGCCTCGACGTCTACGTTCTCGACGCTGCCGCCAATGCCTTGGCTGGCCTGTCCGGCGTGATCTTCGCTCCCATGAGCTTCCTGGTCTACTTCGGCCTGTCCTTCCTGATCCCCTCGACCTCCGGTATGGCCACCGTTTCCATGCCCATCATGGGACCGCTGGCTGTTAAGCTCGGCTTCTCGCCCGAGGTCATGGTCATGATCTTCTCCGCCGCCATCGGTGTCGTGAACCTGTTCACCCCGACCTCCGGCGCCATCATGGGCGGTCTCGCCCTGGCCAAGATCGAGTGGACGACCTGGCTCAAGTTTGCCCTTAAGCTCATCGTCGCGCTCTCCGTCGTCTGCGCCATCATCCTGACCGTCGCCTGCGTGTTGCTCTAAGTACCCAACGGGTACCCCACGGAAACCTTGACGATCCTGTAAAGGATCACCTGGTCATCGTCTGTCCGGTGGGGTCAACCCACCGGTAGACTCCTACCTTTAGCCCCCTCCCGTTCCGTGCGCGGGAGGGGGCGCACTTATGTTGCGCGGTTCTACGAACCGCGCAACCAGTCGACGCTGCGCGCCGTCCAGGACGACAATTTGTCATTCAAAAGGCAAGGCATGACCAAAAGGTCTATGCCTTGCCTTTTTCATGCCAACTTGTACGTCCTGGACGTCGCTCGCTGACTCATGCTCCACCTGCGATGTTCCCCTTATTGGTGCAGGGGGCTGTTTGCTCGCTCTGGTGCCCGTTCGCTGTCCGTTCTCTGCCCGCGACGTTTCTGTTGTTGGTGCAAAGGTGTGAGGTTACTTTGCGCCAAAAGGGGAAGTTGCGGTGGAATAGTTCCTGTTTGGCCGTCTTGAGGGGTTAAACAGGAACTATTCCAACGCAACTTATCGATGGCATGTTTGGTTCATGCCTGTTGATGGCCTGGGCATCGGGGAGGGTCTGCTCCGTTATAATCGCCTAGGACATTAAATGGAAACGGGACGGGAGCCATACATGCGTCAGGGTTTCGACAACGCGAAGTATATCGAGCTGCAGGCTGCTCACATTAAGGAGCGCATCTCGCAGTTTGGCGGTAAGCTCTATTTGGAGTTTGGCGGCAAGCTGTTCGATGACTATCATGCCAGCCGCGTGCTGCCGGGTTTTGAACCGGACAGCAAGTTCCGCATGCTCAAGAGCATTGCCGATGATGTTGAGGTCATCATCGCAATCAATGCAAACCATATCGAGAAGAACAAGGCCCGTGGCGACCTGGGCATTACCTATGACGAGGACGTCTTGCGCCTGGTCGATCTGTTCCGCGGCAACGGTTTTGCTGTCGCGGCCGTGGTTATCACGCAGTATGCCGGTCAGCCCGCTGCCGACGTCTTCCGCAATCGTCTGAATGCACTCGGCATTCCCGCCAAGCTGCACTATCCCATCGAGGGCTATCCGCACGACGTCGATCTGATCGTGTCTGACGAAGGCTACGGCAAGAACGAGTTCGTTGAGACCACGCGTCCGCTCGTTGTCGTGACGGCACCCGGCCCTGGCTCGGGCAAGCTCGCCACTTGCCTCTCGCAGCTGTATCACGAGCATAAGCACGGTACCGCCGCCGGCTATGCCAAGTTTGAGACCTTCCCGGTCTGGAATCTTCCTCTGACGCATCCGGTCAATATTGCCTACGAGGCCGCCACGGCGGACCTCGACGATGCCAACATCATCGATTCCTTCCACCTTGAGGCCTACAACAAGACCACGGTCAACTACAACCGCGACGTCGAGGCCTTCCCGGTGGTCCGTGCCCTGATGGAAAAGATCCTGGGCAAGAGCCCCTATCAGAGCCCTACGGACATGGGTGTCAACATGGTTGGATTTGCCATTACCGATGACGATGCCTGCCGCGACGCTTCCAAGATGGAGATCGTCCGCCGCTACTTTACCGCGGTCGAAAATGTGCGCCGCACCGGCGTGGGCGATGAGCAAGTCGACCGTCTCAAGATTATTATGAAGAAAGCCGGCATCGATAAGAACTACTCGCCGGCGCGCTCGGCTGCCCTTACCAGGGAGCAACTGACGGGCGGTCCCGTGGGTGCCATGGTCATGCCCGATGGCTCCGTGGTGACCGGTAAGACCTCCACGCGCCTGGGCGCCGCGAGCTCGCTGATCATGAACGCTCTCAAGCATGTCTCGGGCGTCGACCTTGAGCTTGAAGTCATCAGCGACGAGGCGATCGAGCCCATCAGCAAGCTTAAGACGCACTTCCTGGGCAGCAAAAACCCGCGTCTCCACACCGACGAGACGCTTATGGCGTTGTCAATTACCTCGGCTACGAGCGAGACGGCCGCTCGTGTCCTTTCGGGCCTGGAGCAGCTGCGCGGTTGCGATGCCTTCTTTAGCGTGATTATCTCGCCGACGGACGAGACGGTGTTGCGCAAACTGGGCATCAACGTGTGCTGCGAGCCCAAGTTTGAGCGCCGCGGTTTCTTCCATCGATAAGTTTGAAGTACCGCGGTAATTGCATTGCATTTTGGCCGTATCGGGTTAGCGCCCGGTACGGCTTTTTGATCAATAAAGCGTCTATTTCGGCGAAAAATAGCCGTTTACCTGCTTAGAAACAATTTGAGCGGTATAAAATAACCGTAACTGTTTCATCCTTAGCGGGATGCCGCATGATGGATATTACCTGCCATCGTGAGGTGTGTCGGTCGTGCACGGCGCGCTGGATGCTCGTGCTCGGTTAGAGGAGGCTGCCATGGCGGGCAAGGGTCGTGCGAGTGTCAACGATATGAAGCGTGTCGAAGTGCTGGTGTTGATGGAGATCGCCCAGCAATCCGAAAGTGGCGGGACATATGGTTTCTCGCGCAAAACGCTTGCGGAGCACGTTGGGGTGTCTCCGTATCGAGCCCGTGCCGCAATTGAACGTTTGGATTCTGATGGCTTGATCGAGGTCGTTTCGCGATATAGCGAGGATGGCGGCCAGCTTGCAAATGGTATTTGCCTTACCGAGCGCGGCGGGTGGTATCTAAAGGGCATCCGCGCGGGTATGCTCGTTCAGGATATGCTCGGAGACGAGCTTGCCGATCGGTAGCGATCTGTCGCCTAAGTTGTTGTGACGCCGCTCGGGCCCCGGTCGGCGTTTTGTTTCGAGATTGAGAAATGCGAGCGCGCGCGAGAAAAGATACGAACGGCTTGCGGTCCGAGTATTACAATGAAGACCCGTAAGATGTGTATGGACAACTTCTACGGGAAGCGCAGGTAACTCAATATGACCAAGCATGTGTTCGTAACCGGTGGCGTGGTTTCGTCCCTAGGCAAGGGTATCACCGCGGCCTCATTGGGCCGTCTGCTCAAGTCACGCGGCTACAAGGTAACGATGCAAAAGGCCGACCCGTATCTGAACGTCGACCCCGGTACCATGAGTCCGTTCCAGCACGGTGAGGTCTTTGTGACCGAGGACGGCTACGAGTCCGATCTGGACCTGGGCCACTACGAGCGCTTTATTGACGAGAACCTGACCCGCGATTCTAACTTTACGACGGGCGCCATTTACAAGAGCCTGATTGCCCGCGAGCGCCGCGGTGACTTTTTGGGCGGCACCGTCCAGGTGATTCCGCACGTTACTAATGCCATCAAAGACAAATTCCGCCGCATCGAGGAGCAGACCGGCTCCGACGTTGTCATTACCGAGCTGGGCGGCACGATCGGCGACATCGAGTCGCAGCCGTTTGTGGAGGCTATCCGCCAGTACCGCAAGGAGGCCGGTCCCGAGAACGTCTGCTACATCCACGTATCGCTCGTTCCCTATATCGCCGCCGCACACGAGGTTAAGACCAAGCCCACGCAGCACTCCGTCAAGGAGCTGCGCAGCTTTGGTATCCAGCCCGACATTATTGTGCTGCGCTCCGATCACCATATTGACGACGCTATCCGCGGCAAGATCGCAAGTTTCTGCGACGTCGACACAGACTGCGTCTTTACCAACGAGGACTGCGCGAGCATTTACGACGTGCCGCAGCTGCTCGCTGAGCAGGACTTTGACCTGCGCATTTGCGAGCGCCTTGGCCTCGATCCGCGCGAGCGCGATATGAGCGAATGGAATGAGTTCCTGCGCAAGCAGAATCATGCCAACCATCACGCCGATAAGGTTAAGGTTGCCGTCGTGGGAAAGTACACCCAGCTTCCCGATGCATATCTGTCGGTTATCGAGGCCCTGCATCACGCGGGCGTTTTCTACGATCGTCACGTAGATGTGCAGCTGGTCGATGGTGAGAGCCTCGATGCCGAAAACGTCAACGAGGTTCTGGGCGACGCATCGGGCATCCTGGTTCCCGGCGGCTTTGGCAAGCGCGCCCTGGAGGGCAAGATCCTTGCTGCCGAGTTTGCTCGCGAGCACAAGATTCCGTATCTGGGCATTTGCCTGGGTATGCAGGTTGCCGTGTGCGAGTTCGCCCGCAACGTTGTCGGCCTTGCCGGTGCCAGCTCCTCCGAGTTTGATCCGGACGGTCCGTATAGCGTAATCGACCTGATGAGCTCGCAGGAGGACGTGACCGAGAAGGGCGGCACCATGCGCCTGGGCGCCTATCCATGCAAGCTCGCTGCCGATACCCTCGCGCGTGAGGCGTATGGCGAGGAACTTGTCTACGAGCGCCACCGTCACCGTTTTGAGTTCAACAATGCCTTCCGCGATCAGCTCGAGGACGCCGGTCTTGTCATCTCGGGCCTTTCGCCTGATGAGCGTCTGGTCGAGATGGTCGAGCTGCCGCGCGACGTGCACCCGTGGTACGTGGCCACTCAGGCCCACCCCGAGTTCAAGAGCCGCCCCACCAATCCTCAGCCGCTGTTCCGTGAGTTCGTGCGCGCCTCGATTGGCCAGCATGAGGGTGTCGATCGCCTACAGGTGACGCCCATGAATCGTGCGACGGACTAAGGTTGCCGTCGAACAGGGAACATATCGAAGAAGCTCCTTCGTCGCTCGCTGTGGCGGCGGGGGAGTTTCTTGATTACCTTGCAGTCGAGCGGGGCTTGGCGCGTAACACGATTGCCGCCTATCGCCGAGATCTGACGACCTACTGTGCCTATCTGGAGCGGACGGGTATTGCATCCTTTGAGGAAGTGAGCCGGCGGGTCGTCGAGGATTTTATCGCCGATCGGCGCGACGGGGGCTATTCCGACGCTTCGGTGGAGCGCGCGCTTGCGGCCGTCAAAGGTCTGCATGCCTTTCTGGTGCGCGATGGGGCCGTGGCCCAAAATCCCACGGCGGCATTGCGCTTGCCAAAAAAGGCCGAGCGCCTGCCGGAGTGCCTTTCGGTGGAGGATGTTTCGGCGCTGCTTGACCAGGATTTTCCCGATGGAGAGATGGGTCTGCGCGATCGCGCCATCTTGGAAGTGCTGTATGGGTGCGGCCTGCGCGTGAGCGAGCTGGTGGGGCTCGATGTGAGTGATATCCATGTCGATGACGGCTTTGTGCTGGTTCGCGGCAAGGGCTCCAAGGAGCGTCTGGCCCCTTTGGTGGGAAGTGCGGCGCGTGCCCTGACGCGCTATATATGCGATGGACGCCAGCTTCTGGCGGTTCACGCCCGTGGGACAGAGACGCCGGCGGTTTTTTTAAACAAGAACGGCGGGCGTCTGTCGCGTCAGGGTGTTCACGTCATATGCGAGCGCTACGGGCGCCAGGTGGGGTTGGTGGGCCTCCATCCGCACACGTTGCGCCACTCCTTTGCCACTCACATGCTTGCGGGCGGTGCGGACCTTCGCGTGCTGCAGGAGATCTTGGGGCACGCCGATATATCGACCACTCAGGTCTACACGCATGTCGATCGTACACAGCTGACCGAGGTTTACCTGGCGGCCCACCCGCTGGCGCATCGCTAATACGCTGCCGAGCTGCAATTACATGCTATCAAGGGCGGACCCTCGATTGCTGGAACGTGCTGTTGCACACGTTTTGGCAATCGGGGGTCCGCCCCATTTTGCGCCGTCGGCCAATGTCGCGGTGGGGCGCGCATACCGTGCATGGGGGAGTTTGGGGGCGATGTGAACGGCGTGTAAAGGGATATAAAATTCGCCTCAAGGTCAACTTGAAGGTTGAGGTTGAAAGGCGGGGTGCTACAGGTGGCATCTCGCCTTTGCGTTAAACACAACATATTGTGTTTTCGAACATATGCTCGGGGGTGGTGCCCAATAGTTAGGGGATGGAGTAGTGGGGCGGGGTGGGGGAAGGGGTGGGGAAAGGTGTTGAAAAATGGGGCGGTTCCCCATATTATTAATGACGTCGACAGGCGGGGTGGTTCCCCGCGTACGTGCCATCTGAGTAACCGAGGGGAGGGCGCACATGGGAATGACTGGTGCATACGAGCGCAATCTCGATGCAAAAGGTCGCCTGTCCCTGCCTGCACCCCTTCGCGAGGAGCTTGGAGAGCACGTTCGCGTGTTCAAAGCCCTGGATGTCGATGCTCTGTACGTGTTCTCTGCCGAGGCCTTCGATAAGTGGGTCGAAGGACTCTTCGCGGGTCGTGAGGGCCACGAGGGTTTTAACCCGCGTGACATCAACGACCAGAAGCTCATGAGGGCGATCAACAAGCGCACCACGTCGATGGATGTGGACAGCGCCGGTCGTATCGGTCTTTCTGAGTCTCTCCGCAAGCAGGCGAACCTCGACCGCGAGGTCACGGTTGTGGGTAACTACGACCACCTTGAGGTTTGGGACCGCGCCGCGGCCGATGAGGACGATGACGACGAGGCTCTGCTTGACCTCTTCTTCTCGTAAGGGCAAGGCACGAGTAACGGATGGAGCGTGGGATCTTGACACAAGAATATCGGCATGAACCTGTCATGCTCGGCGAAGTACTTGAGTCGCTGCAGCTAAAGAGCGGCTCCGTTGTCTGCGATTGCACCCTTGGCGGTGCCGGCCATTCGGTAAAGATGGCCGCGCAGGTGGGGGAGACGGGCCTTTTGCTCGGCGTCGATCAGGACGACATGGCCCTCGAGGCCGCTGGCGCCCGTCTGGACCGCGAGGTTCCCGGCGTCCCGCACCAGCTGCTGAAGGGCAACTTCGGCGACTTGGACGAGCTGCTTTGCTCGGCCGAGGTGCCCGGGGTCGATGGCTTCCTGTTTGACTTGGGCGTTTCGTCACCGCAACTCGATATCCCTGGCAGGGGCTTTTCGTATAACGAGGACGCCCCATTGGACATGCGGATGGATCCGGGCAATAACACCTTAAACGCAGCTGAGGTCATCAACACCTATAACGAACACGACCTCGCCCGGATTCTACGCGTCTACGGCGAAGAGAAGTTCGCCTCGCAGATCGCGCGCGAGATCGTGCGCCGCCGCGAGCAAGAACCGATCGAAACCACCGGCCAATTTGTCGAGATCATCAAGGCGGGTATCCCGGCTGCCGCTCGTCGGCATGGCGGACACCCGGCCAAGAAAAGTTTCCAGGCCATTCGCATCGAGGTCAATCACGAGCTCGATGTGCTCGAACGAGGGCTTGATGCCGCCACCAGGTGGCTCAACCCGGGCGGACGTATCTGCGTCATCTCGTATCACTCGCTCGAGGACCGTATCGTAAAGAACCACTTTAAGGAGATGAGCCAGGGGTGCACGTGTCCGCCGGAGATTCCGGTGTGCGTGTGCGGCAACGTGCCGATACTCAAGGTCATCACCCGCAAACCCTTGGTTGCCCAGCCTGATGAGGTTGAGCGCAACCCTCGGGCGAGATCAGCCAAAATCCGCGTGGCGCAGCGTCTGTAGGCGCGACCGCGCGATATTGGACCTCCCGCTCGCACCATAAACGAAGCTTAAACACACTACCAACGTACTCGGGATGGGAGGCGGCATATCATGGGCTACAACACTTCAAGCGCAGCACTCGCCTATGATATGAACGCCATGCCCGCCTATCGTGAGACGCCGCAGGCCCCCGTTGCTCCCCGTGAGCAGCGCGCGCCGCGCTTTGATGTCTACACGGGCGCGGGCCGTCAGGCAAACCAGGCGGTAAGCCCGGTTTTCATGAGCGTTCTTAAAACGTTTTGCATCATTGCGGCTATCTTCATGACGATCGGCGTCGCCCGCGTGGCGCTCGCCGGCGTTACGGCCCAGGTGCTCAACAGCAACGCCGAGCTTACCAGCACGCTCGAAAAGGCGACCGATGAGAGCTCCGACCTGGAGGTCATGCATTCGGTCTATGGCGCCGACACGCGCATTCGCGACCTTGCGGGCGCTTATGGCATGGTGGAGCCCAGCGAGAGCGTTACACTTGACTTTTCGCAGGATGCAGCCGCGGGCGCCAACGCGACCGCGACCGCTCAGTAGCAAGACGGTAGCTGAGTATGACAAATGACTATCGCCGCGGTTCCGATGGGGGCCGCGGTTCTGGACGTCCCTCGTCGCGGGGACGTTCTGGTTATCAAGGAACGGGTCGGCAATCTTACAACGCCGGGCAGTCCCGTGGCAACGACCCGGCGTCGCGACTTCGCGGCTCGGGCGACCCTCAAGTGCATAACACCAGGTCGCGCAAGAGTTCGTCGACCGAATGGCTCACAGGCGCACCTCTGCCTCGCCGCAAAGCCGTCATGGGCTTCATCGGGCTTGGCTTGGGCTTGGGCGTCTTTCGCCTTGCCGACTATCAAATTGTCGAAGCCGATAAACTGCGCGAGCGTGCCGATGCGCGCCGCCTGCTTGCGCAGACCCTCTATGCCAAACGCGGCACCATCTACGACCGCAACGGCAACGTGTTGGCGTCGTCGGTCGAATGTCGCAACATCGCCGTGAACCCGCAGCTTGTCGAGGATGTTGACAAGACGGTGTCGGCGCTGGTCAAGGCAACTGGAATCGATAAAAAGACCTGCCGCAAGCTCGTTGAGTCCGATGGAACCTGGGTGTATATCAAGCGCCAGGTGGACGAAGACGATGTTGCGGCGCTGGAGAAGAAGAACCTGCCCGGCGTGCTTTTTGAGCAGGCCATGAAGCGCGTATATCCATACGGCAATCTGGCATCGCAGGTGCTGGGTGTAGTGAATGTAGACAACGACGGCTTGACGGGTCTCGAAAAGCAATACAACAAGCTTCTGACCGGCACGAACGGTTCTCTCGTACGCGAGCGCGCGAGGGACGGCAGCTATATCGCGGGCGGTGCCTATAAAAAGGTGGCTGCGGTCGACGGCGTTGATATCGTGACGACGCTCGACGTCAATATCCAGCGTGCGGCCGAGGATGCCCTGGCAGAGGCAGTTGAGAAGACTAAGGCCAAGAACGGCTCGGCGCTGGTCACCGATCCTACGACAGGCGAGATTTTGGCAGCCTGCTCGTACCCGACCTACGACCAGACCGATCTGGAGAATGCCAAGACCGAGGATATGAATCTGCGCCTGGTCACCGACGCCTACGAGCCCGGCTCGGTCTTTAAGACGCTCGTGGCGGGCGCCGGCTTCGACTTGGGCGTCGTGCGATCGAGTACGTCGTTTGAGGTGCCGGCGAGCATTAAGGTGGGTGACGATACCGTCACCGATGCCGACAAGCGCGACTATGCCATGACCATGGATGTGCGCGAGATGATGCGCCGTTCGTCCAACGTGGGCTTTGTCCTGGTGGGGCGCAAGATCGGTGCCGACGACTTTGCCGCCTATGTGGACAAGTGGGGCATCGGTCACAGCTCGGGTGTCGATTTTCCGGGAGAGAGCCTGGGTATCGTCAAGGAGCGTGACCAGTATGACGGCGCCACGCTGGGCTCGATGAGCTTTGGACAGGCACTGTCCGTCTCGCCGATTGAGATCGCACGTGCCGTGGGCGGCATCGCCAACGGCGGCGTGATGATGACACCGCACTTCTATAAGTCCAGCAAAGGCGACGAGAAGGACTGGGGTGAAGGCGAGCGCGCGATTTCGGAGGACGCCGCATCCCAGGTGACATCGTGCATGCAGACGGTCGTGTCCGAGGGAACGGGCGTTGGCGGCGCGGTTGACGGCTATGACGTGGCGGGTAAGACCGGTACGGCCGAACGAGCCGACGAGAACGGCGGCTACCTCAAGGAGAACTACATGTCGTCCTTTATGGGCTTTGCACCGGCACAATCGCCCAAGGTGCTGTGCTATATCACGCTCGACGGAACGCCGAGCGGCTCAGATGCCGCTGCGGTGCCGTTCCAGTCCATTATGGCCAACGCGCTCGACGTGCTGGGTATCCCGCGCACGAAGTAGGGGGTTACAATCTTTGGGGCGTGGTTTGTTGTCCCATATGAGGGGTGTTCACATGCCCTGCACCACGCATGCGCGGCGCTGGGATACAATACGCCGATAGCATTATTAGGTTTACAGGGGAGCTGCAATGATAGAGATCGCCGTCAACAACCTCGTGGCCGCAACAGGGGCCCGAACCGTGACGGGAGAAGCCGATCGGGTATGCCGCGGGTGCGTTATCGACTCGCGCCAGGTCGAGGAAGGGACAATTTTCGTCGCCTTTCCCGGTGAAAACGTCGACGGCAATGATTTTGCTTCCCGTGCCGTCCAGTCGGGTGCCGGCGCCGTCGTGATGACGCGTGAGCCCGAGGCCGAGCTGGTCTCGCTGGCGCAGGACAAAGGATGCGCCATCCTGCTGACCGATGATCCCGAGGAGTTTCTGCTGCGTTTGGCGCACGCGTATCGCCTGGAGCTTGGCTGCCTGGTCGTTGGCATTACCGGTTCCATCGGCAAGACGACGACCAAGGACGTGCTAGCCGCTGTGCTCGCCAAGCGCTATCGTGTCTGGGCCACCAAGGGCAATTTCAATAACCTGATCGGCATGCCGCTCACGGTGCTTTCCGCTCCGGCCGATACCGAGGTCCTGGTGCTCGAGATGGGCATGAACCATTTCCACGAGATCGAGCGCCTTTCCCAGTCCGCCAATCCCAACTTTGCCATCGTGAGCAAGATCGGCACCTCTCATATCGGTATTTTGGGCAGCCGCGAGAACATCGCCCGCGCCAAGTCCGAGATCGTCCAGGGTATGTGCGCCGCCGGCGACTATTTGCCGCTGCTGGTTTTGGGTGGCGAGGACGACTTTACGCCGTTCATTCGCGATACGTTCGCCCAGCCTGCTGGTATCGACGTGATGCTGGCCGGCGTCTCGGACGACGATGAGGTCCGTGCCCGCGACATTCGTGTTGATGACGAGGGACGTCCGGTCTTTACGCTCGATTTTGGCCAGGGTGAGACGATCGATACCATGCTTGCCATCCCCGGCGTGCAGTCCGTTCCTAATGCCGTTAAGGCCGCCGCGGTTTCCTATCGCCTGGGCGTGACGCCCGAGCAGATCGATGCTGCTTTTAGGGGCCTCACGATCACCGGTCACCGCCAGGAGATCAAGCGCGCCAAGAGCGGTGCCCGCGTCATCGACGATTCCTATAACGCCAGTGCCGAATCCATGGCTGCTGGCCTCGATCTACTGTGCTCGCTTTCGTGCACGGGGTCTCGCATGGCGATCCTGGGCGAGATGGGCGAGATGGGCGATGAGGCTCCTCGCATGCATGAGCTCGTGGGCGCCTATGCCGCCGCCAAGAAGCTCGACATGCTGGCGTGCGTGGGTGGTGAGCTGGCCCAGCTTATGGCCGATGCCGCGCGCATGATGGGTATGGACGAGGACCGCATCCAGGTGTTCTCCGATTATCAGCAGGTGCTCGACCGCATGGGCGGCGCGCTTGAAAAACATGATGTTGTACTGGTCAAGGGTTCCCGCTTTGTTGAGCTCGACCGCTTTGTGGAAGGTGTGTGCTAGCCCATGTTCGGCAATCCCTCGTATCCAACGTATCAGGCTTTTTTGGGGCTTGGCATCGCCGCTGCCATTGCGCTGCTGCTCATGCCGTGGTGGATCAAGCTGCTCAAGGTCGAGGGTATCGGCCAGCAGGTTCGTGCCGACGGCCCCAAGCGTCATTTGGTTAAGCAGGGAACGCCCACCATGGGTGGCGTTGTCATCCTCGTCGCGATCTCGCTGACCTGCCTGCTGATGGGCAAGCTCACCACCGAGCTCGTGCTCGTGCTGCTCGCCACGCTGGCGACCGGCGTGCTGGGCCTGATCGACGACCTGACCTCCGTTACGCACGGGCGCTCGCTCGGTCTGACGCCCCATGCCAAGATGATCGGCCTAACCATTATCTGTGTCACCTTTACGGTACTTGCCGTCAACTGGTGCGGCGTCGCCCCCGAGATTCGTTTTCCCGGCGGCCTGACGATTGACCTCGGTGTTCTTTCGACCACCATCTGTGGCCTTTCGTTCCCGTGGCTCTACATTGTCTTTTGCTGGCTGATGATCGCCGGTCTTTCTAATGCCGTGAACCTGACCGATGGCCTTGACGGTCTTGCTGGCGGCACCTCCATGATTGCCATGCTCGCCATGGCCGCCATGGCGTTTTTGCACGGAGACGTGAACCTGTCCATCTTCTGCACCGCGTGTGCCGGTGCCTGCTTGGGCTTTCTGTGGTTCAACTGCTATCCGGCGAGCATCTTTATGGGCGATACCGGCTCGCTTGCCCTGGGCGCCGCGTTTGCCTGCACGTCCATCATGACCAACACCGAGGTCGTCTCCCTCATCATCGGCGGCCTGTTTATCGTTGAGACCCTGTCGGTCATGATTCAGGTTGTCTACTTCCACTTTACGCACAAGCGCGTCTTCCTTATGGCGCCCATCCATCATCATTTCGAAAAGAAGGGCTGGGCCGAGACCAAGGTCGTCATCCGTTTTTGGATTATCGCTGCGGCCTTTGGTGCCGTTGGCCTTGCTCTGTTCTTCCAGTTGGGATAGTGGTCTTTCATGCCTCTTGCTGATGTCTTTAGCCTGCTCGTTTTGGGTCAGGGCAAATCCGGTCTCGATGTCGCCCGCTGGGCGCTGGCACATCCCGAGCGCGTAAGCGCCGTTACCGTGTATGGCGGCGGCACCTCTGAGCCCAATGACGCCACGCGTGCGCTCGAGGCTGCTGGTGCGTCGTTTGTCTATGGGACCGAACAGGTCGAGGGCGCCTATGACGTATGCGTGACGTGCCCGGGCATCTCGGAGTTCTCGGGCTTCTTTAAGGCCGGGCGCGAGCATGCCGCCCAGATTATGGGTGAGCCCGAGTTAGCCTATCGCCTGTCGCCCGATAACTGGATTGCCATTACGGGTACCAACGGCAAGACGACTACCACGTCGCTGACTGATTATCTGCTCAAGGCTGCTGGTGAGGCCAGCGTAGCTGTCGGCAACATCGGCGAGCCGCCGGTCAACGAGATTGACGGCCGAGCCCACAACGAGTGGTTTGTGGCTGAGCTCTCGAGCTATCAGATTGCTACGACAACCGAGCTCCACCCCCGCGTGGCGGTGCTGCTCAACATCACTCCCGACCACTTGGGCTGGCATAAGAGCCATAAGAACTACGCGCTTGCCAAGATCAAACTGTTTGACAATATGGTCGATGACGATCTGGCGGTTGTCGACGTCGAAGACGCCGGCATTCACGAGTTCGATGAGTACATCTACACGCCGGGTCGTCGCATCTGCAAGGTTGCCTTTGACGAGCCTGAGGGCGAGGATGCCGCCTTTGTGCGCGACGGCAAGATGGTCGTGCGCCTGAAGGGCGTCGAGACCCCGCTCATCGCTACATCCGAGCTCAAGATCTCGGGCCATCACAATGTTATCAATGCCCTGTGCGCCGCCACGGCTGCCTTGGCGGTCGGTGCCGATGTCGATGGTGTCTGCCGCGGTCTTGCCTCGTTCCAGCCGCTCGAGCACCGCGTGGAGCCGTGTGGCGAGATTGACGGCGTGCGCTACGTCAACGATTCCAAGGCGACCAACACCGATGCGGTCGAGAAGGCACTGACGGCATTTCCCGATGACGACGTGATCTTGCTGCTCGGCGGCCACGATAAGGGCACGCCGCTCACGGACTTCGCGCGCGTCGTTATGGACAACGTGCGCTCGGTCGTCTGCTTTGGCGATGCGCGCGAGCGCTTCACCGCCGCTATGGACGAGGCCGATGTCGATGGCGATGTGGATATCGCCCAGGCGGATGACCTACGCGACGCCGTGGACGTCGCCCGTTCGCTGTCGAGCCGTGGTGACGTGATCTTACTTTCTCCTGCCTGCTCTTCGTTCGATGAGTTCTCGGGCTATGAGGAGCGCGGCCGCGTGTTTAAGGACTACGTGGCCCAGCTTGCCGCTGCAGCGAAATCACAAATGGAATAGGGGTTGCGGTGAGAGAGGAGAGCCCCCGACAAGGTATGAGGAGGCCCGACTCGGACCGTGCTTCCTCACGTCGTATCACACCGCGTTCCAGCCGCGGCGGGCAGTCGTTTAGCGAACGCTATATTGCCGGCGTTCCCGCCCGTATCATGCGCCCCCGTTTGATATTCATGGCCTGCTTGTTTACCTTGGTATGCTTTGGCCTGTTGATGGTGTACTCGGCGTCTTCGGTCGAGGCGCTGCACGAGAATGGCTCGGCGACGTTTTTTCTGGGTCGACAGGCCGCGTTTGCCGTGGTCGGTGTTCTAGCGCTGATTGCCATCGTGCGCGTTTTGCCGGACAGCTGGTTTGGGGAGGATATGCTCAGGATCTTCCTTATCGGCATGATAGGGCTACTGCTTCTGGTGTTCTTGGTGGGCAGCGGCAGCCGTGGCGCCACGCGCTGGCTCAACATCGCCGGTATTCAGTTCCAGCCTTCCGAGTTTTTAAAGCCATTTGCCATTGCGTATTCGGCCATCATGCTTGATCGCTTCTTTTCGCCCGGTGGCAACATCAACGAATTCCTTCGCAAGATGGGCATCTACCTGGGTATTTCGCTCTTTCTGATCTTTATCCAGCCCGATTTCGGTACTGTCCTGATCATCCTGTTGACCCTCATGTGCATGGCGTTGTTTGCGGGTCTCGACCCCAGATTTATCATCGGCGTGCTAATCTTCGGCATTCTCGTGATCGTGATTGCGCTTGTCGCAGAGCCGTACCGTATGGTGCGCATTCAGGTTGCCTTGAACCCTTGGGCCGACGAGTATGGTGACGGCTATCAGGCCACGCTTGCCATCATGGCCTTTGCCTCGGGCGGTCTGTTCGGCCGTGGCATCGGCAACTCAACCATGAAGTACTCGTATCTTCCCGAGGCGCACAATGACTACATCCTGGCCATCATTGGCGAGGAAGTCGGTTTTGTCGGAACCGTGCTGTTCTTCTTGGTGTTTGCGATGCTGATCTACTCGGCGTTTCGCATTGCCGAGCAGGCGACCGATCGTCGGGGCGCGCTTATGGCGTCTGGCTCCGCGGTCATTCTCGCGGTGCAGTTTTTGATTAACGCGCTGGGCATCCTCAACGTGTTTCCCATGACGGGCAAACCGTTGCCGTTTATTAGCTACGGCGGTTCGTCGATTATCGTGTCGCTTATGCTCGCCGGTCTGATCCTGCGCGTTTCGTATGAGAGCGCCCGTCGCGATGAGTACGACCGTCGCCGCGAGAGCTTTGCCGTTATGGACGAGAGCACTGCCGGCGTGGCCCATGTGCGCGGTGAACGACCTTCGCGTAGCGGCTTTACCGTTCTTGATGGTTCTCCATCCGAGCCGGCAGCTCGTCCACGCCCGCGAATGGCTCCGCAAGGTCGTCCTCAGCGCCCCAGCCCTCGCAACGCGGGCGGCGGATATAATCGAATCGATTTGAACTCGGACCCGTCGGCGCGTCTGCGCACCGACGACCAGGGACCGCGTGTACGAAGGGACTACCATGACCGATAAAATGACCGTTGCTATTGCAGCCGGCGGCACGGCAGGACACATCAACCCCGCGCTCGCCTTGGCCGAAGAACTGCGTGATCGTGGCCACCACGTTGTGTTCGTGGGCCAGTCGCGCAAGCTCGAGGGTCGTCTGGTCCCCGAGGCTGGGTTTGATTTTGTGCCCATTACGGTCACGGGCTTCGACCGCTCCCGTCCTTGGACGGCGCTGACCTCGCTGTGGCGTGTCAACAAAGCCAAGCGTGCGCTCGCCAGTCATTTCTCAAAGGTCGGCAAGCCCGACGCCGCCATCGGTTTTGGTGCCTATGTCGAGGTTCCGCTGCTGGGGTGGTGCAAGGGCGCGGGCGTTCCGTATCTGCTGCATGAGCAGAACTCTGTTCCGGGCCTGGCCAACAAGATGATGAACTCCCACGCCGCCCGCGTGTGCATCTCGGTGCCGGCAGCGCGTTCGGTTTTTGAGCGCGAAGGTGGCCCTGACCACGTGCTCATGACCGGCAACCCCGTACGTCGCTCGGTGATCGAGGGCGATCGCGCTCGCGGCCGCAAGGCACTTGGCGTTCCCGAGGACGCTACGCTGCTGCTCGTCTTTGGCGGTTCACTTGGCGCCCAGCACCTCAACGAGCGCGTGGTCTCGCTCAAAAACGAGCTGCTTTCGCGCAAGAACCTCTATGTGTTGCATTCGACGGGTGCCGACGGCTTTGAGGAGACCGAGCGCGCTTTGGCGCTGACGCCCGAGGAGGCGAAGCGTTACCGCGTCCAGCCTTACATCGACAACATGGGCGATATGCTGGCTGCTGCCGATTTGGTGCTCTCGCGTTCGGGCGCATCGAGCGTGGCCGAGATCGCTGCGCTCGCTGTGCCCTCAGTGCTCGTGCCGTATCCGCATGCGACGGCCGACCACCAAACCACCAATGCCCGGTATCTGGTCGACGCCGGGGCCGGCGTGCTCTGCGCCGATGCCGATATCGACGGTTCTGCCTTTGCCGATGAGCTGCTGCATCTGGTCGATGACGCGGCGGCGCGCGACGCCATGCGTCAGGCGGCGCGTGGTCTGGCTCAGGATAGGGCCGCCGCTCTTCTGGCGGATGCGGTAGAGGGTTTGCGTTAGTTAGACGGGATATCGTCGGTCGCCCTCGCGCTGATGCGGTAGGTGCGGTACAGTTAATGGGTTACAGGCAGTGTTTACGCAAGGAGTACACGAGCACATGGCTGATTCCCAGACTGCAACCTTCGCGCCCGAGTTTAAGAGCGCCCACTTTATCGGTATCGGCGGCGCCGGCATGAGCGGCATCGCCCTCGTTCTGCACGAGCGCGGTTATGCCGTTACCGGCTCCGACCTTAAGACGTCACGTTATATCCGCCAGCTTACCCGCGCTGGCGTGAAGGTGCATGTGGGCCATGAGGCCGCCACGATCGACGAGGTCAAGCCCGACGTGGTTGTTGTCTCCACCGCTATTCCGGAGTCCAACCCCGAACTCGTGCGCGCTCGCGAGCTTGGTATTCCCGTGTGGCCCCGTGCCAAGATGCTCTCTGCTTTGGGCCACGGCTACACCACCGTCGCTGTTGCCGGCACGCATGGCAAGACTACCACGTCTTCGATGTGCGCCACCATGCTCGACCGCATGGGTCTGGATCCGAGCTTCTTGATCGGTGGCATCGTCGAGGGCTATGACACGAACGGCAAGAACGGCTCGGGCGACTACTTTGTCGCCGAGGCCGACGAGTCCGACAGCTCCTTCCTGTTCCTGAACCCCAACGTGGTCATCGTGACCAACGTCGAGGCCGACCACCTCGATCACTACTCGGGTATCGAGGAGATCGAGGCGACTTTCGCCAAATTCATGAGCCTGGTGGGCGAGGACGGCACCGTCATCGTCTGCGGTGAGGACCCGCATCTGGTCGAGCTCGCCAAGTCGACGGGCCGTCACGTGCTTTCCTACGGCTTTGCCGAGAGCAACGACATCGTCTGCATGCACCCGGATGTCAAGGGCATCCAGAGCGACTTTATCGTTCGCTTTGAGGACGGCACTGAGCACGCTGTGGAGATCAAGAGCAATCCCGGTCGCCACAACATGCTCAACGCCACGGCGGTGCTCACCGTCGCCCATGTCCTGGGCCTTGACATCGACGCCGCCGCCAAGGCGCTCTCGAGCTTTGAGGGCGTCCGCCGTCGCTTTACCCACGTGGGCGATATCGATGGCATCACCGTGGTCGATGATTACGGCCATCACCCCACCGAGATCAAGGCGACGCTTGCTGCCGCTTCGTCGCTGGGCTACAAGCATGTCGACGTCGTGTTCCAGCCGCACCGTTATTCGCGTCTGCAGGCCCTGTGCGACGACTTTGCCGATGCATTTGCCAATGCCGATAAACTGCTGCTGATTGATGTGTTCTCGGCTGGCGAGATGCCCATTCCGGGTGTTACCTCTAAGATGCTCGCCGATACCGTGCGCGCCAAGCATCCTGGCAAGGAGGTCGTGTACTGCTCCAGCCGTCTTGAGCTCAATCAGGAGCTCGAGCAGATGGTGGGCGAGGGCGACCTGCTGCTCACTATGGGTGCCGGTGACGTTACGACCGTCGGTCCCGAGTTCATTGAGTATCTGACTGCCAAGAAAGACGCTTAAGTCTAATGGGTCTGTTTAACGCCGTCATGGCGCTCTCGGGCATGATCGACACGGATGTGATTGAGGACGAGCGCCTTGCGCGTCATACGAGCTATCGTATCGGCGGCAAGGCCGACCTCTTTGTGACGTGCCATAGCTATCATGCCCTCCGCCGCGCCGTGGCGGTGCTCGATCGCGAGCAGGTGCCGTGGGTCATCATCGGCAAGGGCTCCAATCTGCTGGTTGCCGATGGCGGTTATCGCGGCGCCGTCATTTCGCTCGGACGTGAGTTTCAGCGCACGGTTGTTGCCGATGACGGTTGTACGCTGACGGTCGGTGCGGGCGTGATGTTTGCGCGCCTGGTCAACGATGCCCTGTCGCGTAGCCTCTCGGGCCTTGAGTTTGCCGTTGGCATCCCTGGCTCGGTTGGCGGTGCGATATCTATGAATGCCGGCACACGGACCGAGTGGATTGGCTCGCTGGTTGAGGATGTCGTAACGTTTGACCCGGCATCCGGTATCAAGTATTATGCGGGGTCCGAGATCACTTGGGGCTACCGCGAATGTAGCCTTCCCCGCAATGAGATCATCCTCGAGTGCGTGCTCAAGCTTAAACCGGCGCCCAAGGCCGACATTCGCGAGCGCATGGAACGGTACCTGACGAGGCGCAAGCGTACGCAGCCCATGGGTCGCGCATCCTGCGGGTCGGTCTTTCGTAACCCGCCCGATGCGAGTGTGGGCAAGCTTATCGAGGATTGTGGATTAAAGGGTTTTTCGATTGGCGGCGCGGAAGTTTCGCCCGTTCACGCTAATTTTATCGTTAATAACGGAACTGCCTCGGCCGATGACGTTGCCGCGGTTATCAGACATGTGCATGGAAAGGTGAGGGAGGCGTATGGCATCGAGCTCAGACCGGAAGTTAAATTCCTCGGCTTCTAGAGCATCGAAACCCACCTTCCGCCGCGCCGGAGGGCGTTCCGGCGCGCCTGCCAAACCTCAACGCAATACCGTCGCGCACTCTAAGCCTGTCGGGCATGCTCGACAGACCAGTCGTCCGGTCGTCGGCTCGCAGCTCGGTAATCGTCCGGCTGCAAAAAAGTCCTCGCGTCCCTCGGTGACGTCAAAGCCTGTTATGGGCGCCAAGCCTGCCCGCCCCATGGCAACTCCTAAGCCCTCGACGGGAACTAAAGCGGCGCGTCCAGGTCGCACACTGGGCGCATCGAAACCGCGCTCGCTGACATCGGTGCCGCCTACCGCCAAGAAGCCTTTGAGTAAAAAAGGCGTAAACCCGTTGTCTTCACTTGGGGCGATGGCAAATAAAACATCAGACGCCGCTTCTGTCGTTGCAGGCAAAGGCAAAATCGTGGGCGGAGTTCTGGCCGCCTTGGCCGTGCTCGTCGTCGTTGCCGTCGTGGTGATCAACTCTGGATTGTTTACCGCCACTGATATTCAGATTCAAGGCAGCGAGCATGTGACGAAGCACGATGCTATCCAGCTGATCGATTTGCCCGAGGGAACGTCGCTTTTTAACGTCGATCCCGACCAGATTACCGAGGATCTCAAGCAGAACCCGTGGGTCTCGGGCGTGGATGTCCAGCGTCAGTTCCCGCATACGCTCATCATTACGCCGATGGAGCGCAAGGTCATCGCAATTGCCTATATCAGCTCCGATGACCTTGCCTGGGCCATCGGGGATGATGACACCTGGATCGCCCCGCTGTCGACGTCGGTCGAAGTTGACGACCAGGGCAACGTCATCACGACAGGGCAGGGCTCAAATACCCTGACCGGCATTGATGCCGCACTTGCGCTCGCTAAGCACTATGGCGCGGTGTTGTTGACTGATGTCTCGGCGGATGTCGCTCCGGTTTCCGGCCAGGCAGTGAGCTCCAAGGCCGTTAAGGCTGGGTTGGATTATGTGCGTGGTTTTTCGAGCGAGTTCTTGGGACAAGTCAAGGATATTTCCACGCCTTCGGTCGAAGCCATCTCGGCAAACCTCAATAACGGCATTGAAGTGTCGCTGGGCGATTCGGACGATATCGTCAAGAAGGAACGCGTAGTCACCAAGTTGCTTTCGCAGGTAGAGGGCGTAACGTATATCAATGTGCGCTCTCCGGGTAACTACACATTTAGGAATGCTCCGACCTCGTAGCGCTGGTTGATGCTTTGTTGAGGGGCCATACCACGCCGTTTATCTGGTTTGTTTGGTTTTCACGGTCAATTATTTGACTGATACGTTCATAATGTGCAACCATAATACGGTTTACCTTTGCATTTACTTTCAACCTGAAGGTTAATGTGCGCAGGGGTCGACCCATGCTATGGCTATAACCTTTGTTCGGAGGACCGACATGCACGAGACAGAGATCAACAACTACCTTGCCGTCATTAAGGTGGTCGGCGTCGGCGGCGGCGGTACCAACGCGGTCAATCGAATGATCGAAGAGGGCATCCGCGGCGTCGAGTTTGTTGCCATCAACACCGATGCTCAGGCACTCGCGATCTCTGATGCCGATATCAAGGTGCACATCGGCACCGACCTTACCCGCGGCCTGGGCGCCGGCGCCAACCCCGAGGTTGGCCGCAAGGCTGCCGATGAGTCCCGCGACGACATTGCCGAGGCGCTCGCTGGCGCCGATATGGTGTTCATCACCTGCGGCGAGGGCGGTGGCACCGGTACCGGCGCTGCTCCTATCGTTGCCGATATCGCGATGAACGAGGTCGGCGCACTGACCGTCGCCGTCGTGACCAAGCCCTTCACCTTCGAGGGCCGCAAGCGCAAGAAGAGCGCCGAGGAGGGCATCAAGACCCTCTCCGATTGCGTCGATACCATGATCGTCATCCCCAACGATAAGCTGCTCGACATCGCCGAGAAGAAGACCACCATGCTCGAGGCCTTCGCGATTGCCGATGGCGTCCTTTCCCAGGGCACCCAGGGCATCACCGACCTCATCACCGTCCCCGGTATCATCAACTTGGACTTCGCCGATGTTAAGACCATCATGAAGCAGGCCGGTACCGCCATGATGGGTATCGGTACCTCTTCTGGGGATACCCGTGCCGTCGACGCTGCCCAGCAGGCCATCTCCAGCCCGCTGCTCGAGAGCTCCATCGATGGCGCCACGCGCGTGCTGCTCTCCATCGCCGGTTCCAAGGACCTGGGCATCCAGGAGATTAGCGACGCCGCCGACGTTGTCGCCAACGCCGTCGACCCCGAGGCCAACATCATCTTCGGTACCGTTGTCGACGAGTCCCTGGGCGATCAGGTGCGTATCACCGTCATCGCTACGGGCTTCTCCGACTCCAACGTCAACCGTCAGGACGAGCTCTTTGCTGCTCAGCAGTCTCAGAGCAAGGCCGCTGCCTCCGCTGAGCCGCAGCGCACCGCTCCTGCCACGAGCCCGGCTCAGGCCGCTCCGACCCGCAACGTCGGTGGCACCGAGCTTCCTAACTTCGGCAACGATCAGTTCGAGCTTCCCGACTTCCTGAAGCGCGGTAGCTTCTAAGTCGTTCTTTGCATTGTTGTGCACAGGGGCGTGTCCGTATGGACGCGCCCTTTTTATTTCGACTTTGTAAACTAGAACCTCCAATCTCTTTACGTTCCCTTTACGATTGCCTCCAGCGCAGCAGGTATCCTTTTAGAGAAGTATGACAGCCGTATAAACGCGGGCTGTAGCGGCGATGCCGCGGTACTTGTGTTATTAGGAGGCTTTAGTATGGCAGCACGTGCGGACAAAGTTTCGCGTGTCGACCATGATGGAGTTACGTTGGTGGAGGGCGCGACATCCGATGTTCGCTTTGCCTTCACCGAGCGCGCCGGTGGCGTTTCCGAAGATGCGTACTCCTCACTCAACTTGGGCTCGCATGTTGGCGATGACCCCTTTGCTGTTCAAGAAAATCGTCGTCGTGCGCTCGAGGCTATGGGTGCCGCCGAGTGCGAACACAACCTGCTCGTTCCCAATCAGGTCCATGGTGATCATATCGTTGCGGTGACCTCGAACGGCGCCGATGACCTTGAGGACGTTCGCGAGCAGATTGCCGAGGGCTGTGATGCCATCGTCTGCACGGCGCATAACGTGCCCGTGCTGCTCTGCTTTGCCGACTGCGTTCCCGTGGTGCTGGTGGCCCCTGGCGGATTTGCCGTGGTGCACTCCGGTTGGAAGGGCACGATTGCACGTATTTCTGCCAAGGCGTGCCAGGCGCTTTGCGATGCTGCCGGCTGCGATGCGAGCAACGTTTCCGCCTATATCGGCCCCCATATCTTGGGTGACGAATATGAGGTATCCCAGGAACTCATGGATCGCTTTGCCGCCGAGTTCTCTTGCATCGATGCGAGTGCCTCTCACATGCTCGATCTTTCCGCTGCCATTCGCGAGGCGCTGGTAGATGTCGGTGTCGACGCGGATAATATCGTGGATACCCAGCTTTCGACTGTGCGTCAGAACGACCGCTTTTATTCCTACCGTAACGAGGACGGCACCTGTGGGCGCCATGCTGCGATCGGCGTGATGCTATGAGAAAGATCGTATCGGTCCTGAGCGCCGCTGTGCTTACGCTTACGCTGTGCGCCTGTTCTTCGGGATCTTCTACCTCTTCCATTACCGTCGCCGGCTCCACGACCTGCCTTCCTATCGCCGAGATTGCGGCCGAGGGCTTTAAGGAGGAGACCGGCATCGACGTGCTCGTTTCCGGTTTGGGTTCTTCCGCTGGCATCGAGGCCGTCAGCGCCGGCACAGCCGATATCGCCAGCTCCTCCCGTGGACTCAATGCCGACGAACAGGATCTGGGCCTGACTCCCATCGTCATTGCCCACGACGGTATCGCGGTCATCGTGAACGACGATAACCCGGTCGATAACCTCTCGACCGAGCAGCTCCGCGATATTTACGCCGGCAAGATCACCAACTGGAAAGAAGTCGGTGGCGAGGACCTGAGGATCCAGGTCATCAATCGAGATGAGGCGTCCGGCACGCGTGAGGCCTTCCGCACCATCGTGATGGACGGCACCCCGTTCGATCGCCGCTCGGCCGTTCTTTCGGGCACGGGCCAGGTGCGCGACGTGGTATCTCGTTCGCGCGGTGCCATTGGCTACATTTCGCTGGGCTTCGTCGATAGCCTCAACGCCAAGACCTCGGTCAAGGCCGTCTCGGTCAATCATGTTGAGGCGTCCGAGAAGACGGTCGCGAGCGGCGGCTATCCCATCTCACGCGACCTTTACTTCTTTGTGAAGGGTGCGCCTTCGCAGCAGGCGCAGGATTATATCGACTATGTGACGTCCGAAAAGATGGACAAGCAGATTCGCGAGGCGGGCTTTATTCCCGTCACCAACGACGAGAAGGGGAGTGAGTAGCATGGAAGCACAGGAAAACTCCCAGACTGAGCAGAATGTTCAGACGCCCAAGAAGCGCGAGCTGGCGCTCGTATCGCGCAGTACCTATATCAAGGAGAAGGCGCTGCAGTGGATCTTCATTGCCTGCGCGTTCTTGGCGGTCGTTACCGTCATCCTGATTTTTGTCTTTACCACGTACTCGGCGCTTCCCGTCTTTACTGACATCGGTCTGGCGGACTTCTTTAGCTTTACGTGGGCGCCTTCCGAGGGCCACTACGGCATCTTGTCGCTGCTTGCCGGCTCGGGTCTGGTGACCGTCGGTGCGCTCGCCATGGGCGTGCCGCTGGGCGTGGGTACGGCCGTTTACCTGGTCGAGATTGCCAGCAAGCGCGTGCGCAAGCTCATCAGCCCCGCCGTTGACCTGCTGGCGGGCATACCCTCCATCATCTACGGCTTCTTTGGCATGATCATCATCCGCCCGTTTATCGCACAACTGACCGGCGGCCTTGGTTTTGGTGCGCTGACGGCGTGGTTTGTGCTCGCCATCATGATCGTCCCTACCATCACCACGCTCACCATCGATGCTCTCAATTCCATTCCCATGGGCATTCGCGAGGCATCGTATGCCATGGGCGCCACCAAGTGGCAGACCATCTATAAGGTCGTGCTACCTGCCGCGAAGCTGGGTATTGTGGACGCCATCGTTTTGGGCATGGGGCGCGCCATCGGCGAGACTATGGCCGTGCTCATGGTCGTGGGCAATGCTCCGGTCATTCCCGATAGCATCGCGAGCCCCATCTCGACGCTCACGAGCCAGATTGCGCTCGACATGAGCTACTCCTCGGGCTTGCACCGCTCGGCGCTCTTTGGCATGGGCGTGGTCCTGTTTATCATCTCCGCCGCGCTGGTGGGCATTGTCCGTCTGATTTCCAAGAAGAAGAGGGGGTAGGCTATGTCCGATTTCGTTGACACGACGGTCGATACGACCTCGTCGCGCGAGCGCATTAAGCGTGCCCTTTCCCACGGCAAGAAGGGCCGCATCAACAAAGACCTGTCCAACAAGATCATGCTTGGCGTGTTTCGTGCCGCTGCCTACATCACCACGCTGGTGCTGGTCGCTATCATCGCCTACGTGGTCATTAACGGCCTGCCACATATCTCGCTCGACTTTATCTTCGGTTGGCCCCAGGGCGTCAACGCCGAGGGCGGAATTTGGCCCACGATCGTCTCGACCGTCTATGTGACGGCGCTCGCCATGCTTATCTGCACGCCGATCGCTGTGCTGGCAGCCGTCTATCTGGCCGAGTACGCCAAGCAGGGCAAGGTCGTCGAGCTCATTCGCTACGCTGCCGACGCTTTGGCCTCGGTGCCCTCCATCGTTATGGGTCTGTTTGGCTACGCCTTGTTTGTCGAGGCCATGGGCCTGGGCCTTTCGATGGTCTCGGCCGCTCTGGCACTCGCGCTCTTGATGCTTCCCATCGTCATGCGCACCACCGAAGAGGCCATTCGCGCCGTTCCGCGCTATATCCGTTGGGGCGCGTACGGCCTGGGCGCTACCAAGTGGCAGGTTGTCTCCAAGATCGTGCTTCCTTCTGCCTTTGGTCGCATCGCCACCGGTATCGTCCTTGCCATCGGCCGTGCCATCGGCGAGACCGCGGTGGTGCTCTACACCATGGGCCAGGCCATCAATCTACCTATTTCGCCGCTCGATTCCGGCCGCCCCATGACGGTTCACCTGTACCTGCTTGCCAACGACGGCATCAACATGAACGCAGCCTACGGCACCGCGCTCTTGCTGATGGTGATCATTCTGGCCTTCAACCTGTTTGCGCGCTTCCTGTCGCGCAGGCGTCGCTAGTTAAGGAGTCCCATGTCCGTTTATCAGTCCGCTCCCACGCTGGAGCAAGCGGCCATTACGGCCAAGGATTTCAACTTTTGGTACGGTGACTTTCATGCGCTGACGGGGCTTGACCTCAACATCGCCAAAAACGCCATCACCTCCTTCATTGGCCCTTCGGGCTGCGGTAAGTCGACGTTTTTGCGCTGCATCAACCGCATGAATGACCTGATCGAGGGCACGCGCGTCGAGGGCACCATGACGCTCGACGGCAACGATATCTATGCCGAGGGTGTCGACCCGGTCGATCTCCGTCGTCGCGTGGGCATGATCTTTCAGCAGCCAAACCCGTTTCCTAAATCCATCTACGAGAATGTCGCCTTTGGCCCTCGTCTGCAGGGCGTGACTAGCAAAAGTGACCTCGATGACATCGTGGAAGAATCGCTCAAGCGCGCCAACCTCTGGAAAGAGGTATCCAATCAGCTCAACAAGGATGGTTTGGCGCTCTCGGGCGGTCAGCAGCAGCGTCTGTGCATCGCGCGCGTGCTTGCGGTGCAACCCGATGTCCTTCTGATGGACGAGCCCTGCTCCGCCATCGACCCCACGTCTGTCTCTAAGGTCGAGGATCTGATGGCCGAGCTGGCGCCCGAGATGACGATCATCATCGTCACGCATTCAATGCAGCAGGCAGCTCGTATTAGCGACTACACCGCATTCTTCTTGCAGGAAGTTGCCGGCGAGTCCGCCACGCTCATCGAGTATGGTCAAACCGACGCGATCTTCACCAGTCCGGTGGACTCGCGGACGGAAGACTATATCACCGGCCGCTTTGGCTGATCGGTGCGACTAGTCCCAAGCTGATCGGACCTGGTCCGGTGTGTATTTACTGTGCGGGCGGCATGACCGCACCCAACTGATTGGAGTGAACCATGCGCAAACTGTTTTCCCGTCAGCTCGTCGAGGCCCGTCACGAGATGCTGAGCATCTATGAGGCCGTCGATCTGGCCCTCCACGATGCCGTGAAGGCCTATGTGACCGACGACCGCAAGCTCGCCACCAAGACCAAGAAGCGCACGCTTTCGATTGACGCGCGCTGCGCCAACCTGGAGGCCGTCTGCTACAACCTGATCGCCACGCAGTCACCGGTCGCCTCCGACTTCCGCCTGCTTCAGACGATCATCTACGTCGACTTTAACCTGCAGCGCATGACCGATAAGGTCCGTCAGATCTGCCGCGCCACGCGTCATATGATCAAGGCTGACATCTCGCTGCCCAAGGAGCTTGTCGGCACGGTCGAGGCCGAGGCTGAGGCCGTCTACCAGGTGCTGGGCTCTTCGCTTTCTGCGCTCGTCACCAATGACATGTCCATCATTTGCAACTTGGCCGTCGAGGACGAGCCAGTGCACGCCGCCTACGAGAAGTTCTTCCGCACCTTTAACCGTATGGATGCGGGCGACTTTATGGACGACGACAGCAACTATGACGACCTGCGCCGCGCCATCATGGTTTCGCGCTACCTCGATCGCATCGCCTCGATTTCCATCGATGCCGCCTGCCGTCTGACCTTCCTGTTGACTGGTCAGCGCATGAATGCCGGCGATATCGCCCGCACTGATGAGGATGAGCTCGAGAGCATGCGCGTGCCTTCGGGCGAGGGTGTTATCATGAGGCCCGCCGTCGACGCTCGCTACGTTGCCAAGGTGCCCGCTAACGAGGTCAGCGAGGGTCTTCGCTACCTGCTCGATCATCTTGAGGATGAGGACGATGGCGAGGACGACGAGGAGTAAGCAACCCCGTTCGTCGAAAGATTGTAAATACCTAAGTGAGCGCGGCCTTGCACATGCGGGGCCGCGCTCTTGCGTTAGCATGGGACTACTTGTTTGGCTGTCAGCGGAGGCGATTAGCAATGGATAACTATTTGGACTTGATGCGCGCTCGCCGCGAGCAGATTCTGGAACGTTTTTATGCGGCGCTCGATCGCGCAGGCCGTCCCCACGACGCCGCGCGCCTCATTGCCGTGTCCAAGACCGTTGGTGTCGATGAGACCGTTGCCGCCATCCAGGCGGGGTATCGCCATTTTGCCGAGAATCGCCCGCAGGAGCTGGTTCGCAAGCTCACGGGTCTGGCGGAGCATCCGGAGCTGCCCGAGGTGCGCTTCGATATGATCGGCAACCTGCAGACCAATAAGATCAATGCGGTGCTGGGCTCAGCCGAGCTGATTCACTCGGTGGGTTCGCTGCATCTGGCGCAGGCGATCTCGAGCCGTGCTGCCCGCAAGATTGAGGCAGGCGAGCTCGCCGGCCCCCAGCGTGTGCTCATTGAGGTCAATGTGAGTGGTGAGGAGTCGAAGGGAGGCTTTTCGCCCGATGAGATTCGCGCCGCCGCGGGTGAGCTTGCGGAACTTGAGGGAATTTGCGTACAGGGGCTTATGACTATGGCGCCCCGGGGGAATAAGGATGTGGCACGCCGCACCTTTGCGGGGCTTCGTGAGCTGAGGGATGAGCTGGAGGCGGCGCATCCCGATTTGAACCTGCCTGAGCTTTCCTGCGGTATGAGCGAGGACTTTGAGCCTGC
Source organism: Collinsella aerofaciens (assembly GCF_039836695.1). Lineage (GTDB taxonomy): Bacteria > Actinomycetota > Coriobacteriia > Coriobacteriales > Coriobacteriaceae > Collinsella > Collinsella aerofaciens_BD. The sequence continues at coordinate 228,715 of NZ_JBDPAC010000001.1, read as the reverse complement.
CCTTGAGGAGGGCTCTACGCTCGTTCGCCTGGGCAGGGTAGTATTTAGCCCGGAGTTTGCAGTAAAATAAGGCTCTGAAGTGTGCACTGATTATCGGGGCGCCTGCACTAAACCGCGAGAGGACACAACCATGGGCTTCCTTGACGAGATTAAAAATAAGATGCACCTGGGCGGCCAGCAGGGTTACGACCAGGGTTATGGCCAGGACGACGACTACGGCTACGATGATGGCTATGACGATGGCTATCAGGGCAACGGCTACAGCGGTGCTTCGGGCGAGGGCTTCTACACCCAAGACGAGCCGAGCAACGGCCTGCTTGGTCAGACGCGCCGTGGTGAAGCTGAGTCGGTTGCCGTGTATACACGCTCCGGACAGCTGGTCGGCGATGACTCTCGCCATGCCACGACGTATAACCCGCCTTCGCGCTCGCAGGACAGTGTTGCGAGCGGTTATCGTCCTGGTGCCTATGACACGCCGTCGAGCTACGCCGAGAACACCCGCGCCCGTGCCGCCGCTGCGCCCGCGCCTGCACCGAGCGATGCCTCGGCCTATGCGAGCAATATCATCAACGCCACACCGCAGCTGCCGGCCTATGTCCTGCGCCCCGAGAGCTATGACGACGTGGAGACCGTGGTGCGCCGCGTTCGCACCAAGCAGCCTGTCGCACTGATTTTTGTGGGCGTACGCACCGAAGTTGCCAAGCGCGTCTTGGACTTCTCTTACGGCTTTGCCTGCGGTCTGGGTGCCACGGTCAAGGAGGTGGGCGACCGCGTGTTCATGGTGCTGCCCGCCGGTTGCGAGGTCAAAGATTCCGATCTCAAGAAGCTTCGTGCCGACGGCTACCTTAAGTAAAGACAAGACGAGGAGATTCCCATCAACATCTACACTGTCGTCCAGCTGGTCAACACGCTGTTCAACTTCTATTCCACGCTCATTGTCGTCTACTGCTTTATGACGTGGATTCCCATGAAGCAGGGTGGTTTGCTTCAGGATATTGCCGCGGTGCTTGATAGCGTGTGCGGTCCGTGGCTCAACCTGTTCCGTCGTTTCATCCCGCCGATGGGCGGTATCGATTTTTCGCCGGTCGTTGCGATTATTGCGTTGCAGTTGGTGCAGAGGCTGGTTCTGCAGCTTCTTATAGGTATACTCGTGTAGAACTGACTTAGTAACTTACGTCGGGCGTGTAGCGCCGAGGCGATGAAAAAGGAGACTTGTTATGGCTATTACCCCTGCAGACATCCAGGCTCAGACTTTCTCTGAGGCCAAGCGTGGCTACGATCCTGCTGAGGTCGACGTCTTCTTGGAGACGCTGTCCTCCGAGGTCGACGCTATGCTCGCTAAGATCGTCGACCTTAAGGGTCGTCTGACTGCTACCGAGCAGCAGCTTGCCGATGCGCAGGCTCAGCTTGCCCAGGCTCAGGATGCCACCGCCCAGGCCGTTCCTGCCGCCCCCGTGGCTGCTCCCGCCCCTGACTTCTCCGCTCAGGAGCGCCAGATTTCCGCTGCCCTGATCGCTGCCCAGCAGACCGCTGAGACCATCGTTAACGATGCCAACGAGAACGCTGAGCGTATCCGCAATGAGGCTGACGCCAAGGCCCGCGAGGTTATCCGCCAGGCTCTGACCGAGAAGCAGGCCGAGCTCGAGGAGATCGATCGTCTCAAGGCTTCCCGTGAGGAGTTCAAGGCCGAGTATCTTAAGCTCATCCAGCACTTCATGGACGATGCCCAGAACTCCTTCCCGGCCGACCTCATGGCCTCCACACCGGTCGGTTCTGCCGCTTCTCCTGCAGTGACTGTTCCCGCCGAGCCGCTGCCCGTCGCTGACCCGGTTGTCCCCGTGGCCGATCCCTTCGCCCCGATCGACAACTTTGCTGCCGACGACCTGGACTAACATTCGGCCTACAATTTAGTGCCTAGAAAGGACCCGCAGCTTGCGGGTCCTTTTTTATGACTGTGCCGGGGTGCGTAACATAAAAACCGAGCCCTGCACATAGTGGCGCAGAACTCGGCGAACGGATGAACGGTCAAGGGTAGGTTTTAAGGCATGTCCCAAAAATCTACTTGAGGAGGAAGTCGGAGAGGGGAATGGTGCGGGCCTCGCGATGCTCGGGATCGGCGATGTGGTCGGCAGGATAGCCACAGACGAGCATGTGATAGGGGTAGACGCCCTCGGGCAGGTTGAACCGCTCCTGTGCCACCTCAGGCTTAAAATGGCATACCCAGCACGTTCCCAGACCCTGCTCGGTGGCCTCCATCATCATCTGATCACACACGATGGACGTATCGATTTCACTGGAATTCATCTGGTCATACGGGCGCACCCAAGCATCATCGGTAACGCTGCAAATAAGGAAAACAAGCGGAGCCCCAAAGATAGACCCATCACGAGCAAACCGAGGCTGACAAGCAGCAGCCTTCTCCAGAAGCTCAGGCGTATCCAACACCATCACACGGGTTGGATGGTTATTACAAGCAGAAGGAGCAATACGCCCAGCCTCAACAATGGCATCCACAACAGCTTGCTCTACAGCCCGATCTTCAAACTCACGACAAGAATACCGAGCCCGAGCCAGATCCAAATATCCCATAACCAAACCCTCCAAAGTCAGCAAATCAATCCAAAGTAAACCAAAGGGTACCCAAAGCCCCATCCACCCAAACGTTTAAGGCGGTCCCAAAGTTCCCCATCGGGCTCAAAGGCCCTGCCAACAAAAGCCCCATCGCTTTCAAAGTATCAGCCAAAGTTCCCAATGGTGGTACGTAAGGCGAAGGGCCGGCCGCGGTTTACTTTCGAACGACTCTGCAAAGCAGCCGGAGTGAGAAAGCAAACCGCGGCCGGCCCTTCGCCGCCGGGACACGTACCCCCAATTAACTGTTCTTCATGACAATCGAATCCACGACATCGGCCACATTCTCGCAGCAGTCGGCGCAGTACTCCAGGAAGGCGTACACGTCACGCCAGGCGATGACCTCGAGCGGGTCCTTGCCGTTAACGTGCAGGTTGCGCATGGCGTTGATGTAGAGCTCGTCGGCCTCGGACTCGATGGTGTTGATCTGGATGACGAGCTCGCGCAGCGTTTTGGACTTGCGGTAGTTAGGCAACTCGACCATCAGGTCCTTCATGGCGCGGCAAGCGTCGGTCACCTTGTGGGCGATGACGATGGCGTCGGGATGGATGCTCTGGATGTTGGTGAAGTAGACGCGCTGCACGACGCCCTCGATGCGGTCGAGCACGGTGTCGAGTGAGCAGCTCATCAGATCCAGATCCTCGCGCTCGAGCGGGGTGATAAAGGCGGTGAGCAGGGCGTCTTCGAGCTCGTGGTGCTTCTTGTCTGCCGCATGCTCAATCGCATGCATCTTATCGAGCATGTCGTGGATCTGCGCGGGGTCAAAGTTCTCAAAAATCTTGGTGAGCAGCTCTGCGGCCTGGACGGCGAGGTCGGCGCAGGCGACGTAGTTGTCAAAGTAGAACGAATCGGGTTTCTTTGCCATGAGTGGTCCTTTCGAGGTGAAGATGGGCGGGCGAGGTAATGCAGTCCGGATGGACGTTCGGTTTGACTAGAGGAACATCATGAACAACTTGGCCATGACAAAGCTGATGAGTCCGCAGGCAGGGAAGGTGAAGAACCAGGTGAACATCATGTCCTTGACGACGCCGAAGTTGATGGCCGAGAGGCGCTTGACGGCACCGACGCCCATAATGGCGCAGGTCTTGATGTGCGTGGAGGACACGGGGATGCCGGTAAGGGTGGCAAGCAGCAGGTTCGCGGCGCCTGCGAGGTCGGCAGAGAAGCCCTGATACTTCTCGAGCTTAACCATGCTCTGGCCGACGGACTTGATGATGCGCTCGCCGCCCACGCTGGTGCCGATGCCCATGGTTGCCGAGCACAGCAGCATAATCCAGATGGGGATGCCGGCATCGCCGACGCTCGTCTGGCCGCTGGCGAAGGCCACGCCTAAAAAGAGCACGCCGATGAACTTCTGTCCATCCTGCGCGCCGTGCATAAAGCTCATGGCCGCGGCACTCGCGATCTGAGCGTATTTAAAGAAGACGTTGGCACGTCGCCTGTTGGCGGCGGCAAACAGAATCGAGACGAGTTTGCACAGGATCCAGCCCATGACAAAGCCCAGACCGATGGAGAGCGCCAGGCCGTAGATGACCTTCATCCATTCGTGGACGTTGACGCTGCTCGCGCCGCCGAGGGCGATAGCGGCACCGGTCAGGCCGGCGATAAGGCTGTGGCTTTGCGAGGTGGGGATACCAAAACGCGACGCTGTGGCGCCGTAGACGACGATGGAGAACAGCGCCGCGCAGAGGCACGCGAGCGCCATGGTGCTGTTTCCGCCAAAGTCGACGATATGTGAGATGGTGTTGGCGACGCTCGCGTTAAAGTGCGTCATGATGAGCACGCCGAGGAAGTTGAATGCGGCGCTCATGAGAATGGCGGCGCGGGCGGGCATGCAACGCGTAGTGACGCAGGTCGCGATGGCGTTGGGCGCGTCGGTCCATCCATTGACGAAGATGGCGCCCAACGCGAGGATCACGGTGACGGCAAGGACTGGGTTCGACACAATTTGGCCGAGGAAGGTTGAGAACGTTACGTCCATATATGGGCTTTCTCGAAGTTTGCAGACACGTTACAAAAACATGATAAATCGTATCACCTCCTGCGGGTCTCTTTACCGAGTTCTGATGGGAGAAGTGAACTTTTTGGCACTAAAATTGAATATTAGCCCTGTTGACCGCGGGTGTTCTTTTTGCTAACACGCCATGCGGACACGTGCGATTACTACGACACTCCAAAACCACAGTCTGTTCGCTTTACAACATGCAAACATGCGTTCGATAATAGGAGGCATGGAATATCGACAGACAGACGGCAAAACTCGGCGCGTACACAAGCAGTATGTGGACGTCGTGGCTCGCATCCTCGCGGGCGGACAAGTCGTGCCGGTTACCGTCTGCTGGGTCGACGGTCGCTGCTTTACGATTGACGAGATTGTCTCGTCCACGGGCTTTGGCTTAACGGTTCACGGTGTTCGTACGGCGACCTATAAGGTGCGTTTTGGCGGGCACGCGACCGAGTTGTATCTGGAGGACCAGACGCGCGAGCGGGCGGACGGCTCGCAGGCACACGTGATGCGTTGGTGGGTCTGGGCCTTTGATCGCACGCTCGAGGGCGAGCGCCGTGGGTAAGGACGTACGGCATTCGGGTACAATGACAGGAATCTTGTCACCTGCTGCGCCGTCTTTCACGGCACTTTTTGAAAGGACGAACCTATGAACGATATCCAGGGCTATCAGAACGGCCCCGTCGAGAGCGGCGCAAGCCGCGCCAAGGAGATGTCGCCGCGCGCGTACAATCTCGCCATGTCTGCCCTGATCTTCTTGGGCTTTTGCGCCATGGGCGCCGGCGCCTACTTTACGAGCACCATGTCGTTTGCGCGCATGATGATGAGCGGGGCCGCCCTGCCACTGGTCTTTGGCTCGTTTATCCTGACTATTGTCGGCATCGTCATGATGTCGGCTGCTGCGGGCAAGCAGTCCGTGGGTCTGTCGCTCGTGGGTTACGTGATCTTTGCGAGCACCTTTGGCTTGACCGCGTCGTTTGGCCTTGCCAACTACGACCTGCCCACTATCAACACCGCCTTTATCGCCACCGCTGCTATCACCTTTGTCTTCGGTGCGCTGGGCGTGACCTTCCCCAAGTTCTTCCAGCGTGTGTACGGCATCGGCTTTGGCATCCTGCTTGCCACGATTCTGGTCGAGATCGTGCTGATGTTCATGGGCGTCTCGCAGTCCATCACCGATCTGATCGTGATCGTGGTGTTCGCCGGGTTTATTGGCTACGACACCTATGTTGCCACGACGGTGCCGCCCACGCTGCCCAATGCGGTGCTCATGGCGTCCAATCTGTTCGTGGACATTATCAACGTGTTCCTGCGCATCCTGAACATTCTCGGTCGTCGCGACTAGCGCGGCGTTGCGACGTTTCCTGCCGGACACGGTAAAACGATACGAAAGGCGGTCCTTCGGGGCCGTCTTTTTTGTGCGTGGCGGGGTATCATGGATGGGAAAAAGCCGATAGCGGCAGCGACAGGAAAGGTGGCCACGTATGGCAGATGTCGACAACAGGAACCGTAACCGTAGGTCTAACCGAGCGGGTCAGCCCAATCCCAAGCGCGAGGCGCGTGCCAAGGCCGCCGAGCGCCATGTGGCGGCTGTGTCCGAGGCCTGCGCCAAGGACATCGAGCGTTCGCTTGCCGGCGTGCGCGAGTTCGATGGTATGCCTGCCGGTTTTGTCGCGGCGATGAAGGCCAAGGCCCAGGCGGCTGCGGCTGCCGAGGAGCAGGTTGCCGAGGACGTCGAGGTTGCTGAGGCCGCTGAGGTGGAGACTGCCGAGGTGGAGACTGCGGTCGAGCCCGAGGCGGCACCCGAGTCCACCGAGTCGGCCGACGAGGCTGAGTCCGCGCCCGCGGAGGAGGCTGCTCCGGTCCTGCCCGAGGTCACTGTGCTTGATGCCTCCGCTACGCAGGCAATCCTCGATAACGGCCGCGGCTATGCGCAGTTCTGCGATATGGCCGTGCTTGCCTTTGCCTCGTTCACCAACCCTGGCGGTGGCTACATCCAGGGCTACCTGGGCCAGGAGGCGACGCTCTGCGCCGATTCGTACCTGTACAACGTGCTCGACAAGCAGCGCAAGTGGTACGGCGAGAACCGCCGCCGCAACATCAACTGCGAGCTGTACCGTAATCGTGCGCTGGTGGTGCCCGCCGTGCGCTTCGACCGCAACCATGTGCACGCCTATGCCGACGTAATCGTGGCCGCCGCGCCCAACGCCAAGCGTGCCCGCCAGGAGTATCGCGTGAGCGACGATGCCTTGCTTGACGCTCTGCGCGATCGCATCCGCTTTGCGCTTGCCATTTGCGACGAGCTGGGTCGCGAGAAGCTCGTACTGGGTGCTTGGGGTTGCGACAATAACGGCTTTGACGCCGAGGCCGTGGCAGAGCTCTTCTGCGAGGAGCTCGCATCGGGCGACTTTAAGGTCAAGCAGGTGTTCTTTGCCGTGCCTTCTACGCGCTGGGATGAGGATTTTGCCAAGTTCGAGCACGTGCTGGCAAACTTCCCCGAGCGCAACGAGGAGTCCTATGCCCAGGTTGCCGCACGCGCTGCGGCTGCTCGCGCCGCCGAACAGGCCCAGACTGCCGCCGAGGACGATGAGGACGAGGACGACTGGCGCAAGTACCTGTAATCGGTACGGGCCGACAGATAGGTCGAGCCGGCGGGAGGGCTGCTCCCGTCGGCTTTTTACTAAAGGAGAGGCTTACGATGAAAAACGTTCTGTGCTTTGGTGACAGCAATACCTATGGCTATGATCCGGCTGGTATGCGCGATGGCACCGCGGTGCGCTATGCGCAGGATGTGCGCTGGTGCGGCGTGGCGCAGCGTGACCTGGGCGAGGGCTGGCATGTGATTGAGGAGGGGCTTAACGGCCGCACGACGGTGCGCGACGATATGTGTCATCTGGACACTAACCTCAACGGCATTCGCGCGCTTCCGATGCTGCTCGAGGCCCATAAGCCGCTGGACGCCATTGTGATTATGCTGGGCACCAACGACTGTAAGACGGTCTTTAACGTGACGGCTTCCGATATCGCCCGTGGCGCCATGGCGCTGATTCGCACCGTCCGAGCGTTTCCGTGGACCGACGCCGCGCCTTGTCCGCGCATTCTGCTGATGGCTCCTATCAAGATCAAGCCGCAGATCGCCGATGTATATATGACCGACTTTGACGAGCATTCCGTTGAGGCATCTGAGCATTTTGGCGAGTACTATGCGCACGTGGCCGAGCAGTTTGGCTGCGACTTTTTGAATGCCGCCGAGTTTGCCGAGCCGGGCGATATCGATTATCTGCACATGATGCCCGAAAGCCACGAGAGCCTGGGGCACGCCGTGGCAGCCAAGCTCCAGGACATGCTCGGTGAGTAGCGCGACCCCAAACCACCACAAAGGTATCCTTGCGGTGGCTTGATTCGTTTGTTTGTCTTGATCTGTAACAGTTGTAAGGCCGAAAACGGGCTAGATGTTACAGATTGAGATTATTTAGGTCGATATCGGTCGTTTGTCTCGATCTGTAACATCTAGGGTCGATTTTGCCGAGTTACTGTTACAGATCGAGACGTTTGTGGTAGCCACCGCAAAGGTGCCTGTCCCCTTTATGGTGGCTTTGGGCTGCAAATCTTAATATTGCCACTATTAATAGCGCCCGTTTTACCTGCTGGTTTGTTGGGAAATATCCCAATTTATCCCACGTGCGTCGCAAACGGAACGCGCCACCTGCTCACGGGAGGGGCGAATATAATGTCGCCCCGACACGCCCGGCAGGGAGTGACCCATGAGCATCTCCATGAGGTCCCAGGGCATGTGCAGCTCCATCTCGCAGATGGTTCGCCACGAGTTGCGGAGGTTCGACCATGGGATGTGCTCGATGCCCTCGGCTGCGCACCACTTCTTCCATCTATGATTGCACATCCCTCGGTTCATGGGCAGTCCGTCCCCGCGATCTGCTAGCCACTCGGAGCCTGCCGCACGGCGCTCGCCTGCAATTTCGAGCAGGCGCCCGGCGGCATCCGGCAGCACCACGACTGTGCGTATGGACTTCCGCGTCTTGAGTACGCCGTCCGCCGTGGGCTCGATGCCCGCTTGCTCCATCTGGCGCACGAGGTCGACCGTTGCGAGCGTTGTGGATTCCGTCGCGAACGGCAGAACCTCGTCGGTGCGGATGCCCAGCGACTCACCTGACCGGCATGAGCCAAAGCACGCCATGATGAACGGCGCCTCGAGCGAGGTCCCGCGCAGGCGCCCCAGGATGTCCTTGGCTTCATCGAGCGTGTACAGGCGCTTGGAGCGCTTGCGCGTCTTGCGCGTGGGCATGGTGTATTTCACGGTGGCGGCAAACGGGTCGATGGGCAGCACGACAAAGCCCGACACAGTGCCGTAAATCTTGCGCAGGGTGAGTAGGGCGGTGTCCGCCGTCGCCGCGGGGAGAGTCAGAAGCCATTCCTGCAGATGCACGGGGCGCAGCTGGTCGACCGGCATTGAGCCCCATGTGGGGCCGACGTAGTTCGCCCACGACCTTGTGACGAGGTTGCGGGTGTTCGGCGCGAGCGTACCGGCGGCCACCTGCGCCGCCATGGTCGGTTCGAGCCATGTGCCGTATGCCTGGGCGACAGTTGGCACCGGCTTGTCATCGGCACGCTCGACGTGGATGCGGTCGAGTTCGGTGCATGCCTCGCGATAGGTGCCGTATACCGTCTTGGTTTTGCGCTTGCGTCCACACGGCGTGTTCTCTTGCCATCGGAGGATGTATTTCTTGCCACGCTTGGCTTCGGTGATTGAGCCCCACGCGCGGCGCCTCTGCTTGCGTGTCATATAATGTCCCTAGGTTGCCCAGAGCTATCTCCGTGTTACTCCGGCATCCTTGTTGTCACCCCACCGCGCCAAGGTTCCAGCCGTGCGCGGTGGGGTTTCTTTTTTGCTGCCGTTAGTCCATCTTTTATGACGGACTAACGGCTACGCGATTGTGCGGCGCTTGGGCCTGCCCGAGCGTGGCGTGTCGATCAGGCGGGCCGCTATGCTCTCCACGGTTACGTAGGTGCGGCGGCCCTTGCGGTAGCCCGTAAGGATCCCCGAGTCGAGCATGTGGGTGATCCTGCCGGGGGAGACGGAGAGCCTGCGCGCGGCTTCGGCCGCCGAGACCGTCTCGCCCTCCACGATGTACCCCTCGTCCGTGGAGAAGGCGACCATCATGGAGAGCCCGCCGTCTGCGGGCTCGATGAACTCGGGCTCAGGCACGGCAAGACCGTCCTTTATGAGCGCGGCCACGTAGGTGCTCGCCGCGTCCACGGACTGCTCGGCGGCCTCGGCAATCGTATCGCCGTAGGTGAAGCATCCCGGCAGTGAGGGAAACTCCACGTCGTAGCCGCCGTCCTCGTCGGGTGTGAGCACCGCCTGGTAAACGTATGTCTTCATATCTTTCGACCCCCAAGGGGGCGGGGCTAAAGCCACCCCGCCGTCTTAGCTATTTTTCGGTACGTCCCTATCGGTATCTCCTTCTTGGAGGTGGGCACGCTGATCTGGACCCCGTCCTTTCGCGCGACCACATGGCTGCCCTTGCCGGTGTAGAGCGTCCAACCCTCCTTCTTGAACCGCTTGAGCACCTGCGCGGGCTCCTGCTCCTTGGGCATCTCTCCTCCTTTCGACAATTAAATTATAAACAATTGATAGTTATCAATCAAGTAAAATAGCAAGTATTTATAGTTTTGATGCTGCCCAAGCGGATCCGCCAAGATCGCCGCCCGGGGCTTCTTTGTTTAGCAGCAGTCGTTGCGCTTTCTGCAACAATTTAATCAGCCACCTGCCCATTTTCGTGGGGTTACGAAAATGGGGGAGTAACTGGTGTTTTGGTGTGCCCGTTGGAGGTTTTTCCGGAAAAACCTGAAAAACCTAGGCGCCGAAGAGCTTCGCGAGCACACCGAGGGCCACCAACGCCTTGGGTACGAGATCCACGCTCTTCGTTGCAAGGTCGATGACCCTTGCAGCGTGTTCGGCGAATCCAGTCTTGTTCTTCGCCTCGGCTGCCATGCGCACCCGTGACAGCGCCAGCTCGAGTGCCGCTTTCGTCTCGTTGTCGAGAACGGGGTCGTTGCCGATTTCAGCCACCGCCTGGCTTACCTCTACCGAAACGTCCGCCGTCGCCGTGGCCTGTGAGACGCTGCTGGAGCTAACCGTCGTACCGTTTCCGCTGTTCGTGAGCGCCGCCATGTTTGCCACGAGCCATCCCTTTGCGCGCTTTACGCCATCCAAAGTCTTGTCTCTGGGAATTGCTGACGATCCCGTGCGCATGAGCGAGAAGGAAAACCCTTCCATCTGCAGCATGAGGTCGTCGATGTGTTCTTGGGTGCTTTCACCGTAATCTCCCGCAGTGATGCAGTCGCACTCATAGATGAGATCCTCCACGTGCGTCTCCGCTAATGATTGAGACATGGTTATCACTCCTTCACATAAATGAATTGAATAACGCGGCCTACGCGGACCTTACTTGATCCGCTTCCGGCCCTTCTCTTCTAGTCAAATACCAGATAGAGCTTTGTCTGGTCGGTGCCGTCTTGGTAGTAGTCCCACATATAGATGGCGCGGCACGGTCTTTCCCTGTTCGCGGAGATTTGCTTGTAAACCTCGGTGCTCATGGCGCTAATCTCGACGAGCGGATTGCCGTCGGCGAGCACTCTGATATGGGGCTTTGCCGACGAGCCCTTTGGCGTCGGGACTATCTCAAATGACGGAGTGAAGCGGAGGTCCTTTCCGGGCAGTTCGCCGCCAATCCAGTTGCGATCGGTAACGGTAATCCATACCTCAAGCGAATCCTTTGCAAGCTCGATGCCTGTCCGCTTGCGCCTCACCTGGGCGACCCTGGCCCTATACTGCGCCTCGCGTCTAGCGAGCTCGTCTTCCTCGGAGAACGGAACGGGAACCGTCAGCGTCTTCTGGCGTTCCCACCACTGCTCCAAGAGCCAGGGCTCCGCAGTCAGGCTGATTAGCTCGGGGACGCCGGGGGAGTACATGCCGGTCTTTTTGACCTTGAGACGGATCGTGAAGCCGGCCGCCACCATCTCCTTGAGGAACCCGAGTCCCGAGTAGGTAAATCCGAATGCGGTGCCGTTGTAGGAAAGTGGCGTATCTCCAAACTCGGCGCTGTCCGCCGTCGTGCCGGTCGACTTGCTGTGGATGACCATGTCGCGACCGAGCGGATCGACGTAGAACTCGGTTCCCTTCCGGATACCCTTGAAGGGCACACCGACGTAGGCAAACACCGTCTTCTCGCAATCGCCGTCGATGTCTATGACGCGTGCGGCGGGGTGCCTGCTATCTCGTGCGGACATGGCGGCAGAGTCGGACACGCCATTGCCCGTCAAAATCGCTTTGGCCAATGAGCTGAACAGCCCCATGAATACCTCCTTACCTTGCTACGCGGATCTTACTTGATCCGCTTCCAGCCCTTCGATTTCAGGCGCTGCAGCCTGAGCTTGGGACAGCTCGGCCTGGTCGCGTGCCGTCTCCAGGATCTTCGAGCGCCTCTTCTCGGTGCTCTGCCGGTAGCAGGTGATCAGCTCGCCCTCCGCGCCCGCCGGCGCCGTCGGCTTGTCCTCGGGATGCTCCTCGTACCATCCGAGCAGGTCGTTGGGGTCGGTGTGGAGAACCTTCGCGCACTTCCAGAGCTGCTCAATATCGGGAAGGGTCTTCCCTCGTTCCCAGTTGCCTACCGTTTTGATGTCAACGTTCAACGCGTTTGCCAGATCAGCCTGTGAATATCCGTTTTCTTTCCTAGCCTGCTTAAGTTTTAAGTTCATCGTCACCTCCAATATGGGGAAGTATTTACCGAGGATTCTATAGATACACAAAAGAAAAGGCAAGAAAAGCCCTAGTTTGCTATTGCAATCGGGAAAAGATTACCTATACTCTGAATTGCACAGGGAAGAAGTTCCCTATTTCAGAAGGAGGAAAAGATGAAGTTTTCGAAGGACGAGTTCGGAGCGAACCTGCGCGCCGCCCGCGCTCGCGCCGATATGTCTCAGGAGCAGCTGGCCAACAAGGCGGGGCTCTCGGCATCTTCAATCATCGGCTACGAGAACGGCTCGATGGTCCCGGGTGTCGACAAGGCCTACGCCATCGCCCAGGCGCTGGGCTGCACGCCCAACGACCTGATGGGCTGGAACACGGACGAGGCAGCGTAGGGATGGGGGAAGAGATGGAAAGTCGGGAGAGGGATGCGGGTCCCCGGCGGTTCCGGTCTCGGGGGCGGTTCGGTGCGCAACCCTCGCCGCCTCCCTAGCCGGGTCGTTATCCGCCATCCTGCACGGTTATCAGACCAGATCCCGCCCGGATTTCCCCGTGCCTGCCCTATATCCCATTTATGACTGCCAATCGGGAGAGGGACTGGAGAGCTTCGGCGGGACTTTCGGTAGCCCGCGGTCTGGCTGCCTCGCCGCGCGTCGTTGCGCCGACGCCTTCGGCTCGGGCTTTTCCGGCTTCCGTATGCCGGGCGGGGCCCTACTTTACGGCGGCCCGCGTCCTCAAAACTGCCTTCAAGGAGATGGCTCCCTTCCGTCGGTTGACAGGACGCTTGGATTGTACCGCCGTGAGCGGCGGATTGAAAGCGACTACAGGAAAGAGGTTACGGGCTATGGCGACACGAAACGCGATTGCGCGGCTGCGCAGGGAGGCCGGTCTTTCCCAGTACCGGCTCGCCGTCATGGTCGGCGTTACCGAGAGGACGGTCTGGAACTGGGAGCGCCGGGGGATAGCCGACGCGAAGTACGGGGCGGCCAAGCGGCTCGCGAGGGCGCTGGGCGTGCCCATGGAGGATCTGGAGGAAGAGGAATGACAGGCTCGCGAATGACCCGGGCGCTGTTCGCCTCGGCCGTCGTGATGGACGCCGCCGGCTGGATGTGCGCCGCGCAGGGGGCCTACGGCCTGGCGCGGATGTGCTTTTCCGCCGCCGTGCCGTTCATCGCGGCGTGGGCGCTCGCGTCGCTTCGGGGCTGAGGCCCTTCCCCGAGGCGGCACCGGTCCCGGCGGGCTCCGTTAACCATCCGCCGGGCGTTCCAGCCGGTGCCGTGCCGGGGGAGGGTCCGCCCTACGCCCGACCCAAAAAAAGAGCCTCCCGCAGCGTTAGGACCGTACGCGGGAGGCCGACCTGAAAGGAGGTCATCCATGGATGATACCAGCAAGAAGCCCCAGACGTTCAGAGCACTTGCGGCCGAGCTCAAGTTGCCGCGCAAGCTGCTGTACACGCTCGACGAGGTGTCGCGCGTGCTGGGGGTGCCCTACAACACCCTTCGAGACGAATGCACCGCGCGCAGGCTCACCTACTGCCTGCCCGACGGCCGCTGCCGCGGCTACCTGGTGCGCCCCGAGTGGGTCGACGAGTGGATCGAGGAGGGAACCCATGAGCGAGATTCTTTTGCTGCTTAGCGACCGGGTGTCGGCCTGGTGGGGAACGTTGTCCGAGCGGACGCAGAGCGTTGTGTGCGCCGTCGTGATGCTCGCGCTCTTTGCCATCGCCGGCGCCATCGAGGGGACCACCCCGAGCGGGATGTACTACTAGGAGGAATGACATGCAGTTTGAGAAGAGGGCCGTGCGCCTGGGCGATATCCGCCCCAGCGAGCAGAACCCGCGCGAGGACTTCGGCGACATCGGCGCCCTGGCCCGCAGCATCGAGGCGACCGGCGGCGAGCCGCTGAACCCGCCCGTGGTCGTGGCGGACGGCAACGTCTACCGCATCGTGGACGGCGAGCGCCGCTACCGCGCGTTGTCGTCGCTCTACGGGGAGGACCGCGAGGTGTCCGCGCTGGTGGCGGAGAGCATGGACGAGGCCAATGAGCTCGTGGCCATGCTCGCCACCGACGACAAGCGACAGCTGACCGAGGCGGAGCGCGCCCGCGGCGTGCAGCAGATGCTCGTGCTAGGCATCGACGAGCAGCGCATCGAGCGCGCGAGCCGCGCCACCGCCGGGCAGATCCGCGCCGCGCGCAAACTACGCGGGAGTATCGAGGGCCGGCAGGTGACGTTGGAGCAGCTTGAGGCCGCGAGCGCCTTCGACGACGAGAAGGACGTTGAGGCCGTGCTGGCGGCCGGCGAGGGCTGGGCGGACAAGGCCGACCGGATCCGCCGCCGCATCGAGCGCGAGGAGGCCAAGGCCGAGGATTACGACGCGTTCGGCGATGCGGGCATCCCGGTCGCGAAGGAAAAGCCTGAGGGGTTCGTCTACAAGGACTGGGCCCACCCCGGCCTCGTTGCCGCGAAGCTCGAGGCGAAGGAGTTTGCCGCCGGCACCGTTGCCGTGTGGAATGACTACTACTGGGAATTCTTCGCTCCGAAGGGCGGCGAGGACGCCGAGCCCGAGAAGACCGAGGAGGAGATCCGAGCCGAGCAGGAGGCCGAGCGCGAGGAAGCCGCGCTCGAGGACATGTACGGGCGCATGGTCGACTTCACCGCGGACGGAGCCTTCGTTGTGTGCGATGGCATTGCGCGGCATGTGCTCGAGAACCGCATAGTTCCGGTTGGATTGTCTGACACGATGGGCGAAGAGCGCCTCCAGCAGGCGCGAGACAGGTTCATGGCACGTCTCGGAGCGACGGATCCCGGTAAGTACGAGGCCGGCTGCAGCCTCATGCGCATAGCCAAGAACATGGCCCAGCTCAACTCCAGCTACTGCGGCGACGACGCGGAGGGGTGGATCGAGCACTGGAACGTGTTCCGCGCCGCAGGCTTTACGCCGAACGATGAAGACGAGTGGCTCAGGGCGAGGGTTCAGGAGAGTTTCAAGGAGGAGAAGGATGAGTAGCGAAGAGGACGAGAACTACGTCACGGTGACAGTGAAGGCCAGGGGGCGCGAGCACTCGCTCTACTGCCGCACCGCCGTGGTGGTGACGGCTAGGGCGGACAACATTCCCGGCCCCGCGTGCCATATCGGCGACCTCGACCGCGACGCGCTCCCGGTCCTCGCCGACGGAGCCGTCTCCGAGCTGCTCTCGTTCGGTATCGGGGCCGGCGTTCCCGAGGACCGCATGCGCATCGAACTCGTCCACGCAGCGACAAGCTGCGGATACACGGAGGAGGAAGAGCGGGACGCGATCAGATACAACCTCGACATCGATGCGGACGAATCTGCCAAGGAGGAGAAGGATGAGTAGGGACGACCAGATGACCAAGATAACGGTCGAGTACAAGGGGTGCCGCCGCGAGCTGGAGGCAAAGTCCGCCATGGTCGTGGTGACGCTCGATGACTCGTCTGAAGACGGTGTGCTGTCCGGCTCCTTTGGTGTCCGGGACCTCGCGAACCTCGCCCACGGCGCGGTGGCGATGGTCCTGAAGCTCGCCGCCAAGTTGGGGGTCGACCCCAATACCGCGAAGGGGTTCATCCTCCTTCCTGCGCTCGAGGACGACATCGCCGCGGCCGCCGAGGAGGCGTACTGCGTCGACTTCGGTGCGCGCGACGAGATCGCCCGCATTGCCGAGGACCTCGGTGTCGATGCCGACATCTAGCGAGCGCCGGGCGGTCGTGCAGCGCGGGGCGGACGGGCGCTGGTTCGCGCGCCCCTACATGGGCACCGACCGCGTGACCGGCAGGCGGATCAGGCCGTACAGGTCGTGGGACGCGGAGTCGACGCGCGAGCAGGCACAGGCCGAGTGCGACAGGTGGGCGGCCACGTTCGACCCTTCCTCCGCGCGCGACAGTTCCAAGCGCCTGTCCTCGATGCTCGAGACGTACATCTCGGACCCCGTCAACGGCCTGTCCGACAACTCGGTGGCCACGTACCGCAGCGTGGTAAGGACGATGGTGGAGCCGACCATCGGCCGGCTGCCCTACGACCAGCTTGAGCCCTGGGACGTGTCGGCGGCGTACCGCATGCTGCTCGCCCCCAGGAGCGGCAAGGGGCTGTCGCCCAAGACGCTGCTCAAGATGCACGCGCTGCTGAAGGGCGCCTACCGCTCGTGGCGGCCGGCGCTGGGCCGCGACATCATGCTCGACGTCCCCGCGCCCTCGCCCGACCCCGTGGAGCCGTTCGCGCTGTCCGAGCTCGACACCGACGAGCTCTCCCGGGCGCTGGCCTCCGCCATGTCCTCGCAATCTGCCTCTGCCGCCAACATCTCGCGGCGCACCGAGGCCATGGCGGTCTACCTCGCCCTCAACACGGGCCTGCGCTGCGGGGAGATCTGCGGGCTGCAGCGCCGAGACTGGCGCCGCTCCCTGCACGACCTGCACGTGGTGGGGCAGGCGGTCGAGCACCCCGAGCTGCACCGGCAGGCCTACACCAAGGGCAGGCGCGTGCGCAACGTGGCGCTCGCCCCGGCGGTGGAGGCGCGGCTGGAGCGCCACCTGGAGTGGCAGGACACGTGGCTCTCGCGCAAGGGCCCGGCGGCGCTGGTGGTGACCTTCGGGCCCGCCGGAGCCATCGCGCGCCCGTCCACCGTGACGAGCCGCTTCAAGTCGCTCGTGAGGGACCTGGGGCTGCCGGAGGAGACGGTGTTCCATTCCCTGAGGCACACGCACGCCTCGTGGCTGCTCATGAACGGGTTCGACATGAGGACCATCCAGGAGCGCCTGGGGCACGCGAGCGTCAAGACGACGCTCGACATCTACGGCTCGGTCATGCCGGGCCGCGACCAGGCCGCCGCCGCGGCCTTTACCGATTCGATCTGCGGAGGTGATACGGATGACGATACTTGATTCCCTCGTGGAGGGCGCCCTGTGCCTCGGCAACAGGCGCGAGAGCAACGAGCTGCTCGGCATGATGGTTCGCTACCTCGTGACCGGCGAGGTGCCCGAACCGCGCACCGACGCCCAGCGGATGGCCATCACGATGATCATGCCGGTCCTCGAGAACAGCCGCGCCAGGGCGGAGGCCGGAAGGAAGGGCGGGCAGAGCAAGGGCAAACCAGAGAGCAAACGTGCAAGCAAAACGGAAAGCAAAAGCGTAAGCAAAGCAGATAGCAAAAGCGTAAGCAAAGCAGATAGCAAACGCGCAAGCGAAGAGGAAGAGGAAGGGGAAGAGGAGTTAGGAGTCTGGATTAACCCCTCAGATTGTGAAAACGAAGGGGGAGGGGGCGCCGAGTTCGTCCCGCCGACCCTCGAGGAGGTCAAGACATACTTCGCGGTGAACTGCCTGCGCGGCAGCGCCAGCAAGTTCTACGACTACTATGAGTCCAACGGCTGGACCAGGCAGGGCTTCCCCATCGCGAAGTGGGAGCCGGTCGCCCGAATCTGGTCCGACCGCGAGCGCGGCTACGACGCCGAGCGCAAGGCCCGCGGCGGGCAGACCTCACAGGAGGTCGAGCGCGCGTCGGTGTGGAAGCCCGCCGAGACCGAGGACGACGTCATCGCAGCCCTCGAGCGGGAGCTTGGTGAGTCGGCATGATCACCCTCAGGGAGATGCTCGACGGCTTCGACCCCGCAGCCGGCCGGCCGCTCGATGTGACGCGGATCTACATGGCCAACGTCATCAGCGCCGACGAGGGCGCGCGCCTGGCCAAGAAGCAGAAGCTCGACGAGTACCGCGCTCGCAAGCGCGCCAAGGAGGACCTGCGGATGGACATCGCCGCCATCGCAAGGGGCGAGAAGCCGAGCTGGAGGTATGCCAAAAGTGTGCCAACACCGGCGGGGCAGCTGGGCCAGCAGGCGATGGGGTTTCCGCCGCTAGGCAGTGGAAACGGCGCCGGCGGGGAAGCCCCCGGCGCAAAGAACACCTAATTCTTTTGAGATAGGAGAGTGAGAGAGGTTTTGACCGAGATCTCAGCGGTGATGAGGGCCTACCGCGACGCCCTCGACAGGCACCGGATTCCCTGGGCCGACGACACGTACGACACGGAGCGGGTGGGCGGCTATAGGTTTCGCGTGGAGCGCACCGAGACCATCCTGGACGAGCACAGGGTGAGCGTGGCCTGGGGCTACCAGCTTCTTCCGGGGCGCGAGCCCACGGGCGTGACGATCGGCTACCCGGGCTACCTCGAGGTGACTTACGACCCAATCAGCCCCGAGCCGTTCGTGGCATCGCCGGGCGACATCCTGGCCGACATCTTCGGCGTGAGGGGTGAGTCGCGGTGAGCTACAGGTGCGGCCCCTCCGATTGGATTGACCTCGCCATCGGCAGGCTCGAGGACGTCAAGAGGTCGCTCAGGGAGTGCGACAGGCTGCGACAGGGGTGCGACATCTGCGAGGAGCTGCGCCAGGCGAGGCGATGCCTCAACAAGGCGCTGATCATGGTCGCGGAGGAGAAGGAGATCGTGAAGGAATGGAGCGAGAAATGAGACAGATAAGCGATGAGGACCGCCGAGAAATTGCCAAGGAGCTACGCGAGCAGTTTTACTGCTGCCGGTATGCAGAGGAGTTCACCGAGGGCCTTTACGACGTCTTCAGCCCCGTCCATTACGAGCTGAATCGAGGCTGCTATCCGGATCTTGCGGAGTGCCTTGCGGACTACGTTGAGCCGGCACCCGTCACGGGTTCCACATCGGACGGGTACCACACGTTCGATGAGCTCTACCACCACCGGGCGGTGCTGTTCTCGGTAATCGTGGCCATGTTCCGCGGACGCTCATGGAAGTCGCTCCACCACCATGACGGGATGATGTACGACGGTATGTTCATCGTGGGCATCGACACGCCCGCCGGCCCCGCCACGTACCACTACGACGTCGAGCCGTATTGGGACATGTTCCCGTGCGAGGTGCTCGACCGCGCGCCCGAGTGGGACGGCCACACGCCCGACGACGCGATCGAGCGCATCGGCACCCTGCGGGACATCCTGCAGGCTGAGGTTAAGGCCGAGAAGGGTGGTGACGAGTGATGGGGGAGCGTCTCACAGTCGACAGCGTGATGACACCGGACGGGGAAGTGATGCCGTTGGGCCCTGTCGACAAGGAGGGACGCAAGGTCTCCCTGTCGACCGCGACGCTCTTTGCGGACAGCGGCATGGAGTGCACGGTCAAGAGATATGAGTATCTGCTCGGCGCTGGCGTTTGGCGTGCCAGCTGCGATGAGGGGGTCGTGAGGGTGGACGAGATGCACCTGATCCGCCCGGATACGTTCGGCGCCCTGATGAACGATATCGAGGCTGCTATGAACTGCCCTGCCAGCGAAGAACCGACGCACGCCTACAACGTTGTCTCTGGGATGTGCGATGCCTGCGCCGACAGGTGCGGCGGCACGTTGTGCCAGGCGAGGGCGCTCCACAGCATCTGCTACCGCATTCACTCCCTGCTCGCGGGTGATGGCGAATGAGCTGCTACTTCTGCGGAGGCTCGCGCATCGCGTCCATCCACTCTGCCCCCGACCGAGGCGTCTGCAACTGGTCCGTTGGTTCCATGACCCTGACGCGCCGATATGACGGAGAACCGATCGTCAGGGTCGAGCTGGATACCAGCGTGACGCTCGACGTTTCGGTCAACGGCTCGTGCGGTGACTGCGTTAGCGCCGACGTGACGACGGACGCCTACATCGAGGACATCAAGTACTGCCCGTTCTGCGGAGAGGAGCTTTAGGTGCACGAGATCTATGTGAAAACGAAGACGTATCTGATTAACGAAATCGCCGAGGAAGCACGAGGCGTGCTGAGCGCGATCGAGGGCAAAGACCCTGTTGCGGTCGATGACATTGAGGTCCTTGAGTACTGCCATGCCCTCGCGACCGAGATGACCACCCTCGAGACCGTCGCCATGGTCGCGGCACTGGTGCCCGATTTTCTGGAAAGCAAGAGATGCGAGGACGAATGAGCCGCAAGGATGTGACCAAAGAGCTGTCCGAGAAGGTGGAGAAGAAGCTCCGCAGGCGGTTCGCGCTCGTCGCGCGGGAGGTATGGGTGGACCCTGACCACAGGGTCGACTTCATGGCATTTTCTCCGGGCGTCGGAGGACGAAACATGAAGCTCGAGCATGGGCGGTTCGTGTTCGTTGAGGTCAAGTCGTGCATGGCTGACTTCAAGAGCGGCTACGGCCTCACGTTCCGAGGCGACGATAACTGGCTCGTGTGCCCTCGCGACCTTGCTGACGAGCTGCACGACAAGATGCTCCTGCCGTTGGGCGTGCAAGTCTACTGCCCCGACAACGGAGGCTCCCTTCGGCTGAGATACGACCTTAGTATGCGCGGCGCGGGAAGCCTGAGAGAGGATTCAACGCTCTGCCTGCTCTGGGCGATGCTGATGGACTCGTACACGAGATGGCGCACGACTGGAGGTCTTTTCATTGAAGCGAGCGATTAGGTGGGTGCCGGGGCGGTCCGAGTATAGGGACTGGCGCGTGCCGGACGGCGCGAGCGTGTGCGCGGACGACTTATCGACCGTTGTCGACTGCGCGGAGTGCGGGTGCGAGCTCGCGTTCGGCGAGAGCTACACCTCGCGGCCGATCCACAACGACCTCGGGTTCGGCTACGCCGTCTGCCCGAGGTGCTATGAGGCCGAGTTCAGAGAGATGGGAGAGAGCTGTGACCTTTAACGATGCCGAGTTCAAGGCGTGCCCCAGGTGCGGGGCCGAGCCTAAGGTAGAGGACGTGCGTGAGCGTTCCCTGGACCGGCCCAATGTGATGAGCGTGACGTGTCCCTCCTGCGGGATGTCCAACAGTATCGCGTGGGGGCACATGATGGCGACTTCGCAAAAAGAGGCCGTCGCCATGCTCGCGGACAGCTGGAACAGCCGGTGATCCGCTCGGCGACCGACTTGTTCCGCGCAACCGCCTGGCGCATGGTGCCCGATCTGGTTTCGGGCCCCGCGCGCCGGGCGCTCGTGCATGGACGGGCCGACGCGCCGCGGGTGACGTCGGCGCAGATCGGTGAGACGGAGCGGAGGGCGCGTGCGCTGGAACGCGACCGGGCCCGCGCGCTCAAGATGTCGAGGAAGGCTAAGCGATGAGGTTGTTTGAGAGACTGTGGCGGATGCTCGCCGAGAACTGCCGCGTGCGCAAGAGCATCGAGGCGCGCCGCGCCCGCAGACTCAGGAGGTCGATGAGATGACCGTTATGTGGGACGTGCAGGAGAGGAGCTGTGCGGTCTGCGGGAGGACCTTCATCCCGCAGGCGCCGAAGGCCAAGTACTGCTCGGAGGGCTGCCGGCGCAGGCACGAGCAGGACCGCGCGAAGGAGGCCCGCCGCAAGGGTACCAAGCCGAAGCGCGACAAGGTCGACCGCTACCTGGCGCCTACGGGCCCGGCGCACGACGAGATCATGGCCATGCGGCGTGAGGTCGCGATGAGATATTGAGTTACAGCAGGTAGATATATAATTAAGGCCGCTGGCGTTGGAGCGCCGGCGGCCTTTGGCAAAGACGCCTCCCGGCATCTTCTACATGGCGTAGAGCATGGTACCACGCGGGAGGTCACATGGATGCACGTGAATATTTGGAGACTGTACGGGCCGCTCAGCGCAGCATCGACCGCCGCCTGGCGGTCATCGAGTCGATGCAGGCGCGCGAGCAGGTGCGCGCCCAGCGCTACGACGCCGTGGGCAAGGGCGCGCACGGCACGGACTTCATGAGGTCCACCGACGACCGGATCGACTACGAGCGCCGCAGTGGCGCCGAGCTGTCCGAGCTTCGACGCGAAGTGGAGCGCGGACGCGAGCTCTGCGCGGGCGTGCGCTCCGCCAACCCCGGCAAGCGCTGGGGCGACGTGCTGGAGCTGCGCTACTGCGAGGACCGCACGCTGCAGGAGATCGCGGGGGCGCTCGGGGTGTCGGTGAGGTCCATACAGGCAGACCTGTCTGCGGCTGTTGACTGGGTGGACCTCACCGGCCTCGCCCGTGCGCGACAAGGGCGAGGAGCTGCCGAGATATAACTTAATAATAGCTAAGATTTATATAGTAATAACTATTAGGATATGCTAATATATAGTTGTCGATAGAAAGAAGGTGACATGCAGAGACGCGAACTGGTCCGCATCCTCGAGGAAGCCGGCTTTATCTCCAAAGGCGGCACCAACCACGAGAAGTTCGTCAAGGGCGACAAACTCGTGCTGGTGAAGCGCCACAGGGAGATCGAGGACCAGATAGCCAAGAGGATTCTGAGACAGGCGGGGCTTCGTTAGCCCCGCCCCTTTGGGGCTACGTCTTGCATCGCCCACGTAAAGGAGACGTGAATGGTTTACGTATGGGAATTCGAATTCTTTGATTCTGGAGGCATGGTCGATGCCGTGCCGTGCGGTTCGCTCGGAGGAGGCGGCACGTTCGGGTCCGACTTGAACGATGCCGTCGCGAGCGCGGCCGACTACCTCGCCTGCATGGTCGACGATCACCTCATGGGCGGGGTCGACCTTCCCGCGCCCGACTTTGGCCATGAGCCACTGAACGGGGGCAAGATCATCGCCATCGCCGTCAGCCGCGAGCTCGGTGACATTCCCGCCGTCACTGCCGCAGATGCCGCCCGCATGCTCGGCGTCAGCTCGGCGAGGGTGTCGCAGCTGATAGGCGCGGGGTTGCTCGACTCGTGGAGGGACGGCACAAAGCGCATGGTGTCCAAGGCCTCCGTCGAGGCCAGACTCGCCGATTCACCCAAGGCTGGGCGCCCGAAAGAGGCTCCCGTCGCCGTATAATACAAGTGCTGGTTCGCGTCAGCATGTCGGCCCCGATCGCCATGTGCGGTCGGGGCCTTTCTCTTGGTTCGCTATTGCATGTCATTACGTGTGATTGCCAACTATTGCATGTGATTGCCGACAATTGCGCGTGATTGCATACGATTGCCGACAATTGCGCGCGATTGCGTGCCGTTGCGCGTTGCGATTGGGATATAACTAGGGTGTCGATTCGCAGCGCCGCCCGCGCGGTGTGCGGGTCGGATGTGCGTGGAAGCACAGATGAGTGGCCGGGGTTCCCTTCAGCAGTTCAGGGACCCCGGCCTTTCTATGGAACGACAACGTAATGAGGTGGGTCCGTGGTCACACGCGAGGCTATCGTCCGTGCCGCCAACAGGTACGACACCGTGATGGCGTGGGCATTCCGCCGCGCCCTGGGCATCGCCCGCCGCGCGGGCGGGCGCAAGTGCAAGGGGGCCGGCAAAGCCGTCGAGCGTCTGCGCTACGCGGGGCTCGAGGAGTGCATGGCCAACCGGGGTCGCTCTCCCGTGGAGCGCTAGGCGTGGCCACCAAGACCCGCTACGCCAATGGCCACGCCCGCCGGCAGGTGCGCGCCTGGCTCAAGGCGCAGGGGCTGCCATGCCACATCTGCGGCATGGCCATCGACTACGACCTGCCCGCGGGCGACCCGATGAGCTTCGAGGTGGACGAGATCGTGCCCGTGTCCAAGGGCGGCTCGCCCATCGACCGCGCGAACGTCGCGCCGGCCCACCGGATCTGCAACGAGCGGCGCGGCAACAAGAGCCTCGCCGCGCTCAACGGCTCGATATCGCCGCGCCCCCGCGACGTCGGCTGCTCGACCTCGCTGCCATGGTGACCCGACCCTGGGGGATGGCCCCCTCCCCGGGGCCGAAGGCTCGCCCCACGGCATTGCGCCTTTTTTGCGCAGGCCCCGAAACCGAGTCCATACCGGGAGGTGCATGGAATGTCCACGAAGTCCACGAAGCCGAGGGGCAAGCCCTGGACCGCAGACGAGCGGGAGTTCGTCAGAAACGCGTACCCGGCGCTCGGACCTGCGGCTATCGCGAAGAAGCTCAAGCGGTCGCGCTCGGGCGTGTGCGCCCTCATCAAGAGAATGAAGGAGAGCGGCGAGATCGCGACCGGCGAGTCCACGGGGGAGTCCGTGGGCGCGGGCGTCTCGGCGCCCCCCGCGGACGGCCCGGACGGCCGCCAGGACACGCTCGGGAGGCTCCGGTGGGTGCGGCAGGTCATCGAGCGACAGCTATACGACGCCGAGCCCAGCCAGGCGGCCCGGCTCGCCAAGGAGTACCGCGAGACGCTCGAGCAGATTGAACGAATAGAGGGGGCTGGGGAGGACGGTGGCGACGATGTCATCATCAACGCCGTCTCGGTCCTGCGCGACGTCCTCGGCTAAGCCGAGGCTTCGCCTCGTCCAGCCCTACGAGAGGTCCATCGGCTCCCTCGCGGTCGAGCTCGCCCCGACGATGGGATACAAGCTCGTGCCGTGGCAGGAGCAGCTCGCCCACGACATCGGCGCCGTGGACGCGAGCGGCAAGTGGGTCCACCCGCGTGTCGGCATCTCCATCCCGCGACAGCAAGGCAAGTCCGTCGACATCATCGTGTGGGTCGCGGTCATGGCGGCGCTGGCCGGCTACAAGGTGCTCTGGACCGAGCACAACTACTCGACGACCATGGAGATGGTCGACCGCTTCCGCAAGATCTTCGGCCGCCGTGTCGGCGACACGTCCGAGGGAATCCCGCGCTGGCGCAAGCTCCTGGTCGAGGTCTGCTCCCAGACCGGCCAGGAATGGATGCGGTTCAGCTCCGGCGGCGTCATCCAGTTCTCGACGAGAACCAAGTCCTCGCGCCTGGGCTTCTCCTTCGACATCGTCATATACGACGAGGCCCAGGAGCTCACGGGCATCCACACCCAGGTCATCAACCCGACGACGACGTCCGGCGCCAAGCACAACCTGATGATCGTGTACGCCGGAACGCCGACCCGCGCCGGCAACCCCGCCGAGGTGTTCAAGAACCTCCGGCGGCAGGCATGGGAGGGCGGCGAGAAGGCGTCCGATCTGCTCTGGCTGGAGTACGGCGTCGAGGAGGTCGGCGACATCTGGGACGAGAGCCGCTGGCCGGAGGTCATGCCCTCGCTCGGCTACCACGCCGACATCCGCGCCATCCGAACCGGCATGAAGGACATGGACGAGCTTGGCGCCGCCCAGGAGTACCTGGGCTACTGGCTGCCCCCACAGAACCAGGTGGAGAAGCCCATCATCGGCTCCGACGCATGGGGCGAGTGCCTCGTGGAGAGCGGCCCCGAGCTGAACGCCGACTGCAGGATCTGCGCCGGCGTGAGATTCAGCGCCGACGGCTCGACCGTCGCCGTGGCGTGCGCCGTGCGGCCGCCCGGCTCGCCGACCGTGCATGTTGAGCTTCCCTTCTGCAAGGACCCGGAGCCCAGCACGGATTGGCTGGCCTACTGGATCGCCGCGAGGGCGGGCAGGTACGCCTGCGTCGCCATCGACGGCAAGGCAGGCGCCGGCGCCCTGTGCGACAAGCTCGAGGGCATGGGCATGCCCAAGGACTACATCCTGCGCCCGAGCACCGACCAGGCCGTGACCGCCGCAAGTCTCATCTCGTCCGGCGCGAAGGCGGGCTCGGTCACGCACATTGCGTGCCCTGCGCTCGACCTTTCCGCCGAGACATCCCCCAAGCGCAAGATCGGCTCCGGCGGCGGCTGGGGCTTCGGCGGCGACAACGCCGCGCCCATCGAGGCCGCGGGGCTGGCGCTGCTCGCGCTTAACACATCGAAGAGAAAACCCGGAATGAAGGCGAGGGTCACTTGATCTCGATACCTTACGCCGTGGCGTCCGCCGACGGCCTGCTCGAGGAGGACCGCGAGACGGTGCGCTGCCTGCTCAACAGCTGGCAGACCCACTACAAGGGCAACCTCCTGCGCTCGGACTACTACGAGGCGCGCAACATGCTCAAGGACCTCGGCATCGCCGTGCCCGACTCGCTGCGCGACCTGGAGGTCGCGTGCGGCTGGGGATACAAGTGCGTGGAGGTCATGCGCGACCACATCGCCTTCGACGGGTTCACGTGCCCCGACGATGAGGACTTCGACGGCCTGCTCACCTCCGTGGCCAAGCGCAACAAGATGGCCACGCGCGTCGGCAAGGCCGTCAACTCCGCACTCAAGTACTGCTTCTCCATGCTCGTGGTGACGGCGGACGAGGACGGGCACGCCCGCATCTCGGCGTACCCGCCGACCCTGTGCACGGGCATCTGGGACGACGTCCACGAGTGCCTGTCCTCCGGCATGTTCGTCGTCTCCTTCGCCAAGGACCGCGGGCGGCCCACGGACCGCCCGGACTGGGTCAACGTGATGCTGCCGGACCGCATGGTGCGCATCCGCGAGGTTCGCCGCAACGAGTGGGCGGCGGAGTACGTGGAGCACGGCCTGGGCGCCGTGCCCATGTTCGTCATGCCGCACAACCCCGACGACGACCGACCGTTCGGCGTGTCCAGGATCAACTCCGAGGTGCGCTGGAACATCGACTGCGCCATGCGCGCCAACGTCAACGAGGAGATCGCCGCCGCGTTCGCCGCGTCCACGCAGAAGTACCTGCTGGGCACCGACGGAGACGCGTTCGCCGACAAGACCAAATGGAGCGCCTTCATCGGCTCCATCTTCGAGGTCACCAAGACCGAGGACGGCACGATTCCGCAGTTCGGCCAGCTCACTCAGCCGAGCATGCAGCCCATGACCGAGCACTTCGGCAACCTGTGCAAGCGCATGAGCGCAGCGACCGGCATCCACGTGGGGCAGTTCGGCATCATGAGCGACAACCCCAGCTCCGCCGAGGCGATCTACGCCGAGAATGAGCCGCTCATCCTCAAGTGCAAGAGCTTCATCCGCGAGGCCAAGGCGGCGCTGGCGAATGCCGCGACCGCAGCGATTGCCACGGAACTTGGGTGCTCCTACGAGGAGGCCGAGGACGCCTGCGGCGTGTCCGTCCACTTCCTGAACCCCGCCATGCCGACGCTGGCCCAGCAGACTGACAGCTCCATCAAGCTCGCTTCGGCGGTCGAGGGTTTCGCCGGCACGCCGACCTTCTGGCGGCTCAACGGTCTCGATGACGACGAGGTGCGTAACGTCTCGTCCGAGATCAGACGCAACGTGACGCGCTCGGCGGCGCTCGACCTGATGGCGGGCGTCACCCAGGCGGCGGAGCCCGCGCCGCCCGCCGATGATTAGCGCAGCTGAGTTCGCGGCCTACAACCGCGCCGTGGCGAAGATAGGCGACAGGGCGGCATCCGACGTGGAGGCCGCCGTGCTCGCCTGGTGCCGCTCCCACGTGGGCGCGACCGTCGCCGAGAAACGCGAGGCCGCGAAGCTCATCATGGAGGGCTTCGTCCAGGGCTACGACGACGTGGCGGCGGAGTTCGCGGCGCAGTGGTACGACGCCCTCGCCGAGCGCGAGGGCGCCAGGCCGCAGCAGGCCGTCACCGTGACGACCTACAGGCCGAAGTCCGTAGACGAGGTCGCGCGCTACCAGGCGAAGAAGCTCGTGAAGGGCGGCGACGGGGCGTTCGCCAAGGCGTGCGGCGAGTACGCCAGGAACGACGCGTTCCGCAGCCTGAATGAGACGATCATCTCCAACGTGGGCCGCGACAAGGACAGGGGCGTGCGCTTCGCGCGCGTGCCGACGGGTTTCGAGACCTGCACCTTCTGCATCATGCTCGCGAGTCGCGGCGCGGTCTACCACACGCGCAAATCCGCCGGCGAGTTCAAACACTTCCACCGGCACTGCGACTGCAAGGTCGTCCCCGGCTTCGAGGACGACCCGGACGCGGAGCTCGTGGAGGGCGTGCGCCCCGAGGAGCTTCGCGAGCAGTGGGCACAGTTCAAGAACATCGATGAGGACGAAAGTCTGACGAGCGCCGACAAGGACGCGGCGAAGCGTGCGGTGCTCGGTTCGCCTGGGCCTCCAATCGTGTACAAGAAGCCGAAAGAGACCTTCGCGCACGAGCGCGGCGGCTCCTACGATCTCGCGGCGCACGAGGCGCTTCGGGCGGCCGGTCACGAGGTCGTCGTCCGCAAGGAGGACGCGCCGGAGGGCTTTTCCAATATCGACCTGCTGCTCGACGGCAAGCTATGCGAGCTGAAGAGCCCGACAAGCGATGCGTCTGGCGTCAACGGGCTTAGGTTCATCGAGCGCAATATAAGAAAGGCAGTGCGGCAGTTCGAAAAGGCGGAAGGTGGGCCGGTAAAGCCCTCTATCGTCGTGCTTAACTGCGAGGAGGTCCCTGTGACAAGAGAGGACGCGCTGAAGCGCGTGCGGCTTGAGATGTCGAGGCATGACATCGACCACGTTATCTTGTTGACCAAGGGCGGGGCCAAGGACGACATAAAGAAATAAGCCCCAGGTTAGCTATCCAGCACGCCCAAGGCTTTTCAAATCAGATTATACACACCTGGCTAGCACAATGGCAGTGCGGCGGTCTCCAAAACCGCTTACCGGGGTTCGATTCCTCGGCCAGGTGCCATCGGGGCGTGGCGGAATGGCAGACGCGCGTGCCTCAGGAGCACGTGGGCATCGCCCGTGCGGGTTCGAGTCCCGCCGCCCCGACCAAAACGTTGAACCAGGCCATCCGCATGGGTGGCCTTTTTCATGCCGAAAAGCGCCCCGCACGGGGCAAGACGATGCCCCGCACGGGGCGGAAATGGAGGGAGCATGGCCAAGGAGACCACGCCCGCCGAGACCGATCCGATTGACCCTGCACAGGGCGGAGAGACCGATCCGGCGCCCGACTACAAGGCGCTCTACGAGAACGCGCTGAAGGAGTCGCGCAAGTGGGAGAGCCGCTCGAAGGCGAACCTTAAGGAGCTCGACGAGCTCAAGGCCGCAACGCCCAAGACGGATCCGACTGTGGAGGAGCGCCTGAGCTCGCTCGAGAGCGAGAACGCCGCCCTCAAGGCGAGCGCCGCCCGCTCCGCGCTCGTCGACTCCGTGGCCAAGGCCACCGGACTCGACCGCTCCATCGTGGCGACGCTCAACGGCGAGGACGAGGACGCCCTCACCGAGCAGGCCAATGCCGTGGCGGCCATCACGAAACCGGCCGGCGGCGCGCCGAAGGCGCCCGAGGCCGGCGGCAAGCCCAAGCCGGGCAAGCCCTCCAAGAAGGACATCCTCGGAATCGAGGACAAGAAGGAACGCATGGCGGCCATCGCCGCCAACATCGACCTCTTCAAGTAAGGGGAGAAAGGGGCCCCAATGCCCGATATCAAGACCCTCGCAGCCGCGCGCAACGTCGACCTCGTGAACACCTTCACCAAGTCGCTGGAGAAGCTCACGGCGATGCTGTCCACCTGCGCGCCCATCCACGCTGCCGTCGGCGAGACCCTGCACCAGAAGAAGATCACCGGCAAGCTCTCCGAGGTCGCGTACACTGCCGGCCAGGACATCCCGCTTTCCAGCTACACCTACGAGGACGTCACGACCTTCGAGGTGACGCTCAAACCCTACCGCAAGCAGACTACGCTCCAGGAGGTCAAGAAGCGCGGCTACGACGGCGCCGTCGACAAGACCGACGCCGCGATGATCTCCGACATGCAGCGCAACATCAAGAAGGACTTCGTCGCCGCGCTCGGCGCCGAGGGCACCACGGCCGCGACCGGCAAGAGCCTCGTGGCCACCGCCGCGAACGCCTGGGCCGCCCTGTCCAACCTCACCGAGGAGTACGGCTTCGGCAGCGGCGAGACCGTCTACTTCGCCAACCCGGTCGACTTCGCCAAGCAGATCGGCGAGTCCGAGGTCTTCAGCGCCTTCGGCATCTCCTACATCGAGAACTGGGCAGGCCTGGGCACGCTCGTGTCCACCGGCTCCGTGACCGCCGGCACGATCTACGCCACCGTCAAGGACAACATCAAGGTCTACGTCGCACCGACCGACGGCGACGACCTGTTCGGCTTCTACTCCGACGAGAGCGGCTACATTGCCGTGTCCCACTCGCCCGAGCTCAAGAGCCTGACCTACGACACCGTGGCCTACGTCGGCCTCGTGTTCTTCGCCGAGTACATCGACTTCGTGGTCAAGGGCACCATCGCCCCGACCGCCTAGGAAACCTAAGGAGCATCCATGATCGCTTTGGTCACCTACCCGTACCGTGACCGCGAGACCCTCGCGGTGCATCTCGTGGGGGAGGAGGTCGAGCTGACCGACGAGCGCTTCGCGGAGCTGTCCGCCGGCGGCTACGTCGACCTCCCGCCCGCCGAGACGGAGGCCGCTGCGGAGCCCGCCGAGGACGAGGACGTCGTGGACGACGAACCCGAGCAACCCGTGCACGAGAAGCCTTCACCCGAGATGACCGTGCAACAGCTGCGCGATGCCATCGAGACCGCCAACGGCTTCGCCCCGCGCAAGGCGACCAAGGCGGAGCTCATCGCCATCCTGGAGACGCTCTAGTGGGCGCCTTCGCCACAGTTGCCGACTACGAGGCGCGCTGCGGTGCCGCCGAGGACGAGGCCAGGGTTGCCGCGCTGCTCGAGGATGCCTCGGCGTACCTGCGCGGGGCATATCGGCGCCGTATGGGTGTCCAGTACCTCGCCGGCTCGAATCCCACGTTCGATGAGAACGTGAAGTCCGTCTGCGTGGCCATGGTCGCCCGGGCGGTCAACGCGCCCGGCGCCATGGCCGGCATCACCCAGCAGACGCAGACGACCGGCCCGTACTCGTCGAGCGTCACGTTCGCCAACCCGACCGGAGACCTCTACCTGGGGCGCTCCGACCTCAAGCGGCTCGGTCTGGCCGGGTGCCGCGTGCGCAGTATCCAGCCCATGACCGCCGCTGACCGCTGGGAGGAGGCGTGATGCCGATGACGGGGATACCGACCGAGACGGTCACGGTCATCTCCCGCAAGACGGTGTACGACGACCTCCACGAGCCCGTCTCCGAGGCGGTCGCCGAGCGCGACGTCGACGCCGTCGTGGCGCCCGGCGCCACCGCGGACCTCGACGCCTCGCGGCCGGAGGGCGCCACCGTGGCATACACGGTGCATCTCCCGAGGGACATGGCCGGCATCCGCCTCAAGGGCTGCTCGGTCCGCGTGCGCGGCGAGGAGCTGCGCGTCGTGGGCGACCCGAGGCCCTACGCCCCCGAGGCGTGCCCGGGACGCTGGTGCTACCCGATCGAGCTGGAGGCGGCCGATGGCTAAGGAGTACAGCTGGGGGAAGTTCAAATGGAGCCGCCTCGGGTACGCCGAGGCGATGGACGGCAACGCCGCGCTCCAGGGGATGCTCAGGGGCAAGGCCGAGGGCATCGCCGCCCGCGCGACGTCGATGCTCGCGCCGGACGGCCACGACGTCCCGGCCTTCAGGGTTAGCCGCTGCCAGGGCACGCTCGCCAAGGGCTTTCGGGTCAGCGCATGCTCGGAGCATGCCAAACACGCCCAGGCGAAACACAAGATACTGACGAGGGCGGCGCTCTCGTCCGGAGGTTGATCATGGATATAGAGGCCGATGTCGCGAGGTGCCTGTGCGAACTTGCCGGCGCCGACGCGACGCTCGAGCCGGTCGCCGGGCACCCGGAGCCGTACGTCACCGTCGAGCAGGTCGGAGGGGGCGGCGGCTTCCTGGAGCCGGTCCAACTCGATATCGACTGCTGGGGGACCGAGGGCAAGGGCGGCAGGAAGCTGGCGAAAGCCCTCGCCGAGAAGGTGAAGGCGGCCGTCCCGTCCCTGGAGGACGAGCTTCCCAACGTCTTCCACCCGGAGGTCACGAACCAATACAAGATGCCCGACCCTGACACGCGCAGGGCGAGGTACGTGGTGCAGGTCCAGCTCTGGATCTGCGAGTAGTAGAAAGGAACGCGCGAATGGCCAAAGTCAGCAATGCGAACGACTCCAACAACGTCAGCGCCGGAAAGGGCGTGAAGGGCGGCTACATCTTCTCGGCCCCCACCGGCACCACCCTGCCGGGCAAGGTCATCAAGAACAAGAGCGAGCTCGATCCCGCATTCAAGTGCCTCGGTTTTATCTCCGAGGACGGCTACGTCGAGTCCGTCTCCGAGGACTCCAACGACACGGTCGACATGAACGGCGACCTCATGGACTCCAGCAATTCCAACCGAGTGGAGTCCGCACAGCTCACGTTCGCCGAGATCAAGGCGGAGACGCTCAAGCGCCAGTACGGCGACGGCAACGTCACCGACGAGGGCGGCCTGATCACCGTCAAGCACAATTCCGACTCCCATCCGACCTTCGCCTACGTGCTGCTCCTCCTCCTGAAGAACGGCCGCAAGTGGACCAAGGTCGTGCCGCGCGGCCAGTCCTCCGAGCTCGACGACCTCACCATCTCCAGCTCCGAGCTCTGCCAGCGCGCCCTGACGATGAAGTACCTCACCGACGAGAACGGCAATACCTGCTACGACTACATCGAGTCGACCGAGACGGTGGCGGCCTAATGGCGGCCAAGCGCCCCGAGGGCGCGCTCGAGTTCGAGTTCGACGGCAAGAAGTATCAGATCAACAAGAAGGCCATCCAGTCCATGAAGGTGCAGCGCGCCATGGCCTACGACGGCATCCCCGAGAAGATGCACGAGGTGTGGGATGCGATGGACGAGATCTTCGACGGCAAGACCGTCGAGTACATGGACGAGCTCGGCGAAGACGGGCAGGACTGCTCGGCGGAGCGCTGGGGCGCGTTCTTCCAGGCCGCCATGGAGGCCGCGGCAAAAAACTAGCCAGCTTCGCCGCCGCCTGGACCTGCATGAGGGGAGAGGTCGTCGCCGACTTCCGTCAGACGTACGGCATCGACCTTCCCCTCGGCGGCGGGTTCGACGGGGCGACGGACGAGGACCTTTGCCGCTGGCAGGTCCTCTACTCCCAGCTGCCGGCGCGCTCGCGGGTCTCCGTTCGCCTTGAGCCCGACAACCTGTGGGACGACAAGACGCGCCTGCTCGACATGATCGAGCACGAGCTCAGGTGCTTCCACTACGGGTTCACCGAGGATGCCAAAAAGCGCGTCAACGCCCCGCAGCGGATCTTATCGCCGGGCGAGCGAGCCAGGAACGAGCGCCGCAGGGACTCGGCGCTGGCGGCGAAGTACGAGATATCTTCGTCGTTCGGAATCGATGTATAAGGAGGCGCCATGTCCACAGACGTCGGATCCGTATCCGTAAAGGTAATGCCGTCCATGGCTGGCTTCGCCTCCCAGGTTGACAAGGACCTGTCCGGGGCGGGATCCTCCTCGGGGTCGCGCTTCGGAAGGGTCTTCTCCGCGGCGGCGGGCAAGTCTGGCGGCAGCGGCCTGGTCGCTAGGGTCTCCTCTGCGCTCTCCGGCGCGACTGGTAAATTCTCCGCGACCGGCAAGGCGACCGGCGCCGCATTCTCCTCCGCCTTCTCCAGCGCGGCGAGCGCGAACGCCGTCGAGGGGCTCCAGAACAAGGTCAAATCCGCCACGCTCGAGCTTCGCTCGGCGATGGCGACCTCGAAGTCGGCCTCATTGTCGGCGGAGGCGGCCCAGGTCAAGTACAACGATGCCGTTGCCAAGTACGGCCCGGCATCCGCAAGGGCCTTAAGCGCCGAGAGCAGCCTCGTCACCGCCAAGCTCAGGGCGCAGACGGCGTCGGAGCGTGCCCAGGCGGCCGAGTCCAAACTCGCCTCGGCGCAGAAGCGGCTGGCGAGCGCGACCTCCGCACCCGTGTCTGCACTCGGAAAGCTCGGCGGAAGCGCCGGGACGCTCACCGACAGGCTGTCCGCGGGGGAGAAGGCTACCGGCCGATTCATGGCGAAGATCGCCACCATCGGCGGCGGCGTCCTCTCCTCGGCGGGGAGCACGCTGTCGTCGCTCTCGAGCGCATTCGGCTCGACCGGAACCACGGCGGGCGGGAACATGGCGAGCAAGGTCGCCTCGGGCTTCTCGGCCAAGGCGGCGGTCATCACCGGCGCCGTTGCCGGCGTGGTGCAGAGGGTCGTCTCGACAGTGTCCTCGAGCGTGGACGCCGCGGTCGCGCGCGTCGACACGCTCAACAACTTCCCCAAGGTCCTCCAGTCGCTCGGCTACGGGGCGGACGAGTCGCAGAGGAGCGTCGACACCCTGTCTGACAGGCTGTCGGAGCTTCCCACGAGGCTCGACGCGGCCGCGACGGGCGTGCAGCAGCTCGCGCCGTCGTCCAAGTCGATCGACCAGGCGACCGACCGCTACCTTGCATTCAATGATGCCGTTCTCGCTGGCGGTGCGTCCGAGGACATCCAGTCCAACGCCATGACGCAGCTCACCAAGGCTGTC
Source organism: Collinsella aerofaciens (assembly GCF_039836695.1). Taxonomy (GTDB): domain Bacteria; phylum Actinomycetota; class Coriobacteriia; order Coriobacteriales; family Coriobacteriaceae; genus Collinsella; species Collinsella aerofaciens_BD. The sequence goes on along the minus strand of NZ_JBDPAC010000001.1, from coordinate 194,278 downwards.
TCCACCAACAAGATGGAGATGGACACCTGGATGAGCATCCAGCAGGCGATGCCTGGCCAGCTCGACCAGGTGGCGAAGTCCATGCTCGGGCAGAGCGCATCGGCATCCGACCTCTACCAGGCCATGAAGGACGGCAGGGTCACGGTCTCGGATTTCGCCGACGCAGTGGTCGACCTCGACAAGAACGGCGCGGACGGCATCACGAGCTTCTCCGAGCAGGCAAAGGCCGCGACGGGCGGCATCAAGACGTCGTTTTCCAACATGTGCAACGCCTTCCCAAAGGGCGTCGCCAAGATTATCGGCGCCATCGGCTCGTCCAACATCGTCGGCGTCATCGACGGCGTGAAGGGCGCGGTGAACGGCGCGTTCGGAGCCGTCACCGACGCGATGGCCGACCCGAGCATCCGGGACGCGGCGTCGTCGTTCGCCGCCGTGTTCTCCGGCGTTGTCGCGGGCGGGGTCTCGGTGGCCGGGGACGCGTTCGCCGGCGCAGTGGAGATGACCTCCGCTTTCTGCGAGACGCTGCTCAACAACGAGGCGGCTTCATCTTTCGCGGGAACACTTGACGCGCTCGGTTACACGGCGTCCTCCACGGGCGACGCCATATGGTCGACCGTATCGCAGATCACCGGGTGGTCGAGTCCCGCCGAGGGCGCGGCAGATGCCGCAAACGCCCTTGACGACGCCTTCGAGGCCGCCGAGCCGGTCATCCGCTCGGTGGGCGACGCATTCCAATGGGTTTCCGAGCATTCCGAGGAGGTTGCCCCGGTCGTCAAGGGCGTCGGCGGCGCCTTCCTCGTCATGAAAGTCGCCGGCGGCCCTGTGGGCTCGCTCCTGAAGGTCATCGGCGGCGCCCTGCTGTCCCTCGGGGTATCCGCACCCGCCGCCGGCGCCGGGCTTGCCACAACGGCGGCTGGCGAGACCGCCGCCGGCACAGCCGCGGGCGCGGCGGCCGGTAAGATGACATCGTTCGGTGCGGCCGTCCTCATGGTTGGAGCCGGCGTTCTGCTGGCGTGCGGCGGCATCGGCCTTCTCGCCCTCTCCGCGATAAAGCTCGGCGAGGCGGGGCCTCAGGCCGCAATCGGCATGGCAGCAATGGTGGCGGTCATCGCCGGGCTGGCGCTTGGCGCCGCCGCGCTCGGGCCCGGCCTGACTGCCGGCTCCGTCGGCATGGTCGCCTTCGGCGCCGCCGTCGCGCTCGCCGGCGTGGGCATCCTGCTCGCAGCCACCGGCCTCGCGATTATGTCACTCGCGCTGCCGACCATCGCCGCCTGCGGCCCCGAGGCCGCCGTCGGCATGGCCGCGCTCGGAGCCTCCCTGTTCGTGCTGGCCCCCGGTGCTCTCACGGCGTCGGGAGGGCTGCTGGCGCTCGCCGCCGGGGCAGCGGCATGTGCGGTCGCCTCCGCGGCCCTCGGCATGGCCGCCATCGTCGCGGGCGTCGGCCTTATTGTCATGGGAGCTGGCGGTCTCTTGGCGGGCGCTGGCCTGTCGACCTGCTCCGCGCTCGCCATGCCGCTCGCGGTCGCCGCCACGGCCCTGGGCGCCGCCGCCATGGTTGGCGGCGCCGGCCTCATCGTGCTCGGCGTGGGCTCGCTCGTCGCGGGCGCGGGTCTGGCGGTGCTCGCCGTCGGCGCCACGGCTGCATCACTTGCGACCGCCGCCCTCGCTCTTGGAATGGCTGCGCTCGACGTCGCCATGGCGGGCGCAGCCGCTTCCATTTCGACCTCGGCTGACGGGCTCGGAACCATGGGGAAGGCGATTCCCAAGATATCCTCCGGCGCCCCCGGTGCCGCAGCCGGCCTTGGTGCGCTTGCCGCTGCGGCGGCGGCCGCCGCTCCCGCCCTTGCCGCCGCGCCGCCGTCTCTGGCATCTTTCTCCGCCTCCTGCGGGGCGGCTTCGGCGTCGGCCCTGCTGCTTTCCGTCTCCGTGGCAGCAGTGGCCTCCATGGTCGCGGCGAGCATGGCGTCGGCGTCGGCGTCCGCAGTCTCGTTCGGCGTCCGTTCGGGCGCGTCCTTCAATCGCTTCTCGGCTTCCGCCAGGGATGCGGCAAGTGCCGCCCGCTCTGCGATCATGGGGGCCTGCCGGCAGATGTCGGCCGAGGTCGGATCGATGCGGCTCACGCTTCCGCGCATCAACGTGGGACCGCTGCCGCACTTCTCGATGAGCGGCAAGTTCGACGCACAGACGGGTTCGGTCCCGTCGGTCAACGTTAACTGGTACGCCGGCGGCGCGGTCTTCGGACCGAACAGCCCGCGCGTCATCGGAATCGGCGACAACCGGCGATACGACGAGGCGGCCATCCCGCTGAGCCCTAAGGTGCTGGGCGGGATCGGCAGGGGGGTCGCCCAGACGATGGATGTCGGCGGCGGCTCGGACGGCGCTGCGGTCATCGCGTGGCTCGACCGAAACCTTCCGACAATCATCCGGAAGTACACGCCGGTCACGCTCGAGCGCGACCTCGACAGACACATCAGGGCGGTGGCACATGCATAGAATGCACTACGTGTCGTCATCGGGCGAGAGCGTCGACCTTGATGGCAACGGCGTCTTCGTCGGCACCGCTGCGGGCGTGCGCTCGCGCGAGTGGAGCTACGACCTCTCGTGGCGCGGCGCCTACGGCATCTCGCGAGACGCGAGGGAGGCGACGGTCGATGCCGTGGCGTCCTCGGCGGCTGCCGACAGGCTCAGGCGGCTCGCGGACAGGGATATCTCCGTCGGCGAGCCCGGTCGCCTCGTTGTCGACGGTGTTTGGTACCAGCGCGCCTATATCGCTAAGTCCGAGACCTCGCAGATTTATGGCAGGCGGGGCATCGCCGCTACGCTTACCGTGCTGCTGCTCGACGGATCCTGGCGGCGCGAGGTCGCCCAGGAGTTCTACGCCCGGGAGGACGAGGACCAGACCGGCTTGGACTTCCCCCATGACTTCGAGTTCGACTACGGCGGATCGGTCGCAAGCCGGTCGGTCACCGTCGATGGGCTGGTGCCTGCCGACCTTAAGCTCACGATCTTCGGTCCCGCGTCGTCACCGCGCATCACCGTGACGCAGGGGGACTTCATCAACGTCTACTCCGCGGACGTTGAAGTGCCTGGCGGCTCCAGGCTTATCATCGACGGCTCGAGCTTCCCCAAGACGATCAAGCTCGTCGGCATGTACGGTGAGACCGAGGACCGCTTCGCCGACGGCATGCGCGGAGAGGGCGCGGGAAGCGGCTCCTACTGCTTCGAGCAGCTGCGGCCGGGCACGTCCTCTGTCTCGTGGGACGGCTCGTTCGGCTTCACCATGACCCATTATCTTGAGGAGGGGGAGCCGCCTTGGAGCTCATAGTCTCCGACAGCGCCGGCAGGACGCTTTTCCCGATTTCGAACTTCGAGCTGGATATGGACTCGGGCTGGGGCGACGGCGTCGACAACTCGTTCGATCTCGTGGTGCGCGACTCGTCCGTACCGTTGCCGGAGGCCGCTTGGCGTGTTTTCGCCGACGGCCTGGAGATCGGCGGGCGCGTCGAGGGCTTTGAGCTCAAGACTGGCCGCACTTCGTCCGAGCTGCACTGGACCGGGTCGACCTGGACTGGAGTGCTCGAGAAGCGCCTTCTGTGGCCCGATCCGGGCCAGGACTACCTTGTCCTCTCTGGGGACGCAAACGCCGTGCTGCGCTCCGCGGCTAAACGGCTCGACATCGGCTCCCTCTTCACAGTTCCCGATGCCGACGCCGGGGTGAGCGTAAGCTACCGATGCAACAGGGACGCACCCGACGCTTGGACCAACCTTAGGCTGGCGATGCGCTCCGCAGGCCTTCGCCTCGATGCGAGGTGGGTGGGCGGATCGTGCAGGCTCCAGGCGGTGAAGGTGACAGACTGGCGCGGCAGGGTCGACTCCGATCTCGTTAACTTCGACCTCAAGAGCGACCTGCTCGTCACCAATCACCTCAAGGCGGCCGGCAAGGGCGAACTTGCGGCCAGAGATGTCGTGGACGTCTACGCCGACCGGGAAGGCGGCGTAGGCACCGTGAAGGCGATGGCCGGCGTCTTCGAGCTCGAGGAGTACTACGACGCCAACAACACCGAGGGCGACGATCTCCGCGATCAGGCACTCAGCCGACTCAAGGACAAACAGTCCGAGGGCAGCGTGACCGTGACGGTCAACGAGGGCGTCGAGTTCGGCCTCGGCGATATCGTCGAGGCCAGGCACTATTCGCCAAACGTGACGGTCTCGGTCGAGATCAGCAGCAAGATCGTAAAGGCCGCGGGGTCGGGCTACAGCGCCACGTATGGCGCATCGCCTGGTGCGGTGGGGAGATAGGAGACTGCTATGAAGCAGATAGAACTCATCGGCCCGCCCCTTTACCAATGGGATACGGGTCGGCGCGTTCACATCGCGTTGCAGGGGGTGACGGAGGCACATTTCGCCGTCGCCGGATCGGAACGCGCATTGGTCGTCCCGGTCGTGGGCGGAGAGGCCGTGGTGCCCTCGCTTCTGCTTACTGCGGGCGTTGACATGGCCGTTTGGGCGAGCGATGGGCGCGACACGCACGCGCGCGCCGTGCTCAAGGTGCGCCCGAGGGCCAAGCCGGACGGCTACATCTACACCGATGACGAGGTCAAGACCTGGGCTGATGTCGAAGATTGGGTGCGAGAGCAGCTGAGGGCCGTAGGCGAGCCCGGCACGAAGTGGTATGTCGGGGGCGGCACCCCCGCCATAGGTGGTCGCGTCGGGGACCTCTATCTCGACAGTGAGACGGGCACCTATTATCGCTACGGCGAGATTGGAGATACAAATGGCTAACGCATGGAACCAAGTTGGAACGCTCAAGGGCCCCAAAGGGGACAAGGGCGCGACCGGCAACGCCGGCCCCAAGGGCGGCAGCGTCCGCGTGGCGAGCGTCAATATCCCGTCGGAAGGCGAAGTCGCATTTTCGGCGCTTTCCCCGTCTGACGGCGTGCAGGTCGGCGACCTCGTGCTCGACGCCAAGGGAAGTGTCTATCCCATTTCGGCGGTGGATCCGGGCAGGTCTACCGCCCGAGTCGGTTCCGCCATCAACGGCGTGAGCCTCAAGGGGCCCAAAGGCGAAACGGGCAAAACTGGCCCCAAAGGTGCCGACGGCACGTCCATAACGGTCAAGGGCGCGGTGAGCAGCGCGTCCGCGCTGCCGTCCGATGCCGCCATCGGCGACACCTACGTCACGAGCGACAACGGCCACATGTGGGTGAAAACCGCCGCGACCGGTGATGCGCAGTGGACGGACCTCGGCGAAATGAAGGGGCCCAAGGGCGACAAGGGGGCCACGGGCGAAAAGGGTGACAGGGGCGACACCGGCCCCAAGGGCGCACAGGGGCCGGCTGGCCCAGGCATTACGTTCGGCCAAGGGGCTCCTACGGCAGCGTCGCAGGAGGGAGCCGTCTACATTGATACGGCAGACGGCTTTAAGGTCTACCAGTACGGTACGAGTGCCTAGTGAAGGGGGAGCGATATGGCGTGGACTAACATCGGATCGCTGAAGGGTCCCAAAGGCGAAAAGGGCGATACCGGCGCCAGGGGAGCGCAAGGGGCCCAGGGGCCGCGAGGGGAGACCGGCCCGATCGGGCCGACTGGCCCGATCGGGCCCAAGGGCGCCGACGGCACCTCAGTGACCGCTGGGACTGGCGCACCGACAGGTACTGCCGTGGTCGGTTCGGTCTACATCGACGCGAGCACGGGCAACCTGTACACCTACAAGGCCTAGCGGGTGACGGCGAAATGGCCTGGATCAAGTTGGGCAACATAAAGGGGCCTGCCGGGGAGACGGGGCCACAGGGTCCTGCAGCCTCGACCGCCCAGACGTTCCTCGCTGCACACCCTGTGGGCTCCCTCTATATGGAAAGCAAGGGCAAAAACCCAGGTGCCACCTATGGGGGAACGTGGGTCATGCGGGACAGCCAGAACGGCTTTATATGGGAAAGGACGGCTTAAATGGAGATAGTGACCGGTAAAGCGGGCGTGCCACACGTCAGCTCGGCCGACGACGGCCGCCGCATTGCGGGCGAAGTCGGCACTGGCAGCTATGTGCTGCAGACGGGCGGCAAACTGGCCCCATCTCTCGTCGACGCGAACACCGTCCGTATCGCGACCGGCGACATGATCGTGCAGGGTCGCCATATCGGCGTCACCTCGCCCGAGGACGTCAAGGTGGCGAGCGGCTCGCAAGGCAAGAAGCGCATGGACTACATTTGTGTCCATTACACCCGCGATGTGAGCGGGTCCAGCCCGACCCTTGTCGAGACGGTCGAGTGGAAGGTTCTCCAGGGAACCCCCGGCTCGAGCGCCGCCGCGCCGTCGGTGCCGAAAGGCTCTATCCTGGACGGTGACGCTGACGTGACGGTCCCGATCTGCTCGGTGACATTCGACGGACTGACGACGGGTCAGCCTAAGCTTCTCATCCCCAAACTGACTCCCCTGGCAGACCTCGGGGATTCTGTATCCCGCGAGGTTGGCTATCAGTTCTTATATGGGAAAGACTTCTCGGGTCCCCATGTGGCTTACCGTAAAATAGGCTTCCTGGTAGAGATGTCTTGGAATTTCATTCAGGAATCATCACAGTTATGGAATGCAGGGACGTTGCCCGTTGAATTCCGTCCGACTCAATCATTCCTTGCGCCGGCTGTGCGTACATCTTCAAACGGCATCGTCAACAACAGCACTGCAGAAGTCGAGGTTCAGAAATCTGGCAAAGTTGTCTTTATTAGCGCGGTAGCTGTTAGCCAAGGGCGCAACATTGGACACTGCATCTGGATTGCCAATTAGGATACAGAATTCCTACCCGCCGAGTATCAACCGCTCCACCACCCTTTGTGCGTCCTTGCAGATGCGCGGCCTCGGTACGATGTAGTGCTCGTATGCCGTGCCGATATCGGTGTGTCCCAGCATCATGGCCACGGTCTCAATACCCACGCCTGCCTCCACGGCGAGCGTCGCCCACGTGTGACGGCATTCCGTCATCGAGGTCCAGGCGGCTCCGGCTTGGCGACATGCGGATTTGATGTGCCGCGCAATGGCGTCGGGCGACAGTTCGCACAGCCAGCCCGAGCGGCCTTTTCGCAGCGCGCGCAGGCGGTTGACGGCGAAGCGGGGGAGCCAGCAGGACCGCGCGGAGCGCTCGGTCTTCGGCGCCTCGACGACCTCATTGCCGCGCACGACTTGCCTCGAACGGCGGATGCGGACCTCACCGGTGCGCAGGTCGATGTCCGACCACTTGAGGCCGCACGCCTCGCCGCGCCGCAGCCCGAGGGTTACCGAGCAGATTGCGACCGCCTCGCACTCGTGTCCCCACAGCGCGCGGAGGTAGGCACGGACCTGGCTCGCCTCCATCGTGCGTGGGCAGTGCGCCGGCTTGCGCGGTAGCTCGACACCGGCGGCGGTTGGGTCGTACATCCGCACACCGAGACGGCGGATGGCCCAGCGGATAACCTGCCGCAGGGTCTTGTATGCCTTTTCGGCGGCCCCCGGCAGATCAAACGAATCAATCCAGCCCTGTACGCCCTCGGGCGTTATCGCCTCGAGTTCCAGCTCGCCCCAGCGAGGTAGGACGTGCAGCGCTAGCGCGCTCTCGTATCCGGCCAGGGTGCAGGCGCGCAGCCTGCCGCGCTTATCGTCCATGTACCTCGAGGCGGCCTCTGCAACTTTCATCATGGTCTCCAATCCCGTAAATCCCAGACGCGTGGGCTCTCAAGGAGAGGATACGCGCGTGGGATTTCTGCCACGAGAGGTCGAGAGAAAGGAGTCTAAATGGCATTGATCGGGACCCTTGTCGGGCCCGCAGTGCGCCTAGCGACAGACGGGAGGGGTCTCCCGATTCTCGCGTCTGATGAGCCTGAGGTCCCCGAGGGTTTCAAGGCGGACATGGCGTATGAGCAGCGGGGCGGTTCCATCTACCAAGTATGGAGTGTCGTGCCAGACGGGGTGCGCGATGACGCGGTGCGGCTTGCTGCCATGTCCGCCGAGACTCTCGGTGATGTGGATGCGCTGAAGGTACCCCAGCTCATCCGGCCGTGGTATGTGGGTGAGGCCTCGTATGCCGCTGGCGCGCGCGTGGCATATGGAGGCGACCTGTACAAGTGCCTGCAGACGCATGCACCCCGTATCGGATCTGAGCCCGATACGGCTCCGGAGTTTTGGGAAAGAATCAACCATTAAGGAGAAAAATGTTTTACGGACAATTTGTATCTGGGTCTGTCTACCTGACTACGGACGGCTCCGGCCTGCCGATTCGCGAGGCGTCGGAACCCAACCCCGACGCCGGTTACCACACGGTGCTCGCCTATGAGCAGCATGACGGCGCCATCTGGCAGGTGTGGACTCTCGTTCCCGATGCCGGAACGCCTCAGGACGCTGCCCTCGTGCTCGCCCAGATCCAGGCGGCCACCCTCTCCGACCATGATGCGTTGAAGGTTCCGGCGCTCTATCCGCTCTATGCATGCGGTCACGTCTATGCGCAGGGAGACCGCGTGCTCTGGCAGGGCACGCTCTACAAGGCCATCTCCGGCCACACGGCGACCGCTGCGGACCCCGTATCCGATCCCCAGCACTGGGCGAAGGTCGTAGCGTCCACGGCCGGCGGCGCCGGCGTTCCCGAGTGGATCGGAGGAAAGTCGTACGCCAAGGGTGACCGGGTTACCAAGTACGGCACCGTCTACGAGTCGCTGATTGACGGCAACACGCTCGAGCCCGGCGTCGTCGGGTCTGACGGCGCCTGGAGCATCGTGAGCAACGGCTAGGGGAGGATCGTATGTCGATCTTCTTCGTCCAGCTGACCGAGCCTCAGGTCTGGGCCATTAGCCTTGCATGCGTACTAATGCTCATGGACATCGTCACCGGCTTCATCAGCGCCGTCATCAACGGTACCGTTTCGAGCTCCAAGATGCGCGAGGGGCTCGGCCACAAGGCGCAGCTCCTCTGCGTTATCCTGCTTTCCATCATCATCGAGGCGGGCACGCAGCACGTCGTGGGCCTTGGCCTGGGCGGCGTGACCGTCACGGTCGTTTGCACCTACATCGCCGTCATGGAGGTCGCGAGCTGCATGGAGAACGTCTGCGCAGGCTATCCCGAGCTGCGCGACACCCCGCTCATGCGCATCTTCAAGCACGATGGAGGAGGCGACGCTAGTGGCGATCACTCAGCGTGAGGCCTTCGCGCAGGTAATTGAGCACCTCGTCTCGCATGACGGGGGAACGGGACACGGCTATTCCCAGATAAACCGCATGGGCGACGGCACCACGGAGGTCATCACTCTTTCCGATGGCACGACTGTGACCGTCGCGGGCGGCGACCGTGACTGTAGCTCGGCGGTGATAACCGCCCTGCGCGCCGTTGGCGTGAACACGTTCGGCGCCACCTATACCGGCAACATGCGCACGCAGTTGCTCAAGACCGGGCTTTTCGGATGGCGAAAGATGGGCGTAAAGTCGGCGCGGCGCGGTGACATCTATCTCAACGAGAGGCATCACACCGCCGTGTGCATCTCGCCCTACGGCTCCATACGCGGCGACATGCTGGCACAGTTTTCCATCTCGGAAAAAGGCACCGTCACCGGTGCAGAGGGCGATCAGACGGGGCGCGAGAGCAACATCAAGCCGTATTACGGCTATCCGTGGGACGGCACCTTGTACTGGCTCGGCGACGGCAAGACGCTCAGCGGCACAAACACCGAGGTCAGGGACAACACCGTCTCGAGCCTCGGTGACACGCGCTACCTCGGTCCCAAGATGATTAGTGAGCTTCAGCGCCAGCTTGGGACCTCCGCCGACGGGGTCATCTCGGGTCAGTGGCTCACTAACAAGTCTTATTTCTGGGCCGTCGATGCGGGCTGCGTCGAGTGGGCGAAGGCCGGAAAAGGTTGCGGCTCTGATATGGTCCTGGCGCTTCAGCGCAAAGTGGGTTGCAAGATCTACCCTGAGTTCTGCGGTGTCCAGGCTCGCCAGATGAATAGCGGAACCATCAAACAGCACCAGCGTTGGCTTATCGCACATGGCATCTCGTGCGGCTCGTCAGGCGCCGATGGCTACCACGGCCGTGACACCAACGTCGCGATCGGCAAGGCGCTGGTCCGTGGGTTGTACCGATGACCCTCGATTATTGATTGGCAACAAACAAAAAAGCTCCCTCCCTGGTTGTCCAGGGAGGGAGCTTTTTTTGAATTAAACAAGACGATTCGTCAGTTCGACGGTGACCCTAGCGTATCCCCAAATTATCCCAAGTGCGCGTGCTAACCCGTTTTATGCGCTTCTGCCGTTGTTGTCGTACTTAAACCAGCAGGTAAACGGTGTGTTCGTTTTTTTCGTTCTTACAGGTCAGTATTGCCACATGTGGTTGACGGGGCCGGAGCCTTTGCCCATGTCAAAGCCGGCGGCGAGAGCGCCGGTTAGGTAGGCCTTGCCGGCGTTGATGGCGTCGGCAAGTTCCATGCCCTGGGCCAGCGCACAGGCGATGGCGGACGAGAGCGTGCAGCCGGTGCCGTGTGTGTTGTCGGTCTCGATGCGCTTGTGGCGGAACCACGTGGTGAGTGGATCTCCCAGATGGTTGCCCTCGTCATCGAGTGGCGCGGGTTCGGCCAGTACATCGTTGGCCTCGTTGACAAGATGCCCACCCTTAACGAGGGATGCGCAACCAAAGCGGCGGGTGAGGAGCATGGCAGCATTTTGCTGCGTGCGCTCGGAGTCGACCTCGTAGTCGAGCAGGGCTATGGCCTCGGGAATATTGGGCGTGATGACGGTCGCCAGCGGGAACAGGCGGTGTGTAAGCGCTTCGGCGGCGTCCTCTGCGATCAGACGAGCGCCCGAGGTGGCGACCATGACGGGGTCGACTACCACGTTTGTCGCGTTCCAGGCGCTCAGGCGGTCGGCGATAACATCGATAATCTCGACAGAAGAAACCATGCCGATCTTGACGGCGCTCGGGCGGATATCGTCGAAAACGGCGTCAATTTGCGCGGCTACGATATCTGGTGAGATATCCTGCACGGCGGTGACGCCCAGTGTGTTTTGCGCTATGATGGCGGTGATGGCCGTCTCGGCATACAGGCGGTGCGCCGTGATGGTCTTGATGTCGGCCTGAATGCCGGCGCCACCGCTGGAATCGGATCCTGCGATGGATAGAACGGCAGGTACCTTACTGCGATCCATGTTCGCTCCCTTGTTCGGTCGGAATCAAATGGGTCTTTAAGCCAGCATTATAAAGATGCCCGGGCCGACTCTATGTCGAACCCGGGCGGGCGATGCAATCTTTACGCAAATGTAAGCAAATGTTCACACGTCAACAATCGACAGGCGCCAGCTCGCCGCCAGAAGCGGCCGCGGCGACAGGGCTAGTCCTCCATGCCGAGGTCGATCGTGGTGCCCTCGAAGATCTTGTTGACGGTGCGGACGGCGCACATCTTGCCACACATGGTGCAAGTGCCCTCGGTAGCGGCGGGGGACTCCTCGTAGCGCTTCTTGCCCGTAACCGGGTCGAGCGCGCACTTCCACATGGCGTCCCAGTCGAGCTTGCGGCGTGCCTGGCCCATCTTGTCGTCCATGTCGCGGGCGTGGGGCACCTTTTTGGCGATGTCGGCGGCGTGTGCGGCGATCTTGGTGGCCATGAGGCCGTCGAGCACATCCTGGGCGTTGGGCAGGCATAGGTGCTCTGCCGGTGTCACGTAGCACAGGAAGTCGGCACCGGAGCTGGCGGAGATGGCGCCGCCGATGGCAGCGGTGATGTGGTCGTAACCAACGCCGATATCGGTCACCAGCGGCCCGAGCACATAGAACGGAGCATTGTGGCACAGGCGCTTCTGTAGTTTCATGTTGGCGGCGATCTCGTCGAGCGCCATGTGACCCGGGCCCTCGACCATGACCTGGACGCCGGCTGCCCAAGCGCGCTTGCACAGCTTGCCCAGCTCGATCATCTCAGCGGTCTCGGTGGCGTCGTTGGAGTCGTAGAGGCAGCCCGGGCGGCAGGAGTCGCCGAGCGAAATCGTTACGTCGTACTCGTGGCAAATCTCGAGCAATTCGTCGTAGAACTCATAGAACGGGTTCTCGTTACCGGTGACCTCCATCCAGCCAAACAGCAGTGAGCCGCCGCGGCTCACGATGTTCATCAGGCGGCCGGTCTCCTTAAAGGTCTTGGTGACCGACTTGTTGATGCCGCAGTGAATGGTCATAAAGTCCACGCCGTCCTCGGCATGCGCGCGCACGACTTCGAACAGGTCGTCCTTGGTGAGCTTGACCAACGGCTTTTCCATGTAGCCGATGGCGTCGTACATGGGGACGGTGCCTACCATGAGCGGCGTCTCGTCGATGAGCTGCTGGCGGAACTGGCGCGTCTTGCCCGAGTTGGAGAGGTCCATGATGGCGTCGGCGCCAAAGTCCTCGGCGATCTTGACCTTCTTCCATTCCTCGGCGGCATCGGCCTTGTCGCCCGAGATGCCCAAGTTCACGTTGACCTTGGTGGACAGGCCTTCACCGACGCCAAAGGCGCGCATGCCCTTTTTGATGTGCACGATGTTGGCGGGAATGGCGATGCGGCCGTCGGCCACGCGCTCGCGGATGTACTCGGGGTCGCGATGCTCGCGCTCGGCGACTTCCTTCATCTGCGGCGTGATCTGCCCGGCACGGGCGAAGTCGATTTGCGTGACGAGCTTGGACTCGGTCTGTGTGCTCATTGGCACGGCTCCCTTCGTTGGCATTACCCATATCAGGTTTGCGGGTCAGGGCGGGCGCGCCCAATCTCAGCCTGCCGTCCCGTCCTGCAAGCTCCCCGTTATGTCATGGGCTCAAGTATAGCCTGAATGGGTACGATTGGGCCAACGAGCATGCCTGTGGGGAGGCGAACATGGAAGACAAGCATCTATATCGAGAGACGCAATGGGATGTATCGGCCGAGGAAAGCCGTGCGCACCATGGGCTGGTCGCGATTGGTTTTGCGGTGCTTGCCGTGCTGGTGATTGCCTTTTGTATCTGGACGTTTGGCGGTCGCGGCGGCGCTGCATGGGAGTTCGAGGCTGATGACAGCCTACCGATTATGACGGTGAGGAGTACTGGCGGTAATGCCAATACGCTCGCCGTTCCGGGCGATTATTGGTACCCGCGCGATGAGTTTGTGCAGTTGCAACTGAGTGGTGGGTCCATTCCAGGTGAAGAAATCGAATGCGTGACGTTTGACGCGGCGCTCAAAACGCTCACGGTGAAGCTCAAAGATCAAGGAGATGCGCCCACGACCATGGATATCGCCCTGACGGAATGGCGCCTGGAGCCCCCGTCGGGTGTTGCGGTGTCCGAGGTCGAGCACGTCAAGATTGTCTATCAGGACGGTTCGACAAACGGGATTGCAAAGGCCGACGGTCTAGCAGAATAGGTGTCGAGCCTAGCAGCCAATTCATAAAAGTTGCGGTGGAATAGTTCCTGATTGTGCGAAAAAGGCTCAAATAGGAATTATTCCACCGCAAGTTATATAGAGAAGGCTGAGCGGGTCAGTGTTGGGTGCCGGCTCTAGAGCATCTGTTCGTTGATGAACACGAGGGTGCCTAGGTATGAGAGCTCGGGGATGTGCCGATAGCCGATGTTGAATGCGGTAAGTTCGCTTGCATCCTCGAGCTTGTTTTCTGCCATCCACCGCACCATGGAGCCGCGCGCCTTTTTGCTGGCGGTCGACCGTTGGATGGGCTTCCCGTTGCGGATACCCTCGCCAAAGAGGCATGTGACGGCCGTGGCGTCGTCCGCGAGGTGGGGCAGAACGGCTTTGGCATACTCTACGCTGGCGAGGTTGACGATCGTGGTGTTTGAGCCTGCCGGGGCGGTAGCCCGCGCGAGCTTGTCACCCCAAAACGCGTAGAGGTCTCGGGCATCGTCAACGGCGAGCTTCGCGCCCATCTCCAGCCGATACGGTTCGACGGCATGAAAGGGACGAACGCACCCGTAGAGGCCGGAGAGGATCCACAGGTGGCTTTGCAGCCAGGCGAGCTGTTCGGCATCCATTACCTCGGGTGCCATGCTCTGGTACTGAATGCCGTGATAGGACATGATGGCAGGGGAGATGCGGCGCGCGATACCGGAATCGGCAAGATCGCCGTTTCCCAAGATGGGCTCGAACTCATGCAAAATGTCGAGACAAGGGCCCAGCAGCTTGTTGCTGACGTTCCACAGAGCTTGTAGACCGCTGTCGCCTTCGGTTCGTTCGATGTCCAAGAGCGCATGGTGCAGCTGGGCGGTCTCGCGCGCAAAGGGCGGAATCCCCTGAACTTCAAAAGCATCTTGTGCCGCGCGCATTCGCTTGGCGGGCGAAACGATGACCTGCAGCATGGACTCTCCTCTGCCAATAAAGAAATTGCGGTGGAATACGGTCTGTTTGGGCTATTGAAAGACCAAATCAATCCGTATTCCACCGCAAGTTATGGGTGGGGTGGATTAGGCGCGCTCGAGGAAGGCCTTGTAGCCGCGATATGCCTCGTAGATATCGGCCTTGTTGGCGACCTCCCACAGGGCGTGCATGGACAGGACGGCAACGCCGGAGTCGATGACGTTCATGCCGTACTTGGCCATGATGTAGGCGATGGTGCCGCCGCCGCCCGCGTTGACGCGGCCGAGCTCGCAGGTCTGGAAGTCCACGCCGGCCTCGTCCATGATGTCGCGGACGAGGGCCACGTACTCGGCGTCGGCGTCGTTAGATCCGCCCTTGCCACGGCTGCCCGTGTACTTGTTAAAGCACAGGCCGCGACCCATAAAGGCTGCGTTCTTGGTCTCGAACTTGCCGGCATAGCCCGGGTCGAAGCCGGCGGACACGTCAGAGGAAAGCATGCGGCTGTGGGCGAGTGCACGGCGCAGGGCCAGCGGGCTATCCTCGCCGGCGAGCGTCATGATCTCGGCGACGGTGTTCTCGAAGAAGCGGCTCGTCATGCCGGTGGCACCCACGGAGCCGATCTCCTCCTTGTCGACGATGAGCGTGATGCTCGTGCGCTCGACATTGGCGACATTAATCTGGGCGAGCATGGAGGGGTAAGCGCAGACGCGGTCGTCGTGGCCATAGCCCAGAATCATGGAGCGGTCGAGGCCCATGTCGCGGGCGGGACCGGCGGGCACGACCTCGATCTCGGCGGAGAGGAAGTCCTCCTCCTCGACGCCGTACTGCTCCTTGAGGATGTCCAGGAACATCTGCTTGACGGGCTCCTTGGGGGCGTCCTTGTCGTCCTCGTCAAACTTGACGGGGCGGCCGCCCACGATCACGTCGAGGATCTCGGCGTCGACGGCGTCCTTGGCGGGCTTGGACATCTGCTCGCTCGAGAGGTGGATCAGCAGATCGGAGATGGTAAAGACCGGATCGTCTGCCTTGTCGCCGATATTGATGTCGACGGTGGTACCGTCCTTTTTGCAGATGACGCCCACGAGTGCGAGCGGGGAGGCTACCCAGTGGTAGCTCTTGACGCCGCCGTAGTAGTGCGTGTCGAGGTAGGCCATGTCGCCGGCCTCGAAGGCGGGATTCTGCTTAAGGTCCAGGCGCGGCGAGTCCACGTGGGCGCCCAGGATGTTAAAGCCCTGCTCGAGCGGGGCGGTGCCCAGGTTGACGAGTATAAGGTCCTTGCCGTGGTTGGCGGCGTACACCTTGTCGCCTGCCTTGAGCTCGCGGCCTTCGGCGATCACGGTCTCCAGGTCGACGTATCCCGCCTCCTCGGCCATCTTGATGCCGGCCTTGACGCACAGGCGCTCGGTCTTGTTCTCGCTCAAAAACTGCTTATAGCCGCGGCAAAGCTCCTCGAGCTCCTCGACTTGCTGTGGCGTGTACTTTTTCCATGCGCAGGGACGCTCCATGACGCAGGCTCCTTTCGGATCGATCGTGCTGGTTGATGTACCGTGAGCCATCGTATCACGCGCGGGCTCGCGGTGGCGGGGGAGCTTGATGTGCGGTGGCCGCGGGGCGGGGAGCGTGTAAACTGGAGTGAGCAAACCGTGCCCAGCCCAAAGCGAGGTATTTAATATGTCTGACAAGCGCCGCACTTTTGCCGTTATCGACGGCAACTCGCTCATGCACCGCGCCTTCCACGCCGTGCCGCCGACCATGAACGCGCCGGACGGTCGCCCCACCAACGCGATCTTTGGCTTTCTGAACATGTTTCTTAAGATGATCGATGCCTTTAACCCCGACGGTGTGGTCGTGGCGTTTGACAAGGGCAAACCGCGCGTGCGCATGGAGATGCTGCCGCAGTATAAGGCGCAACGCCCGCCCATGGACCCCGATCTGCATGCGCAGTTCCCTATGATTAAAGAGCTGCTCGCCGCGCTCAACGTGCCGATTCTGCAGTCCGAGGGCTGGGAAGGCGACGATATCCTGGGCACTATGGCGCGCCTGGGTGAGGAGGCCGGCTGCGACATGCTGCTGGTGACCGGCGACCGTGACATGTATCAGCTCGTGACCGAGCACGTCAACGTGGTCTCGACCCGCAAGGGCCTGTCCGACGTGGCGATTATGACGCCCGAGAGCGTGGACGACCTGTATCACGGCATTACGCCGGCGCTCGTGCCCGATTTTTACGGCCTGAAGGGCGATACGTCGGACAACATTCCCGGCGTACCGGGCATCGGCCCCAAAAAGGCGAGCGCGCTCATCGCACAGTACGGCAGCTTGGACGAGGTCATCGCGCATGCCGACGAGGTCAAGGGCAAGATGGGCGAGAACCTGCGTGCGCACATCGACGATGCGCTGCTGAGCCGCAAGGTCGCAACCATTCGCACCGATGCGCCCGTCGAGCTCGACTTTGACGAAACGTCCTTTCCAGCGTTTTCTGCCGACGAAGTGTCCGCGGCGCTGGGCACGCTTGGTATCATCGCCATGCAGAACCGTTTCTTGGCGCTGATCGGCGGCGAGGGCGGGGCTGCTGCTGCCTCCAGTGTGTTTGAGATACCTGCGATGGTTCGCGCAGCCGCCGGCGATGCCGACGCGCTTGGTGCCGTTGCGGCTGAGGTCTCCCGCGCGATTGATGCCGGCGAGTGGGTCGCCGCCGTGGTGGACGACGACAAGGAAGAGGGCGCGCTCTTTGGACTGACGCGCACGCTGTGGTTGGCGACGTCCAAGGGCCTGTTCGCGCTCGAGGAGGGCGACAGCTGTGCGGCGGCTGAGGTTGAGGGCTTCAACTTCGTCCACGGCGTGATTGCCGGCGTGCTCGCGCGCCTGTTTATGGAGGGCCGCGTGGCGAGCCCGGATACGAAGGCGCTGCTGCACGAGCTTTCGCCCATCGATTCTTCTGAGCCCGAGCTCATGGATCCGCTCGCTGCCGATTCCACGCGCATCTTCGATACCGTGGTCGCTGCCTATCTGCTGGATTCCGATCGCTCCGAGTTCGATGAGGCATATCTTGCCGATACGTATCTGCAGATGGCGCTGCCTGCGGCGCGCGGCGCAGAGGGTGCCGGTGAGGACGCTCCGGCACCCGCCGCTCGCACGGCGGCCTTGACGCTGGCGCTGGTCGCACCGCTGCGCGAGTGCATGGCCCGTGAGAATGCCGCCAACGTGTTCGATGGCATCGAGATGCCACTCGTTCCGGTGCTTGCCAAGATGGAGCGCGCGGGCATGCTCGTGGATCCCGACCGCCTGCGTAATCTGTCCGAGGGCCTGGCGACCCAGATCACCGAGGTCGAGCGATGCATTCGCGACCTTGCCGGTGATGAGACCTTTAATATTGGCAGTCCCATGCAGCTGTCGCATGTGCTCTTTGATGTGATGGGGCTTCCGACCAAGGGCCTCAAGAAGACCAAGCGCGGCTATTATTCGACCAACGCCAAGGTGCTGAGCGATCTTGCGCGTGACCACGAAATCGTGCGTCTGATCTTGGACTGGCGTGAGAAGTCTAAGATCAAGTCCACCTATCTGGACACCCTGGGCCCGCTACGCCGTGGTGACGGTCGCGTGCACACTACGTACAACCAGACCATCACGGCAACGGGGCGTTTGTCCTCGAGCGACCCGAACCTGCAGAACATCCCGACGCGCTCGGAGCTGGGTCGTACCGTCAAGACGGCGTTTTCGGCAGGCGAGGGAAGCGTCTTTTTGGCGGTGGACTACTCGCAGATCGAGCTGCGTCTGCTGGCGCATCTCTCAGGTGACGAGCACTTGGTGCGCGCCTTTAACGAGGGCGAGGACTTCCATGCCGAGACGGCGGCGCGCGTGTTTGGTGTGCCGGTGTCCGAGGTAACGCCCGACCTGCGCAGTCGCGCCAAGGCCGTGAACTTTGGCATCGTGTATGGTCAGCAGGCCTACGGCCTGTCGCAGTCGCTGCATATCTCGATGGCCGAGGCACGCGACATGATCGACCGTTACTACGAAGCCTACCCGGGCGTGCGCACGTTCCTCGACAACGTGGTGGCGCGCGCCAAACAGACGGGCTACGCCGAGACCATGTACGGTCGCCGGCGTCATATTCCGGAGCTCAAGGCCAAAAACCCGCAACTCCGCGGTTTTGGCGAGCGCACGGCCATGAACCACCCCATGCAGGGAACCGCCGCCGACATCATCAAGATCGCCATGGCCCGCGTAAGCCGTCGCCTGGAAGAAGAAGGCTTTGCCGCCCACATGATCCTGCAGGTACACGACGAACTGGACTTTGAGTGCCCGGTCGACGAAGTCGAGCGCCTAACCACCATGGTCCGCGACGTCATGGAGCACGTCGTAGACCTACGCGTACCCCTAATCGCCGAAGCCAGCACCGGCATAACCTGGGCCGACGCTAAATAAAGGCGTACCAACAACCCCAAAGTAACCAAAAGCAGAAGGGGGCTCCTTGCCAACAAGGAGTCCCCTTCATTCCAAAAAATCAGCCAAAGTATCTAGGTGCCAAGACGCCTTCCAGGCGGCAATCAAGTCACCGCAGGACCTGGCCGGGCGAGGCGGGTAAGTTTTTCGTAGATTCCGCACGAGCCGGAAAGCACTTAATGTGCTTTCCGAGCGAGCCCAGGACCTGACCGAACGAAAAACTTACCCGCCTCGCCCGTCCAGGTCCGACGAGCAACGTTAACGAGCCGCCAGGATGGCGTCGATGAGCGTCAGTACGCCCCCGTCGTTGTTGCTCGGAATGCGCCACTTGGCGTGCGCGTTCATGTGCTCCTCGGCATTGTCCACGATAAAGCTGTGACCGACGCGCTCGAGCATGGGGATGTCGTTGTAGGTATCGCCCACGGCGGCAGCATCGGCAATATCGATGCCCAGGTGCTCGCACAGGTGAGCGACGCCGGCGCCCTTGTCGACGCCCAGGTTCATAAAGTCGATCCACTCGCGCCCGGCGTTGGTGACGTAGAGCTTGTCCGAGAACTCGGGGCTATAGGTCTCGCGGAAAGCGGGTTCGGCGTCGTAGCCGGGGAAGAAGACCGAAATCTTGTTGGACTCGAAATCAATGCCCTCAAAGCTGTCGACGTAGTTGATTGTGTTGTAGTAGACGCTGATCTCGTCGTGGTATTGATGGTCGCGGGCAAGCACGTAGAACTCGTCGAAGCAGCACAGGACGGGGACAGCGCGAGGATCCTCCGAGGCACGGTTCAAGACCTGCTGATACAGCTCCACGTCAATATTACTCTTATAGATATAGCTGCCGCGATAGATCACGCACGCTCCGTTGTCGGGACAAAAGGCGAGGCGGTCCTTGATGCCCTCGAACATTTCCTCGAGCTTGGGGGCGGGACGTCCGCTGGCGGGGCAGAATACGATGCCGGCGTCGGCGAGCTTGTCCAGGCGCTCATCAAGACCCTGGGGCAGCACACGCTCGTCGGTCAGCAGCGTCTTGTCCATATCGACGGCGAGAATCTTTATGTTGCCGATGTTGGCGTCCGATTCGTAAGTTTGCATAAAAATGCGCCTTTCGTTTCGAGATTGTTTCAGACGTTATAACCATCAACTAGTAGTCGAGCGTATTTTCGCAGGAATGGTGCGTATTTGCACTGCAATTCACAAACTAATGAAAAAACTTTTCAGAAATTTGAATTTGTCGCTTGCGCAGCGTGCACTTTATCGTAATATAGCGAACATCGAAAACGGAGACGGCAAAAGAGCCGTTTACCGAGGAAAAGGTACCGTTTGCGATATTTGAATTGCGCCCGGCGATACGTGAAAGGAGAGGCAGATGCAGTTCGTAAAGATCATCACCACTGCAGACAATGCCATCCGACGCCAGCGCGCAATTTCCCGACGACGATAACAATCGTCTCTGTCCGCATGGGGCGAATTGCCTCAACAGAGTCATTTTGAGGTCGTTGGGTTTTAGCACGACATTGCTGCATGTTTCTAGGGCATGTATGTGCTGATTTTTGCTATTTAACCTGATATTGCACGGTATTTGACCTCAAGGTGACTTGCAACTGACCGATGTTCTAACTAGCTACCAAGGGCGAAAGGAAACAGCCATGAGCAAGGAAAAAGTCGTTCTCGCATATTCCGGTGGTCTTGATACATCCGTATGTGTCAAGTGGCTCCAGGACGAGAAGAATCTCGATGTCGTTTGCGTCTGCGGCAACGTGGGCCAGGAGGAGACCGGCCTGGATGCCAAGAAGCAGAAGGCGCTCGACCTGGGCGTTCTCGATTGCCAGGTGCTCGACCTGCGCGACGAGTTCTCCGATGAGTTCCTGACTAAGGCCATCGCCGCAAACTCCATGTACGAGAATAAGTACCCGCTGCTCTCCGCTCTTTCCCGCCCGCTGCTCGCCAAGAAGCTTGTCGAGGTCGCTCACGAGTTTGGCGCGACCTACGTCGCCCACGGCTGCACCGGCAAGGGTAACGACCAGGTCCGCTTTGAGGCTGCCGTCAAGGCCCTCGACCCCGAGCTTAAGGTTATCGCCCCGGTTCGCGAGTGGGATCTGAAGTGCCGTCCGGACGAGGTCGCCTACGCCCACGCCCATAACGTGCCGGTTCCCGAGGGCGCCAACGACAATCCCTATTCCATCGACGACAACCTGTGGGGTCGTGCCATCGAGTGCGGCCACCTGGAGGATCCCTGGAACGAGCCGCTCGACGACGCTTGGGTTATGACCAAGAATCCCGAGGACACGCCGGACACCCCGACCTACACCGAGATTGAGTTTGAGGCCGGCAAGCCCGTCGCCGTCGACGGCAAGAAGATGAAGCTCTCCGAGATCGTCATCGCCCTCAACAAGATCTCCGGCGACAATGGCTTTGGCCGCCTCGATCTGGTCGAGGATCGTCTGGTGGGCCTCAAGAGCCGTGAGTGCTATGAGGTTCCCGGAGCCCTGACGCTCATCACCGCCCACAAGGCGCTCGAGGACATCTGCGTCGAGGGCGACCTGCTCAAGGCCAAGATCAAGCTCGAGCAGGATTGGGCCACCGCCGTGTACAACGGCCAGTGGTACAGCCCGCTCAAAAACGCGCTCGATGCCTTTATGGCCGATACCCAGAAGTTCGTGACCGGCACTGTCCGTCTGAAGTTCTTTAAGGGCAACTGCCATGTCGTCGGCCGCAAGAGCCCCTTCAGCCTCTACGACTACGGTCTGGCTACCTACGACCGCGACACCACGTTTGACGAGAAGGCCAGCGCCGGCTTTATCGAGATCGATACGCTGTCGCTCAAGACGTGGGCAAAGGTCCAGGGCCCCAGCTCTGCTGCCGCCCAGGCCTAGCGCCTCCTTCCCTTGGTATCCGCGCGGCCCATCCGCGTGATACATAACGGGCGCACGGGGTCCCTACCTTTCGTTATGCTTGCTGACACTTCTTAACATCGGTGGCCCCTACGTTCCGCCCGCATATATGATGCCGCGTCTGCGGCTGAGTCCGAGCCCCGCCGGGGTTGTCCGGCGGGGCTCCTTCTATCAATTTGGCGGCTCTGCGCCTATATATATGAGGAGTATCCATTATGTTCAATGCTATCGCGCATGCTTTACTTGCCCTCGCGCCCGAGTTCGATGCTGCAAGGGTCGAGGACGTCCCTATGAGCCTGAAGGCCTGGATCGATGGTTCGCAGGGCAACATCCGGAGGGAGACGTTGGGCGCCAAGTGCATGGCGCGTCACTTCTTTGCAAATTAGCTACATGGCTCCGCACACGGTGGGGAATGTGTAAAACTAGCGGTTGAAAAATCGCTTTAGCGATATGGCGCATTGCTTTGGGCGCTTGTTTTGGTATTTGGAGAAAGGGGACGGTTCCATGGCTCTTTGGGGCGGTCGTTTTGAGGCAGGCGTGGCAGAGGTCACGCAGGAGTTTGGCGCGTCGCTGCCGGTCGACAAACATCTCTATAAGCAGGACATCGCCGGATCTAAGGCACATGCCAAGATGCTGGCGGCCCAGGGCATTATCAGCGTCGAGGACGAGCAAGCGATTGCCGAGGGTCTGACCGGAATCGAACAGGATATCGATGCCGGCAACTTCACCTTCGACATCAACGACGAGGACATTCATATGTCCATCGAGAGCGAGCTGACGCGTCGCATCGGCGAGGCCGGTAAGCGCTTGCATACCGGACGTTCGCGCAACGACCAGGTGGCGACCGACACACGTCTGGGCGTCAAGGCGCTGGCCAAGGAGCTCATGGGGGCCAATCTTGAGCTGCGCCATGTGCTGGCGGATGCGGCT
Organism: Collinsella aerofaciens; assembly: GCF_039836695.1. Classification (GTDB taxonomy): domain Bacteria; phylum Actinomycetota; class Coriobacteriia; order Coriobacteriales; family Coriobacteriaceae; genus Collinsella; species Collinsella aerofaciens_BD. The sequence goes on along the minus strand of NZ_JBDPAC010000001.1, from coordinate 171,722 downwards.
AAGAAGTACGACAAGGTGATTCTGCCGGGCTACACGCACATGCAGCACGCTCAGCCCGTGCTGCTGTCGCATCATCTGCTGGCGTATTCATGGATGTTCGCGCGCGACTTTACACGCCTGAAGGCCGCCTTTGATGCCGCCGACAACTGCCCGCTGGGTGCTGCCGCGCTTGCCGGCACGAGCTATCCGCTCGATCGTCAGATGACGGCTGCCGAACTTGGCTTTGCGGGCGTGATTCCCAACTCGCTCGATGCAGTTTCCGACCGTGATTTCCTCCTCGACCTGCATTACGCCGGCTCCGTCATGGCGATGCACCTGTCGCGTCTTTCCGAGGAGATCGTGCTGTGGTCGAGCTCCGAATTTGGCTTTATCACGCTTTCCGACTCCTACTCCACTGGTTCGTCCATCATGCCGCAGAAGAAGAACCCGGACTTTGCCGAGCTTATCCGCGGCAAGAGCGGCCGTGTGTATGGCAACCTGGTGCAGCTGCTCGTGACCATGAAGGGCCTGCCGCTTGCTTATAACAAGGACTTGCAGGAGGACAAGGAGGGCGCGCTCGATACCGCTCATACGCTCATGCAGTGCCTGTCGGTTATGGCCGGTATGATTTCGACTTGGACTGTCAACGAGGATGCTATGGCGCGCGAGTGCGGCGTGGGGCACCTTGCTGCCACCGATGTTGCCGATTACCTGGCTAAGCGTGGTCTGCCGTTCCGCGAGGCGCATGCCGTGGTGGGCCATTTGGTCCTGATGTGCGAGAAGCGCGGCTGCAATCTTGAGGACCTGCCGTTTGAGGTGTTCCAGGAGGCAAGCCCGCTCTTTGGGCGCGATATTACCGAGGCGCTCGACATCCCGTCGATTGTCGCTGCGCGTACGACCGAGGGTGGCACCGCTCCTGCCGCCGTTGCCGTGCAGTTGCAGCGTGCTGAGGCACAACTCGTTGCCGACGAAGGCGTGTTTGGATCGCTGACCAAGGTCGTCGAGATGGGCCACGGGGCAAAGTAGGGATTTGACTGAAGCGGCTTTGGCCATTTATCGATAAATCGTTTTTGCTTTTACGGGTGTCTGCTGATGCGGACGCCCGTTTTTTGTTGCTATGGGGGAGGGGCTTGTCGAGAACTTCTGTAGGACCTTTGGGCAGGTTGTGAAGGGGGTACGTTCGCGGGTGGCAACCGACCGTCTGCTCTGTTCGATGCGGTTGATGGGCGGTCGGATGGTACTCTAATCGGGCTTCGAAACAGAAGTGACACATATGGAACGCTTCAATAAATTGCAACGTTTCAATAAACAGCTTTTTGTTTAACTGCAGCTAAAACTCTGTTACGATGCAGTCCAGGCGGGTGCCGGAATGGGACTTGGGCACGCGCGAACCTACTTGAAAGGCTACCTTATGGCTATCGAGAAGACCTTCATCATGATTAAGCCCGACGCCGTGCGCGACCGCAAGATCGGCGAGATTGTTGCTCGCATCGAGCGCAGCGGCCTTGTCATCGAGCGCATGGAGATGACCACGCTCGAGCGCGCTACCGTCGAGGAGCACTACGCCCATCTGGCCGACAAGCCCTTCTTTGGCGGTCTCTGTGACTTTATGACGAGCGGTCCGGTCGTCAAGATGGTCGTTTCCGGTCTCTCCGCTGTTGCTAAGATGCGCACCCTTATGGGCGCTACTAATCCGCTTGACGCTGCTCCTGGTACCATCCGCGGCGACTTTGCCGTCGATGTCAACGCCAACGTGATCCACGGCTCCGACTGCCTGGAGAACGCCGAGATTGAGATCAAGCGCTTCTTTGGCTAAACCAGCTTTGACTCCTTAAAGCTGTTAGCGTGTGGCTTGGGCGCCGCGGAACTCCATCCGCGGCGCCCTTTTATTCCAAAATCTATGAAGGGGCCCGCTCGGTCATGTGCTCCGAGCGGGCCCCTGCTGTTAGCATGTGGCACTGAGTTGTTTAGGCCTCGTCGACGACCTTGAGGCCGCGCGTGTGGTCGATTTCGTTGAGGAGGTTAACGCGACGCTCGTGACGACCGCCCTGAAACTCGGCGTCGAGCCACTCGTCGACAATCATCTTGGCGAGCTCGGAGCCAACGACTCGGGCGCCAAAGGCGAGCACGTTGGTATTGTTGTGCATGCGGGAGAGCTTGGCGCTGAAGGGCTCGGAGCACACGACGGCGCGTACGCCCTCGACCTTGTTGGCAGCCAGGCTAATCCCGACGCCGGTGCCACAGATGAGGATGCCCAGGTCGACGTCGCCGTTGGCAACGGCCTTACCCACCTTGTAGCCGGCGATGGGGTAGTCAAAGCTCTCGGAGGTGTCGGTGCCAAAGTTCACGACCTCGCAGCCGCGCTCCTTCAGGTGCTCGGAGATGATGTTCTTGAGCTCGACGGCGGCGTGGTCGTTACCGATACCGATCTTCATGGATGGTTCCTCTCTGGTCTGTGCGGCGCAAATGCTAAAGGTGTTTACCGCGTTCGACTGCATGATAGCGCGACTTTTGCGTAAACGCTCGAGCGTTTTTTGGTCAAACGCTTTAGCAGGTAACAAGATTGGCTTCTCATGAATAATGCCACCAATTTGTGCTCGAGCGCCGTCCGCCGGAACCATGGTTGCGGTTTTTGATGCATTGTTATCAAATAAAGGAGCTAACATTTTTTGAGAGCCTAGCCCGTTATGCAAGCAGGAGATACCTATGCCTACCGATTCCATCCGTGATGCCGCGTTTTGCGATGTTTTGAACCGCGAACTTGTCTGTGCACTCGGCTGCACCGAGCCCATTGCCGTTGCCTATGCAGCGGCGTTGGCGAGTCAGACGCTCGGTTGCGAACCCGATCATATGGATGTTGCATGCTCGGGCAACATTATCAAGAACGTTAAGAGCGTGACCGTGCCCAACTCGGGCGGTATGCACGGTATTGAGGCCGCGGCCGTGCTGGGTGCCGTGGGCGGCGACGCTAAGAGCGCTCTCGAGGTGCTCGAGAGCGTTGACGATGAAGACCGTGCTCGCGTGGCCGAGCTCCTCGCCGACGCCGGCTACTGCGATGTGTCGCTTGTCGAGGGTGTGCCCAACCTCTACATCAAGGTGACTGCGACGGCCGGGGGCCATACCGCGGTCGTCGAGATTACCGACCACCACACCAATGTCACGTGCCATACCCTCGACGGTATTCCGGTGTGCGGCAAGTCGGCGGGGGAGTGTGCCGCCTGCGCCGAGCGCGTGGTGGCCGAGCGTGCGGCAGATAACGCCGACACGCCCATGTCGATCGAGTCCATTATCGACTTTATCGAGGACGGCGACATCGATGACGCCCGCGCTGCCGTTGAGCGTCAGATTGAGTTGAACGGTGCGATCAGTGCCGAGGGCCTTGCGCACGCTTGGGGTGCCGAGGTGGGCCGCACGCTGCTGGGCGCTCGTGCCGATGACGTCGCCTGCCGTGCCCGTGCCCGTGCAGCCGCCGGGTCCGATGCCCGCATGAACGGCTGCGCGCTGCCGGTCGCCATCGTGTGCGGCTCGGGCAATCAGGGTATTACGTGTGCACTGCCCGTTATGGAGTATGCCGAGTACCTGCGTTGCGACCACGATCGCCTGGTGCGCGCCGTGATGCTGTCCGATCTTATCGCCGTGCATATCAAGAGCTATATTGGTGCGCTTTCGGCGTTTTGCGGTGCTATTTGCGCCGCATGCGGTGCCGGTGCCGCGATTACCTGGCTGTGTGGTGGCACGCGCGAGCAGATTGGCGCGACAGTCTCGAACACGCTCGGCAACGTTGGCGGCATCGTGTGCGATGGCGCCAAGGCGAGCTGCGCCGCCAAGATTTCCGCCGCCGTCGATGCGGCGATTCTGGGCCATGATATGGCCATGCAAGGCCGCGGCTTCCGCGCCGGCGAGGGCCTGATCCAAGATACCGTTGAGCAGACAATCGCTAGCATGGGCTACGTAGGCCGCGTGGGTATGAAGGACACCGACGTCGAGATCCTCAACATCATGATCGGCAAAACCCAGGTCTGTTAAGACAGTTCGTTGGCTACTTGCTGTTCGTAGAAGGCTTCTACTACGGCGTTGAAGTTGCGGGCGAAGTCTTCCATGGTTCCGCGCCAGGTGGCTCGGCCGGGTTTTCCCTGGCCAACATAGGCAGTTTGAATGCCGCAGGCGGGACTGGGGAAGTCGCGCTTGGGATCGTTGCCCACCATAAGGACCTCGTGCGGTTCGAGCCCCATCACCTGAAGCTGCTCTAGATAGTAGGTGGCATCGGGCTTGCAGCGGGTGGTGTTTCCCATGTGCGTGACGAGCTCAAAGGGAGCGTCGGCCAGGTCGCCCCAACCCATGCGGCACTCGATGGCCCCCTGGGGAAAGCTGGGGTTGGTAAAGAGCGCGCAACGCAGCCCTGCGTCCTGTACGGCCTGGAGCGCGGCGTGTGCGCCCGGCATGGCGTGGGCGTTAATGACATCGTCGTTCTTGTACGGAAGAACTTCGCGGTCATAGTAGGTAAACGCCTCGTAGATGAGGGGATCGGAGAGGCGGATCCCGCATCGGCGCTCGACCTCTTCTTGGTAAAACTCAAGATTGGTGCGGTTGTCCGTGCCGCTGCGGCGATTGGCGTTGAGGTCGACCAGGACGGTGCCGAGGCGTGCCATCGTGCCACCGCGGCTGCGGCGTCCGATATCCGCGAGCATCGAAGAGACATCCTTAAAATAGCGAAGGATGAACGCGTTGAGGTTGATGCTGAGAAGCGTCTCGTCCATATCGAAAACGACTGCTTTGAGCACGCGGGCACCTTTCTCGAAAAATCGATCTAGAATCGTTGGCTCCGGATACTTTACCCCAAAGCCGAATGCCTGGCTGGTTATCGTCAAGTTGCGGAGACGTGTGTTCATAAGATTACGAAAAAGTCTCCACACGAGTAAAAAATCGCAGTTCACGCTTGAAATCGAACTCATTTCCCCGTAACCTATACGAACGTGATTGCATAAGCGTCACATTAGTATCTGTCGGCTCCCGAGTGTTCCTAAACGTTGTGTGCTTGTCGCACCCTTCTGTAGGTCCTAGCAATCGGGGCCCCGTAGTTCGAAAGGGGTCCACCTTTGAGTGAGATTCAGAACTCGTCCATTTTCTCTCTTGACGATGTCAACGAGGAGGAGATGAACAACCTCATCGACGGTTCGATTACCGACTTTGATGAGGGCGATCTCGTTAACGGCACTGTCGTTAAGATCGAGCATGACGAGGTGCTCGTTGACATCGGATTCAAGTCCGAGGGCGTTATCCCGGTCCGCGAGCTGTCCATCCGCAAGGACGCTAACCCTGCAGACATCGTTGCACTCGGTGATCCCATCGAGGCTCTGGTTCTCCAGAAGGAGGACAAGGACGGTCGTCTGGTCCTGTCCAAGAAGCGTGCCGAGTACGAGCGTGCTTGGAACCGCATCGAGGAGAAGTTCAACTCCGGCGAGAACGTCGAGGGCGAGGTTATCGAGGTTGTCAAGGGCGGCCTGATCCTCGACATCGGCCTGCGTGGCTTCCTGCCCGCTTCCCTCGTCGACCTCCGTCGCGTCAAGGACCTCACCTCCTACATGGGCACCCGCATCGAGGCTCGCGTCATCGAGATGGACCGCAACCGCAACAACGTCGTCCTCTCCCGTCGCGTCGTGCTCGAGGAGTCCCGTAAGGCCGAGCGCTCCGAGATCCTGTCCAAGCTCAAGTCTGGTATGCGTCTCCAGGGCACCGTTTCCTCCATCGTCGACTTCGGCGCCTTCGTCGACCTCGGCGGTATCGACGGCCTCATCCACATCTCCGAGCTCTCCTGGAACCACGTCAACCATCCTTCTGAGGTTGTCAAGGTCGGCCAGGAGGTCGAGGTCGAGGTTCTCGACGTCGATCTCAACCGCGAGCGCATCTCCCTGGGTCTCAAGCAGACCACCGAGGATCCGTGGCGCGCACTGGTCAAGAAGTACCCCGTCGGCGCTATCGTCGAGGGCACTGTGACCAAGCTCGTCCCGTTTGGCGCTTTCGTCGACCTGGGCGAGGGCATCGAGGGCCTGGTGCACATTTCCGAGATGGCCAACAAGCACGTCGATCAGCCTTCTCAGGTCACCCACGTGGGCGACAAGGTTCAGGTCAAGGTCATGGAGATCGACCTCGACCGTCGTCGTATCTCCCTGTCCATGAAGTCCGCTGCTGAGACTCTGGGCGTCGAGATCGAGGTTACCCCGCTGCCTTCCGAGAAGAAGGACGAGGAGACCGACGCCGAGTAAATCGGTTTTACGATCACTTGTTTTAAGGGATCCGTCCGCAATGGACGGGTCCCTTTTTGCATTTGGTGCCGAGATGCATGATGCTGCCCATGCTATACACAGGCTATTTGGGTTGTCGGTGCATGAAAAATGCCGACATCCCGCCTCGGGGAGGAGGCGGGAACACACCGAGTAGACGGAGGGGTGCGGAGCGCGGTCGCGTCTCGACTGACGACGTTGCCCATCGACAGGACCATTGTAACGCATGGCGGTTCTTGGTTTATCGTGTCGAGCGTTTGCGTTGTGCCATTGCCTGCGGCAACGGTGTGTTACACTCTTGCACTGCTGAGTGGGCCAGACGGTCGCGCGATGTGCTGCTTGCAGTACGCGTGAGGAAAGTCCGGGCTCCAGAGGGCGGGATGCCGGCTAACGGCCGGGCGGAGTGATCCGACGGAAAGCGCCGCAGAAAAGAAGACTCCCACCTGCGCCGCAAGGCGTAAAGGGAAAAGCTGAAACGGTGGTGTAAGAGACCACCAGCGTCGTGGCAACACGGCGGCTTGGCAAGCCCCATCCGGAGCAAGCGCGAATAGGAACGCTATGGGCCGGCCCGGTCCGCGTTCGGGTAGCGTGCGTGGAGCTGCACGGTAACGTGCAGACAAGATAAATGACCGTTCACGACAGAACCCGGCTTATAGGCCCACTCAGCACTTTGTTGACGCTGCGAACCCGTCAGCGCGGCAATCTGCCTTTCAAGCCTTCGGGCATGACCATAAGGTCAATGCCCTCGTCTTTCAAGGCACCTTGCTCGCGCTGACGGGTTCTCGCTTTCGTTTACGGAATCATCGGTGTTGCCGTTCTATTTACCGGGATTAACGGTACGGTCTTTGCCGTATTATTGAGGCTGTTTGTTGCGCTTTATTTTGTTGAGGGGCTTTGTTGGACAGCTATTTTACTCTGCAATCGAATATTGAGGCTTCGGGCGAGTTTGTGGATCGCAAGAGCCGGTTTATTGCCCAGCTGGTCCATATTGAGTCCGAGGATGAGGCGAATGGCTTTATCGAGATGGTTCGCAAACGTCATTACGACGCTCGACACAATGTTCCCGCGTGGATTTTAGTCGATGGACGCGAGCGCCAGAGCGATGATGGTGAGCCGAGCCGCACGAGCGGTATGCCGACGCTCGAGGTGTTGCGCGGCGCGGAGCTCAAAAATGTTTGCTGCGTAGTGACGCGCTATTTTGGTGGCACGCTGTTGGGGCCTGGTGGCTTGGTGCGCGCCTATACCGCGGCGACGCAGGCGGCGGTGGCCGCGGCTCAGGAGGCCGGGCAGATCGTTGAGGTGACGAGTGTCGTGCCTGTTGACGTGCGTGTGGCCTATCCGCAGTATGAGCAGGTGCTTCGTTTGGCGCAGGATTCGGGTGCCAAGGTTTCGGATGCTGATTACACTGATGCCGCGACACTTCATTTGGTGTTTAAGGCGGGGGAGCAGGAGCCGTTTTGCGCTAAGATACGCGAGCTTTTGGCGGGGCGCGAGGAGATTGAGGTCGGCGCTCCCGAATTTGCCGAGTTCTAACGGCGACGGCCGGCGTGCTTTTGGATTGATTCCAAGCGCGCCGGCTGTCGATTTATGTTGCCGCCGTTTACTCGGCGAGCTGCTTTAGCACATCGCAGGCGATCTCGACGGCATCGTCGATGCAGCCGGGGCAGCTGCGGAGCGGACCCTTGTCCGATCCGATGCCCTTGAGCGTGCCGCAGACGGTCGTCGTGTTCTTCTCGCCAAAACGCTTTGCGATTTCGCGCGACAGCTTGTAGGTCTGGCCCTTGGTCTTGGGGTTATCCATGCCGTCGCTCATTACAAAGCCCATGATGGCCACGGCGCCCGAGATGGCGCCGCAGGTTTCGGTCATGCCGCCCATACCGGCGCCAAAGCCCTCGGTGAGGGTAAAGGCGACCTGGGGGTCGAGTCCGACGGCGGGCGCGAGCGTGCAGGCGACGGCCTGTGCGCAGTTAAAACCGCGGGCGTGGTATTCGGCAGCCTGAGCCTGACAGGCGGTGATGTCGAGCTGGACCGTATCGATTTGCTTCATCGTTGTCTCCTTGGTCACGGTGTACCCGCCTATGGTACCCGTGAAGGCGCATGTAATCATCGAGAGCTTCATCTATGCCTCATTTTTATCTATCGAATAAATGCCAGGATCTGCGATAAATGCCCAGACTAATTTGTTACATAACCTACCTTGGAGATGGGTTGAGAGGGGTGCGGGGTAGCGGTATCGTGAACCGGATAAAACGTAACCCAGGCAAGGGAGCTAGATATGAGCGAGCAGACCATCGGTACTACATGTGTTCAGGGCGGCTATCACCCGGGAGATGCCGAGCCGCGTCAGGTGCCCATCTACCAGTCCACCACGTGGAAGTACGACACGTCCGAGCACATGGGCAAGCTGTTTGACCTAGAGGAGTCGGGCTACTTCTACAGCCGTCTGCAGAATCCCACGTGCGACCTGGTTGCTGCCAAGATCTGCGAGATGGAGGGCGGTACCGCTGCGATGCTCACGAGCTCGGGCATGGCTGCGAACTTCCTTGCGATCTTTAACGTTGCCGGTGCCGGTGATCATGTGGTCGCTAGCTCTGCTATCTACGGCGGTACGTATAACCTGCTCGCCCATACCATGGGCCGCATGGGCTTGACCTGCACGTTCGTTGCCCCCGACTGCACCGATGAAGAGCTCGAGGCAGCCTTTGAGCCCAATACCAAGCTCGTCTTTGGCGAGACGATCGCCAACCCCGCCCTTGCCGTGCTCGATATTGAGCGCTTTGCCAAGGCCGCGCATGATCACGGCGTGCCGCTGATGGTCGACAACACCTTCCCGACGCCCGTGATGTGCCGTCCCTTTGAGTGGGGCGCCGACATCGTTACGCACTCCACCACCAAGTACATGGATGGACATGCTGCCTACCTGGGCGGCGTGATCGTCGACCACGGTCAGTTTGACTGGATGGCCCATGCGGACAAGTTCCCGGGTCTCACCACGCCCGACGAGAGCTACCACGGCGTGACCTATGCCGAGAAGTTCGGTCGCGAGGGCGCCTTCATTACCAAGGCAACCGCTCAGCTCATGCGCGACCTCGGCCCCATGCAGAACCCTCAGGCGGCCTTCTTCTTGAACAGCTCGCTCGAGAGCCTGCATGTACGCATGCCGCGTCATTGTGAGAATGGCCTGGCCGTTGCCAAGTTCCTGCAGAGCCATCCCAAGGTACGCTTCGTGAGCTATCCGGGCCTGGAGGGCGATAAGTACTATGACCTGGCTCAGAAGTACATGCCCAACGGTACCTGCGGCGTTGTGAGCTTTGGCTTTAACGGTGGTCGCGCGGCGGCCGAAACCTTTATGAAGAGCCTCAAGCTCGCCCAGATCGCCACGCACGTGGCCGACGCCCGCACTTGCTGCCTGCATCCCGCTAATGCCACGCATCGTCAGATGAACGATGAGGAGCTCATCGCCTGTGGCATCTCCGCCGACATGGTGCGCCTGTCGTGCGGCCTCGAGGACACGGCCGATCTGATTGCCGACCTTGAGCAGGCGCTCGAGCAGTGCTAGGCTAGCGTTCGCATAAGGCGCCGAGGCTGGCAGAAAGCTTCGGTGACCATTAGTTCCGATTCCGTAGGCGGGACCCCAATCGCGACTGTTTGCAGGCGATTGGGGCCCCGTTTTTTGCGTTGGGCCACTCGAAAGGATGGATATGGAGAAAACTGCAGAGCAGCTGCGCCGCGAGCACATTGCCCTAGAGGGCGACACCCATGGCAAGAACAAGTGGGCGATTCTGTTTACCGTGCTCATCATGACGTTTATGGTGTGTCTGGATTCGACCGTCGTGACCGTGGCGCTGCCCGTGATGCAAAAGGAGCTGGGCGTGGGCCTCGACCGCATTCAACTGGTGAGCTCGGTGTACCTGCTTGCGACATGCGTGGCTATGTTGCCGTTTGGCCGTCTGGGCGACGTGCGCGGCAAGGTGAATGTGTTCCAGTTGGGCGTCATCGTCTTTTCGGTCGGTTCGCTGCTGTGCGGCCTTTCGGCTTCGCTCGAGGTTCTTATCCTGGCACGCATTGTTCAGGGCATCGGTTGCGCGGCGGCCATGGCTAACAACATGGGTATCATCACCGAGTCGTTTCCGGCGCGCGAACGAGGCCGTGCCATGGGTATTCTCGCGACCTTTGTGGCCCTCGGCATGATGTGTGGCCCCGTGCTCGGCGGCATGCTGGTGGCAAGCTTTCCCTGGGAGAGTATCTTCCTCATCAACCTGCCTATTGGCGTAATCTCGTTTATCGTGGGGCTCTACACGCTGCCGCATGTTAAGCCGGAGGCCGGCGAGCGCCCCATGTCCCTGATCGAGGCCGCTCGTCGCTGCTTTGCAAATTCGGCCTTCACCATCAACCTTGCCTGCATGCTCATCGTGTTCGTTGGTATTGGTGCATCCGAGTTTATCCTGCCGTTCTATTTTCAGGACGCGCATGGGTTTGGTTCCGACATTTCCGGATTGCTCTTTTTGGCGCTGCCGATGGTGAATGCCTTTATCGGTCCGCTATCGGGTACGGTTTCGGACCGTGTTGGCTGCGAGGGCCCCACGGCGGTCGGCCTGGGCGTGTACGTGTGCGGTCTTTTTGCGGTAAGCACGCTCGACGAGCACTCTTCTATCCCCGTGATCGTGTGCTGCGTCGCGTTTATGTCGTGCGGTACGTCGATTTTCCAGAGCCCCAACAACTCGTTGTATATGGGCTCGGCCCCGCGCGAAGCACTCGGCTTTGCGGGCAGCTTGGGCAGTTTGGCACGCTATGCCGGCATGGCACTCGGCATTACGGTGGCGTCGAATATCCTGTATGGGCAGATGAGCGTGGCGATGGGCGAGGCCGTGACCAGTTTTGTTGCAGGCCGTCCGGAAGTATTCCTATTCGGCTTTCGCTCGGTGTTCTACGTGCTTATGGTTGTGGCCGCCGTGGGCTTTGCGCTTGCCATGGTGCGTTTGGTGAAGATGCGCGCCCGCCATTAGCGTGTTGGGGGGCTGCCTGCCACGATTCGCGCCGTCCCAAAAAGACTGGTTTGTGGTGCGATGCGGCTTGTGGGGCGGGCGGGGGTCGGTCCGTGGTAGACTATCGAACAACGTTTATTAATCGCGCGGTATCGTTGCCGCGAGAAGGGGTTGCGCCATGCAGGAGCTTGAGGATCGTATTCGCCATGACGGCATCGTAAAGGCCGGTAACGTCCTTAAGGTTGATGCCTTCCTCAACCACCAGTGCGACGTTGAGCTGTTCGACCACATGGGTGCCGAGTGGGCCCGTCTGTTCGAGGGCGTCGAGATCAACAAGATCCTGACGATCGAGGCTTCGGGCATTGGCATGGCCTGCATCGCGGCTCAGCATTTTGGTGGCGTGCCGGTGGTCTTTGCCAAGAAGGCACAGTCCATCAACCTCGACGGCGAGCAGTATGCCACGACCATCTACTCCTTTACCAAGCAGAAGGAGTACCCGGTCATCGTGGGCAAGCGCTTCCTGTCCGAGGGCGATAAGGTCCTGATTATCGACGACTTCCTGGCCAACGGCTGCGCGCTTGAGGGTCTTATTAAGATCTGCGAGGCTGCGGGCGCCGAGGTTGCCGGCATTGGCATCGCCGTCGAGAAGGGCTTCCAGGGCGGCGGCGACAAGCTCCGCAAACGCGGCTTCCGCGTTGAGAGTCTGGCCCGTATCGCCGATATGGACTGCGAGAACGGCGAGATCACCTTCGCCTAAGCGCGCAACACAAGCGATTGGTATGCGATGTGACAAAGGGACTGTCCCTTTGTCACATTTTTTGTATGAGGGGAGGTGTTGATATGGATGAGAACAAGATGGGATGGCGCGAGTATGCGCGCTATGCCGAGATGTCGGTCGAGGAGTTGGCGCGCGATTGCGAGGTGCAGGTATTTCGCGCGACGGGTCCGGGCGGACAGGGCGTGAACACGACGGACTCGGCGGTGCGCATGAAACATATCCCTTCGGGGATTACCGTGACGGCGCGCGAGAGCCGCAGTCAGTTCCAGAACCGTAGCTGCTGTCTGCGTAAACTGCGCGCTGAGCTTGAGCGTCGTGGCCGTCCGCCGCGCCGCCGCGTCAAGACTAAAGTGCCACAGCGATCGCGCCAGCGCAGGCTCAACGACAAACACTTCAACGCCATTAAAAAGGCCAACCGTCGCAAGCCGGGCAGCGACGAATGATCTCTTCATAAGTTGCGGTGAAATAGGGGTGGCTAGTAGGTGGGGCGCCAGACGTTGAGGGCGCCGCCGAGGACGTCGACCTCGATGTGCGAGGCGACAACGGGCTCCCCGTCGGCCTGGATGGGGTAGTCGGGCTCCTCAAAGGTAAGCTCGGCATGGCGACAGCGGCGCATGCGAACCGGTGGCAGCTTGGTGTGGTGGCCATCTTTGGCCGAAAGGAACATGGGAAGCGCGACCGCACGCGGAACGGGGCCGCAGGCGTAGCAGACGTCGAATATACCGTCACAGGGGTCAGCGTTGGGACAGATGCGATAGCCCGAGCCATAGGTAGGACCCAGCTGAATCGCCATGATGATTGCCCTCACGCGCTCGGCGGGCGCCCCGTCAAAGCTGACTGTCATGGGGTAGTTGCGATAGCGTAGGCCAAACTGCTCAAGTCCCGAGAGGGTGTAGAGCGGCGCGCCCGTCAAGCCGGTCTTTTTGCGCAGCTCGGTGGTGCCAAGGCCGATGGCGGCATCGATGCCAACCGAAAGCGTCTGGTCGTAGTACTCAACGGTAGCCTCGCCGCTACCGCTCGCAGGGCTCCATGAGCGAATACGCCCGATGTCTTGACGCTGCAGCTCACAGGTGAGCAGCGCGCCAAAATCCTTACCGGAGAAATCTTCGATACCGAGCGTCTGGGCAAAATCGTTGCCGGAGCCAACGGGTAGGACGGCAAGGGCAGGACGGCCCGATTCATCCTGCGTCATGAGTCCATTGACGACCTCGTGGATCACGCCGTCGCCGCCAAGGGCGATAACGGTGCGATAGCCCTGAGCCTGGGCGGCCAGCTCCTTGGCGTGCCCCATGCGCTCGGTCAGCACCAGGTCAAACTGGGATGCGCGTGCAGTCATGTCCAAAAAGCGCTGCAGGCGCTCGGCAACTTCATGCGCCGCACCCGACTGGGCGGCTGGGTTGGCGATGATGAGCGTGCGACCAAAATCAGTTGCGTGCATGTGGCGACTCCCGGCGTATGACGTGACGGTGCGGTCGCGCTCAGGTCGAATTGCCCCCGATTGTGGCTGCACGGCGAATACTTACGTCTACTCTATCAGGTCGTTGTGGCGCTCGATAGCATCCGCTACCGTACCGCCCTCATCCACAATAAGCGAACGGCGCTTGGGTGAGATGATGCGCTGGGCGGGGTACACGCCGCGGTGCCCGCCGGTTAGGTAGCTGATAAAGGCCACGATGACAAAGAACCCGGCGGCCGTGCCGTGGAACAGGTCGATGGCCATCATGCAGGTGGTGATGGGCACGTTGAGGCCGGCACAGAACACGCCGAGCATGCCCAGCGCCGCCAGAAAGCTGGGGTCGATTCCGACGAGGCAACCGATCCAGCCGCCGAGCGCCGCACCGATGCCAAACAGGGGCGTGACCTCGCCGCCTTGGAAGCCGGCGCCCAGGGTCAGCGCTGTGACGACCAACTTGATGGCTGCGTCCGCCAGGGTGGTGTTGCCGGCGAACCCGGCGCCCGAGAGCCAGGTGGCAAGGCCGGCATACTTCCAGGCGTCGAGCATCGCGTAGGCCGCGAGCACCACGAGCGCGCCCACGAGTGCGCGAACGAGGTAATTGGTGATAATGCGACCGTACAGGCTCTTGACGGTTCGAACCGACCAGGCAAAGAGGCGTGCCGTCAGACCGAAGATGATGGCGCTGATAACAACGATGGCAACCGTCCGCGGCGTCATGCCGGGAACGCTGGCGATGGCATTCGCCTCGTACTCGGTACCCAGGGCGAGTGATGTAAAGTAGCCGGTAAACGAGGCGACCAGGCAGTAGATGCCCGCGGTGTAGTCGATCTTGCCGATAAAACACATCTCCATGCCAAAGAATGCTCCGGCAAGGGGCGAACCGAATACGGCGCCAAAGGCCGACGAGATGCCGGCGAGCATGAGGTCGTGGTGGTCATGCTTTTTGAGGTGGGCGAGGCTCGAGATGTTGCTGGCGATGGTGCCGCCAATCTGCACCGCGGCTCCCTCGCGACCGGCCGATCCGCCCGTTAGGTGCGTGAGTGTGGAGCAGACGAAGGTGAGGACGGCCATGCGCATATGGATGAGGCGTGTGCCCAGGGCGGAGTCGATGACCAGGTTGTTGCCACGCTTGGCGGCGAGACCGTGGTTCTTGTAGACCCACGCGGTGGCCATGCCCACAACGGGAAGCAGCGCGTAAATCCACGCATGGTGCTCGCGATAGTCGGTCGCGATATTCAGCGAGGCCAAAAACGCCCAGGCGGCAACGCCCATGGCGAGCGAGACGATGACGACGAGTGCGAGCAACTTAGCGCTCGCGAGTAGGTTGCGGGCGTTGCGGCGCGTGTCGGCAGCCAAGAGGTGCTCGGAGCGGGTGAGCTGATGCCTGCCTGCCGTGATGACGTCGTTCAGGGAGAAAAAACCGCCTTCGTCGAGCGGCTGGGAATGATCCTGCGCTTCGTTTGCGCTTTCGGGTTTGTCGTTATGAGCCATACGTTCCTCTTTTAGGTTGCAACGCAAGCATTATAAAACGCGGTAAACGCGACGAGCCGGTGGGTTGGTTTCCATTCTGTTTCGCGGCCTGCAACCGACAGGTGTATTTGCTGGTGCAGGCCGAGTCGCGGTCGTGCGTCGGGGGATTATACTGAGACAAGCATAAAGAATCGGCGCCCCTGTTGTGCGCCGTGGCATTAAGAGGTGCATATGGCAGAGAAACTCATTCCGCTGGAGGACGCGCAGTCGATTGTTCTGTCGCACGTTGCTCCGACCGATCTGGTCGAGATTCCCGTGTGGCAGGCGGCTGGTTTTCCCTTGGCCGAGGACGCGGTGGCTGATATCGACATCTCGCCGTTTGCCAACAGCGCTATGGACGGATATGCCGTGCGGTCGGCGGACTTGGCGCAGGCATCTGGCGAGGCACCGGTGACGCTCGATGTTATCGGACATGAGGCCGCGGGCCATGTGTTTGAGGGCACAATCGGAGTGGGCGAGACGGTCCGCATCATGACGGGCGCGCCGGTACCCGAAGGTGCCGATGCCGTAGTGAAATACGAGATCGTCGACGTGCTCGATGGCGACGGCAACGAGGACTCGCACGTTCGTTTCTCGGCGCCTGCCAAGGTAGGGGAGAACGTTCGCTCTGCCGCCGAGGAGGCCCATGCCGGCGATGTTGTGATGCACGCCGGCGAGGTCGTGGCTCCGGCGGGCGCGGGTCTGCTGGCAAGCGCCGGATACGCGCGCGTGAAGGTGCACGCCGCCCCGCGTGTGGGCATCATCTCGCTGGGCACGGAGCTGGTCGCACCGAGTAACGTGCCGGCGCGCGGGCAGATTCGCGACTCCAACTCGTCGGCGTTGATGGCCGAAGCACTCGATGCAGGAGCCGAGCCTGTTTTCTACGGCATTGCGCCCGATGATGAGCAGGCGATTGCCGAGCTGGTGCATCGCGCCGTGCAGGAGTGCGATTTTGTCATTACGAGCGGTGGTGCCTCGGCGGGCGATTACGACTACGTGACGGCGCTCGTCCGGCGCGAGGGCGAGGTGCTGTTCGATCGCATCTCGATGCGCCCCGGCAAGGCCATCACGTTTGGCTTGCTCGGGGGCAAGCCCTACCTTGGGCTTTCAGGCAATCCGGCCGCGGCGTATGTGGGCTTTGAGATGCTCGCCCGTCCGGCGATTCGCAAGATGCGCGGCTTTGCCGAGGGTGCGCGTCCCGTGCAACAGGCGATATTGACGCACGGCGTGAAGAAGCGCCAGGACCGACGCTTCTTTGATCGCGCCACGGTTTCGCGCGACCCCGAGACCGGTGAGCTGTTGGTGACCGAGGCCAAGACGCAGAATTCGGCGCTGCTCGGCACGATGCAGCGGGCCAACTGCCTGCTGCGTATTGACGAAGGGCCGTGCGAGCTCAAGGCGGGCGACGTCGTGGACGTTGTTCGCGTCGACCTGCCCGAGGGCACGGTGTTGTAGGAGGAAGACTATGGAGTTGAAGATTTCGATCGTGACGTGCTCGGATACGCGCGATCTTGCCCAGGACGAGGCGGGTGCTGCGCTCGAGGAACTTATCGAGGCGCAGGGCTGGACGGTCGCCTCACATGTGGTCGTGCGCGACGACGTCAGCGAGATCGGTGATGCCATTGTGGAAGCCGCCGATGAGTGCCACGCCAATGTCGTGCTCACCTGCGGCGGCACGGGACTTTCGATGCGCGATGTGACGCCCGAGGCGACGCGTGCCGTCTGCGACCGCGATGTGCCGGGTATTGCAGAGGCAATCCGTGCGTACTCCATGACCAAGACGCGCCGCGCTATGCTCTCGCGCGCTATTTGCATGCAACGAGGTCATACGCTTGTCGTAAACTTTCCCGGTTCTACGAAGGCCGCCCGCGAAAGCTGGGAGGCCATAGCAGACCAGCTGGAGCATGCGGCTCAGATGACAGCGGGCGGCGGACATACCAACTAAGCGGTTTACCTGCGGCGGGGCGACCTGAACGGCTGCTCCGCCTTTGTTTTCCGCCGAAGCGACGCGAGGTGCACGGCAACTCGAAACTATATTCTCTAACGAGAATAATTTCTCACTATCTCTATTCGCGCGGAAGTATAATCTAGTAACAGAATAAAGCTCGCGGTGGGGTACCCGGGCACAAGGTCCGAAAGGGTTGAATATGTTCGATATGGTTTCACGCCGCGGTTTTGTCTCGCTTTCTGCTGCCGCTGCCGCCGGCCTTGGCCTTGCTGGCTGCTCGGGCAACAAGACGTCCGAGCCCGCTGGTTCCGATGCCGGCTCCGCCAAGTCTTCCTCTAAGAAGAAGACTGCCGAGCTGCAGGTCTTTGCCGCCAACTCGCTCGAGAAGGCGCTCCCCGAGGTTCAGGAGCTCTACACCGAGCAGACCGGTACCACGTTTGCCGACACGCAGTTCAAAGCGTCCGGCGACCTTGTCGAGCAGATGCGCGCCGGTGCTGCGGTTGACGTGCTCATTACCGCTTCCAAGGGCACCATGGATGATGCCGAGACCGCTGAGCTCGTCGATACCGATACCCGCGAGGATATGTTCGTCAACGACCTCGTGATCATTCGCGCCGAGGGCTCCGACACCAAGGTCGAGGCCATCGCTGACGTCGCGAACCTGGACGGCAAGATCGCCATTGGCGACGCCAAGACCGTCCCCGCCGGCAAGTACGCCAACCAGGCCCTGGCCTCCGTGGGCCTCTACACCGGCACCGAGGGCGACGACGGCGAGTATGCTCCCGAGATCGCCGACAAGGTCGCACTGGCCGACAAAGTTGGTACCGCCGCCGCCTATGTGTCCACAGGCGACTGCGTGGCTGGCTTTGTCTACAGCTCCGACATCTTCCGCTATGACGGCATCGAGGAGGCCTTCGTGTGCCCCGAGGATTCGCACAAGCCCATCGTGTACCCGGGTGCTGTCGCCGATGGCTCCGAGCACGCCGACGAGGCCAAGGCGTTTATCGACTTTTGCCTGACCAACAAGAAGGCCCAGAAGATTTGGGCCAAGTACGGCTTTGAGCTTTCCGAGTAGTGCGGCTTGGCGCGATAATTCCATCGTTTTGTGTTTCACCCCGTCCTTGTATTCGCTTGGAGCTTTTCGTGCTTAATAGATTCCGCATGCTTGTCGCCTGTGCTTTGACCTTCGTGCTTTGCTGGGTGCCGGGATTTGCGTTTGCTGGGGACGCTGAGGACGGGGCCCAGGTTGCTGCGACCGCTCATGGGCTTTCCTATGGGATCGAGGGTTTTGAGCGGTTGGCCAAGGGGACCGCTCGTGCCATGGAGGGCCAGCCTGAGGGCTACCGGTTTCCCGTTGACGAGGACGTGGACCTTGTAGTGGCGCCTGCTGCCGATCGCGTTGTGGTGTGGATATCGCCCAAGGCGGTCGAGAAGTTTGGATTGGATCCCCAGGACAACGAGTGCGTATCGGGTCTCAAGGCCCTCGTCTGTGAGCTCGACAGCGCAAACTGCATGGGAGGTGCGCAGCTGGGGGACGTGGATCTTCCTTGGTATGTCACGGCGGAAACAACGTTTGATGCCGGCGGGTATACCTATAGCTTTGACGAGCGCGGTGCGGATGGGGACCGTTATGTGGTGATTGCATCAGCCTCGGGTGATGCCAAGGGCGGCGCGCGTTGGCTTGATAGCGCTCACATGGTAGAAGCATCGTCTGTCGTGTTGCGGGATGAGCAGGGGCCCTTGACCTCTCTGGCTTCCTTTTTGGGCGACATCGACTATCGCCCGTTTTGGGTGTCCATTAAAACGAGCGGTCTTGCCCTGGTGATCGCGTTTGCGCTGGGCCTGTTCGCCGCGTGGAAGACCATGGGTACCTCGAGTCGCATCAAGGGCCTGCTCGACTCGGTCTTTACCATCCCTATGGTGCTGCCGCCCACGGTCTGCGGCTTTCTGCTCCTCATGCTGTTTGGCCGCTCGACCGGGGTGGGCCAGTGGCTTATCGCGCACGGTATCTCGATTGTCTTTACGTGGCCTGCGGCGGTGATCTCTGCCGTGGTGGTGTCGTTCCCCCTGGTCTATCGAACGGCCCTCGGTGCCTTTGAGAGCCTCGACACGCAAATGCTCGATGCGGCGCGCACGCTGGGCTGGTCCGAGCGTCGCATCTTTACCAAGCTTATGATGCCGCTTGGCTGGCCCTCGATTGCCGCCGGCACGGTACTCGCCTTTGCCCGCGCGATGGGCGAGTTTGGCTGCACCCTGTTCTTTGCGGGCAACTACGCCGGTATTACGCAGACCATTCCCATTGCCATCTACTTTGAGTGGATGGGCGGCAACACGTCGGTGGCCCTCTTTTGGGTCGTCGTCGTGATCGTGTTTAGCTTCCTGGTCATCCTGTTCATCAACATGTACACCGCTCATTCGCAAAAGTATCGCGAGCGGGGCCTTTCCCGTGCGGAGCGCAAACAGGCCAAAGATCTCGCCGGACAGGGCGATTCGCTCGACCCAGTCGGCGGCGATGCGCTGCGTATCGATCGCGAGGCGCTGGCCGAGCTCATGCGCGATGATGCGGCGCCGCAGGGAGGTCGATAGGTCATGTCACTCGTTCTGGATATCAAAAAGCGCTATCCCGGGTTTATGCTCGACATGCAGCTTGAGGCCGGCGAGGAGCGTGTGGCACTGCTGGGCGCCTCGGGTTGCGGCAAGAGCTGTACGCTGCGCTGCATCGCCGGCGTGGAGACGCCCGACGAGGGCAGGATCGTCGTCAACGGCGTGACCTTTTTTGACTCGGCAGCGGGCATCAACCTGTCGCCTCAGGAGCGAAAATGCGCCCTGCTGTTCCAAAACTATCAGCTGTTCCCTAATATGACAGTGGCCGATAACGTATGTGCCGGCGTAAAGGATGCGGGCGACGCCGCGGCGCGCAAGCAGCTTGCCGAGCGCTACCTGGGTATCTTTGGACTGGCTGATTTCGCCGACCGCTATCCCGCGCGCCTCTCGGGCGGCCAGCAGCAGCGCGTGGCGCTCGCGCGCATGGTGGCGGCGCACCCGGGCATCTTTATGTTCGACGAGCCCATGAGCGCACTCGATTCCTATCTTAAGAGCGCGCTCGAACAGAACATGCTCGACCTGTTCGATGTGTGCAACCGCACCGTGCTCTACGTGAGCCACGACATCGATGAGGCATGCCGCCTGTGCCAGCGCATCTGCGTGATGCACGACGGGCATGTTGAGGAGATCGGCTCCATCGAGGACGTGGTCCGCCGTCCGCAGACGCTGGCGGCGCTGCGCCTGACGGGCTGCAAGAACACAAGCCGGGCGCGCAAGATCGGTGACGAAGAAGTTGAGGCCCTCGACTGGGACATGACCTTTAACGTGGGTCGCGCGGTTCCCGATAATGTGGCGTACTTGGGCGTTCGCGCAAGCTACTTCCATGTTGACAATCGCGCTGAGCGGGGTCGCAACAGCTATGATTTGCACGTGGCCCGTGTGAGCGATTCGCGTTTTGAGCGGCTGGTGCTGCTGGACGTGCCACGCGGCGATGCGCCCACGCGTCTGCAGTGGAAGGTCAACAAGGTGGGCGTGCCTGTCGACGAGCTGCCGCAAGCAGGCGAGACGCTGCGCATGCACTTCGATGCGAGTAGAATCCACTTGGTTTGTCGATAGTGCCGGGTAATGCCGTCGGGGATATAAGCCTCGGCGGCTTTGTCTTGCCGCTCGCCGAATGAGGGATGACAAACTCTTATCAATAAAAAAGATTATTTATTAAACGACGGCACACGACGCTGTCGTACGAATGTCAACGGTGTTCGCATGTTCGATGACCGTTGATATAGTTGACCTTATCTTGTAAAGGAGGGTGCGCACATGCCGCAGACGACATATATTCGCCGCGTTGCCGCGCGTGCCCTATATATGGCTCGGAGCCGCATATGAGCAGGTATGTTCACGGCTCCGGGAGAGACGACGCACAACTAAATAATCAGCTGCAAAGCAGGTTCCCCAAAATTCCGGGTTTAGTCGCGGTCGGGTTTTCGCCACCCACCGTGCAGCAATACCGTAGCTATTCATTTTTGATTCGAGAGGGGAACCGTCATGGCTGAAGAATTTGATTTCCATCCGATGTGGGAGAGCCTCGGCATGAATCTTGCCGACCACGACATGCTGCTGGGCGCCGTGGGCCAGATGTACGGCGATATGTTCCTGACGCAGAACAATCGCCCCAAGTCCACGTCCTACCTGGATTTTGTCGCCACCAACATCCACAGCGGCCGTATTAAGGAGATGCTCGACAAGAAGGAGGCCGGCGAGGCCACCAAGATCGTCGGTTCGTTCTGTGTGTACGTGCCCGAGGAGATCGTACTTGCCTGTGACGGCATTCCCGTTGGTCTGTGCTCGGGTGCCGACTGGGCGACCGACAAGGTCGAGGAGCATCTGCCGCGCAACACCTGCCCGCTCATCAAGAGCTTTGCCGGCTTTAAGCTGGGCGAGGTCTGCCCCTACATTGAGTCGAGTGACTTGGTGGTAGGCGAGAACACCTGCGATGGCAAGAAGAAGGCCTACGAGTTCTTTGCCACGCAAAAGAACATGTACGTCATGGATATTCCCAACGTGCACGACGAGTCGACGCTCGTGACCTGGAAGGCCGAGGTCAAGAAGCTTGCCGCCAAGATCGAGGAAGAGTGCGGCGTCACGATTACGCCTGAGCGCCTGAAGGCTGCCATCCACGCCGTCAACGAGAAGCGTCGCGCCCTGCAGCGTCTGGCTGCGACCCGCGCTGCCGATCCGGCGCCCATCAGCGGTCTCGACAGCCTGCTGACCGTTCAGGCCGCCTTTATGGATGACACGCCGCGCCTGACCGGCGCCATCAACGAAATGGCGGCTGAGTGCGAGCAGCGCGTTGAGGCCGGCGAGGGTGTGGCGCCCAAGGGCACCAAGCGCATCCTGTACACCGGTACGCCCATGGCCGTGCCCAACTGGAAGCTGTTCAACCTCATCGAGAAGGCCGGCGGCGTCGTGGTGGGCGAGGAGTCCTGCACGGGCTCGCGCTACTACAAGGACCTGGTCGACGAGTCCGGTGAGACGGTTGGCGAGATGCTCGACGCCATCGCCGAGCGCTACTTTAAGATCAACTGCGCCGTCTTTACGCCCAACGACCAGCGTATGAAGGACATTGTCCAGATGGCCAAGGACCTGCATGCCGACGGCATCGTCGACGTGGCCTTGCAGTTCTGCGCGCTCTACGAGATGGAGTCGTTTGCCGTGGAGAAGGCCGCCGAAGAGGCCGGCATCCCGTTTATGCACATCACGACCGACTACGCCGGCGAGGATGCAGGCCAACTGCAAACCAGGATTGAGGCTTTCTTGGAAACCATTTAGGGCTATCCGGTCCAGCGGCTTCCCCAAGCACCCGATCTTGCCGTTCAAACCATCGCTTGCATACCAAAGTACGCGGCGCTCCTCTTTCACGGCAACCTCGGGCACCTGGGAAAGCCGTTTCCTTGGTTGGTTAAAAGGTTTGTTAAGGAGTTATATGTCGGAAAATATTGAGCAGCCGTTGCCGTCCACGTTTGAGGAGTTCAACGAGC
This sequence comes from Collinsella aerofaciens, assembly GCF_039836695.1. Classification (GTDB taxonomy): domain Bacteria; phylum Actinomycetota; class Coriobacteriia; order Coriobacteriales; family Coriobacteriaceae; genus Collinsella; species Collinsella aerofaciens_BD. The sequence goes on along the minus strand of NZ_JBDPAC010000001.1, from coordinate 149,204 downwards.
AACGCAAGGCGGCGTTTATTCGCGTCAAGGATTATAAGCAGGCGGGTAATCGCCTGGTCGGCTTTTTGTGCAGCTATACGCCGCTCGAGATTATCGATGCCGCGGGCGCTGCGAGCGTGGCGCTGTGCGGTACATCCGATGAGGTGACCCCCGAGGCCGAGAAGGTGCTGCCGGCAAACCTCTGCCCGCTCATCAAGTCGACCTACGGTTTTGTTTACTCGCAAAAGTGCCCGTTTACGTACTTTAGCGACATGATCATCGGTGAGACCACCTGCGACGGCAAGAAGAAGATGTACGAGCTACTCAACGAGCTCAAGCGCACGCACATTCTGCATCTTCCGCAGGGTCGCGATCGCGCCTATGAGCGTGAAGGCTGGTACGAGGAGTGCCGTCTGCTCAAGGAGGAGCTCGAGGGTTTCTACGGAATCACGATTACCGACGATGACCTGCGCGCTGCCGTCCGTCGTCGCAACCGCTTGCGTGCGGCCCAGCTCGACATGTTTGCTCTGCAGGCCAACCAGCCGGCGGCCATGAGCGGCGTCGACCTGATGAGCACTATGTTCGCCGGTACGTTTAGCTTTGATATCGAGGCCTATACGCAGCAGCTGGAGCAAAAGGTTGTCAAGCTGCGCGAGGCCTACGACGCGGGCGAGCGCCCGGTTGCGGCGGATGCCAAGCGCATTCTGATCACCGGCTGCCCGGCGGGCGGCGTGATCAACAAGATCGGTCGCACCATCGAGTCCAACGGCGGTGTGGTCGTGTGCATGGACGACTGCTCGGGCGAGCGCACGGCGGCCATGATGATCGACCCGGACGCGCCCGACATCCTGCGCGCCATCGCCGACCGCTACCTGGACATCAACTGCTCGGTCATGACGCCAAACGACGGTCGTATGGAAAACACGCTGGCCATGTGCGAGAAGTATCACGTCGATGGCGTAGTGGAGAGCGTGCTCCAGGCGTGCCACACCTTTAACGTGGAGAGTGCGCGCATGCAGGAGGCAGTCGAGGGTGCGGGCATTCCGTATATGAAGATCGAGACCGATTACAGCAACGGCGACATGGGTCAGATCGAGACTCGCATCGCCGCCTTCATCGAAACCCTCCAGCTTTCTCAGGCACCGGATCTTGCCCCTCAAACCGTCGCTTGCGTACCCAAAGTACGCTGCGCTCCTCTTTCGGGGCAATCTCCGGCACCTGAGAAACCTAGAGCTAAGGCGCCTGAACGCGCCGCTACCTTTGATGTTTAGATTGGGAGAGGGCCATGGTAGGGATCGGGATCGATATCGGGTCTACGGCGGCTAAGGCCGCTGTGGTCGATGGGGAAGGTTCGGTGGCATGGACGTGCGTGCAGCCAACCGGGTTCTCCTCGGTTGATGCGGCCGAGCGCCTGCGCGGCGAGCTTGCCGCGGCTGGCTATGACGTGGCTGCCGACGACGTGCGCGTGATCGCGACTGGCTACGGCCGTGTCGCCGTGCCCTATGCGCACAAGGTCGTGACCGAGATTACCTGCCACGGCACCGGCGCCGTGCGCCTGTTTGGCGACCACGGCACCGTGATCGACGTGGGCGGTCAGGACACCAAGGTCATCCAACTTAAGGGTGGCCGCGTGGCCAAGTTTGCCATGAACGACAAGTGCGCTGCCGGCACGGGGCGCTTTTTGGAGATCATGGCCGACCGCCTAGGCATTTCCCAGCAGCAGATGGCCGTCCTGGCGCGTTCCGGTGAGCCTACCAAGATCAGCAGCATGTGCACGGTGTTTGCCGAAAGTGAGGTTATCAGCCTGATCGGTCGCGGTGAGCCGCGCGAGAACATTGCACGTGGCGTGATCGACAGCGTGGTCTCGCGCGTGGCGACCATGGCCGGGCAGGCCGCGGGCGCCCCGTACTACCTGACCGGTGGCCTGTGCGAGAACGCCTTCGTGGTGGAGCGGTTGGGCGAGCTACTGGGGTCGCCGGTGACCACCTCGCCCCAGGCTCGCTTTGCCGGAGCGATTGGCGCGGCGATTCGCGCACAGGCGCTCAATTAATGCATCCGCCGCAGGCTCGCATTCATGCGTATACTGGGAGAAAATGATTGACCGATGAGAGGAGGTATCGATGGCTGACGATCAGATTAAGCTCACGTCTATGACGGTCGCGAGCGGTTGAGCCGCTAAGTTGGCCCCCGGAGCCCTCGCCCAGGTCCTGGGCGATTTACCCAATGTGCATAACGACAACTTGCTCGTGGGGTTCGATACCTCCGACGATGCGAGCGTCTTCCGCGTAGGGGAGAACCTTGGGCTCGTGCAGTCCATCGACTTCTTCCCACCGATGGTCGACGACCCGTTTCTATTTGGCCAGATCGCCGCGGCAAACTCACTGTCGGACATCTACGCCATGGGCGGGCGGCCGAGCCATGCCATGAACTTGCTGTGCATCCCGAGCTGTCTGAGCGTTGAGGTTGCCGGTCAGATTCTGGCGGGCGGCGCCGACAAGTGCGTCGAGGCGGGTTGCTCCATCGCGGGCGGTCACACCATCAACGACGACGAGCCCAAGTACGGCCTGTCCGTGAGCGGGTTTGTCGCGCTCGACCGCATGCTCGCCAACAGCGGCGCGCGCGTGGGCGATGCGTTACTGCTGACCAAGGCGGTTGGCTCGGGCATCATCACCACGGCCATTAAGGGCGAGCTCATCGAGCAGGACGAGGCCGCAGCCATGTTTGACTCGATGCGCACCCTCAACGAGGCTCCGATTCGTCTGGCCGAGGGACTTGAGCTTCACGGCTGCACCGACATTACGGGCTTTGGTCTGATCGGGCACGCATGCGAGATGGCCGAGGGCTCGGGCGTGCAAGTTGAGCTTGCGTCGGGGGCGGTGCCACTCTTTGACCAGGTGCTCGACATGGCGCGTTTGGGCATTATCCCCGCGGGCTCCTACCGCAACCAGGACTTCTTTGGCCCGCGCGTGACGGCCGACGAGGACCTTGAGCCGGGCATGCTCGACGCGCTGTACGACCCGCAGACGTCTGGTGGCCTGCTTATCGCGGCACCTGCTGCCGATGTGGATGAGCTTGCGAGCCGTCTACATGCCGAAGGACGTATCGCCGCCGTCGTCGGGCGCGTGTACGAGCCGGTACCAGGCGGTCCTGCCGTTCGCGTTGTGCATTAAGGAAAACCGTTTATGCGACCGCCTACTGTTCTGGGCGGTCCCTTTTGAAAGGAAAAACTATGTCTACCAAAATTGAAGTCAATGCCATGGGCGATGCCTGCCCGCTGCCCGTCGTCAAGACGCTCAGAGCCCTGAAGCAGCTCGATGGCGAGGGCACAGTCGTGACCTCGGTCGACAACGAGACCGCCGTCAAGAACATCTCCAAGATGGCGCAGGAGAAGGGCTGCACGGCCTCAGTCGAGAAGGTTTCTGACGCTGAGTGGCACGTGACCGTCGCGACCGCCGGTGCCGTGGCCGTTGCGGACCCCGAGCAGGACGGCGCTGCTTTCTGCGACGCCAGCGCCGGCAAGGGCAAACTTGTCATTTCCGTCTATACCGATTGCATGGGCCGTGGCGACGACGAGCTGGGCCACAAGCTCATGAAGGCGTTTATCTTTGCCGTGACGCAGCAGGAGGAACTGCCCGCGACCATGCTGTTCTACAACGGCGGTGCCAAGCTCACCGTCGAGGGCTCGCCGGTGCTCGATGACCTGAAGGGCCTGGCCGAGCAGGGTGTCGAGATTCTCACCTGCGGTACCTGCCTCGACCACTATGGCATTAAAGACCAGCTTGCGGTGGGCGAGGTCACGAATATGTACGTGATCGTGGAGAAGATGGAGCAGGCCGTGCGCGTCGTGCGCCCGTAGCGTATTGGTTGGAGTTGCCATGAGGGAGAAGCGCCCGGCGCTTGTCATCACGTTTCCTACCACGGCGGCCGCCATGGGCTGCGAGTCCCTGTGCATCGAGCGCGGCCTTCCCGGGCGAACGATTCCCGTGCCCGGGGAGGTCGCTGCCGGCTGCGGTCTGGCGTGGAAGGCGTTGCCTGCCGATGAGGAGCTGCTGCGCAGCGAGCTTACCGCGGCGGGCGTTCCCACCGAGGGCTATACCGTGATTGATATGTGGGAGGTCGTGCGATGATCTACCTGGATAACGCGGCGACGACCATGCACAAGCCGCAGACAGTGATCGATGCCGTGACGCAGGCGATGTGTTCACTCGGCAATGCCGGGCGCGGCGCCACGTCGGGTGCCCTCGATGCTGCTCGTACGATTCACGCTTGCCGTGCCAAGCTCGCGCGCCTTTTGGGTTGCCCGAGGGCGGACCATGTGTGTTTTACGCCCAACTCTACGGCGGCGCTCAACACCGCCATCAACGGGGTGGTGCGCCCCGGCGACCGCGTGGTCACGACGGTGCTCGAGCACAACTCGGTGCTGCGTCCGCTCAACCGCCTGGCGGCAGAGCAGGGTGTGACGGTTGGGCATGCGGGTTGCGATGCGAGCGGCGTGCTCGACTACGACGAGCTCGAGCGGTTGGTCACGCCGGGCACGCGTGCTGTGGTGGTGACGCACGCCTCCAATGTGACCGGCAACGCGGTCGACATTGCGCGCGTGGCGGCCATGGCCCATGCGGCCGGCGCACTGGTAATCGTCGATGCCTCGCAGTCTGCCGGAACGGCGCATATCGATATGCAGGCCATGGGGCTTGACGTGGTGTGCTTTACCGGCCATAAGGGGCTCATGGGACCTCAAGGCACCGGTGGCCTGGCCGTGGCGGAGGGCATTGACGTGGCGCCGTGGGCCATGGGTGGCACGGGTGTGCACAGCTTCGATCCACTGCAGCCGCTTGAGTGGCCCACGCGCCTTGAGGCGGGCACGCTCAACGGTCACGGCATCGCGGGACTTTCCGCAGGTCTTGACTTTATCGAGGCACAAGGCGGGGTCGAGGTGATTGCGGCACACGAGCGAGCACTGGCGGATCGCTTCCTTGCCGGTGTGCGCGAGATTCCGGGGATTAAGCTCTATGGTGCCTTTGGCCAACCGACGCGCTCGGCGATCGTCCCGCTCAACGTGGGCGATATCGACTCTGCCGAGATCTCGGATGCACTCATGCAAGGGTGGGGGATTGCGACGCGCCCCGGCGCCCATTGCGCCCCGCTCATGCACCGTGCGCTGGGGACCGAGCGTCAGGGCGTGGTTCGCTTCTCGTTTGGGTATTTCAACACGGACGAGGAAGTCGACACCGCGATTGACGCTTTGCGCGATTTAGCCTGCTAAAGCGTATATACTTGCGGGACGGGTCTTTTGCTCGTCCCGTTTTTGTTTTGATTCGAAAGGTGCTCTCATGGCCTCATCCGCCTCGCGTGGTCTGCGTTCCGACCATGTCGTTACCGTCGGCATCGCCCTGTTCTCGATGCTCTTTGGCGCCGGCAACCTCATTATTCCGCCGTTGCTGGCGCTGCAGGCAGGTTCTGCCACGCCGGTCGCCATGCTCGGCTTTCTGATTGCCGCCATCGGCCTGCCCGTCATGGGATTTATCGCCGTGGCGCTTGCCGGAACGGCGCGCGAGCTTGCCGGCCGCGTGCACCCCAAGTTTGGCGAATTCTTCGTTGCGGCGGTGTATCTGGCCATCGGCCCGTGCCTGGCTATTCCGCGCACGAGCTCCACGGCCTTCGAGATGCTGGTACCGCTGCTGCCCGAGGGCGTCTCGCTCGGCACGGCACGTCTGGTGTTTGCCGTTGGCTTCTTTGTCGTCGCGTTTGCGCTCACGCTGCGCCCGGGTGTCATCACACGCGTGCTCGGTCGCATTACGGGCCCTGCGCTCATTGCGCTTATCGTGCTCGTTGTCGGCGCCGCCGTGATCTCGCCGCTGGGACCGGCTGCTGCCCCGCAAGCTCCCTATGATGCCGGCGCTGCGGTCCAAGGCTTCTTGACCGGCTACCAGACCATGGACCTGCTTGCGTCGCTCGCCTTCGGCATCATCATCGCCGAGACCATTCACGAGCTGGGCGTGACCGATGACAAGCGCGTCGCTTTTGAAATTTCGCGCTCCGGTGTGATCGCCGGCGTGCTCATGGCCATCATCTACTGCGGCTTGGGCCTTGCCGGAATGCAGCTCGGCACCGTGATGCCCGACGCTACCAACGGCGCCGCCATCCTTGCCCGCTCTGCCTCCATGCACTTTGGCCTTGCCGGCACGGTCGTGGTCTTCGCCATCTTCTTCCTTGCCTGCATGAACGTGTGCATTGGCCTTATCAGCTGCTGCTCGCGTTACTTCTGCGAGACGTATGTGGTTAAAGGGGGAGCGGAGGCCTCCGAGGAGGCCATGCGCCGTCCCTTTGCGATTCTTGCCTTTGTGTTCGCAGCGTTTTCGTGCGTGCTCTCCAACGTGGGCCTCGACGTGATCCTCATGTTCTCGGTGCCCATACTCAATGCCTTGTATCCCGTCGCCATCGTGCTGGTTCTCATGGGTTTGGTACACGGCTTTTGCGACGCTCATCCGCAGGTGTGGGTCTGGGTCGGCGGTGTGGTTGCCGTGCAGAGCGTGATCACCTCGGTCCGCGATGCGTTCTTTGCGGGCGCGTGGCTGCCGTTTGATGTGCTGCCGCTGGCGGATATCGGTGCCGCGTGGGCGCCGGTTGCCGTGGTTGCCTTTGTGATCGGCCTGCTCCATAGTCGTTTTGTTGCACATTCGAGGAGCTAAGGCATCAATGCTTGCACAGGCGGGGAGTCTCCCCTATAATTTCCTTCGCTTTGGGACACGCAAGGTTTAGACCTTAGCTGCTCAACACCTTCGGGACGTGGCGCAGTTTGGTAGCGCGCCTGCTTTGGGAGCAGGATGTCGCAGGTTCAAATCCTGTCGTCCCGACCATATCTTGCGGGCGTAGTTCAATGGTAGAACCCCAGCCTTCCAAGCTGATGACGCGGGTTCGATTCCCGTCGCCCGCTCCATAGGATAGTTTTAACGGCTTTGGCTCCATTTGGTGCCAGAGCCGTTTTCATATACATGTCGGGGACCCCACATCCCCTCCTAAGTTGCGGTGAAATAGTTCCTGGACTAGCCGCAATAGCTGTTATCCAGGAACTATTTCACCGCAACTTATTGAGGCCGAGCGGGCTGGGTCGATGATGGGTTCTTTTGTCGAGAAGATGAGGGCGGCCGGTCAGGAGTCTGCGTAGGGTTTTGTGGTCGGTATACCGTAGCCGCGCATCATGGAGCCGAACGCTTTGACATCGTAGGTGTCTAAGAGCTTGAAATGAATGACGTTGTGGCCCATAGCACGCAGGTTCGCGTCGCGCACGAGGGCAGCTCGATAGGTTTTTGCCGCAGTATGTTCCGGATCATTTTGGGCATCGCCCTCAAACTTGCCCAGTCCATGCAGCTCAGCCAGCATCCAAGAGCCGTTTGGCATCTGCCAGCCGTAATCTGCCAAATAATAGCCGGTGTTTCCCGGTCGAGTGATTTCAACCTGAAGTTCGGGAGCGGCAACTCCTGCCATAATCATTGCCGCCCGTGCTTCGGATTCTCCACCGTTATCCGACCTGCCATCCATGTGTTCAAAAACGTCAAATGCGCGCGCGATGCCGTGCAATCCGCGGCAGTTCGCTTGTGCATATGCACGCAATTCTTCACGCTCGACACCGTACTCACGAGCCAACCCGTCGACATAGCCTAGTGCATATCGAAAAGCGCTCGTTCGGGCGATGTCGACCACCGTGCGATATGGATCCGTTAGCGTAAACGGGCCGAGCTGCCATACGTCGCCCGGTCGCCAGCGTCGGTATTCAACGAATTCGTACATATCGCGTCTGGTGGAACGCGGTAGCAGCACTTGCACCTTGTCGAGAAGCGAATATGCAGAACCGATGCCATAGAGCAGCGCCGCCGTTGCTCCACAAAACACGGCATCCGGTTCAACGACCGCAATAGCGGATGCCAATTGAAAGATGCGATCTTCGACGCCGAGGTCATTCCAATACGCGGGATCAGCGTAGACATGGTTGTAGAGTCGAATAATCATCTCTTTTTGCATGAGCGCGTAGGCACAGCGTTCGTCCCATTTTTTGGTAGCTACAAACAGGTGCCCGCCATGATGGGCCTCGAATAATCGGAAGAACAGCTCTGCTTGCGGTTTGGAACAGCGTTTATCATGACTCATTTTCGACCCCATGGTCTCGAGGGGGAGTGAATGACACTACGCTATCCCATATTTGGTCCGCCAGACCTTGCCATGAACTGACCAAAAGCTTGACGGGGCAGGTCAGAGCCATGAGCCAGAGCCAAACATATCGGCAAACGGTTGATTAGTGCCCCTCGGTGGCACTAAAAACCACCCTTACAGAAAGTTGCGGTGAAATAGTTCCTGAAAAGCTCGAATAAGCCTAAATCCAGGAACTATTTCACCGCAACTTAGGAGGGGATGGGGTTAGCTGCGAGGGCGGTGGCGGAGCTTGTCGATGGTGGAGTCGGTGCTTCGGCTGCGGGCTTCGGCGGCGCGGTCGCGGGCGTCGGCAGCGGTTTGGCGCTTGTGGCGGTAATCGATCATGCCTTGGATGATGGGCTTGCCAAAGCTCACGACATCGTCGTTATAGATGGCGGCACGGGCGGCAAGCAGACAGTCGGTAAAATCCATATGGGTCTTGCCAAAGAGTTTGATGGCAAGGGCGACAACGGTGGGCTCGTCGACCATGACGTCATCGAGCAACCTCTTCATGGCCGCAGCAATCTCAACGCGGGGAACCTTATAGACGTCGCGCAGCGTGACCACGACGCGCGTGATGATTTCGGGGTAGACACGTGCGGTGCGCGTGGCGATGGCCTTGGCGGCGCGCGGTGACAGGACCTCGTCGTCGTCAAGCAGGTAGCGAAGGATGACGGTCTCGTCGATGATGGTGCTACTCATGGATATCTACTTCCTCGGGACCCAAAATCGAATCGTCGCATTCTGTGGCAAGGTACTCAATCCAGGCATTGCGCTCCTCGGAGCGGCGATTGGGGTCCCCATATGCTTTGAGCGATCCATAGGCGGCGGTGCCGTCCTTTGAGCGCACGGCGACCGCCTGAAAGGGAAGCTTGCGCATCAAAATGCTCTGCGCGACAAATAGGCGAACGGCCTCGGCAAGCGATGTGCCCATGGCGTCGTAGAGGCGCTCGGCATGCTGTTTGTCCTCTTCGCGAATGCGCACCTGCAGGATGGCTCGTTTTTGCGTCGATGACATCACTGGCCTCCCTTAATGAGCGTGCAATATGAATGGTCAAATACAACATTGGCTAATAATAGCCAATCTTATAACCACTGCTTTATTGCACTCAAGTTAATGAGCGCGAAATATATATCAAACGTATTACATCCTTTATAAACGAGCATGAAATCTCCCCTGGATGTACGCGTGTAATACACTTACCTTTATAGCTACCCAAGAATAATCCTAACCAGACAAAACCCCTGCAATACACCCGTATTGCAGGGCCTATGCTCAAGTTTGCCACCTACAACTGCGTATATTTAACCTGTATATCGTTGGAGGAATTCTATCGAAGTGCTTGTTTCGCCGCATGCACTCGATACGCCGATGCCGGACCACGGGCGGTCCGGGGCAACGTCGACAGGGTCTCTCCGGCATGGGATTCAGGAGGGAGTGAACAACATGGGCAATAAACGAGTCGTAGCCGATTCTTCGCGCTGCATTGGGTGTCAAACCTGCATGGCGGCGTGCATCGAGGCACACGACATTCCCGGCAACATCGCCGCGCCGCGCCTGCGCGTGACGCGTACGTACGAGATCTCCGCACCGGTGGCTTGCCATCACTGCGAGGATGCCCCGTGCGCGAAGGCCTGCCCCACGGGTGCCTTGTTCTTTGATCCAAAGAACCATCGTATCGGCGTCAACGAGGACAACTGCATCGGCTGCAAGAGCTGCGTCATGGCATGCCCCTTTGGCGCCGTGAGCGTGGCGACCACGCAGGTTCCGGTCTTGATGGGCGACGTTCGCGTGGGTTCGCAGACCAAGAGCTTCGTGCTCAAGTGCGACCTGTGCGTGGACCGTCCCGGCGGTCCGGCGTGTGCCGAGGCGTGCCCGACCAAGGGCCTCACCCTGGTAGACGAGGAGCGCCTGGCGGAACTGACTGCCGAGCGTGCCCGCGCCACCATCGAAAACGAGGCGTAAGCGGGCGGCCATACAGGCCCAATGATTGTCAAATAAGTACCGAGTATTCGGTAGCAGAGAAAGGAAGGAGGGTGTCATGGAGAAGCATAAAGTGATCTGCCCGTATTGCGGCGCCGGTTGCCAGTTTAACCTCTTGGTCCAAAACGGCCAGGTCGTGGGTACCGAACCGCTCAACGGCATCACCAACCAGAGCGAGCTGTGCCTTAAGGGCATGAGCGGCTACGACTTCATCAACGACACCAAGATCTTGACTCCTCGCGTACTGCACCCGATGATCCGCCGCACCAAGGGCGCGGATCTTGAGCGCGTAAGCTGGGACGAGGCACTGGATTTCACCGCATCTAAGATGCAGGCCATAATTGACGAATATGGTCCTAACGCTGTCATGACCACCGGCTCTTCGCGAGGCGGCGGCAATGAGGCGAACTACGTCATGCAGAAGTTTACGCGTGCGTGCATCGGCACCCACAGCGTGGACAACTGCGCCCGTACTTGACACGGCCCTACTGTCCTCGGTCTGATGGACACGGTTGGTTCAGGTTGCATGTCATGCTCCATCCCCGGTATGGAGGATGCGGGCTGCATTTTCCTCTTCGGCTATAACCCTGCCGATTCGCACCCCATCGTCGCAAGGCGTATCGTGCGAGCCAAAGAAAAGGGTTGCAAGATCATCGTCGCCGACCCGCGCCATATCGAAACCGCGCGTATCGCCGATCTCTACCTTCCGATCAAGAACGGTTGCAATGTCGCGTTCCTCAACGCCTTTGCCAACTGCTTGGTCAACGATGGCCTCTACGACAAGAAATTCGTCGCCGAGCACACGAACGGCTTTGACGAGTGGTGGGAGACCATCAAGAATTACACTCCCGAATCCGTACAGGACATCACGGGTGTCGAGCCCGCGTTGATCCACCAAGCTGCCGAGATGTACGCCACGGCGAAGCCCTCTGCCATCATTGGCTGGGGTATGGGCGTATGCCAGCAGAAGCAGAACCTGAAGACGGTGCACACCATCGCCTCCATCGCCTGCGTTGCCGGTCAGATCGGCAAACCCAATTCCGGCCTCGCGCCCGTGCGCGGTCAGAACAACGTCCAGGGCTCCTGTGATATGGGCATGCTGCCCAACCTGTACCCTGGCTACCAGAAGGTCACCGACCCGGCTGTGCGTGCCAAGTTTGCCAAGGCTTGGGGCGTGCCCGAGGAAAAGCTCCCGCTCGAGGAGGGCTACAAGCTCACCGACCTGGGCCACCTGGTCGACGAGGGTAAGGTGCACTGCTTCTACAACTACGGCGAGGACCCGGTGCAGACCGAGCCCGATTCGGCCGGCATGCGCAAGACGCTCTCCGAGCTGGACCTGTTCATTTGCCAGGACATCTTTATGACGCAGACGACCATGCTCGCCGACGTCATCCTGCCCGCTACCTCTTGGGGCGAGCACGAGGGTGTCTTTACCGCATCCGACCGTAGCTTCCAGCACTTTGACGCGGCCGTTCCGCCCAAGGGCGAGTGCCGTCACGACTGGGAGATCTTCGCGGACCTGTCTACGCGCATGGGCTATCCCATGCACTACGACAACACCGAGCAGATCTGGAACGAGTGCATTAGCCTGTGCCCCAACTTTGTGGGCGCGACCTACGAGAAGATGGCTCCCGAGGGCGGTTACGCCCAGTGGCCCGTCAAGAGCACCGATGTGAACGACCGCGGTACGCCCGACATGTTCGCTGGTGGCAAGTTCACCACCAAGGACGGCCGCGCCAACCTGATGGCACACGACTGGGAGGCGCCCTCCGAGCTTCCCGACGATGAGTACCCGCTCATCCTGTGCACCGTCCGCGAGGTCGGCCACTACAGCTGCCGCTCGATGACCGGCAACTGCAAGACGCTGGCACTGCTTGCCGACGAGCCCGGCTTTGTCCGCATGAATCCCGCGGACGCCCAGGCACGCGGCATCAAGAATGGCGACATCGTCTCGATCCACAGCCGCCGCGGCCAGGTATACAGCCGCGCCGACGTGAGCGACCGCATCAACAAGGGCACGGTCTATATGACCTACCAGTGGTGGATCGGCAAGTGCAACGAGCTGACCATGCACAAGGTCGACCCGGTCTCGCATACGCCCGAGGACAAGTTCTCCGCCTGCCAGGTCGACGCTATCGCCGACCAGGTCTGGGCCGAGGGCGAGGTCGAGCGTCAGTACACCGAGCTCAAGCAGGCTCTGGTGGACGCCGCCGCTCCCCAGGACGTTGAGCCTGGCGCCGCCAAGTTCGACGACGAGACGCACGTGAATCAAATCGTGTAGTCCCGTTCTCGTTGGCTTTTTGGGCCGGGCGTCCCGTACGTTCGGGAGCCCGGCCCGTTATTTTGAAAGGAAGTGGGGATGAACCGCTTCATCGACATCAACCCGGAGAGGTGCATCGGCTGCGGAACATGCCAGTCCGCCTGTGCCGACGCCCACCGGATGCAGGGTCTTCAGGATACGCCGCGCCTGGCGCTCGTGAAGACCGGCGGTATTTCGGCCGCCCTTGCCTGCCACCATTGCGAGGGTGCCCCCTGCGCCGAGGTCTGCCCGGTGAATGCCATCGAGCACGATGGCGATCGCATCCACGTCAAGGAGCAGGAGTGCATCGGGTGCAGGCTGTGCGCCATCGCGTGCCCCTTCGGAGCCATCCATCCCGATGGCACGTCTATCGCCGGTGTCGCAGGCATGTGCGACCCGACGCCTTCGTATCCTAAGTCCCTGAGCAGCCTGCTTACGTGGGCTCCCGGCCAGTACACCTGCGCTGTTAAGTGCGACCTGTGCGCCTTCGATCCGGACGGTCCGCATTGTGTGGCGGCGTGCCCCACCAAGGCGCTGACCGTCATGGGCGGCGCGGCCGATCGCGAGCTCGACGAGGCCAAGCGCCTGCGCTCGATCGAAAACGGTCCGGTCGTCGACGTTACCGCTGTGGCCCAGGGTCTGTCCGAGAAAGCAGAAGGGAGCGTAAACAATGGATAGCATGACGCTGTTTATCGCATCGCTTGCCGTCTCGTGCGTCGGTGCGCTCGCCTCGGTTCTGCTGATTAAGGCCGACAACGCCGCCAAGACCGCCGGCTGCCTGATCGGCGCCGTCGCGGCCGTGCTGTCGTTCATCGCGGGCCTCGAGGCCGTGCTTGGCGACGTTTCGTCCCTCAACACGGTCTTCTTCTTCCCGTTCGCCCGTCTCGAGCTCTTGCTCAACGGCCTTGCGGGCCTGATCGTGGTCCTCATCTCGATTCTCGCCTTTGCGGGCTTCATCTACGGTCTGTCCTACTTCGACGAGTACCCGGGCAAGGTCGGGCGCGCCGGCTTCTTTATGAACACCTTCGTCGCCTCGATGATGCTCGTCATCACCGCCGACAACGTGTTCTGGTTCCTGGTCGCCTTTGAGCTCATGTCCCTTACGAGCTACTTCCTTGTCGTTATCGAGGAGAACAAGAACTCCATTAGGGGCGGTTGGCTCTACTTCGTCATCGCGCACGTGGGCTTCGTTCTCATCATGGCGAGCTTCCTGCTCATGACCAACGGCGTGGGCGGTTCCTTCAGCTTCAGTGATTTCCGTACGCATGACTTTGGACCCGCCGTCTCCTCCGCGTGCTTCGTCCTCGCGTTCTTCGGATTTGGCGCGAAGGCCGGTATCATTCCGCTGCACTCCTGGCTGCCCCAGGCGCACCCCGAGGCGCCGTCCAACGTGTCCGCCCTCATGTCCGGCGGCATGATCAAGATCGGCATCCTGGGAATCCTCAAGGTCGGTCTCGACCTGCTCGCGGGTTCGGGCGTCCAGCTCTGGTGGGGCCTCATGGTCCTGGTCTTCGGATCCATCTCGTCGGTCCTGGGTGTCGTTTACGCCCTACACGAGCACGACATCAAGCGCCTGCTTGCCTATCACTCCGTCGAGAACATCGGCATCATCTTGCTCGGTGTCGGCGCGTCCATGACGGCGCACGCCCTGGGCAACGACGTCATCGCGACGATCGCGCTCATGGCCGCCCTCTACCACACGCTCAACCACGCCATGTTCAAGGGCGAGCTGTTCCTCGGCGCGGGCTCCCTGCTCTATGCCACGGGTACGCGCAACATGGAGAAGATGGGCGGTCTGTTCCGCCGCATGCCGGTCACGGCCGTCTGCTTCCTCATCGGTGCCCTTGCCATCTCGGCCATCCCGCCGCTCAACGGCTTCGTTTCCGAGTGGTTCACCTACCAGTCCCTGTTCAACATCTCGACGCTCTCCGACCCGGTCGTCATGGTGTTCGCCGTCGCCTCCGCGGCCGCCCTCGCCATCACCGGTGCCCTGGCCGTCACGTGCTTCGTGAAGGCCTACGGCGTCTCGTTCGCGAGCAGCCCTCGTTCCCAGGAGGCCGCGAACGCCAAGGAGTCCCCGGCTCCGATGTTGTTCTCGCAGATGCTCCTCGCGGCCATCTGCGTGGTACTGGGAATCGGCTCCCCGGTCATCGCCCCGGTTCTGGGCGACGTCGCCCAGAGCGTGCTTGCCGGCTCCGCCGTCACAGCCACCTCGGGCGTGTCTCTCGTGAACGAGATTTCCGGTGCCGCCACCTCCACCCCCGCGATCGCCATCGCGCTCGTGGTCCTCACCGGCCTCGCGTTCGCGTTGAGGTCCTGCCTCGGCGCCAAGGCCCCCGCTAAGAAGACCGACCCTTGGGCGTGCGGCTACGAGCCCAACGAGCACATGCCCGTCGTCGCCACGAGCTTCGCGTCCGACGTCGAACTCTTCATGGGCCCGCTCTACACCCTGCGCGAGGTATGCACCAAGATCTGCTGGTCCATCGCGCACGTGTTCCAGAAGCTCACCGGTGTCGCCCAGGGCGTCGAGCCCCTGCCCGACCGTTTCCTGGTCGATGCACCGAGCGAGGGTGCCGACAAGCTGGCCGGCCTCGCCTCCAAGATCGAGGGCGGCAACTACTCCGTATACATCTGCTACATCGTCGCGGCGCTCGTGGTCTTCCTCGTGCTCGCCGTGGTCATGGTCTAGAGAGGGGAGAGGATATTATGAACATCGTTCTTGCGATGGCGCAGGGCCTCGTGGTCATGCTGGTCGCGCCCTTCTTCTCCGGCCTCGCCCGTGTGATTCGCGCGAAGATGCACAATCGCCGCGGTCCGTCCATCCTTCAGGATTACCGGGACCTCGCGAAGCTCATGGCGCGTCCCGAGTCCGTGAGTTCCGACTCGAGCTTCGTGCTGCGCATCATGCCGCCGCTGTTCCTCGCGGTGTCGTTTATGCTCGCCATGGGCCTGCCCATGTTCACGCTCCAGAGCCCCATGCCCGTCTTTGGTGACGCCATCACCATCATGTACGCGCTCGCGCTGTCCCGCTTCTTCTTCGCGCTGTCCGGCGTGGATTCCTCCAACGCCTACGCGGGCTTCGGCGGTATCCGCGAGCTCCTCATGAGCGTGCTCATCGAGCCGTCCATGCTCATCGCGCTGTTCACCGTCGCCATCGTGTGCGGCTCCACGGACATTGCGACCATGGGTCAGCACATCGTTACGGGCAACGTCTCGAGCGTCGTCGCCGTTATCCTCGCCGGCGTCGCCTTCGCGGCCGCCTGTTACATGGAGCTCGGCAAGCTTCCGTTCGATCAGGCCGAAGCCGAGCAGGAGCTCCAGGAGGGCCCGCTCGCCGAGCTCTCCGGCCCGTCCCTGGCCATGATGAAGCTCGCCATGGGCATGAAGCAGGTCGTGGTCGTCGCTTGGTTCACCTCCATCTTCATCCCCTGGGGAGAGCCCGCGACCATCGGCGTCACCGCTCTCGTGGGCGCCGTCGTCTTCCTCGTCAAGTGCCTGGTCGATTTCGTCGTCTGCGGCGTGCTCGAGAACTCCGTTTCCCGTTCGCGCTTCAAGGTGCTCGGTAACCAGACCTGGGCCGTCGTCGGCATCGCGGTCCTCGCGTTCGTCTTCGTCGTCGTAGGCGTGTAGGGAGAAGGGAGAAACTATGTCAATCGAATCGAGCTTGTCCCTCTTTGCCATGGTGGCGATCGCCGTCCCCATGCTGGGCTCCCTGCTCATCGTCATGCTGCCGCGTCCCTACGCTAAATGGATCTGCGCCTTTGCCGGCGGCATCGCCACGGTCGCTTCCGTTGGCTTGGCCGCGACGTTTGCCGGAAACGGCATGAACGCGGTCGATGTAACCTGGGCGAGTATGGGCCAGACCTTGGTCATGGGCTTCATATTCGACCGGATGAGCACGCTGCTCGCACCCGCGTTCGTCGCTATCGGCCTGCTCGTCGTCATCTATTCGTTCCCGTACATGAGCGATAAGAATAAGGAGCATCCCGACGCGCCCCGTCGTCGCTTCTACGTGTACTTCTCCACGTTCATCGGCGCCATGGCCGGTCTCGCCTACAGCTCCACCATCGTCGGCCAGCTCGTTTTCTTCGAGATCACCGGTGTGTGCTCCTGGGGCCTCATCAGCTACTACATGACGCCCACGGCCAAGAAGGCCGGTATGAAGGCGCTCATCATCACCCATATCGGCGCTCTGGGACTCTACATCGGCGCGGCCTTCCTGTTCGCCGGAACCGGCACGTTCGCGCTGAGCGCGATCTCCCAGCTCGATTCCGGTATGAAGACCGTCGTGCTGCTGCTCATCCTGTTCGCTGCTTGGGCCAAGTCCGCCCAGTTCCCGCTCTACATGTGGCTGCCCTCCGCAATGGAGGCCCCCACGCCCGTTTCCGCCTACCTTCATGGCGCGTCCATGGTTAAGGTCGGCGTGTGCGTGTTCGCCCGCGCTCTTGCGAGCGCCGGCGATATCCCCGAGATCGTCGGTTGGGTCGCCATCATCGACGCCGTCGTGACCATGCTCTTCGGCTTCCTCATGTACCTGCCCCAGAAGGATATGAAGCGCCTGCTCGCCTTCTCGACGATCGCGCAGCTCGCCTACGTGTTCTTTGGCCTGGGCCTCTCCGTGTTCGGAAGCCAGATGGCGTTTAACGGCGCCGTCGAGCACATCTTCAACCACGCGTTCACCAAGACCCTGTTCTTCCTCATCGCTGGCTCTCTCAGCTTCACGCTGGGAACCCGTATGCTGCCCAAGATCCAGGGCCTCATGAAGAAGTACCCGGTCACGGGCGTGGGCTTTGCGGTCGCCGCGACCGCTATCGCCGGCGTGCCCCCCATGAGCACGTTCTTTTCCAAGTTCCAGATCATTTCCGGTGGCTTCGCGGTTGGTGCTACCAACACGGTCATCTTTGTCCTCGTGTGCGTCATGGTCGTCGAGACCGTCGCCACCTTCGCATGGTTCCTGCGTTGGATGGGTAAGGTCCTGCCCGGTGAGCCGAGCGAGACCGTGGCCGCCGGCCAGCCCCTTCCGCGCGCCATGGCGTTCGTGTTCGTCGTCCTCATGATCATGGTCGTCGTCGCCGGTCCTCTGTCCTCTAGTTGGATGGGTTAGGAGGTAGGACATGGGTTATTCGTTAGTCAATATCCTGGGCGGTCTTCTGATCGTGACCTCCACCATGGTGGTCGTCTCGAAGACCATCCCGTCCGCCATTAAGTGGTACGCGATCCAGTCGGTTGTCCTGGTGGGCGTGCTGCTCACCCTGGGCCTCACCACCGGTGCCACCGAGCTTCTCATGTGGGCCGCGTCGGCCTTCGTCACCAAGGTGATCCTCGTTCCGTTCATTCTCAACCGTGCCTACAAAAAGATGGGTTCGCCTGCCGATAGCACGCTGACCTCCTCCATCAAGCCGGCCTGGACCATCATCCTCACCGGTCTGGAGGTGGCCATCTGCTTCACGGTGGTCACGCGCCTGAGCCTGCCCACCGCCGAGGTGGCTACTCCGGCCCTCGCCATCAGCTTCGCGCACTTCTTCGTCGGCCTCACGTGCATCATCTCCCAGCGCAACATCCTCAAGCAAATCTTCGGGTACTGCCTTATGGAGAACGGTAGCCACGTGACGCTCGCCCTGCTCGCGCCCACGGCCCCCGAGATCATCGAGATCGGCATCGCCACCGACGCCATTTTCGCCGTCATCATCATGTCCGCCGTCGTCGTGAGGATCTGGAACGACACCAAGTCGCTCGACTCCCACGACCTGACCGAATTGAAGGGGTAGGCCATGGATGTTTCAATGCTGACGGTCGCCCTGCTCGCTTGTCCCCTCGTGTTCTCCCTGATTATGGCTGCGCTCCCCAAGACGACGTCCTACAGCGTCTTTGCGGGGCTCAACACCATCTCCGTCGCGGCGACCCTCGTCCTTTCGGTCGTCACCGCGGGAACCATGCTCTCGAGCGGGCAGAATATCGACGCTTTGGGCCTGTGGCTCCATCTCGATTCGCTCTCGTCGATCTTCGTCCTTCTGGTAGGCATCATCGGGTTCATCACCGGCGTGTACTCCATCTCCTATATCAAGATCGATATCGAGGAGAAGACCATGCCGGCCGAGCGCACCAAGCAGTACTACGCGCTGTTCAGCCTGTTCGTCTTCACGATGCTGCTCGCCTGCCTGTCCAACAACATCATCCTCACCTGGGCGGCGGTCGAGGCCACTACGCTGTCGACCGTGTTCCTCGTGGGCATCTACAAGAACAAGCAGGCGCTCGAGGCGTCTTGGAAGTACGCGATGGTCTGCACCGCCGGTGTGGCCTTCGGCCTGTTCGGCACGCTGCTCATCTACGCGAACGCCGCCGATATCATGCCCAACGCGCATGAGGCCGCCTTCCTCACCTCCATCATGCCCTACGCCGACCAGTTCGACCCGATGCTCGTGCGCCTCGCGTTCGCGTTCATCGTCATCGGCTTCGGCACCAAGGCGGGCCTGTTTCCCATGCACACCTGGCTGCCCGACGCGCACTCCCAGGCTCCGAGCCCGGTCTCCGCGCTGCTCTCGGGCGTGCTGCTCAAGTGCGCCATGCTGGTGATCATCCGCTTCTACTCCCTGTCCATCATCACGGTGGGCGACACCTATCCGCGAACGCTCCTGCTCATCCTGGGCACGCTGTCCATCCTGGTGGCTGCCCTGTGCATCTTCAAGCAGGACGATATCAAGCGCCGCTTCGCGTACTCCTCCGTCGACAACGTCGGCGTGGTCGCGCTGTGCCTGGGTATCGGTGGCCCGCTCGGTATCGCCGCCTGCCTGCTGCACTGCATCTTCCACGGCTTCACGAAGGCGCTCGCCTTCTGCATGGCCGGTAACATCCAGCACATCTACCACACCCGCGACCTGAACAAGATCAAGGGCGTCGTCGAGATCGCTCCCGTCACGGCAGCGCTCACCATCATCGCCCTGCTCGCGCTCGCCGCCTTCCCGCCGTTCGCCCTGTTCATCTCCGAGTTCCTCACCTTCGTGGCCGGCGTTCAGTCCGGTCCCATCTGGGTGGTCGTGCTCGTGGCCATCGGCCTCACCGGCGTGTACTTCGCCCTTACCGGCATCGCGCTCAAGTCCATCTTCGGCAAGGCGCCCGAGGGCATGAAGCGCCACGAGGTGCCCGCCCTCATGATCATCCCCGAGATCGCCCTCGCGATCGTGGTCATGTGGTTCGGTATCGCCACCCCGGTCGCCATCACGAGCGGCGTCGAGGATGCAACGTCCGTCGTTTTGAACCAGAGCGTCGAAGAGCTCCACGAGGCCCCTCTCTACCGCATGGTGTTCAGTTCCCAGACCAAGACAAGTGAGGTGAATTAGCACCATGGCAGAACCTGAAAAGAAGGACTACGCTCGTCGCTGCGAAAGCCACGTCGAGGCCCTGCGTGCTGCAGTGCCGGGCGCTATCGAGAAGGTCGAATGGCAGTGCGAGGACCAGCTGACGATTACCGTCAAGCAGGACAAGCTGCCCGAGGCCGTCCACTACCTGTACTACGAGCGCTACGGCTGGATTCCCGTGATCATCGGCAACGATGAGCGCAGCCTGTGCGGCCGTTACGCCGTGTACTACGTCATCTCCATGGAGGGGGAGGACCCCGGCTGGGTGACCGTGCGCACCGAGGTCGATCCCGCCAAGATGACGTTCCCGTCCGTGACGCCGTTCGTCCCCGCCTGCGTGTGGGGCGAGCGCGAGCTGCGCGACATGTTCGGCCTGATCCCCGAGGGTCTGCCCGACCGTCGTCGCCTGGTGCTGCCCGATGACTGGCCCAGCGGCCTGTACCCGCTGCGCAAGGACTCCATGGACTACCGTTTCCGTCCCGCTCCCGCGAGCGACATGGAAAACTACGAGTTCTTGGCCGATACCAAGGGCAAGGAGACGACGCTCGTCCCCATGGGCCCGCTGCACATTACCTCCGATGAGCCTGGCCACTTCCGCCTGTTTGTCGAGGGCGAGACGATCGTCGACGCCGACTACCGTCTGTTCTACGTGCACCGCGGCATGGAGAAGGTCGCCGAGACGCGCCTGAACTATGACGCTGTGACGTTCCTCGCCGACCGCATCTGCGGCATCTGCGGCTGCGCCCACTCGGTGGCCTATTCCGAGGCCGTCGAGCGCGCCCAGGGCATTCATGTCCCGCCGCGCGCCCAGTACATCCGTGCCATCATGCTCGAGGTCGAGCGTCTGCACTCGCATCTGCTCAACATTGGCCTGGCGTCGCACTACACGGGCTTCGACTCCGGCTTCCAGCAGTTCTTCCGCGTCCGCGAGAAGTCCATGGACCTGGCCGAGAAACTCTCCGGTCACCGCAAGACCTACGGCCTCAACGTGATCGGCGGCGTGCGTCGCGACATTTTGGCCGAGCAGAAGCTCTCCACGCTCACGACCATCCACCAGCTGCGCTCCGAGGTTCAGGAACTCGTCGACGTCTTGCTCTCCACGCCCAACTTCATTGAGCGTACGAGTGGCATCGGCATCTTGGATCGCAAGATCGCACGCGACTTCTCGCCGGTCGGCCCGCTCATGCGTGGCTCGGGCTATGCCCGCGACGTGCGCTTTGACCATCCCTTCGACGGCTACGCCGATCCGGACGTCCAAAAGATGCACGCCGCCACGGCCGACACCTGCGATGCCTTCGGCCGTACCGCCGTTCGCATCCAGGAGGTCTATGATTCGATCGACATGATCGAGACCATGCTCGAGAACTGCCCGTCGGGCCCCATCCTCACCACGGATTGGGAGTACACCCCGCACAAGTACGCCATCGGCGCCACCGAGGCGCCGCGCGGCGAGGACGTGCACTGGGCCATGCTCGGCAACAACCAGAAGTGCTACCGCTGGCGCGCCAAGGCCGCCACGTACAGCAACTGGCCGGTCCTGCGCTACATGTTCCGCGGCAACACCGTGGGTGACGCTGCGTTGATCGTCGGCTCGCTCGACCCGTGCTACTCCTGCACCGACCGCGTGACGGTGACCGATGTCGCCGCCAAGCGCGACCACGTGCTCGATAAGGAGCAGTTCGAGAACGTCTGGCGCGACAAGTCGCCGCTTGCGGGCGAGGGCACCATGGCCGCTCCGCTCGATGAGGAGGCGCTCTAATATGCTGAAGCTTTGGAAGGTTAACGCCAAGGCCGGCGACGCGACGGTTAAGTACCCGTTTGCGCCGTTTCCCACCAACAAGGACATGCGCGGCAAGCCCGAGCACAATGCCGAGCTCTGCATCGCCTGCGGTGCCTGCGGCGTGGCGTGCCCGGCCGATGCCATTCGCATGGACACCGACCTTGCGGCCGATACCATTACCTGGTCGATCGACTACGGCCGCTGCATCTTTTGCGGCCGCTGCGAGGAAGCCTGCCCCATGGAGGCCATCAAGCTCACCGAGGAGTTTGAACTGGCCGTCATGAGCAAGGATGACCTCACCAGCAAGAGCGTCTATACGCTCGAGCATTGCTCGCGTTGCGGCAAGCCGTTTGCCCCGCACAAGGAAATCGACTACGCCAAGCGCCTGCTGCAAAAGGCCGGCGGCATGGAGGCCGAGCAGGCCGCCCGTACCGTCGGTATGTGCCAGGAGTGCAAGCGCGAGCTCGACGCCCTGCGCGCCGTCTCGGCCGTAAAGACCGGCAACGCACACGGCATGGCTGCCAACGAGACGCTTGCGTCCGGCGAGCCCCAGGGCCCCGGCATGGAGTATCTGGGCGGCCACGGCGTGAACCCGGAGTATATCGACCGCGAGCTCAACCCCGATGCGCCCGAGATTCCCGCCGGTCCTGCGCCGGTCGAGGGCATCATCATGGATTTTGATACGAAGGAGGAGTAACCATGGCCGAACCCACGCTTTTGCCCGAGCGGCTTCAGTACCGCCCGACCAAGATCGAGCTCGACGAGAGCATCGAGAAAGCCAAGGCGACCCTTCTTAAGAAGATCAAGCGCTCGGTGTATGTCTACCGTGTTGACTGCGGCGGCTGCAACGGCTGCGAGATCGAGATCTTCGGTTCCATCACGCCCGTCTTCGACGTCGAGCGCTTTGGCATCAAGGTCGTGCCCTCGCCCCGTCACGCCGATGTGCTGCTGTACACCGGTGCCGTGACGCGTGCCATGCGCATGCCGGCCCTGCGCGCCTTTGAGGCCGCACCCGATCCTAAGATCGTGGTGTCCTATGGCGCGTGCGGCTGCACCGGTGGCATCTTCTACGACAACTATTGCGTCTGGGGCGGCACGGACAAGATTCTGCCGGTCGATGTCTACATCCCCGGCTGCCCGCCCAGCCCCGCGCAGACCATCTACGGCTTTGCCATGGCGCTCGGTCTGCTGGACCAAAAGCTCCATGCCGAGACCACGGTGGAGGCCGCCGGCGAGCAGGCCGATATCCTGCATCCCGGCGTGCCGTACAAGCTGCGCGTTGCCATTGAGCGCGAGGCTCGCGCCATGAGCGGCTATCGTTACGGCCGCGACCTGGCCAATGAGTTTATGGATACGCTCGAGGGCGCGCCCAAGGGCGATATCCGCGGTGCCATGGCGCTGCTCATCGACAAGCAAGATGATCCGCGCCGCGTCGAGGTGTACTCGGCGCTGCAGGATCTGGTGCTGGCCGGAGGTCGCTAGATGGAGCTCACGGACCGCTCTGGTTACTTTGCGGGCCCCGGTATGCTCGGCGGCTCTTTTGGCGATGCCTCGCGCGCAAGCGACGAGGCCGCCGAGGGCGTCGCCGACCCCTGCCTGGGCCACGCGCCCGACCAGGTGGTCTTTTACGAGCTCACGCGTAAGTTTGTGGAGACCGAGGAAGACGTTCCCCAGGAGGCCTGCGACGTGCTGTACTACACGCTCGCCGTGGGCCACCACACCGGCGTGCTCGACTGCTTTGAGCCGCGCCTGTCGGTGCCGGTGGATGTGTTCTATTCGCTCGTCGATGCGTTGCCGGAGGGGGAGGCCAAAACCAAGTTCGAGGCCATCCACTCCTTTGGCGAGTGCCAGCTCGACAAGGCGGCGGTGCCGTCGCTGCTCGAGGCCTGCGATATGCTGCTCGACGAGCGCGGTTTTCGCGGTTCGGCCAAGGCCGGCATCTCGGTGTTCGACGACGACTTTGGCCTGCATGCCCAGCAGGTCGCGTTCTTAATGAAGTTTCGCGATCTGGTTGAGCGCGTGCGCGATGTGTCGGGCGTGTATCTGACGGGAAGGTTGCAGTAATGGGTCGCGTTGTGGATGGTCGTGTGAACGGCGCCCCATTTGCGGGTATCGTGCTCACGGCGGGAAGCGTGCTGCGCGCCGACGATGCCGCCGGCCCCGTGCTCTCCAAAAAGATGGAGGACACGCCTATCGCCGGTTGGTACACCATCGACGGCGGTCAGACGCCCGAGGATGACATCATCGAGGTCAAGCGCGAGCGTCCGCCGCGTTTGGTTTTGGTCGATGCCGCCGACATGGCGCTGCCCGTCGGCGCCATCCGCTTGCTCGATAAGACCGACGTCGCGCGCAAATCGATGTTCACCACGCATTCGCTTCCTTTGTCGATTCTGATCGAAGAGATTGAGCAATCGTGTGATGATATCGTCTTCGTCGGGATTCAGCCGGGCGACACGGAGTTCTACAACCCCATGTCCCCGGAAGTCTTTGAGGCCGTCGACGCCGTGTACGACGCCGTGGCCGCCAACGACTTTTCCCACTTTGTCCGCTTGGGGCAAGAGCAATAGGAGCGCTTGTTCCTGCTGATTAGGAAAGAAGTGATTGACATGGCAGATTCCAAGGTGGAGTACCCCGCTCCCGATTGCCTGGCGCCCGCCGCGATCGAGGCCAAGACCGAGACCGCCGGCGTGACCAAGGCTAACCTGCCGGTCGCCAAGGCCTTTCTGTTGGCAATGTTCGCCGGCGCGTTTATCGCCTTCGGTGGCCTGTTCTTTACCGTGTTCTTGAGCGATAGCACGCTCGGCTGGGGTGCCCAGCGCGTCGTGGGCGGCCTGTGCTTTTGCCTGGGCCTGGTGCTGGTACTGGTGTGTGGCGCCGAGTTGTTCACCGGCAATTCTCTTATGGTCTGCGCGCTCAAGAGCAAAAAGATCACCCTTGTCCAGATGCTTAAGGCCTGGGTCGTCGTGTGGGTCGGCAATTTTGTCGGTGCTCTGTTCATCGTCTTTTTGGTGTACATGGCCGGCATCTATAAACTCAACGGCGAGGCGGTCGCCAACTCCATGGTGAGCGTCGCCGCCGGCAAGGTGACGATCGACTGGGTGACGATCTTCTTCCGTGGCATCCTGTGCAACATCTTTGTGTGCCTGGCCGTGTGGATCGGTACCGCCGGTAAGACCGTGGTCGATAAGGTTGTGGGCATTTTGCTGCCCATCGCTGCCTTTGTGGCCTGCGGTTTTGAGCACTGCGTTGCCAACATGTACTTTTTGCCCATGGGTGCCGTGATGCACGCGTGCGGCTATGGTGCCAAGGTTGCCGGGGCCGATGCGCTCAACGTCGCGGGTATTGCGTTTAACCTATCCGCCGCCACGCTGGGCAACATCGTGGGCGGTGCGGTTCTGATCGCGCTCGGCTATTGGTTTGTCTACGCCAAGAAGTCCGAGGCGTAAGGTACCGCCTGTTTGACGTTGGCCTCCCGCGGGGCATTGCCGTGCGGGAGGCTTTTTGGGTCTGGGGCTCGTTGCCGGGCTTTTGGCCTGTTGTGTTTGGCTGATGAAAGGGGTAATCGAGATGGCATCTGCTGTGAAGCGTGACGGTCGCGCCGTGGTGACCACATGCGGGGGATGCTATGCCGATTGCGCCTTTGCGGCCCATGTTGAGGATGGGCGTGTGGTGGCCGAGTTGCCGGTGCCGGGGCATCCGTGCGCGGCGCGTGCCCTGTGCGCCCGCGGACGGCATCGCCTGGCAATGCCGTTTGACGAGCGTGACCGCATTGTGCACCCCATGCGACGCCGCCGGGATGGCTCGGGGTTTGATGCGGTGAGCTGGGACGAGGCGTTTTCGGAGATCGCGGAGCGCCTTTTGGGGATTGTTGACGGGCATGGTCCGCGCGCGCTGGGCATGACGCTCGGCGTGCCCTCGTTCGACCGCTACTGGGCCTATCGCCTTATGCATGCGTTGGGTTCGCCCAACGTGTACGGTGCCGACGGTGCCTGCGAGGTAAGCCGACTTACCGGTTGGGAGCACAGCCTGGGCTATAGTCCCGCCTCCGACCTGGCGCACACCGATTGCATCATGTACCTGGGGCGTTCCATTGTCGATTCGTCGACGATGGGGGCAGTCGACGCCTTGAATGACGCACGCCGGCGCGGGGCGAAAATCATTGTCGTGGACCCGCGGCGCAGTGGCTCTGCGGCGCTTGCCGACCGCTGGTTGCGCGTGCGCCCGGGCTGCGACTTGGCCTTGCTACTGGGCATTGCACATGTGCTCATTGCCGAGGACTTGTACGACCGTGAGTTTGTTGCCCGCTATTCCACGGGGTTTGATGAGCTGGCGCAGGAGGCTGCTGTTTGGACGCCTGAGTGGGCCGAGTCGATGTGCGACGTGCCGGCCGCGGATATTGTCGCGACGGCGCGCGATCTGGCTGCCGCCGCGCCTGCCTCTGTGGTAGATGCGGGCTTTCATGGCGGCATCGGTATCGCGTATGCCAACAGCACCCAGACCGCGCGCGCTATCTGCTTGGTCGATGTGTTGCTGGGCTGCATCGGACACGCGGGCGGTGCGCTCAACCCACCGACGCCGCTTGTATTGGGCGACCTTGATCCCATGCGCTTTGCGACGCCGCCGGTGCCGCGCGAGCCCAAGTTGGGGTCCGAGCGTTATCCTCTGGTCGATCCGGTGCGCGGCCTGTGCACGACCATCGGCCAGTCGATTCTTGCCGGCGATTTGCGTGGACTCATCGTCTATGCCAGTAACCCCGGCGCGGGCTATGGCAATGCGCAGGCTTGGTTGGGTATTTTGCAGCAGCTCGACTTGCTCGTGACAATTGATATTCGCTGGTCCGAGACGGCGCGCGCTTCCGACTTCGTGCTGCCCGACGTGACGTATCTGGAGGCTGACCGCGGCGTGGGAACGGTGACAGGCGCCAACGATGCGCGCGTGTTCTACCGCAACGCCGTGCTGCCCGTGCAGCATGACGACACGAGACCGGGGCGGGAGATTTTTGCCGGGTTGGCTGCGGCCTGCGGCTTGGGCGAGTACTTCGACTTCTCGCCGGACGACCTTGCGGCTGCCCAGGTGGCACCTTTTGGGATCGATCTGGACGAGCTCAAGGAGCGCGGTTGGGCCGATACGGGCGTGGCGCTGCCGTCGCGCACGGGTGAGCCGGTGATTCCGCTTGGCGGCGGCAAGATTGCGCTGGCAAGTGACGTATGGGAGCGTGCCGGCATGGGACGCGTGCCAGTCTGGATCGCGCCGATGGTGGAGCCCGGCCCGGGGATGTTTCGCCTCATTAGCGGCAACCGTCCCTTTGAGTCGCATACCTCGCGCAGACTTGCGGCGGCTGGCGCCGCCGAGGCGGGTTCCGACTTGGATGCCGTGCAGATGAATGCCGATGCTGCTGCGCGCATGGGCATCGCCGACGGCGAGATCGTCGAGCTCGTGAGCGATATGGGCCGCGACCGCGTGCGCGTGGAGACGACGCCCTATCTGCATCCGGCGTGCATCTTCACCTCGGCCGCTCCTGGCGGACGCGCATTTGGTGCTGAGAGTGGTGGCCGGCAGGCCCTGGGCGTCGGTCCGCTCGACCACACGCCGCTGCGCTGGGACCCGTTGACGGGCGCTGCGCTCACCCAGGAAAACGCCGTTCGCGTGGAAAAGATCGCGGCGCGCGAGGATAATAACGAGTAATTGACTCAGCTGATGTATTCGACTGATCCACGTTTCATTTGAAAGGCCGCACATGAGCGATAGCCAGAACATGTCCGATGAGGTGCGCGCCCGCCTGCGCGCCATTCCTTCCGTCAATGAGCTGCTTGCCGAGTGGCCGGTGGTGAAGGCGGCGGGGGAGACCTGCGACGCGGTGGTGCATGCTGCCGTGACGGCCGAGCTCGACGAGGAGCGCGCCGCCATTCGCGCCGGCGCCGCCCCGCGCTCTAAGCGCGACCTGGCTTCGGCTATTGAGTGGCGTGCGCACCGCTCCGCGCTGCCGAGCCTGCGCCCCGCCGTCAACGCGACGGGCGTGGTTATCCATACCAACCTGGGTCGAGCCCCGCTCGCGGAGTCGGCCGCCAAGGCCGTGGCCGAGGTCGCGCGTGGCTACAGCACGCTCGAGTACAGCGTGGATACCTGCTCGCGCGGGTCGCGCAAGGAGCATGCCGCTCAGCTCATCCGCTCGCTTACCGGTGCCGAGGACGCGCTTGTGGTCAACAACAACGCCGCCGCGGTGCTGCTGGTGCTGGCGACTCACGCTGCGGGCAAAGAGGTTATCGTCAGCCGCGGCGAGCTTGTCGAGATTGGCGGCAGCTTTCGCATCCCCGATGTCATGGCGGCTTCGGGCGCCAAGCTCGTCGAGGTCGGAGCCACCAACCGCACGCACCTGGGCGACTACGAGCGCGCCATCACGCCCGAAACGGCCATGATCCTGAAGGTTCATCCTTCCAACTATCGCATCGAGGGCTTTCACGAGGAGGTAGGCTCTCGGGAGCTTGCTGCTCTGGCCCACAAGCATGGCCTGCTGTTCTACGAGGACCAGGGGTCGGGGGCGCTGTTGCCCGACGACATCTTGGTGCGCGGTGGCGAAGAAACCACGCCGGCTTCGGTTTCGGCGGGACTCGATATCGTGTCGTGCTCGGGTGATAAGCTGCTGGGCGCCGCGCAGGCGGGCATTATCATGGGCCGTCGCGATCTGGTCCAGGCCTGCGGGTCGCATCCGCTTATGCGTGCCCTGCGTCCGGGTAAGCTCGCACTGGCGGCGCTCGAGGCCACACTGCGCATTTACATGGATGGGGCGGATGTGGCCCATCGCGAGGTGCCGGTGCTCAACATGCTCACGCTTCCGCAGACACATCTGGAGCGTCGCGCACGCAAGCTGCGCGAGCTGATGGTGGCGGGCCTCGATAAGGCTGGCTGCCCGTGTGCCGTGCAGCTGGAAATCGTCGAGGAATCGTCGACTCCCGGCGGCGGCTCGCTGCCTACCGTCGAGCTGCCCACCATGTGCGTTGCCGTGCGTCTTGTCGATGAGCGTCTTTCCGTTGACGCGCTCAAGTGCTCGCTCGTTCAAGATTTCGACACGCCGGTCGTCACGCGCGCCTCGCACGATCGCGTCCTGTTTGACGTGCGTACGCTCGTGGGCGACCGCGATATCGAGACGGCGGCAACGACGCTCGTCGCGTGCGTTAAGAAGGCGATTGCTCGATGAGTGAGGTTAAAGCGCTGGTGGAGTGTCCCGTTATCGTTGGCACGGCGGGCCACGTCGACCACGGTAAGTCGGCGCTGGTCGAGGCGCTGACCGGCAAGAATCCCGACCGTCTGGAGGTTGAGCGCCGTCGCGGTATGACCGTGGAGCTGGGCTTTGGCGAGCTGGCGCTGCCGAGCGGCAAGATCGTTGGCCTGGTCGACGTGCCGGGCCACGCGCATTACTTGCGCGCCATGGTGCAGGGCGCCACGGGTATCGACGTGGCCGTGCTGGTGGTTTCGGCCGTCGAGGGCGTGATGCCGCAGACCCGCGAGCACGTGCATGTGCTGGAGCTGTTGGGCGTTACGCATATGGTGGTCGCGCTGACGATGTGCGACTTGGCCGACGCCGAGATGACCGAGCTTGCCGAGCTCGATGTCGATGACTTTTTGTCGGGTACCGTGTTTGTGGGCGCGCCGATCGTGCCCGTGTCGTCCAAGACGGGCGAGGGGATCGACAGGCTGCTTGCGGTGCTCGACGAGCAGGTAAGTGCCTGCTGGGATGCCTGCCGCGACCGTGCCGAGCGCACCGATGCCGCGCCGCGCCTGCCGATTGACCGCTGCTTTACGATTAAGGGCGTCGGCACTGTCGTAACGGGAACGCTGCACGATGCGCCGGTTGCGGTGGGCGACGAGCTGATGGCTTTGCCGCCGCGTACGGTCTGTCGCGTGCGCGGGATTCAGGTGCATGGCGATACGCCGCGCGCGCTGCCTGGTCAGCGTGTGGCGCTCAACCTAGTTGGTGACGGTGTCGCGGCGCTTGACCGTGGCGAGATGCTGGGCGTGGCGGACCGCTTTGGCCAGACGTTGCGCTTTATGATGACGTTCACCTACCTGGGCCGCGAGGGCACCAAGGCGCGCGTGCTCGAGTCGGGCGCGCGCGTGCACGTGATGGCGGGTACGGCCGAGGTCGTCGGTCGCATCATGTTCATGGAGGGCGAGGCCCCCATGGCGGGTGGCGAAACCCGTATTGTTCAGGTGCGCTTAGAAAACTCGCTGCCGCTACGTGCCGGGGACCATGTCGTGGTGCTGTCCTATTCACCCGTGATGCTTATTGGCGGCGGGCGTGTGCTGCTTTCGCGCTGCCGTCGCTCGCGCGAGCTTTCCGAAGGGGAGCGTTCGCTGTATGCGGCGCTCGAGTCCGGCGATATCGCGGGCGGTGTGGGCGCTTGGCTGGCGCTGCAGACGCTGCCGGTTACGGCGGTTGATGCTGCCGAGGCTTTGGACCTTGGTGTCGATGAGGTCGATGCCGCACTGCGTGGGTTGGTGGCGCAGGGCTCCGTTCGCAAGCTTGCCGCGGGTGACGCGGACCTCTTGGCGGACGCTGCGGTGCTCGACGCCGCGATGGATGCACTGGCGGCGACCCTGTCAGCCATGCACGCGGCGGCTCCCAAGGAGACGGGCTTTACGCCCGGCGCCGTTGCCCATGCTGCGTGGCCTGCCGCTGATGAAGGCGTTGCCGCGGCTCTGATTGCCGAGGGCTGTTCGCGCGGCGTGTGCGCCGCCGAGGGCGCCGAGGTATTCGATCCGCATTCGGCCGCCGCGGCGGCACGCGTGGTGCGAGAGGCTTGCGAGCGGATCGTTTCCTTGCTGGACGAAGCTGGCCTCGATGCGCCGACGTTGCCCGAGGTGGGCGAGCAACTGCAGCTCGATCGTGACACCATGACGCGAGCCCTGCGCGAGCTTTCGCTCAACCGCTCGATCGTTAAGGTCGAGCGCGACGTTGCCCTGTCCGCTGCCGCCGAGGCCCATGCGCGTGAGCTTGTTGCCGCCGCTATTGAGGCAGCCGGCGGCGATGCCACCACGAGCGCCCTGCGCGAGGCCCTAGGTGTGTCGCGCAAGCGCGCCATCAGCATCCTTGAGCATCTAGATGCCGTACGCTTCACAGTCCTCGACAAGGATGCCGGCGGCCTGAGGTCCCTGCGCTAGATTGGCTGCTCGGTTTGGTAAAATACCTCCGCACTTGGGAACGGATGGGCTCCGGTGGGCTCCGCGGTCCTCAAAACCGTTGCGAGGCGTGCAAAACGTCTTGGATGTGTTCGATTCACATACGTTCCCGCCATACGCTACCAGCGCTTTTGTGCTCGCGGTCTTGCTGCGTGCCGCAAAGGCGCTGTTTTGTTTTTGCGTGGGTTTGCCGTGCCGCCCGCTTTATCGGCGACGGTATCTGGCTTCGTGTGTCGGGTTTCGAGCATGCCGATGGAGGTGTTTTGCCGTATGACTACCGTAAGACGGGTCGATCTTTCTTGCGTCGTCCAAGCGGGCGGGCTGTCCTCACGCATGGGCCGCGATAAGGCGCGCATGACGTTTTGCGGCGAACCGCTCATCGAGCGCGTGCTGGGTCGGCTGGCGACAGTTGCCGGCGAGTTGGTCGTGACGACTTCGCGCCCCAGCGAGCTTGCCTATCTTGAGGAGCGCACGTTTGGCGGTCTGGTGCCGCGAATAGTGTCGGACCTTGAGGGGCCGGCGGGTGCCATGCGCGGCATCGCGAGCTCGTTGGCCGCGGCGCGATTGCCGTTCGTGGCGATCGTCGCCTGCGATATGCCGTTTGTCTCGCCGGAACTCATCGGCGCGCTCGCCGATCGTGTTGAGGCCGAGGCGCTCGACGTGTGCGTGCCGTGTGAGGAGCGGGGGATTGAGCCGCTTTGCGCCGTCTGGCGCCGTGACGCGTGTGCGCCGGCCGCCCATGAGCTGCTCGCCTGCGACCGCCAGCGCATTCGCTGCCTGATCAATCGCGTTCAGGCTGGTTATATGGATGAACCGCAGATCGTTAAGGCCGCGGGCTCGACGCTCTGCTTCGAAAACGTCAATACGCCCGAGGAGTTTGCGGCGGCCGAGTTACTCGCCTAGACGATTGGAGTTGCCATGTCTCACGATATTTGTCCCGACACGGGAGAGCCTTGCACTTGCGATGGTTCCGAGCCCTGTACCTGCGGCTGCGGTGGCTGTGGACATACTGCGGAAGAGGAAGCGGCCGCCGCGGCGTATCGTGAGGCACACCGCGAAGGCCCGTCCGGTGATGCCCTCGACCACGAGCGCAAGATTATCGTTTCGTTCGACAGTACCTTCGATGTGATGGAGTGCGAGCAGCTTTGCCTGGATGCCGGCGTGCCCGGGCGCATCATGCCGCTGCCCGGTTCCATCACCGCTGGCTGCGGGCTGTGCTGGGCCATGCCGTTCTCGGGCGATGCTCTTGCCGCCTTCCGCGCCGCCACCGAGGGCCGCATAACCCCCGCCGACTACCATCAGCTCGTCCTCTAACCACCACACCACCACATTGGGGACAGGCGCCTTTGTTGTGGTTTGGAACACGTGGACGAAACAGGTTTGAAACACAGGTTTTGCACGTCAGGCACTCAAAAACGCTTCTACCTGCATCGTAATCAAAACGAAACATCTGCTCGTCGGCTTATGCGAAACTTTGCTGCAACAGTGCGATATTATCCATACTCGATAAAGCTCGCGGCGCATGGGGCGCCTCGAACGACACTTTTCTTTTCCATCAATTGGAGGAAGCATGAGCTACACGCAGAAAGTTCTCGACGAGCTCAAGGCCCGCTATCCCGAGCAGCCTGAGTTCATCCAGGCCGCGACCGAGATTCTCGGCACCATCCAGCCGGCGCTCGACGCCCATCCCGAGTACGAGGAGGCCGCCCTGCTTGAGCGCCTCGTCGAGCCCGAGCGCATCGTCATGTTCCGTGTTCCCTGGGTCGACGACCAGGGCAAGGTTCAGGTCAACCGCGGCTACCGCGTCGAGTTCAACTCTGCCATTGGACCCTACAAGGGCGGCCTGCGCTTTAACCCGACGGTCACCCTGGACATGCTCAAGTTCCTGGGCCTGGAGCAGATCCTCAAGAACAGCCTGACCACCCTTCCCATGGGCGGCGGCAAGGGCGGTTCCGACTTTGACCCCAAGGGCAAGTCCAACAACGAGATCATGCACTTCTGCCAGTCCTTCATGACCGAGCTCTATCGCCACATTGGCCCCAACACCGACGTTCCCGCCGGTGACCTGGGCGTTGGCGGCCGCGAGGTTGCCTACCTGTTCGGTCAGTACAAGCGCCTGACCAACGAGTGGAGCGGCGTCCTCACCGGCAAGGGCCTCTCCTTTGGTGGTTCGCTCGCCCGTACCGAGGCCACCGGCTACGGCCTGGCCTACTTTGTGGACGAGTACCTCAAGAGCCGCGGCGACTCCTTCGAGGGCAAGAACGTCGTCGTTCACGGCTCCGGTAACGTCGCCA
The DNA here is from genome assembly GCF_039836695.1 of Collinsella aerofaciens. GTDB lineage: Bacteria > Actinomycetota > Coriobacteriia > Coriobacteriales > Coriobacteriaceae > Collinsella > Collinsella aerofaciens_BD. Next base: position 116,149 of record NZ_JBDPAC010000001.1, on the reverse strand, counting down.
TCTACGCGGTCCAGAAGGTCTCTCAGCTCGGCGGCAAGGTGCTCGCCTGCTCCGACACCCATGGCTGGGTCGAGGATCCCGACGGCATCGACTACACCGTGCTCGAGCATGTCTACAACAAGAAGCGCTCCGGCCACGACAAGGGCGTTACGCTCGCTATGTACGTCGACGAGAAGCCCAATGCCACGTGGCACGAGGGCGACGGCCGCGGCGTGTGGCAGCTGCCCTGCGACATCGCGCTGCCCTGCGCTCGCGAGAACACGCTGCTGCTCGAGGACGCCCAGGCGCTCGTCGCCAACGGCTGCAAGGTGGTCGGTGAGGGCGCGAACATGCCCACGACCATCGAGGCCACGACCTACTTCCAGGAGAACGGCGTTGCCTTTATGCCTGGTAAGGCTGCCAACGCCGGTGGCGTGCTCGTGTCCGGCCTGGAGATGAGCCAGAACGCCGAGCACCTGTCCTGGACCTTCGAGGAGGTCGACGGCAAGCTCGAGCAGCTCATGCGCGGCATGTTCCATAACGTGGACGACACCGCCAAGGAGTATGGCCAGGAGGGCAACTTCGTTATGGGCGCCAACATCGCCGGCTTCCTGAAGGTCGCCGACGCTATGCTCGCCCAGGGCGTCTGCTAAATCTTCGCTCGACATAGCATGTGATAAGGCTCCCAGCTATCTGGCTGGGAGCCTTTTCTATCCCGGAGGACTCCTCATAACTTGCGGTGAAATACGGACTGTTTAGCGCCCCAGAACGGCTAATCAGTCCGTATATCACCGCAAGTTATGGATGGGTGGGTGGATTTTGTCCTAAAACGGTGTGCGGCTCCTCGTTTGGTACACTTAAAAGTACTGGACAAGTGAAGAGATGGGGGAGAACGTGCTCAAGTTCGGTACCTACGTCCGTGTTGGAAACGCGGCCGAAGCCTATGAGCTCTTACAGAAGAACCGCAACAACAAGATTGTGGGCGGCGGCATCTGGATGCGCCTGGGTTCGCGTCGCGTGTCGACGGCGATTGACCTTTCGGCCTGCGGACTCGATCAGATCGAGGAGACCGAGACCGAGTTTCGCATCGGTGCCATGTGTACCCTGCGCCAGCTCGAGCGCCATGCCGGGCTCAACGCGCTTGTCAACCATGTCTTTGAATTCGCCGTCCACGACATCGTGGGCGTGCAGCTGCGCAACACCGCCACGGTGGGCGGCAGCATTTACGGCCGCTTTGGCTTCTCGGACGTTCTCTCCGCCTTTCTCGCGCTCGATTCCTATGTTGAGCTGACGGGCGCCGGTCGCGTGCCGCTCGCCGAGTTCGTGCGGATGGGCTACGTGCGCGACGTGATCGAGCACGTCGTGGTCGTTAAGCACGACTACCGCGCGAGCTACGAGGCCGTGCGCAAGGCCGCGACGGACTTCCCCTCCTTAAACGTTACCGCCGCCTGGTGGGACGGCTCCTGGCACGTCACTGTGGGTGCCCGCCCGCTGCGCGCGACTCTGCTGCAGGGCGAGACGTGTGGCCTGGTGAACGAGCAGCCTTCCGAGGATGAGCTTCGCGCCCTTGCCGCATCCGTGCGTGCACTGAGCTACGGCACCAACCTGTGGGGCTCGGCCGAGTACCGCCGTCGCATCTCGGCCCCGCTGGCGATTCAGGCCGTGCGCCGCGCCGCCGGTATCGAGCTTTCGGCCGCGCTTGCCCGCGAGCTCGAGACCGTGCAGATCCCTAAGTTCGCCACGGACGAGTATTCCTGCCGCCGCGTGCCCGGCGTCGATTCTAGCGAGGTGCGCTAATGGCTGCCAAACTCATCGATCTTTCCTTTACGCTCAACGGCCGTAAGGTCAAGGTTCAGATTGCCCCCGACACCATGCTCTTTGCGCTGCTGCGCGAGCAGGGCTGCGCGTCGGTGCGCTGCGCCTGTGAGACCACCAACTGCGGCCTGTGCACGGTGTGGCTCGACGGCGACCCGGTGCTGAGCTGCTCGGTTCCCGCCGCGCGCGTTGAGGGCCGCTCCGTCACCACGCTCGAGGGCCTCAAGGCCGAATCCGAGGCGCTGGCCCGTGCGATGGCTGCCGAAGGCGCCGAACAGTGCGGTTTTTGCGCCCCCGGCCTCATCATGAACGTGCTGGCGCTTGCCCGCGCCGCCAAGGAGGACCCGAGCCTCGTCGCCACGCGCGAGGAACTCTCGCGCCAGCTCGCCGGCAACCTCTGCCGTTGCAGCGGTTACGAGAGCCAGCTGCGCGCCATCGTGCGCTTCCTCAATGAGTCTGGCGTGCAGGTTGGCTTTGAGATGCCCGAGCTGCCCGTCAACGAGACGAGCTCCGACGGTGTCGCGTACAAGCAGATCACCAAGAAGCAGCCCAAGAAGGACTCGAAGGCCCTGCTCGAGGGTCGTCCCGTCTACACCGGCGATATGGTGCCCGCCGGTGCGCTCATTGTCAAACTCAAGCGCAGCCCGTATGCCCGCGCCAAGATCCGCTCCATCGATACGTCGCGCGCCCTGAAGGTGCCCGGCGTCGTGGGCGTCTACACCTATGAGGACGTGCCCCAGCGCCGCTTTACCATCGCTGGCCAGAGCTATCCGCAGCCGAGTCCCTACGACCGCCTAATTCTCGAGAACCTCGTCCGTTACCAAAACGAGGAGGTGGCGATCGTCGCCGCCGAGACCGAGGAGGCTGCCGACAAGGCGCTCAAGCTCATCAAGGTTGACTATGAGGTGCTCGAGCCGCTGCTCGACTTTACCAAGGCGCTCGATAACGACATCGTGGTCCACCCCGAGGGCGACGTGACCTTTATGTTCCCGCAGGGCGGCGACGTTGCTCGCAACCTGGTGTGCAGCGGTACCAGCGATTTTGGCAACCTGGACGAGGCCTTCGCCCAGAGCGACATTGTCTTTACCCGCACTTACACCAGCCAGGCCACGCAGACCGCACCCATGGAGACCTTTCGCGCCTTCACGACGACCGACGCGTTCGGGCGTATTTCGGTGACCACCTCTACGCAGGTGCCCTTCCACGTGCGCCGCATGGTCGCGCAGTCGCTCGACATTCCGCAGTCGCAGGTGCAGGTCATTAAGCCGCGCATCGGCGGCGGCTTTGGCTCCAAGCAGACGGGCTGCTGCGAGATCTTCGTGGCATTCGTTACCCAGCAGACCGGCCGTCCGAGCTACTGCTGCTATACCCGCGAGGAGACCATCACCGCGGGCAACTCGCGCCACCAGATGCAGATGACCGTTAAGCTGGGCGCCATGAACGACGGCACCATCACGGCCATCGATCTGCATACGCTGTCCAACGCCGGGGCCTATGGCGAGCATGCCACCACGACGATCGGCCTCTCGGGCCACAAGAGCCTGCCCATCTACAACCACGTGAAGGCGAGCCGCTTTAGCTGGGACGCCGTCTACACCAATACCAACCGCGGCGGCGCGTATCGCGGCTACGGTGCCACCCAGGGCCAGTTTGCCGTGGAGAGCGCCGTCAACGAGCTCGCCGACATGCTGCACATGGATCCCGCCGACCTGCGCCTTAAGAACATCGTGCGCGAGGGCGAGATCATGCCGCAGTACTACAACGAGAAACTCAACGCCTGCGCGCTCGACCGCTGCCTGCTACGCGCAATGGACATGATCGGCTGGCGCGACAAGCCGCTGGCCGTTGACCTGGGCGATCGCGTGCGTGCTCTGGGCTGCGCGCTCACCATGCAGGGATCGGGCATTTCCAACGTGGACATCGCCGGCATCGACATGCGCCTGGAAGAGGATGGATTCATTACCATCGGCACCGGCGCCACCGATAACGGCATGGGCGTCGACACGATCCTGGCGCAGATTGCCGCCGAGGAGCTGGGCGTTGAGAGTTCGATGATTGTGGTGCGCGGCGTGGACACCGACGTGTCGCCGTTTGATGCCGGCTCGTACGCGAGCTCGGGCACGTACGTGACGGGCCTTGCCGCCAAGAACGCCGCAACCGAGCTGCGTGAGAAGATTTGCGCCAAGGCTGCCCAGATTTGGGACGTGGACGCCGCCGACGTGGTCTTCGATGGCCAGTACGTGCGCCTGTCCGACGAGCGTGCCGCGCGCGAGCAGAACCGCTATCTCACGCTGCGCGACTTTGCCAACCTGTGCGTCAAGAACATCGCGGGCGGCGACGCGCTCACCTCGCATGCCTCTGCCTGCCTGCCCGTTTCGCCTCCGCCGTTTATGGCCGGCATTGCCGAGGTCGAGGTCGACAAGGCCACCGGCAAGGTGACTGTGGTGGACTATGCGGCGGCCGTCGACTGCGGCACCGTGATCAACGAGGCGCTCGCGCGCGTTCAGGCCGAGGGCGGCATTGCCCAGGGTATCGGTCACGCGCTCTACGAGATTGTTGAGCATGATGACCGCGGCCGCCTGCGCACCGGCAACTTTATGAGCTACAAGCTGCCCACGCGCCTGGATATCGGCAGCATTCGCGTGGCCTTTGAGCCGAGCTACGAGCCGACGGGCCCGTTTGGCGCCAAGTCGATCGGCGAGGTCGTCATCAACACGCCGCTCGCCGCCGTGGCCTCGGCCGTGGCACACGCCACCGGACATCAGGTCCGCTCGCTGCCCATCACGCCCGAGAAGGCCCTGCTGGGGGAGTAGCGGGTCAGCGAACAAGTCGTAATTGGCGGGGCGGGGCAACTCGTCCCGCCTTTTGTACTCGTGGTGAGGTCGTGAGCCTGTAAAACGTGTGCGTGCGCTTACCGTTCGTATCTGCTATCATTCCTAGTCTGTGCGCTCATGCGGGCGTGGCGGAATTGGTAGACGCGTCAGATTTAGGTTCTGGTGGGATTCCCGTGAAGGTTCGAGTCCTTTCGCCCGCACCAACGCATCTGCGTCGGCTTCGGCCGTCGCGACTCTTTGTTGCATAAAGGTACCAGCACCTCAGATAAGCTGGGCAGTATGAGGAGGAACGTGTTGAACATCACCGCTTCTGACGTCAAGGACGCCAAGCTCACCGCTACGGTCACCATCCCGGCCGCCGACGTCGACGCCGCGATTAAGAAGGCCTACAAGGACACCGCCAAGAAGTACCGCTTCCCGGGCTTCCGTGCCGGTAAGGCTCCCCGTCCGGTCATCGACTCCGCTCTTGGCGCCGAGGCTACCCTCGCTCAGGCCACCAACGACCTGATCGCCGCCAACGAGCCCGCCGTCCTCAACGAGCTGGACATCGTCCCCACCAAGAACGGTGACTACAAGGAGCTCGACCTCGCCAAGGATCACGAGGACTACACCTACACCGTCGAGTTCTCCCTGCGTCCTGCCGCTGAGCTCTCCTCCTTCGACGCCGTTGAGATCGAGATGCCTCCTGCGGAGGTCACCGAGTCCGAGATCAACAACCAGGTCGAGATGCTCCTCAACTACCGCGCTACCTTCGAGGACGTCGAGGGTCGCGCCGTCGAGGCCGAGGACTACGTCACCGTCGACCTCAAGGCCGTCGAGAACGCCGACAACTTTGCCGCTGAGGGCCGCATGCTCATCGCCGGCAGCGATAGCAACCCCAAGGAGTTCAACGAGGCCCTGATCGGCGCCAACGTTGACGACGTCAAGACAGTTACCTGGACCGACGAGGTCGAGGAGGGCGAGGAGGCCGAGACCCACACTGTCGAGGTCACGGTCAAGGGCATCAAGGTCCGCAACACCCCCGAGCTCACCGACGAGCTCGTCAAGTCCGACTTCGGCTTCGACAGCATCGAGGCCATGCGCGACGCCATCAAGATCGAGATCGAGCAGGACAAGGCTTCCCGCCTGCCGGCCGAGAAGGAGAACCGTTGCGTCTCCGCTCTCGCCGAGCGCCTGCAGCTCGACGAGATGGATGCCGACTACGAGCAGTCCGTCTTTGAGGAGCTTGGCCAGAACTTCCTGTCCAACCTCGCTGCCCGCGGCATGACGCTGGACACCTGGCTGCCCGCTTCCGGTCTGACCATGGAGCAGTTCATCGGCGACCTGCACAAGCAGGCCAACGACGTTGCCCGTGAGTCCCTGGCTCTGGACGCCCTCGCCCGCGAGCTCAAGATCGAGGTCACCGAGGACGACATCAACGCCGAGTTCGAGAAGGCCGGCGTCAAGGACGTCGAGGCTTCCAAGGCCGAGTTCATCGCTGATGGCCGCATGCCTGCCGTCCGCGAGTCCATCCGTCGCTCCAAGGCCGTCGACCACCTGGTCGAGAACGCCAAGGTGACCGAGGTCGACGAGACCGCCAAGGACGCCGAGTAATTCTCGCCACCTTGCCCACGAGCGCATGCGCGCGCCCGTGATGGGGTAAAGTTATACACCGGTTATCCGGTTGCTTCGTACGGTGCCAGCCAATGCATAGCATGCGGGCACCGTACGTTTATCTAGAACCAATTTGGTCCGCAAGAGAGAAATGGAGATGCGTATGATCGCCAAGTTCGATTCCGCCCTCGTGCCATACGTTATCGAGCAGACGCCGCGCGGCGAGCGCAGCTACGATATCTATTCGCGCCTGCTCAACGACCGCATCATCTTCTTGGGCGAGGAGATCAACTCCGTCAGCGCCAACCTGGTCGTTGCCCAGCTGCTGCATCTTGAGAGCCAGGATGCCGAGAAGGATATCTCGCTCTACATCAATTCGCCCGGTGGCGAGGTCTACTCCGGCCTGGCGATTCTTGACACCATGAACTTCATTAAGCCGCAGGTCTCCACCATTTGCGTCGGCATGGCCGCGTCTATGGCCGCTGTGCTGCTTTCGGCCGGCGCCAAGGGCAAGCGCTTCTGCCTGCCGCACTCCAAGGTCATGATTCACCAGCCCAGCGGCGGTGCCCAGGGTCAGCAGACCGAGATTGAGATCGTTGCCGAGGAGATCAAGAAGACCCGTCGCGAGCTCAACCAGATCCTGTCCGACGCCTCGGGCCAGCCCATCGAGAAGGTCCAGGCCGATACCGAGCGCGACAACTACCTGACCGCTGCCGAGGCCCTCGACTACGGCTTGATTGACCGTATCGTCACCTCGCGCGATCTCGCCGCGAAGGATGCCTAGGATGGCAGGAAACATGCAGGACAACTTTGACGAGAACGGCAACCCTATCCGCTGCTCCTTCTGCGGAAAAGAGCAGGGCCAGGTCCGTCGCCTCGTAAAGGGCCCGACCAACATCTTTATCTGTGACGAGTGCGTCGCCGCTTGCTCCGAGATTCTGGAGGAGTCGCTGGCTTCGGACTTTATGGACGCTGCCCGCAAAAGCAAGCTGCCAGGCTTCCTCAACGACCACGGCCAGGCTGCTGGGCAGCCCGCCGTGGACCCCGAGACCGAGGGCTTTGAGCTCGAGGACGACCGCCAGGTCATCACGCACGTGCCGACGCCGCACGAGATCTATGACGAGCTTTCGGCCTATGTTATGGGTCAGGAGGACGCCAAGCGCGCCATGTCGGTGGCCGTGTACAACCACTATCGCCGCGTGATTGAGGGCGGCGCTGCGGTGTCTGCCTTTGATGACGACATGGGCTCGCAGTTCGATGACGATATGGACGAGGTAGAGCTCGCCAAGTCCAACATCCTGCTGCTCGGTCCCACCGGTACCGGTAAGACTCTGTTGGCCCAGACGCTCGCCCGCATCCTCGAGGTGCCGTTTGCCATCGCCGACGCCACTGCGCTCACCGAGGCCGGTTACGTGGGCGAGGATGTGGAGAACATCCTGCTCAAGCTCATCAACGCCGCCGATGGCGATATTGAGCGCGCGCAGGTCGGCATTATCTACGTGGACGAGATCGACAAGATCGCCCGCAAGGCCGAGAATCTCTCCATCACCCGCGATGTTTCGGGCGAGGGCGTTCAGCAGGCGCTGCTTAAGATTCTTGAGGGCACGGTGGCAAGCGTTCCGCCCACCGGCGGCCGCAAGCATCCCCAGCAGGAGCTGCTGCAGATCGACACGACCAACATCCTGTTTATCTGCGGTGGTGCCTTTGTGGGTCTGGACAAGATCATCGCCGACCGCGTGGGCAACAAGGGTGTGGGCTTTAACTCCGAGATCGCCGGCCCCACCTCGGTCGACGAGAACGACCTGCTGCGCCAGGTGCTCCCGCAGGACCTCAACGCCTTTGGCATGATCCCCGAGTTTGTGGGACGTACGCCCGTCGTCACCCAGACGCAGGCGCTCGACGAGGACGACCTGGTGTCGATCCTGACTGAGCCCAAGAACGCCGTGGTGCGCCAGTACCGCAAGATGTTCCAGCTCGAGGACGTTGAGCTTGAGTTCGAGGACGCCGCCCTGCACGAGATCGCCCGCATGGCACTCGCCCGCAAGACCGGCGCCCGCGGCCTGCGCTCCATCTGCGAGGACGTGCTGCAGCAGACGATGTTCGACCTCCCTAGCGAGGAGGGTGTCGTCAAGGTCATCGTGACCGAAGCCTCCGTAAAGGGCGAAGAGCAGCCCCAGCGCATCTACGGCTAAACCAGCCTAAAGCGTGTTTGCAAATAGCCTCCGACCACCCGCGGTCGGAGGCTATTTTATATATACGCAATAACCCCAACTACCTGTGTTATTCTGTGTGTTTGTTTAAGCCTCAGCGAAGTCATATCAGACTGAAGTAATCGATACCTAAGGGGAGGAATGCAGACCCTGGCGGGACTACATTCCTCCCCGGCGGGACAGGGAGAGATATATGGAAGAAATGCCCAAGAACTACGATCCGTCGACCAACGAGCCGGCGATCCTGCAGAAGTGGCTCGACGGCGGCTACTACAAGCGCCGTGAGGGCGTGGGCGACTGCACCGTCACCATTCCGCCTCCCAACGTTACCGGCAAGCTCCACATGGGTCACGCTACCGACGACTCCATCCAGGACGCCATCATCCGTATGGCCCGCATGCGCGGCAAGTCCACGCGTTGGGTGCTCGGCACCGACCACGCCGGTATCGCTACGCAGACCAAGGTCGACAAGAAGCTCAAGAGCGAGGGCATCAGCCGCCTGGAGATCGGTCGCGACAAGTTTGTCGACGCCTGCTGGGACTGGACCCACGAGTACGGCGGCATCATCGTCGAGCAGATCAAGCGCATGGGCTGCTCCGTCGACTTCGACAACGAGCGCTTCACCATGGACGAGGATTACGCACAGGCCGTGCGCAAGGTCTTCTGCGATTGGTACCACGACGGCCTGATCTACCGTGGCAAGCGTATCGTTAACTGGTGCCCCAACTGCACCACCGCCATCTCGGACGACGAGGCCGAATATAAGGACGAGAAGGGCCACCTGTGGCACCTGCGCTACCCGCTGACCGAGCCGGTCAACGGCCAGGACTACATCGTCGTCGCCACCACGCGCCCCGAGACCATGCTCGGCGACACGGGCGTTGCCGTTTCCCCGAAGGACCCCGAGAAGGCCGCTTTTGTGGGTAAGACCGTCAAGCTTCCCATCGTCGACCGCGAGATCCCCATCTTTGAGGATTGGCATGTCGACGCCAATTTCGGCTCTGGCTTCGTCAAGGTAACGCCTGCTCACGACCCCAACGACTATGCCATGGGTCAGGCCCACGACCTGCCGCAGATCAACATCTTCGACGAGCACGCGGTGGTCGTCGAGGGCTACGGCGAGTTCACCGGCATGAACCGCGACGAGTGCCGCGAGGCCGTCATCAAGTGGTTCGAGGAGCACGACCTGCTCGATCACGTCGAGGACCTCGATCACTCCGTCATGCACTGCTACCGCTGCGACGCCGCGCTTGAGCCGTGGCTGTCCGAGCAGTGGTTTGTGGCCGTTGACAAGCTCAAGGGGCCGGCGCTTGACGCCGTTAACTCCGGTAAGGTTACCTTCCACCCCGCGCGCTGGACGCAGACCTACACCACCTGGATGGAGAACCTTAAGGACTGGTGCATTAGCCGCCAGCTGTGGTGGGGCCACCGCATCCCCGTGTTCTACTGCGAGGACTGCGGCTGGGAGGACGCTCTTACCGAGGACACCGATGTGTGCCCCAAGTGCGGCGGCCATCATGTGCATCAGGACGAGAACGTGCTGGACACCTGGTTCAGCTCGCAGCTGTGGACCTTCGCCACGCAGGGCTGGCCGCAAAAGCCGGAGCTGCTCGAGGGCCATCACCCCACGACGGCGCTCGTCACCGCACGCGACATCATCGCGCTGTGGGTCGCCCGCATGGTCATGAGCTCGCTGTACTTCCTGGACGAGGTGCCGTTTAAGGACGTCGTCATCTACCCGACGATCCTTGCCAAAGACGGCAGCCGCATGTCCAAGTCCAAGGGCAACGGTGTTGACCCTATGGACCTCATTGGCATGTACGGCGCCGACGCCATGCGCTTCAACCTGCTGACGCTGTGCACCAACAACCAGGACGTCAAGTTTGACGCGAACATCGACAAGAAGACCAAGAAGCTCATCGACAGCCCGCGCACCGAGCAGGCCAAGTCGTTTGTGACCAAGATCTGGAATGCCAGCCGCTTCCTGCTTATGAACATGGAGGGCTACACGCCCGGCGAGCCCGTTGTGGAGACGCCGGCCGACGCCTGGATGTTCAGCCGTCTGGCCAAGGCCGTGAAGATGGTCACCGAAGGCATCGAGAACTACACCTTTGGCGACATGGCCCGCGGCGTGCAGCAGTTCTTCTGGAACGAGGTCTGCGACTGGTACGTCGAGGTCACTAAGGCCCGCCTGAAGGGCGAGGGCCGTCTGCAGGCTCAGCGCAACCTGATCTTTGTGCTCGACACCTCCATTCGCCTGATGCACCCGCTCATGCCGTTTGTTACCGAGGAGATCTGGGACAACATGCCGGCGAGTGTGCTCGACCTGGACGCCGAGGGCAACGTGGATCGCGCCGAGGCGCTCATGATCGCCAAGTGGCCGGAGCCCGCCGACTACGCCAAGTACGTCGACGAGCCCGCCGAGCGCGCGTTTGAGCTGTGCCGCGCTGTCGTTTCCGCCGCTCGCGCCACGCGTTCGCGTTATCGCTTGAGCCCCAAGGCCGAGCTCGACGTGGTCGTGCGCGCCGGTGCCGAGGACATCGAGAAGCTCGAGAGCCTGCGCTCCACGATTGAGCCGCTGGCCAACACTGCCTCGCTGGTCATGGGTACCGACGTCGAGAAGCCGGCTGCGAGCATTGCCGTGGTCGACAGCGGCGTCGAGGTCTTTGTGGTGCTCGAGGGCAAGGTTGATCTTTCAGCCGAGAAGGCGCGCCTGGAGAAGGAGATCGCCGCGGCGCAGAAGGAGCTCGCCGGCTGCGAGAAGACACTCGCCAACGAGGGCTTTGTGGCCAAGGCCGCGCCTGCGGTGGTTCAGAAGAAGAGGGACCGTGCAGCAGAGCTTAAGGAGATCCTGGCGGCACTGACTGCTCAGGTTGCTAACTTCTCGTAGTTCTTACTGAGGGGCGCGTCCCGACGCTTTGCTCTCCGTTGCGGACAGTCCTGCGCAAGACGGACAGCACATTAAGTGCTGTCCTTTGCGTGCGGAACTTGCGGCGAGCAAAGCGTCGGGCCGCTCCTAGTGCGGTTACGTGGTTGTTTGCAACTGGTAGGTTGGGGCCACTGGGTTGTGGCCTTGATCTTGCTGCAATCGGGTAAAGGCTGAAATTGTCAACGCGAGGGGCTCATTCTTTTTGATGAGCCTCTTTTTCTGTTATGGGGGACTTTGGGTTATGACTAAGCGTTCTGGGTCGTATGTCGTTCCTTTCTCGTTTGAGTTGCTTTCGTTTGATGAGGCTGTTGGGCTGGCTGCTGATACGGGGCGGATTTCTGGGGATGCTGGTCCTCTGCTTGAGACGGTTGTCGATATGCTCGATGAGCTGGGGCGTCCGGATGAGTATTTTGATTGCATTCAGGTTGCCGGTACCAATGGCAAGACTTCGACCACGCGTTTTTCGGCTGCTATCCTTCGCGGCGAGGGGCTCAAGACCGCGCTGTATACGTCGCCGCAGCTGGTGCGCTATCCCGAGCGCATGGAGGTCGATGGGTGCGTTGTGAGCGACGAGGCGTTTGCCCGTGGCGTTTCGGCAGCTGTCGAGGCGGGGCGCCGCGTGAATGCGCACCGTGTGGCGGCGGGGGAGCGCGCTTATACCATCACGCCGTTTGACCTGCTGACGGCTGCCGCACTTGTAGTGTTTGCCGAGGCCGCGGTGGATGTTGCCGTACTAGAGGTCGGCATGGGCGGTCGTTGGGACGCCACGAGTGCGACCGATCCCGTCGCCGTTGCCATTACGGGCATTGGGCTCGATCACACGCGCATCCTGGGCGACACGCTTGAGGCCATTGCGGGTGAGAAGGCGGCGGTTATCAAGCCCGGACGTCTGGTTGTGCTGGGCGAGGGCACGCATGAGGCGAGTGTTCAACGCGTGATGGATGCTCGTTGTCGCGAGTGCGGCGTCGTGCCGCTCGTGGTAAGCCACGCCACGACTAAGGTGCCGGAGCACGTGGGCGATACGGTTGAGTTTAGCTGCACCACGCCGCGTGCGATCTATACGTCGAGCATGGTCAAGCCGGCGTATCAGCCGCAGAATGCTGCGTGCGCGATTATGCTGTGCGAGGGCTATCTGGGCCGCGTGCTCGACCACGATGCGCTCGACGCTTCGCTTATGGGCTGCCCCACGCCGGGTCGTTTTGACGTGCTGGGGACCGATCCGCTCAAGCTGATCGACGCCTGCCATAACCCTCAGAGCTGCGAGAACTTTGTGAGCGCGCTGGACGAGATCGATCCGTGCGTGGAGAACCGCCCCACGCTGCTGTGTGCCGCGCTGGCCGATAAGGACGTGGCGGGCATCGTTGACGTGCTGATTCCGGCCTTCCCGCGCGTGGTCGTGACCCAGACCGATTCCGATCGCGCCCTGCCGGCAGAGGAGCTCGCCGCCCTGGTGGACGCCGATAAGCTCGCAGGCGTGTACCCCAGCGTGTCCGAGGCTCTCGCTGCCTTCGATGCCGCGGGCGAGTCCTTCGTAGCAGCCGGTACCATCACCCTAGCAGGCGAAGTAGCCGGCCTGCTGCGCTAACCCATCCCCTCATCAGTTGCGGTGAAATGCGGACTGTTTTACAAGCCAGAAGCCTCAAACAGTCCGTATATCACCGCAACTCAAAAGCAGCCAATTTGGGACGGGGCTTTTTTAGCTGCCCTGTACCCCGAGTTGACTCGCTTGTCACGAAATGGGGCTATCTACTACGTTTGACTGGTCACCCTTGACCATACGGAACATCGCGAAATTAAAACCGTAGGTAGACGGCTTGCGTATTTTGCGAAAACTCGGTTATGGTCGACCCATGCGGGTTAAACGTAGTAGATAGGCCGTTTTTGTGGCGCGGTATTGGTGGGATGCGGCAAAGGGGCTGCCCCTTTGCCGCATTGCCTAGTCTAGGCGGAGCGGATCGTGGGGGTAGGCGTTGAGAATCTCGACGCCGTTCTCGGTCACCAGGGCTAGGTCCTCGATGCGGACGCCGGTGCGGCCGGGGAGGTAAATGCCCGGCTCGATGGAGAACGTCATGCCTGGCTCCACGACCTGCTCGTTGACGAGTGAAACGTCGCCCGGCTCGTGGTCCTGCAGGCCGATCGAGTGGCCCAGGCGATGCGTAAAATACTGCCCATAGCCCGCGTCCTCAATCACGTCGCGTGCGGCGCGGTCCAGGTCACACATGCGCGCGCCCGGTGCGATGAGCGCCTCGGCGGCCTCGTTGGCGCGGCGCACGATGTCGTAGATGCGCGCCGTCTCCTCGTCCGGCTCGCCCCAAAAGAACGTGCGTGTCATGTCCGAGCAGTAGTTGCGGCGACGTCCGCCAATGTCGAACAGCACCACGTCGCCTCGCTTGAGTACGGTGTCGTCGGGCTCGTGATGCGGGTCTCCAGCGTTGGCGCCAAAGCTCACGATGGGCGGAAAGCTAAAGCCCTCGCAGCCGTGATTACGGTACAGACCGAGCATCTGGTCGGCAATTTCGCGCTCCGTCACGCCCTCGTGAACGAGCTTGATGGCGTCGGCCATCACGGCATCGTTGGCGGCCGAGGACGCGCGCATCAGCTCCTGCTCGGCGGCATCCTTGTGGGTGCGTGCGGCGGTGACGGCAAAGTCGCCCAGGAAAAACTCGCTGGCGGCATGGCGCTCCATGAGGGGCATCAAAAAGCCAGAGCGCATGACGGTGTCGATGCCGAGCGGTTTGGTCGGATCGACTTCGCGAGCGATGGCATCGGCCACGACATCGTTGTCGGTGTGATAGGCGATGCGGGCATTGTCATACTCGGGCAGCTGATGCAGCGCGTTGACCAAGATCACGGGCTCGCTGCCGCGTGCGAGCAGCACGCCGCAAAAACGCTCGAACATATCGGCATAAAAGCCGGTCAGGTAATAGATCGACCACGGGTCGTTTACGAGCAGCTGTGCGCCGGGGTGCTGAGCCTCGAGCGCATCGAGCACGCGCGCCACACGCTGGTCATCGACATGTGCCATGAAACATCCTTTCGCTAGGCTGCCACCATGGTATCCCATGCCCGGCACATAGGGACGTTCCTTTTATGCCGGCACCTTGGGACACTCCTTTGCATCCCATGCGGCCCTCATAAGTTGCGGTGAAATACGGACTGTTTAGCGGCCTGAAGCCATAAAACAGTCCGTATTTCACCGCAACTGCGGAGGAGGGCGGGGTGGATGGTGGGGTAGCTAAAAGAGCCCCGTCCCTAATTAGCTACTTGGGCTCGGTCGATGTCCATGCTGGCGATGAGGTCGGTACCGGTGTCTAGGAGGTTGGGCAGGACTACGTCGCCCATGCGGATGGGGGCGTTGACGACTAGGCCTCGGATGAGGTCCATGGCTCGGGCGTGGAGTTCTAGCGGGATGGCTTCGGCGGTGCGCACGGGGAGCAGGGCTTCGTCGCCGCCGGAGACGGCCACGGTCGTCGTGAGCACGCGCATAGGGCAGGTGAGCTCCTGATGTGCGAACTTATCGCCGCGCGGGCAGTTGTTGCCGATTACGGAGCACACTTCCACCACGGCGTCATTGGCGTCGCGCTCCACCTTTACGGTCAGAAGGCATTCGGATGGGCAGGTCGTGCAGTTGAACTGCAGCGTTTCGATCACGGTATCGCTCATAGTCTATGCCTCCTCGACGGGATCGACGGACAGGACAATTTCGCTAGCACCTAGGTCGAGTGCGCGCTGAATCACCTTTGCCGGCAGTGGGAAGCTTTCCATTACGCTCGGTTTAAACGGGCGGACCTTGCCGGCCAACAGTTCCTCGCCGTCGGCCAAGATCCTCACGCAGGCGGCGTCGACGGGTCGGCGCACGCGGAAGTTGAGCTTGGTGAGCGCCACAGCGGTAATACGTTCCGGCAGCGCGTATCCCGCAATGCCGGCAGGGGAGACGGTGAGCTCGCAGTCCGGAATGGCGCTCGCGCCGGTCCCCATCGCGTACGCCGCCGCAGCTGCGCCAGCCCTCTCGGACTCGGTCGTCACGTTGTCGGCTAGGTCGTGCACATGCAGCACATTGCCGCAGGCAAAGATGCCCGGCACGCCCGTCTGCAGGCTCTGGTCCACCACTGCGCCGCGCGTGCGCGGGTCAAGTTCAACGCCCGCGGCAACCGAAAGCTCGTTCTCGGGTATCAGACCCACCGAAAGCAGTAGCGTGTCGCACGGAACAACGCGCTCGGTCCCCGGAATGGGCGCCAGGCTCTCGTCGACTTGGCTCACCTCGACTGCTTCCACGCGATCGTGTCCGATCACACGCGTGACGGTGGTGGACAGGTGCAGCGGAATGCCAAAGTCGTCAAGGCAGTTCTTGACGTTGCGGCGCAGACCGTTGGCGTACGGCATGAGCTCGTATACGCCCTCGACCGAAATCCCCTCGAGCGTGCAGCGACGTGCCATGATCAGCCCGATATCGCCCGAGCCCAAAATGACGGCTCGCGAGCCGGGCTTGAGGTTTTCGATATTGATGTATCGCTGCGCCAGGCCGGCCGTAAACACGCCGGCGGGACGACTGCCGGGAATCTTGATCTCGCTGCGCGTGCGCTCTCGGCACCCCATAGCAAGGACGACCGCGCGTCCGGTGAGCTGCAGCATGCCGGCAGGGCTCATGAGCGTGACGGTGTGGGCCGCGGCGTCTTCCGTGGACTCGCCCGAATCAATCCCAAGCACCATGCTGTCCAAGAACAGCGCAATGTTGGTCGCGCACACCTGGTCGATAAAGCGCTGCGCGTACTCGGGACCGGTGAGCTCCTGCTTAAAGTGCGACAGCCCAAAGCCGGGGTGGATGCACTGGCGCAGGATGCCGCCCAAGTGTTGCTCGCGCTCCACGATAGCCACGCACGCGCCGGCCTTATGCGCGGCAAGTGCGGCAGCCATGCCAGCAGGTCCGCCGCCGATAACGACCACGTCGAAGGCCTGCGTAGGTACTGCCTCAACGGCATCGCTATCAATCGTGCTCGATTTGAATTCCGCCATCCTAGCGCACCCCCTTCAAAGGTCCCTCAACGAGCCACGAGCCAGTGTCCTCTAGCAGCACCTCGCTGGGGTCACACCCCAGCTCGCGCGCCAGGATCGCCACCACGCGGCTCTGGCAAAAACCACTTTGGCACCGACCCATGCCGGCGCGGCGGCGACGTTTGACACCCTCGACCGAAACCGCACCCGGGCGGCGTCGAATCGCGGCCACAATCTCGGCTTCGGGCACCGTCTCGCAGCGGCAGACGATCTGCCCCCATGCAGGGTCGGACTCAATGAGCTCCTCCTTGCGCGCAAGTGGTGCGCGGTCAAAGTCGTCCGGTGCGCGGCGAATCGGATCCCAGTCGGCCCGCTCGTGCAGGGCAACACCGGCATCGCGCATGATCTGCTCCTTGCGCTCGGCAATGGCCGGCGCGCTCGCCACGCCCGGCGACTGAATACCTGCCGCCTGGAATAGCCCAGGCACCACGGCGGACTGCCCAATAAAGAAGTCGTTTGTTCCCTTGATGACCGGACGCCCGCCGGCAAACGCGCGCACCACGCGGCGCGTGTCCAGATCGGGAACCAGCTTGCGCGCTCCCGTCAGCAGCGCGTTCACATCGCTCGCATAGGTCTGCGTGTCGCCCGGCTCGCGCACGGCAGCGGTCGCGGTGATCACGGTGTTTCCGTGCACGGTGCCCGTGACGATAACTCCCTTGGACACCGGCGTGGGCACGGGATAGAGCGGCATGAGCGCGCACGACTCCTTGTCCAGCACCACAATGTTTCCCTGGCGCCAGACCATCTGGAACTCCTCGGCGCCGGCCATATGCGAGATGTCCGCGGCACCGTTGCCCGCGGCGTTGATCAGATAGCGGCAGCGCACATCGCCGGCAGGCGTCACTAGCGTAAATCGCGCAGCCCTGTCGGTAGCCTCGCCGCCAGCAACCTCAATCGCCTCCACCGGGGCGGAGCGCATAAATGTCACGCCGTTGGCCACGGCGTTCTCCAGCGCGGCGATGGCGACCTCAAACGGATCGACAAAACCGGTCGAGGGACACCACAGCGCGCACGTCGCCTTGGCACTCGCACGCGGTTCCAGCTCGTGGATGCGCTCGGGGCCGATAATCGACAGCTCGGGCACGCCGTTGGCTAGGCCGTTGCTGCGCAGCTTCTCCAGGTGCGCACGGTCCTCGTCGTTAAAGCCCAGCACCATCGAGCCGGTGCGGCGGAACAAAAAGCCTAGCTCCTGGGCCCAGGTGCCGTACAGCTCGCAGCCGCGGGCGTTGACCTGCGCCTTTACGGTGCCCGGTGCCGGATCGTAGCCGGCGTGCACCAGGCCGCCGTTGGCCTTCGAAGCCCCCAGCGCGATGTCGTTGGCCGCCTCGACCACGCAAATGGACAGGTCAAACCGCGCGAGTTGCCGTGCGATGGCGCATCCCGTGATGCCCGCGCCCACAATCGCGATATCAAACGTTTCTGCCACGATGCCTCCCAGACGAGTTGACAGGCTGTCAATAGGACTATCCTACGGTCTGCACACCCCCAGTGCAGTGGCAATGCGGCGAACAGCCCCGCTGCATCCGCCAACGGCAGGCGAGGGGAGACTCAGGTCAATCGGTGACCTCGTCTGCCGACAACTGCGGCAACCGTTCGTCTCGATCTGTAACATCTGGGACTGTATTTGCCGAGTAACTGTTACAGATTGAGACATTCGGCCTGGACGGTTTTCTTTGTCTCAATCTGTGACAGTTAGCTGATGATTCGGGTTGTAGATGTTACAGATCGAGACAAACCTTCCGACGGATTTTGAATGTCTCGATCTGTAACAGTAAGAGGGGTTTTGGGGCCCAAGATGTTACAGATCGAGATTGAAGTCGGGGAGGGACCCCTGCGTCTCGATCTGTAACACCTAGACCCGAATTTGCTGAGTAACTGTTATAGATTGAGATGTTTGTGTCCGCGCCAGCCCCGTACCCAGCCGTGGCCCCATATAAACAAACCCCGTGGTAAACTTGACCGGATTGTAATTATTCCGAAAGGTACACCTCAATGTCCAAGTACATCTCTGAGCTCATGTCGCCGCAGCTTATGGGCGTCGTCTATGCCTTTGTTGGCTTTATCATCGCCCTGTACGTGCTGTCGGTCGTCTATGTGTTCATCGACGCTCGTCGTCGCGGCGCCAGCGCCTACGTGGCATGGGGCATCATCGCCCTCATCCCGTTTGTGGGCCTCATCGCCTACCTGGTCCTGCGCCCGCATTCCTACGCGGCCGACCGCGAGGAGCAGGAGCTGGACATGGCCCTGCGCGAGCGCCAGCTTGCCCAGTACGGCACCTGCCCGCAGTGCGGCGCCCCCATCGAGAAGGACTTTGTGGTCTGCCCGGTGTGCGACACCCAGGTTCGCAACGTGTGCCCCAGCTGCCATCGCCCGCTCGACGCGCACTGGAAGGTCTGCCCCTACTGCCGAACTCGCATTCAGTAACGCATCCATCGCCGGGCCGGCCGTAAGCCACGGGCCCCGCGCGTCACGCGCAAGCCGCATGCGCGCCCCGCAGCCCCGCCCCCACACGATGAAGCATGCGTAGAAAATCGCCCGCCGTGCCATTAAGGTGCGGCGGGCGCTTGTATACCAAGGCAACCTGCCTATAATGATGCAAGTCAAAAACGCCGAGCGCATCGCACGCACTTGCATTAGGCATCCGAGAGGAGAAAACATACCCATGAAGGCACTCTACAATGACGGTTCGGTGGCCGAGCTCCCGCAGGACGAGGTCACGCACGTCATCCGCCACTCCGCCGCGCACATCATGGCGCAGGCCATCAAGCGTCTCTATCCCGAGGCCGACTTTGCCTACGGTCCCGCGACCGACAACGGTTTTTACTACGACGTCGACCTGCCCGAGGGCGTCAAGATCAGCGAGGACGACTTCCCCGCGATCGAGGCCGAGATGAAGAAGATCGTCAAGGAGAACCTCAAGTTCACCGTGTACGAGAAGCCCCGCGCCGAGGCCATCGCCCTTATGGAGGAGCGCGGCGAGAAGTACAAGGTCGAGCACATCGGCGACCTGGACGACGACGCCCGCATCACCTTCTACCAGCAGGGCGACTACATCGACATGTGCGTCGGCCCCCACATCTGCTACACCAAGGCGCTGAAGGCCTTTAAGCTCACCGGCGTCTCGGGCGCCTACTGGAAGGGCGATAAGGACAATAAGATGCTCACCCGCATCAACGGCGTCGCCTTTGCCACCAAGGAAGAGCTCGACGAGCACATGCACATGCTGGAGGAGGCCAAGAAGCGCGACCACCGCAAGATCGGCCGCGAGATGGACCTCTTTATGATGCGCGACGAGGCCCCCGGCTTCCCGTTCTTCCTGCCTAACGGCATGATCCTTAAGAACACGCTGCTGGACTACTGGCGCGAGATCCACCACAAGGCCGGCTACGTGGAGATCTCCACGCCGCTCATCATGAACAAGCAGCTGTGGAAGACCTCGGGCCACTGGGACCACTACAAGGACAACATGTACTCCACCGTCATCGACGACGAAGAGTACTGCATTAAGCCCATGAACTGCCCGGGTGGCGTGCTGGTGTACGCCTCCAAGCCGCACTCCTACCGCGAGCTGCCCATCCGCGCCGGCGAGATTGGCTTGGTACATCGCCACGAGCTTCGCGGCGCCCTGCACGGCCTGTTCCGCGTGCGCTGCTTTAACCAGGACGACGCCCACCTGTTTGTGCGTCCCGACCAGCTGACCGACGAGATCGTGGGCGTGGTCAACCTCATCGACTCCGTGTACCAGAAGTTTGGCTTTAAGTACCACGTTGAGCTTTCCACCCGCCCCGAGGACTCCATGGGCTCCGACGAGGACTGGGCGCGCGCCGAGGAGGGCCTGCGCACCGCTCTAGAGAAGCTGGGCATGGACTACGAGGTCAACGAGGGCGACGGCGCCTTCTACGGCCCCAAGATCGACTTCCACCTGGAGGACTCGCTCGGCCGTACCTGGCAGTGCGGTACCGTCCAGCTCGACTTCCAGATGCCGCTCAACTTTGACCTTGAGTACGTGGACGCCGACGGCACCAAGAAGCGCCCCATCATGCTGCATCGCGTGTGCTTTGGCTCCATCGAGCGCTTCATCGGTATTCTGATTGAGCATTTTGCGGGCAAGTTCCCCACCTGGCTGGCTCCCGTGCAGGTCAAGGCGCTTCCTGTCTCCGAGAAGAGCCGCGACTATGCCCACGAGGTGTGCGCCAAGCTGGAGGAGGCCGGCATTCGCGTTGTCTGCGATGACCGCGACGAGAAGATCGGCTACAAGATCCGCGAGGCCCGCAGCATCGACCGCGTGCCCTACATGCTCATCCTGGGCGAGAAGGAGGTCGAGGCCGGCAACATCTCCGTCCGCGATCGCTCCAATGAGACCGTTCAGATGAGCGTTGACGAGTTTGTTGCCAAGGTGACCGAGGAGATTAAGACTCGCGCCTAAGGCAAACTTCACAACAATTAACAAAGGCGACCGTCCACACAGGGCGGTCGCCTTTTTTCATGCCGAAATAAGAAAAGCCGCTGGTTGAGCGGCTTTTTTTGTTGCACAAAAAGGTACAGGTTTTTATAGAGGGGTATGGAGATGCACCTACTAGCAGTACATTTTGCGCAATCTGGGCAAACGCTGATTAATTGCTCGTATAATGTCATCAGTTGAAAGATACAAAAACCTGTACTTTTGCGACTGCGCCTAGCTGCGAGCGAGAAGCCTGTTCTAAACGCCCCTGCATTTGCGTGCATCGCAAAACCAAAAGAGGGGGCGAAAACATGGAACAGACGGCACGGCGCCAAGAGCAGCTGCCGGGCGCATTTAACGGCGCTACCACCAACAGCCAGCACGGCCGCGTCCGCTGGTATCTGGTCCACACCCCCAATGGAAAAGAGCGCGAGACCTGCGAAAAGGTCCGCTGCATTATCCCGCACGAGTTGATGCAGGACGCTTTTGTGATGCAAAAGGAGTTCTGGTTTAAGCGGGACGGCGCCTGGTCGCTCCAAACCAAACCCATGTACAAGGAATATTTCTTCGTCGCTACGCACGATGCCGCCGCGCTCGATAGGGCTTTGGCCCAGTTGAGCTTTGGCTGTCGCATCGCCGGCAGTAGGGAGCGGGCGTACATGCCCATGCCGGACGATGCACAGGACTGGTACCGCAGCGTGTTGGACGACGACGGTGTTGTGCGCAACAGCGTAGCGCGCATAGAAGACGGCGTGCTGCACATAGAGCAAGGGCCCTTAGTGGGGCAAGAGGCCCGTGTAAAGAAGATCGACCGTCATAAGCGCTGGTGCCTGGTGGACGTGGGCGAAGGCGACTCCGCTTTTAGGGAGCTGCTACCGCTTGACGTTCCCAGCAAAACGTAAAGGGAGACGTTGTACCGGCTGTTCGTACGCTTTTTTGAATTTACCGATTGGGGGATCCCTGGGGAACGGGGACGTAAGTTTGACTGTGGCTGCTAAGGAAATGACAGAGAGCTGTGCATCAATGGGGGATGCACTAGCTATTAAAGAGATTAAGCCGAGCGGTACGCTTGGTTACCGCTTTATTAAGAGGCTGTTTGATCTGGTGTTCAGTCTTTTGATGAGCGTACTGCTGCTTATTCCTATCGCCATCGTGTGCGTGCTCATTAGTCTCGAATCGCCCGGCAGCCCCATGTATACGCAAGAGCGCGTCGGCAGAGGCGGAAGGACTATCAAGATTATTAAGCTTCGTAGTATGGTCGCCGATGCTGGCGATGTACAGAAGTATCTGAGTCCCGAGCAGCTACATCAGTGGGAAGTCGAACGCAAGGTTGACGATGACCCTCGTATTACCAAGATTGGTCAGTTTATTCGTAAGTGCTCTATCGACGAGATGCCTCAGTTCCTGAACGTGCTTAACGGCGATCTTTCCGTTATTGGACCGCGTCCCATTACAAGGGATGAGCTTGAACAGCACTTTTCCGACGAGGAAAAGGCTGAGCTGCTCTCTGTTCAGCCCGGTATTACTGGTCTGTGGCAGGCAACCGATCGTAACGAGGCAACCTTCGAGAGCGGCCTGCGCCAGAAGATTGAGCTTCGCTATGTCCAAAACCGTTGTTTTGCGATGGATTGGAAGTGCTTTACTGGCACTTTTGGTGCCATGTTTGGAAAGAAGAGAACGGGACGATAGATGCAGACTAACTTTTCTTCTTCTTACAGTGTGTTGATGAGCATTTACAAAAAAGAAAATCCTGCCTTTTTAATTCAAGCTTTAGACAGCATGCTGAATCAAACGGTTTCTCCTGCCGAGATTGTCATGGTCAAGGATGGTCCGCTTACGCATGAGCTTGAAGACGTGCTCCAAGATTATGACTTCCTGCATCCCGGACTGTTCAATTTTGTTTCGTATGAAAAAAACCATGGACTTGGGTATGCACTGCGCCAAGGCATCCTTGCTTGCTCTAACGAAATTGTTGCACGCATGGACACTGATGATATAGCTCGTCCGGATCGTATGGAGAAACAGCTTGCCGCTATTGATAGTGGTCTCGATATGGTCGGAAGCGATGTTATCGAATTCGTCACGACTCCCAATGAACCTGTTGCGGCCACAGATCTTCCCAAGGGCATCGACGCTATACGTTCTTATTCCAAAAGGCGAAATCCCTTTCGTCATCCTCCTATGACGTTTAGAAAGTCGAAAGTCATGGAGGCTGGTAACTACAGTTCCGATTTTCTCTACTTTGAGGATTGGGACCTTTTTAACAGGATGCTCGCATGTGGCTGCAAGGCGGATAACCTGAAGGAACCGCTTGTTGCGATGCGCGTTAGTGGGGATTTCTATGCTCGCAGGGGGGGCTCGCAGTATCTTAAGTACGCTAAAGCATTTAAGCGTGCTCAAGTTGAGCGTGGCTATTTCACAAAATGCGATTATATCTGTTCTTATTTACCGCATGCCGTCGTCTGTCTGATGCCAAATTCCGTTAGAGCGTTGATATATCGTTTTGTTCTCAGGAGGTCTTAGATATATGGCTTCTGATGTTGCTAAGCCTCTGGTTAGTGTCATTGTCCCCATGTACAACGTGGGTATGTTCGCGCTTCCTTGCGTAAACTCATTGCTTGGTCAGACTTATTCGAATATCGAATATATTATTGTGGATGATGGATGTACTGATAATACTATTGATCTTATTGAAGATGCCGTTGGATCAGACACGCGATTTAAGATTTTGCATAAGGAAAACGGCGGTCTTTCTTCTGCTCGTAACTTTGGTACTCAAAGGTGCCACGGCGATTATGTCATGTATGTTGATGGGGACGATTTGATTGATTCGCGAACTGTTGAGTTGATGGTCGAAGCGGCTGACAAGTATCAAGTTTCGCTCGTTATCGGCTCCTTTGCGAAGACGCCTGTTCTTGATAACTATAAGATGGGGCAGAATGTAGAATTCCATGTTGAATCTGGAATTGAGCATTTACGAAAATTACTTTTATTAAGCGGTGAGAGCGGCTCTGCGTGCGGAAAGCTCTTTGAACGATCTCTTATTAACGACCTTGTCTTTCCTGAGGGGCAGCTCTTCGAAGACATGGGCGTAATTGCTAAAATTTGTTCCAAAATTCAAAAGGTTGCATTCTCTGATGCGTGCTTTTATGCATACGTGACGAGACCTGGTTCCATTACAACGCTCAGAAAGCAGGGTTCCAAGCATGCTAAAGACATGGACAGGACTATTGAGACTGTTCGACGATTTGCCGGGTCTGAATTTCAGGGCGAGTTTGAGTGTTTTCAATCATTCTGTACGCTCCGCGTTGCAATGAGGGTTGATCCGGACGGATTTGATAGTAAGGCTGACGCCCAGAAATATTTGAGGAATGCTCGAGGGCTTGCCTGGAGGGCGTCGAGGAACCCATATGCTTGTTCAAAATGGAGGTTACGCTGTGCTCTCTTTTCTATCTCTCCTAGGGTTCATAACGCTTTCTATGCGTTATATGCTGCAATTTCTGGTAAGGCTATCGGGTAACTCCCGTGATAAAAGGTTGATAAGGTGAGTTTTTCTATTAGCGCGCATCTGTTTAACGTTACTGAATGCCATGGCAGCTTTTTGTATAACATCTATTTTCAAGATGTGTTTAACTGCTGTGTTGGTGTTTTCGACGTGGTTTCGACCGGAGGTAAATCGACGGTTTACAAACGATATGCAAAGCAGGTGTAGAGATGCCAATCTATTTCATTGCCTTTGTGTCCCATATTGCATTGCTATATTTTTCGGTAAAGATACCTAATAAGCGCGTCAGTTTTCTTCTAGCGGTTATCGCGGTTCTCCCCCTTTGTTTGGTGGCGGGGCTGCGCGATGCATCTGTCGGTACCGATACCTCGGCATATCCTCTCAGGTGTTTTTACGCCTCGCAGTATTATTCGCTCACAGGTGCTATGGGTGCTTGCTCAGATCAAGAGCCGCTATTCGTAATTCTCTTCTGGATCCTGGGGAGACTGACTGGTGATTTCCACGCTGTTCTTTTTCTTTGTGAAGCCATCGTTCTCCTTCCCTATATTTTAGTTGTTAGGAAGTTGTATCCTCGCGGGTATCCTGTCGTAGGTTTCTTTCTTTGTTTCGTTGTGTTCGGTTATACGTTAAACATAATTAGGCAATGTCTTGCTACTAGTATGCTCGTCATGATGCTCTATGAGCTGTTCCGTGAGAAGCGCGTCCCCGCTATTGTTTATTTGGCTCTTGCAGTTGGCTTTCACAAAATGTCTATCATAGGACTTTTAATTTGGATTATTTATATTTCATGCTTCAACCGCAGACACGAACGTTCATACAAGACCGTTGCACTTCTTGCATGCGTTGGCGTTATCATTTTTGCTATTTGTGTGATTATGATTGGACCGGATGTAATGGAGCTCGTGTCTCTATTTACGTCGTCATATAGCTTTCAGATCAAACACGCTGGAATGGGCTCATTTAATATCACAATGCTTATTTATTTTCTATTTTGCCTTGCTATATGGATGTTGGGTAGTAAGGGTTTGACCACGAGCATTGATCGATGGACACTTAATTTTTATACGAGCTGTGGCATAATTTCTTCCTTATTCGCTCAATTTGCGAGCATCAGTCCTGAGCTAATTCGACTCAGTTTCCCTTTTCTTTTCATTTCAGGTTTGGTTTACCCCTTTTTATCTGAAAACCTTGGTAGAGAGCGGTTTCTAACTGGAACTCTGGGCTTTTTATTTTTCGTGTTTTATTTTGTCATTACGTTTGTATATGGCGGCAGCTGCGATCTTTTTCCGTATTCGTCGGCGCTATTAGGAGTTATTTATGCATGACGAAACGCCTGACATCAGTATTGTTGTACCGGTATATAACACCGAGCGTTTTCTTCCCGCTTGTCTGGAATCTATTGATATTCAAGGGACCGGCTCTTTTGAGGTGATTCTTGTGGATGATGGTTCCACCGATGGATCTCCCGAGATTTGCGATGCTTATTGCGATAAGCGTGAGAGAGCCTTCGTTATTCATAAGGACAACGAAGGTCTTCTCGCTGCACGTCGAGACGGTCTTCGTAAGGCGAGTGGGCGTTATATTCTTTCGCTCGACTCCGATGACGCTCTTCTTGAAGGCTGCATCAAAAAGGTATGCGATGTAATTGCCTCGACTGGTGCTGATATCATTTCATTTGACTTTACCATGGGATTGATGCCTATTAAACCCTCGTTAAAAGTTGATATCTGTTCTGGTATGCATACGGGCGAATCTTTTGATGCTGTTAAAAACCTGTTGTGCGGATGCGATTTCAATAGCGTTTGGAATAAGGTCATTCGGAGAGATTTGTTTGCCAGTGATGAGTGGTACTCGAAACGAGTTGGCCTTATGCACGGTGAGGATCTTTGTCAACTTCTTCCTGTTTTCGATATTGCAAAGAGTTTATTTCACATTGACGAGCCGCTTTACTACTATCGTCAGCATGGCGCTAATAGTACGAAGCAGTTTAAAGAGGATCAGATAACTGATTGGAGCTTTGTAAGCGACGAGTTGATTCGTTATGCGAGTGAATGGTCGAGCGATTCAGTAAAAAATGCCAAAAGGGGTATCTGTCGACACTATTGTGATCTTGATGAAGTTCTTTGGCATTGTGAAGTGGATAAAGAGGTGAAAAGGCAATTTGATAAAACAATTAAAAGCGAGTATCAGAGTCGAATCAGCAATTGTCCGGACTTAGTTCATAGTCTTGTTTTGTCAAATTGCAGTATCGTTTCTTTTTCTGCTCGGCACTTACTAAGCTGCTTTAAATGTCTCCGTCGTCTATTTGTATAATGCAGGTCATTATTGCTTTTTTCTAATATATTTAGTTGGAGCATTATTAGTCCTGACCGAGCTTGTCCTTAGCTTTCAATTAAGTGACAAGAATTTACGATTGAACCGATATCAAAGGTTCAGTCTTGTCGTGCGGTGTATTCATTCCTTGGGCTTTAGTTATTTCGGTCGATGCTTAGAAGCTGGTCTTTGCACGTTTTTTCAAAGAAGTTCTTCAACGCCCCCATGGTCTGGGTGAGTCAATAGACGCTTTCGTTTGTGATTTATTGTTTGTAGTCTATTCCTCTATGGGGTGCCGTCTGCGATTGGTCTTGTTGATTGCATGTTGGGGCATCATAACTTAAATGTCCGAATTGATGGAAGCGCATATTTATTCGACTTTGAAGATGGGAGGAGTCAGTTGTTGCATATTCTTTATTTAATTAAGAAGGCTATAAAACTTCTACTTTCTAGCCCTATTTATGATGGCTTACTTAGGTTATGTCGTCGTTCCGATGCTATATCCTATGCGTCTAAGGCGAAGCTTAGCATGGTTTCCAAGAGACCATCCAATATGTTCATGCCTATTGTTTTTAAGGAAGGCATATCTTACGACATTTCTATTATTGTGCCTGTATACAACGTTGAAAAATACCTCAAACCTTGCCTTGATTCCATTGTGACACAGGAGTTTTCTGGCAAGTTTGAGGTTATTATTGTAGATGACGGGTCTAAAGATGATTCTGGCGTTATAGCCGATTTGTATGGACTAATGCCTAATGTTCTTGTAATTCACCAAATAAACGGCGGCCTTTCCGCAGCACGTAATGCGGGTCTTAGAGTTTCTCGCGGTAAGTACATCATGTTCGTGGATTCTGATGACATGATCGGGCCAGGGTATCTTGAGGATATGCGGAGCAGACTCGATGAAACATCTGCGGATTTCGTTACATCGACTTTTAGATATATGTCTGATGATGGTTTGCTTGGCGAGATAGAGAACGATAGAGCTAGTTGGATGGTGCCGTGGGGCAGGCTATATCGTCGTGAAGTCTGGAATCGACTAGGTTTTCCCGTTGGTGCATGGTACGAAGATCTGATTCATCCGGTATGGATAGATTGTCGCTTTAACGATGAACCTTGTTATGATTTGAGTGGTTATTATTACCGAATCCGTCCTGGATCCATAATGCAGTCTACCCCTACGAATGTTAAAGGGCTTGATTCGTATTGGGTTCTTGATGAGTTGATTTCTTTACGTGCAGAGCTGGGGATTAATTATAGTCAGGAAGACTTCAATCGCATTTTTCCTTTGTTCGGACCGCTCTTGCTTGGGAGAACTGTCGCTCTGGACAACTGCGCTCGTAAGATTTTATTTGCTTGTTGTTGTGACACGTTCAATTCAATTGATGAGTTCAGCAGAGTGAGTACTTCGATGAATGGTAGATGGAAGGATATTGAGAAGGCTCTGCGCACTTCGGATTACAGCCGCTATCTTCTCGCATCGCTTTCTCTAGCTGCTGATGGGGTAACTGGACTCAGCCTTTCAGATGCTATTCATATTTGGGTGAACAGGAACAGATAAATAATGAAGATTGGAACGATTACTTTCCACGGTGCTTTAAATTTCGGGTCTGCACTTCAGTCTTATGCGCTTCAAGAAGTCTTGAAAGGCATGGGGCATGAGGTGCGAATAATCGACTATCGTTCTCGTGACTATGAGCAATATAGGTTTTTCCAACCTCGGCACCCGAAGATGACGCTGCGCGCAATGCGCTGTTGGCGTAAGCAGTCGTCTAGAAAGGCTGCATTCGCGGAATTTTCTAAAAAGTATTTCAGGCTTACAAAGAGACCGTATTTCTGGAAAAAAGAAAGTGATATGTACGAACTCGCTGAGCAGTTTGATTGTTTTATTTGCGGAAGCGATCAAATTTGGAATCTCGATTGCACACAAGGTGTTGTTGGCCCCTATTTCCTTTCATTTGCCGGAGATAGTCGACGAGTTGCTTACGCTCCCAGTCTTGCTCACACTTTCTTTAGACCGGAGAATTTTGATGAGCAACTTGTATCCGATTTACTTTCAAGGTTTGATTTTTTGTCTGTTCGCGAGGAGGAGACGGTTCCGCTATTTCAGCCACTTGTCGATACGCCTATCGACGTTGTTTTAGATCCCACACTTTTGTTGGAATCCGATGACTATACCGACATGGCATCTAAAGATGTCTTGCAAGGTGAATATATTTTCATGTATCTTTTGCGTGAATGTCCTGAGCTTATCGAGAGCACCGTCGCGATGACGGAGGCAACAGGCATGAAGGTGGCTTATATATCTGAGAATAATCTAGATATCCCAAATTCAATTAACCTGTTTGGCGTTGGCCCTGAAGAGTTCGTTTCTCTTATCGCACACGCAGACCTCATCGTTACCAATTCCTTTCATGCAACTGTATTCTCTGTTCTCTTCCATAAGCCCTTCCGCGTATATGCAACAGATAAGTCTGGTGCGCGTATGCGCGACTTGTTGGGCAATATCGGGCTGTCTGACCGTTGCGTCAACGTTATGTGTGCCGACGATGTTCCCCCTTGTGACTGGGGTGATGTGGACTCTCTTCTTGATTCTCTGCGTGAGCATTCGTGGGCTTATCTTAGAAAGGCGCTTTCGTAATGGGAGAGACAAGCCGACTTATCAAAAATACCGGCATTATCGCAGTTGGCGGCATGGCAACAAAGCTCGTGTCGTTTCTTCTGCTTCCGCTCTATACATCGGTTCTTTCCACTGCTGATTACGGCACCGTAGACTACATCAATACTATTGCTTTATTTTGCGTTCCTGCGGTTTCGCTGCTTATGGATGAAGCGCTGTTTCGGTTTCTCATTGACTGCCGTACCGATGAGGATCGGTCTACAGCCGTGACAGCGTCATGCGCTGTACTTCTTGCCGGATGCGTATGCTTTGCAGTCATGGCGATTCTGGTATGGTTGCTTTTTGAGCCTGAAAATCTTGGCTGGGTCGTGGGACTTGTTGTTGCTGGCGCGCTTCTGCAGATGGCTTCTGCTGTCCTTCGTGGTTTTGGGGATACCGTGGGATATTCCGTCATGAACTTTGCCGCGAGTGCTTTTACCATTTTGCTCAATGTTCTCTTTATCGCCGTTCTTCGCTGGGGCGTTGTGGGTATGCTATCTGCAACGGTCATTGCGCAGGGCGGTGTTGCTCTCGTGTTCATGGTAATGCGGAGGCTCTGGCGTTATATCGATCCGTCGGCTCTCTCTATCTCCTATGCTTTAAACCTTCTACGGTATTCATTTCCGCTCATCCCTAATAAGGTTTCCTGGACTATTAATAACTTGCTGGACAGGCTCATTATCATGAGTACGCTTGGGCCTTCTGCTGCCGGCGTGTATGCAGTGTCGTACAAGTTCCCCGGTATCATGGATCAGGTGTATGGCTTTTTCTATCAGTCTTGGAAGGAGAGTTCAGCTCGAGCCCTAAACTCTGATGAGGATGAGTCGGCTTTCTATAACTCTGTGTATCGGGCGCTAAGGCGTTTCATGATGAGCGTCGTTCTGCTTATGTCCGCGCTTATGCCTCTTGTGTATGGCGTCCTGATTAAGGGTTCATTCGGCGAGGGCATGTTGTATGTACCGATATTGCTCTTGGCGACGTACTTCAGCAATATTTCCGGTTTTTATGGCGGTATCTTCACCGCACATAAAGAGACTGGAATTATGGGAACCACTACTGCGGTGTCTGCTGCTCTTTGCGCCCTGCTGTGTGTCTTGTTGATTCCACGCTTTGGTCTATATGGAGCGTCTTTTGCAACCCTCTTGGCGATGATCGTGGTGAATGAGTACCGCAGGATTAAAGTCGCTAAGTTTGCGAAGCTTGTCGAAGACCGGGCTGAGCAGATTCTGACTTTGGTTTCAATTCTTGGAGTGTTCGCCTTTTATTATCTGTCAGCCTACGGTGCTGGCTTTTTGAGCGCTATTGCCTGTCTTGCAATTGCGTTGGCTTTTTTCGGTTATATGAATGCGGACATTCTGCGCAAGTTGCTTTCGGTTCATAAATAGGGGGGGGGTAACTGCATGTCTACTGTGAAAAGGGGAGAAATTCCCACGCTGTTTGAGTCGCCATCGCATTGCTGCGGTTGTGGAGCGTGTGCCGCTAGTTGCCCTAGAGGCGCCGTTACCATGTCCGAGGGTAAGGATGGGTTCGTTCTTCCTGTAATTGATGGTGATCTTTGCATTGGCTGCGGCGCGTGCATTAAGGCGTGCGGTCTTAACCGAGGGATAGGCTCTAATTCCGCCGGACCGTTCTTTGCCGCCGCCGGTAGGGACGATGTCTCGGAGTCCGCCTCCGGTGGCGTTTTTGGTGCATTTGCGCGTGAGCTTATTGCTTCTGGTGGGGTCGCATATGGCGCTGCCTATGAGCGCGAGGGGAGCATCCTTCGGGTGCGGCACCGTCGCGCGGCGAGCGTTGACGGGCTTCGTCCACTGCTTAACTCAAAATATGTGCAGAGTGATGCAGGAGCTTGTTTTGCCGACGTGAAGGCGGACCTTCGCGAGGGGAGGCGGGTTCTTTTCTGCGGTACGCCTTGCCAAGTCGCCGGCCTTAGGGGCTTTCTCGGAGGCGATTATGAGAACCTGACAACCGTTGACCTGGTCTGCCACGGCGTCCCTTCCGGCCGCATGTTCGCGGATTGCGTTGAGGGCTATGGCAGACAGCTTGGGTCTCCCGTGGTTGATTTCCGGTTTAGGTGCAAGCGCGAGGGGTGGGACAACTCTCTTCTTCTATTTCTTCTTCTTGAGGACGGAAGAGAGGTCACCATTCCTGCGGCGAAATCCCCCTACTACGACATGTTCCTGAACCTCAAGACTCTTCGCGATAGCTGCTATAGGTGCCCCTATGCAGGGAGATTTCGCGCCGGCGATCTTACCATCGGTGATTTTTGGGGCGTCGACGTTAATAGGCCCGACGTTTTGAAAGATGCTGAGAAGTTTAATCAGATGAAAGGTGTCTCCTGCTTGCTGGTGAATAACGACCGCGGCAGGGAGTTTATTGAATCCAGCAACGCTCTGGACTTGTACCCTGTCGAATTTGACGATATCGCTAAAGGCAACGATCAGCTCCGCCGCCCGAGCACCCTTCCAAAAGACAGACAGCTCTACATTGACGCATTTGTCGAAGGTGGTTGGCATGCCATTGAGTGTATGTATAAAAGGCGTGAGCGGGGAATATTTTTTTATACTAAGAAAATAGCACGAAGGCTTCTCCCTGAATCATTTCGGGAGATTGTCAAAAAGTATTTGAAAGATCTTGCAGACTAGGTAAGGAGCCACGCCTGGGCGGGCCCCCCGTTGGGCTCGTAGAGCCATACCGTGTTGCCCTCCGAGGTCCGCTGCCCCCGGTCGTCCAGCGCCAGCCCGGAGGCGGACGTGAATGAGTAGCGGCCTCCGCCCAGGGCCGAGACGCGCCACAGCTGCGAGGCGGAGCCGTCCGCCTCGGCCAGCACCGCCCGGTTGCCCGACTCGGTCAGCATCAGGCCGCCCGAGGAGACCCTGTAGAGGCCCGTCGCCCCGTCGCGCTCGAGGGAGAGGGCGCCCGCGCCCGAGGACAGCGAGCAGCCCGATGCGAAGGCCGACACGGCCATCCGGGCGTCGAGGGCGGCCGCGAGGCGGTAGGAGCCGTCGTCTATAACTTTCTCTAATGTTGCGATTCGGTATTTTGCTGCCAGGTCGTACCTAGCGCTCCATTTGCTGTTCGATTCCTTGGTGACGTTTGATGCCGCAGTAAGCTCAACCTTGGCGCCTTGAACTTTCCATTCCCTCTGGTTCATTGCGTACGCAACAGTCCCGTTCTGAATCCCCGAGATGCTCGGCGGGAAGGACTGGTTGTCGGCATCGATGGAAAAGCTCTCTTCCTTGGCATCCAAGTGCTGTTGAATACGGTCGGCATACTTCTCTGCCCATTCATCGGCCTTGCCAGTTCGCACAAAGTAATTGTTGGATAGGTCGGTCGAGCGGTAGTCGTAGTCGTCCTTTTGGTAATTTGTCGTGTGGTCGGAGTGGGCGATTGCCATGAGCTCGTCGGTCAGGCCAAAGTATAGATGGCGCTGGTCCAGGTCTCCGTACCAGTTGTCGCTGGTGTCGTCCCAGGTTAGGTCCATCTGGCACCATTTGCCGTCGATCTTTACGGCGTTCCAGGTGTGGCCGTTGCCGGTGACGCGGCCGTTGGCGATGCCCGCGGCGTCAAGGAGCTTGGAGTAGATGCGCTGGTAGCTCTCGCAGGTGCCCTGGTGGCGCGTGAGGCCGCTTTCGGCCGAGCACCAGTTGAGGCTGTGGTCGTACTCCAGCTGGTCGAGCGTCCAGTCGTGGAGCCAAAGCGCCATGTCGTATTCCGAGCCGTTTGTCTCTTGCCTGCACAGGTCCACGGCGTTGTTGACGATCTGCGTGACGCTTGGGCGGGCGGCATCGTTTACGGTCACCTCCGCCGTTGTGCGCAGGTAGTAGATTCCCTTGTCGTTTTGGGGGTCGTATCTGTCGTTGTCCATAAAGTAGAAGTAGATGCGGTACGTGCCCGATGCCGTGAAGTCAAAGGTAAAGTCGTGGCCGGTGGCGCCCAGGTTGTAGTAGCTGCCCCATGTCGCGCGCGACGGGTCGCAGACGCTTTCCTGGCTGCCGCCGTCCCAGTAAGTGGGCACGTCCATGCGCGCCTTGGCCTGGGACGAGCCGTTGGTCTGGGTTACGTGGAAGGTCGTCGCGGTGCCCGCGGGGGCGTCGTTCCACGAGACGGTGAAGGTGACGCCGTTTTGGGTTGCGGTGGCGGAGTGGGCGTAGGCGGTTTGTGACGTGGTGGAGATTGCCTCGGGAGTGCCGTTGGTTTGGGCGCGGAGGGATGGGGCGGGGGTGGTGGTTGCGGCGGTGGTGCCGGGGGTGGCAGTGTCTGTGGTGTTGGCGTCCGCGGGGTCGGTCTGGCTGGTGCCAGTAGATGTTGCGGTGCTGTCCTCTGCGGAATCTGCTGTCGCATTTGTGTTGGTGCCGTCTTCAGCCTTGCCTGTGCCGCTGCTCGTGGCGTCGGCTTGCGCCTGCTGCGTGGCTGTTGCCTGAGGCTGGATGGCTTCCGCAATGGCTGCCATGGGCATCGTCGCGCTGACCATGGACGTGCACGCGATCGCGCAGAGCAGGTGGTAAAGGGATCGTTTCATAGCGGAGCCTCTCGGTGAGCAGCCAATAGGGTCCGAAGGCAGCTCCAGGCCAGCACTCCGCACATATTTTGTTGCGGCTTATTTTACGGGAACCCCGGTCAACATCAGCGAACTTTCTGGGGAATGTTGGGGAGGGGGGATGGTTGTTGGCTTTCTGTTTCCCCATCTGGCGGCTATGCGGCATGCGTTGGGTTGTCTATGCGTGCTGCGGAAGTTTCAGCGCGAGTCTGTGTTGTTCCTCCGTGAGGCTCGACACGGGCGTCTTCCAGGAAAAGCCTGTGAGTTGGCTACCCAGATCCAGCTCTGCGTGGCCATATTCTTCGATTTTGCATCCAGGGTGCTTGGTATCGGGCCTCAGGCGGCACTCGACCGGGTTCGACCC
The DNA here is from genome assembly GCF_039836695.1 of Collinsella aerofaciens. Lineage (GTDB taxonomy): Bacteria > Actinomycetota > Coriobacteriia > Coriobacteriales > Coriobacteriaceae > Collinsella > Collinsella aerofaciens_BD. Next base: position 81,915 of record NZ_JBDPAC010000001.1, on the reverse strand, counting down.
GATGATTCGATATTCCTGCTGGTAAGCGTACTTGGGCGTTTTGATAAGTAGGTTGCAGATCGTGCCTTGGAAAATTTCCTCGATCAGCTTTGGTCCGGGGATGCCATAGGAGATGGCGCCGTGGGCGTATACCTCCTCGCCGCCGGTGGTGTGGCTGTCTATAAGGCGCGCGAAGCTGTCGTACCGCACTATGCCGATCCATCCGTCTGCACATCCGAACTCCCGGATCATGCGCTTCGGGATTTGGACAGAACCGTCGACGATGTCGTTCTCGCGGACCGTGTACATGCAGTAGATGGGCAGGCGGTAATTGCCGTAGATGCATGCCGGGAGGACCATGGACGCCTCGAGCGGATCGCCCTGTTCGCCAGGCAGGCCATGATAGTAGTCGGCTGCATTCATATAGAGATGTCCGTTCAGCAGGTCGTCGATGTACACCTCCTTGGATGCGAACTTTAGTAGGTATGCGATGTTGTCTTTGAGCATGGCAGCTCCTTTCATGGGTGGTGCCCCGGGCCGCTTTGTGCGTCCGGGTTGCTTGCCACCAAGGTAAGGGCGCTTGGTGGGACCCTCGTGCCGGATTGGCGTGGATTTGCGACGCTTGGGTGTGCTGGCTCATTGGGACTCTGAGGCTTGTACAGCAAAGAACTCTGGGGGCTTTATTCCGACCTGCTGCGAAATGGTCTGCTAGTTGATCGGTTATAGTAACTCAGCTCAGCTTGACTCTGCGATGTTCACTTCCTTGTTTGCTTCAAGAGCAATTCGATACTGGTCTGCGTATCCGAATTCAAGGGATACGCATGTCGATGCATCGAGGTCGAAAACGTAATTGTATCCTGGGACCGAGACGATAACAGATACGAAGTGCCATGAGTGATCTCGGGATTCTTTTTTCATGTTGGAGAGCGCTTCGCGAAGCATTTCCTCGTCAGCAAGAATATTGGATCTGACAAACAACTCGTTTCTCCTAAAGAGTTCGTAGTCACCAGAGTCGAGTCTGTCCAGCTTTTTTCGAAGAGCTTCAATAATCGGCTCGAATGAATCCGTACCATTTGGACCAAACAGGACTCCTTTTTCGAAATGCGCTCCACATTGCTCAATAAGTTCGATTCGGCGTTTTTCCTGAGAAGAATCATTCTCGTATAGGAGTTTGGAATAGAGGGATTCTGCCTTTCTGCTGTCTTGCGATTGGGAAGCTGTTACCTCGATGCCTAGGGACTGCGCCCGATCGATCAGATCCGGTTTGTCGCTGTAAGCCAAATTGCCATATTTGTTGCTATCGATAAATTGCAGAACATGTCTCGCATAACACTCCCAGATATCAATCTTGGTCCTACCAAGGATGGGCTTGACGTAGCTTTCGCTATCAATGGGGCTATGCATATGGCTCACTTCTGGTACTCGAATCTCGGGGTTAATGTCTGCCTTATTGTGCAATATTTTTTGTCCTCGCGGCGTCCTATCCTTTTAGAAAAACACTGACTGTTTGGAGGATAACAATGGAAACAACCGCTGAAGAGTTTGAAGAAAGGCGCAGGGTCTTACTGCAAATAGCTGAGGCTTATGCAAATCTTTTATATACGTATAAGACGCAGCTCGTTGCGGCAGACAGCGCCAACGGACTCAACAACCGTTTATCCGTAATGCAGACTGTTTTGACATCGGTTTCCGCTTGTGGCTTTGTAAGTATCTGGCTATCTGGAATGGAAATTGCGGCGCTGGTTGCCGCCGGGCTATCTGTCATCAGTCTAGCAATAACAATTTATCTTAAAGGGGCAAACTTGAGCGAGAGGGCAAATTGTCATGGCGCTACCGCAGATGCAATTTGGGTGATTCTTCAGGGGTATCTATCACTTCTTGCCGACAGCCGTTCATTTGATTTGGCGGAAATCAGATCTCGTCGCGATTCTCTTCAAAAGGAAGTTGCTTCAATTTACGCAAAAAGCCCTATGACAAATCCCAAAGCCTATTCAAAGGCCCGTGAAAGGATTAAGGCGGGCAACTGTGGGTTTTCTCCGGTAGAGATAGAACAGATTCTCCCTGTTGGATTGAGGGATCTGGTTAGATAACTGAAGGGACCAACATGGACGAAAAGCAATCTTTTGAGAATTTCTTCGAATCAATTTCGCTTGATTCATTGAGTGAGTATCAATCGTCGATTGAGTCATTGACGAAATTATTGAACAAAAAATACTACGATTTGGATTCTGTCGATGATCATTGTCTTGTGGTTGGATCAGTTGGTCGGCAAACTGCTGTTTCCGAAACTAGCGATCTTGACCTTTTGTTTGTACTGCCGCAGGAAGTTTATACGAGATTCAATGCCTATGACTCTAATGGGCAGTCGGCGCTTCTCCAAGAAGTCAAAAAAACAATTAAAAGCCGTTACCCCAAGACTGACATAAAAGGTGACGGACAAGCTGTAGTGATTAACTTCACAGATAGGTTTTATTCGATTGATTTGGTTCCTGCTTTTGAGCAGGACGACGGATCGTTCAAATATCCCGATTCAAATGATGGTGGGTCTTGGAAAAAGACGGATCCTATTCCTGAGCAAGATGCCTGTTCTACTCTATTTGAAAAGACCGATGGAGATGGCAAAAGCCTCTGCAATGCTTTAAGGGTTTGGAAAAATACTCTCGGATTCCATTTCAAGGGACTGCTCATCGATACTCTTGTTAATAATTTTTACAGCCAGGATGACCGCTCAGGTGAACCTTATGATCTTTTGGCTGATCTCTTTGAATTTCTGTCCGAGCAAGATCGCGAACAATCATTTTGGCATGCCCTGGGTAGTAACCAGCAGGTTACAAATGATGATGGCGGGGCGTTTGTGCCAAAAGCCAAGAAAGCTCATGGAAAACTAATCGATGCCACTAGCTCTGATGAAAAAGAGCAAGCTCTCATTGATTTATTTGGAAAGTCATTCTCCGACGCTGTTGTCGATGGTTCTTCCGATAGTGAAGAAGCCCAATTTGCTTCCAAGTATGGCGTGGCCATTGAGGAGCGATTTGTCGAGGATATATTTAAGGTTGACATTCGTCGTTCGATGGATATCGATTGCGAAGTTATACAGCGTGTATTTAGACCCTCATTACTTAGGGATATGTTGTCTAGGCATTGTCCTTTGCTACGAAGGCGTTCGCTTCACTTCTTTGTTGTCAATGCTGCTTCTTTTAGAGATTGCGTTTTTTACTGGAAAGTTCGCAACTGCGGTGAAGCTGCATTTCAGAGAAACTGCATCCGAGGCGAAATTCAACGTGGCAATAAAGATGGCTTTCATGATGAGAAGACTGATTTTGTTGGCCCACATTATGTTGAGTGCTATGCGGTTAGGAGCGGCGTTTGTATAGCACGATCTAGAATTGAAGTTCCTATCAGTTAGCTCAAAGCACGAATTGCGTTCTTTGATCTGGTTTGATTATCGCCCAGCTGGGTCGATAAGCGTCGCTGTAAGATGTTCTCAGTGATATAGCCGTCGTGGACTCTACGTGAGGCGATGACAAAGAAGGGTCGTTGTTCGGTTTTCCGGCAACGGCCCTTTGACGTTTCCGCGACAACTGGATGTTGTCGCGGGCTATCCGCAATTACTTTGCGCCATTTTAGGGGGACTATTGTGGAACGAGATTACTTAATACTAACCGCGTCTTTTGCGATGTTCTGGAATTTGAGGAAAGGCAGCGCTACGGTTTGCGTCCAATGACGGTTTCTGTGACCGGTTCGATATGTGCCATCGAGCTTGGATGGCTTTCTGGAGAGTACTGTTATTGGTCCGATTACAATACAGTTGTATCCTGCCTGAGTGAAAATGATGCCAATGGCGCTAAACTGGTCAGCAAAAATGATGTGAATAAAACTCGGATAACCGAGACGACCTCAAGGCTTAAGGAGCAAGGTGTTTCCGTTCTTGAGGCCAAGTATGTGCCCGGCGCTTCGGCGACCATCGTGTGTATTGGCGATTCCTCTAAGATTTCGAGTACAGCCGGTAGTGACTGGATAGTTGTTGGCTAGGGGATTTAACTCCGCTTTTTGCAAATATTGAAATCGCTTTTGTGGACAGGGCGCATAAATGTGACGTTCACTTGATGATGGAACTTGGTACAACGTTGCGGCTCTGCTGATGTTTGATTCGGGTCTGGTTTAGGACTGTCGCTATTTGTGGTGACGACAAATATAGTCAAGGGCGAGTGCGTATGTCTGCCATGGTATTTAAAGACGGCCAATATCAAGCCTAAGACACATATTGATGGTAAAGTTACTTGAGACAAGGTCGCAGCTAGTCATTGATTGCCCCGATTGGAGCAAGTCCTCTGTTAAAGATGGACTGAGACGTTTTTACCAATTCGGGTCCGTGCATATGGTTATTCCATAGCCACGGACCCGAAACCGTGCCTACGGAATAACCATATGCACGGCCTGTGCGGCCTTGTCCTTATTGGAATCGAGGTGCAATGCTCTGCGACTGTATCAGTAAAACTGATTTGAATATCCTGAGAAATCATCTGAGGGTTTATCGTGACGTCAATAAACTGCCCTTGTTTATCTTTCCCTGCGGCGGTGATCAGAGCCTGCATTCCTCTCGACGATTCTTTAGAGCTTATGTGTCCAACAATCACACCGAGGCTTTAAAAAACGTTTTTTGTCTTACTGCCGAAGACGTAGCGGCGGAAATGGACGGTTCGAGACTTAATTTACTTCAGCAAGAGGCCATGCTTGCCGACATATCTGACTGGATATTGATTTTTGCAGAGAGCTGTGGATCTTTTTGCGAGTTGGGTGCTTTCTCCGCTTTGCCTCATGCTGCTTGGATTACCTCTGTTGCCGTTGGAAAGCAATATAAGGGCTCTCGGAGCTTCTTGATTGATGGGCCAGTGAAAGAAATAGCCACGGGCGACTCTTCGCTTAACAAAGTCTTTTACTTAGACTTAAATAACCCGATGTCTTCGCCTGACTTGTACCGCTTTGTTTCTGAACTAAGACTCCTTATTGGTGTTAATGCTACTAAGCGGGGCAAGGCTGGCTTAAAGGCCGCTAGAAAGAAGATCAATCGAGACGAATCCGAGATTAACGTGGGCTCACTCGTCCATGAGTTACTTGATTTGCTTCAAATATTGGGGCCCATGTCAGAGACCGATTTACGAACGATATACTGTGCGGCCAAAGGTTTCCGTGCTAGTAAGCTCAAAATATACTCACCCATTTTAAATGCGGATATGAAAAATGCCGGCGTTCCGATATCTTGGTCGGATGTTTGCTGCATGATGAGAGCTACCGGTCTTGTTTCTAAAGTGGGATGCAACAAGGGTTCGGACTCCCTGATTAAAAGCACGATACACCTCGATTCCTATTTCATGTTTAAGGGAAGCGAAGACCAAGATTTCTCAAACATGAGGGCGCGGGTAATCCTTCGCAAGAGATCAATGTGGTATGGAGGCGTTGCCGGTGTCTATTGCGGATAGAATTTGCTTCGATCTTGGAATGACAAATCGCCAGCTACTGGACCTTGCGAGCTCAACGACAGATAAGTATCACTGTTTTTCTGCCGGCGGGAGAAAGATCGTTGCGCCTCAACCAGATTTGAAGCTCGTTCAGTGTTGGATATCGGACTATATAAATACGGAGTTTGATATAGATCTTCCTTACGCTACAGCCTACGAAAAGGGCTCAAGTGTCTGCCGTAATGCCGGGCTCCATGCTAAGAGCAGTCATTTTCTTCTGCTTGATATTTGCCATTTCTTTGAGTCCTGCACTCAGCAAATGGTCAGGAATTTGTTTTCAGGGGGAACGTATCGGTCGACAAACGCTGAATCTCGCTCGCGTCTTACTGCAGACGATATCGATCTTCTCGTAGCTTTATCATGTTATCGGGGTTCTCTTGCAACGGGTTCTCCGTGTTCGCCCTTTATTGCCAATCGCATAATGGCTTCGTTTGACCAAGAGATTGCAGCTAGACTAGGCGAAGGATTCGTCTACTCACGATACTCTGACGACATCTGCATTTCATCATCTGAATGGATAAACTCTGCGGAGATTTCAACTTTTGTTGGTAATCGCCTACGGCAAAAGGGTTTTGATTTGAATAATGACAAAACTCGTTGTTTTGGGCGAGGGCACCTTCGTAAAATCACGGGTATCTATCTTGACTGCGATGGCGTCCTTCGACTGGGGCCTCAAAGAAAAGCAGAGCTAAAGCGCTCGTTATACCAGGTGCTTATGCGCGAGTGCGATCCTAATCACGCCCATCGCGTTTTAGGCCATCTGAGCTTTTGCAAACAGGTTGAACCGGATTATTGCAATGCACTTTTAGCCAAGTACGCGAGCTATGGTAAGGCTGTGTCCAGCGGAGGCGTTATGCCGGCGTTAATAGAGCTCGCCTATGGGTAACTGTTGGGTGATTTGCTGGGGGTCACGTGACGGTTGTGTCGGTTTGCTTTTTGAATCACTCTCGAATTGGTTGCATATTCTATATAGCAATATACAAAAGCTCTTTGGGAGCTTTAAGGGTGACGCCTTCTGTTAGAGAGTGTTGCCCTTATTTCATGCATGTAATGTGTGACGTGCTAGCTAAACGCCATTCCGGCAATGGGATGGTCGAGTATGGGCGGTTTGGCACCGTGCGCTTGCTGTCATTGGTGTAGCAAGCACTTGATTTAGACTACTTAAAGTCTATAATCAAAGAAAAACTCTGATATATCTTTTCAAAATAATGAAAGGAATGTTGAGTACCATGCTTTGTCAGTTCACCTTTAAGAACTATCGGTCCTATCGCGACGAGGCTGAGCTTTCCATGCAGGCGACGCCGATGAAGGAGTTTGAGCGTTCCCTCATCGAGTGCTCCGACGGGCAGAGTTTCCTTCCGGTGGCTGCGGTGTACGGGCCCAACGCTGGCGGTAAGTCTAACCTGCTCGAGGCTCTTGATTACGTTCGTTCGGCGGTGGCCAGACCAATTAGATTGCTGTCTGCCAGCGCTGATGCGCCAGCGGGTGATCGCCCTTTGATAGCCCGTTGTTCGGCGTTTGAATTTGATGACGTGTCTGCTGCCGAGCCCACCGAGTTCGAGCTCTATTACCGCGCGGGCGAGCATGAGTACCGCTATGTTCTGTCTGTACACGCCGATGAGATCGTGTCCGAAGGGCTGTGGCGGCGTAAATTGGGAGCGTCGCGTACGGCGATGCTGTTCGAGCGCGAGGATACAAAGGTTGAACTCGGCCCCACACTGCGTAAGCTTGTGACGGCTGCGAGGTTCAACCCGAGCCTGCCGTACCTATCGTTCCTTTGCATCAACTTCGATGCGCCGGTGGTCCAGGAGGCGGCCAGCTGGTTTCTCGACGCTGTGTTTCTCAACTACAACAGTTCCTACCTTGAGCGGATGCTCGAGCAAATGCTCGACGAGGGCGACTCGCGCGAGGTCACGCGTTTTTTGCGCGCCGTTGATGTGCGTATTGATGGCTTCAGAGTGGAGAGGGCGCCGGAGTGGCGCGGCCAGCGCGTCTTCGTGAGGCACAAGGTGAGCGGCAAGGCGTACGAGCTGCGTTTATCCGAGGAATCTGCCGGTACCCAGAAGCTCATGGGGTTGGCTGCGTATCTGATGACAGCGCTTGAGCGTGGTGGCACCGTTGTGGTAGACGAGCTCGACGCCAAACTGCACCCGAAGCTTCTTCGCTATGTGATTCTGCTGTTTAAGGATCCTGAGGTCAACAAGAGTGGCGCGCAGCTCATCTTCTCGTCCCAGGATGTGTCAACCATGCGAAACGATGTGTTCCGCCGTGACGAGATATGGTTCGCTGCACGCGGCGAGGGGGAGGCGAGCCAACTGTGGTCTCTCGCCGATATCCACGAGGCAAACGGTAATCTGGTAAGCAAGAACGCGGCTTTCGACAAGCAATACCTGTCCGGTCGCTACGGCGCCGATCCGTACCTCACCCGCATCGAGGAGTGGGATTAGCATGGTGGCGAAGAAGTCGAAGGGCTGGCGTAGCGGCAAGCGAGAGGGCCGCTCGCGCATGGTTCAGATGACGCGTCATCTTGTAGTGAGCGAGGGCAAGGAGACCGAGCCTCGCTACTTTGAGGGCGTGCGTGCGGCGTTGGGCGCGGCGAACGAGCGCAAGGTTGCCATTGTCGTTAAGGGGACCGGCAGACACACGCTTGACCTGCTTGACTTCGCCGTCGAACACTGTCGCTATGCGCCCGAGACGTTCGATCACGTGTGGCTCGTGTATGACAAGGATGACTTTCCTGCGTCCGACTTTGATGCGATGAAGCGCAAATGTGACGAGCTCTCCGATGGTTCGAGGACCTTCCATGCGTTGTGGTCGAACCCCTGCTTCGAGCTGTGGCCGCTTTTGCACTTTCGCTACACGACCGCGCATATGTCCGCGTCCGACTGCCAACATGCCCTCGCGCAGGAGATGTCGAAGAACTTGGGCATCGAGTACCGCAAGAACCTGGACGGGATGTTTGGGGCAGTTGATGATAGGCGAGGCGAAGCATTGCAGCGTGCTGGGCGCCTCGTCGCATACCATAGGGAACTGGGTAACATTAAGCCATCTGCGCAAAACCCTGCAACTAAGGTGGGCGAAATTTTCGATGTAATCGGGCCGTATCTGGTTGGCTAGGCGAGTCGCTGGATTGGCTTTCCGGTTAGTGCGATTGGCGGATTGTACTGCGCTATTGCGAGTCCGGTGCGTAGGAGAAGTGCGGGGAAAATCGAAACTCGCCGAGCGCACACCGATTTTTGCCAACAAAACTGCAGGTCGCGGATGCTCAAAACAGGGGCCTGTTTGACAGATCTCGGTTTTTCACCGCACTTCTGGATTGGGTGCTCATTTAGCACTCTCGATGTCCCCACATCCCCTAAAAAAGTTCTTAAAACAGCCTTAAAGGCGTTCCAACTCGCGTTGACAGCGTAAAATACGCATGTTAGACTATGACAAATGTGGAATTAAGGGGAGGGGTGCGCCATGGAGGTGCTGGTTGTTGGCAACACCGCATATGTTGACGATGACTTTTGTGCCAAGGCGTTCCCCGGGGACCATGTGCAGGTCGTAGCCGCGCAGGACGCGTACCGCGACGAGTCGTCGCCCCATTCCTCGTGGAAAGAGCTTCTGCAACACCTGGATCAGGCCTACGAGTTCGACCGCATGGTCTACCTGTCTAATTACCTTACCCCGCATACCGATACCGTGGGCGATATCGAGCTGTTGCGCTCGGTCTTTCGTGCGTGCGCGGGTCGCCGGGTCCAACTGCTGTATGTAGCGGGGCCCGCGGGTGCCGAGGGTGCCACCGACGCCGCGGGGCGAACGGGCAAGGGCATTATCGCCCGCGCAGCCAACGACCTGTGCCGCTACTACGCTGCTCGCGAGGGCGTTCAGACCAAGATCCTGCGCGTGCCCTTCCTGTACACTGCCTCCGCCGCGCTGGAAGATCCGTTTTTGGTGCCGTTGTTCGACGCGTGCTCAACCGGATCGGTCGCTCTGCAGGGCGCGCAGGATGCGGCGTTTCCCCTGCTGTGTGCCGAGGAGCTTGCGGTGCTGGTACGCCGTATCTTCGATAGCTGGGATGGTAACTTTGAGACGCTCGACGTAGCCGATACCTTCCATCACACGGCGGGTGAGGTGGGCGACGCCCTCAGGGCGCTGTTCCCCGGCCTTGCCGTTGCCTATGGCGATTCTGCCGGCTACGCCCTGCCCGCCAGCGACGTCGCTCGCGTGCGCTATGGCTGGTTTCAGCGCTACGACTTGCTGCGCGATCTCTCGACCATTCAAGCTCGCTGGGGCGCTGGACGCATCAAAAAGATCAACCCGCTGCGTGCCGCCATCGACCGCATCCAAATGCGCACGCTGCCTATTAAATGCCTAGAGACGGGCGTTGCCTGGGTCCTGTTCGAGGTGCTGGAGCATCTGTTCTCCCAATCGGCCCAGCTCAACGTGCTCGATTATCGCCTGCTCTACGTGGTGCTGATCGGCACGCTGTATGGCTTGGACTTTGGCCTGGTTGCGGCGCTGCTGGCGTCGGTGGGTTTGGCCGCGAGCTACTTTACTCAGTACGGCTATACCTTCCAGGGCCTGTTCTACGAGCCGTCCAACTGGCTGCCGTTTATTGCGTACTTTGTGGTGGGTGCCGTGTGCGGCTATGTGCAGCTGCGCAACAGCGAAGCCATTAGGGCAGAGCGCGATCAAAACGAGCTCGTGCGCAACCGCAATACGTTCCTTACGCAGCTCTACCACGACGCGATCGAGGACAAGCGCGCGTACAGGCGCCAGATCGTGGGTCGCCACGACAGCTTTGGCAAGATCTTTGCCGTGACGCAGGAGCTCGACGTACTCAACCCACGCGACATCTATCGCAAGTGCTGCGAGCTTCTGGGCGAGATTCTCGAGAACGATTCGGTGGCGATCTACCATGTTTCGGGCGGGGCATTTGCACGCTTGGTGGCAGCAAGTCCCGCGATTGCCGAAGATGCCGCACGCTCGCTCACGCTTGAGCAGCTTGCACCTCTTTTGGGCGACGGGGGTCGTTCGAACCTGTGGGTGAACCGCGAGCTGACGCCGGGGCTTCCCATGTTTGGATACACGATCGAGCGCGACGGGGCACCCGCCGTGTTGATCTTTGTGCGTAGTGCGGCCGAAAACCAAATGACCCTCTATTATCAAAACCTGTTCCGCATCTTGTGCGGGCTGGTCGAAAGCGCGCTGGGCCGTGCCTTTGACTATGAGGCGGTGGCGCAGGATAAACGCTGCGTTGACGGCACTTGCGTGCTCAAGCAGGCGGCCTTTGGCCAAGAGCTCGCGGCGGAGCAGGCGCTGGCAGATAGCAAGATGGGGAGTTTTTTGCTCCTGCGCGTGGTACCGGGCATGGAGCCTGTCGGCGAGCTGGTGGGCGCAATTGGGTCGGCAATCCGCGAGAGCGACGCGGCGGGCTTGGTCGACGGCGACGTGCTCTACCTGCTTATGCGCCAGGCAAAGGCGTGCGATCTGCCCATTATCCGCGAGCGCCTGAGCGCAAAGCATATTGCGGTGGAGCCCGTCGACGGCGAGGACATCGTGGCGCTGCTGCAGCACATCGCTTACACCGGTGACGGTGAGGGGGGTGCCGCTTGATCTCGCTTGTCGTTGCTGCCGTCTTGCTGCTGATTCATGCGCTGGTTTGCCTGATGCTGTGGACGCTCATGAAGCTGGGCCTGCTGCCGGTGCGCGGGCACATGCTGGCTGTGATAGTGCTGGTGCCGCTGTGGGGCCCGTTGCTGGTGGTTCTGCTATCGGTCTGCAGCGCGGTGTTTGGCGAGGGGCTGAAAGAGTCTGCGCTGGAGTCGCTGCGCTTCAACGACGACCTGCATCGCAGCATCCTGGTGCACGACCGTGACACCGATGCGGGCGTGGTCCCGCTCGAGGAGGCGCTCATCGTCAACGACCCGGCATACCGGCGCCGCCTAATGCTCTCCATGCTCACCGAGGAGCCCGACGCGTACCTGGCGCAGCTGCAGGCGGCTAAGCTTAACGACGACGTTGAGGTGGCGCACTATGCCGCGACGGCGGTGGCGCAGATCTCCAAGGAGTCCGACCTTAAACTGCAGCAGCTGGAGCGTTCCTTTAAGACGGACCCGAGTGCGCAAAACCTCAACGAATACTGTGATTTTCTTGGTGAATACTTGGGCTCGGGCTTGGCCGAGGGGCGCGTGGCTCAGATTCAGCGCCAACAGTACGCGCGCCTGCTTGCGCGTCGCTGCGAGCGCGAGGATACCCTTGAGCTGCGCATTCGATACGCGACGGCGCTGGCCGATGTCGGACAGATCGACGAGGCGCAGGCCGTGACCGACCAGCTGGTGCTCGACGTGCCCGACGAGCAGGAGGTTTGGATGCTTTGCCTGCGGCTGGCCGTGATGCGCCGCGACGGTGACGAGGTTCACCGTGTGATCGATGCGATTGACAAGCAACATGTGTATTTGAGCGCCGACAACCGCGAAAAGTTGGCGTTTTGGCGCGACGGGGAGGAGGCCAGATGAGCGTGGTGCAACATATCCGCGACCGTGCGGGCCGCTTTCGTTGGATGGGACTCCTCGTGGTGTGGGCGGTCTTTATTGCCATGGCCGCCGTGCTGCTGGTGGAGCGTGCCGGCGTGCAGTACAGCGCTGGACAGCACAAGCTGGGGATGCTTGCTGCCAACGATGCGGTGCCGGCCTCCTCGGCAATCTTTGGCCAAAAGCCCACGTGCCTGGTCATTACCGACTCGGACCAAGATAGCGTCGACGACGTTAAAGACCAGTTCGACCAGATTTTGCTGGACATGAAGATCGCCCATCGCGATGTTGATATTGCCACCGACGGTGCGGACGCGATCCCATCGCTCACGTCGTTTGATCGCGTGATTGTGCTTATGCCCTCGCTTGACGGACTGGGTGCGCATCTGACCGATCTGATGAGTTGGGTGAGTGCGGGCGGCTCACTCATGCTGGGCATGACGCCAGATAACTCGAACTATCTGCAGGCCATTGCTTCCAAGCTTGGGATCGAATCGGCCGGATATGACTATGCGACAGCCGAAAGTATCGTTCCGAGCGAGGACTTTATGTTGGGCGGAGGAGAGCGCTACGAGTTCTCGGGTCCCTTCGATTCTTCGCTCTCGGTTTCATTGCGCGAGACGGCGCACGTGTGGGCTAAGACCGGCGACACGGGCACGCCGCTCATTTGGTCTAACGATTGCGGCAGTGGTCACACCGTGGTGTGCAACATTGGCATCTACGACAAGGTCATGCGTGGGTTCTATGCTTCGGCCATAAGCTTGCTGGGTGATGCCACGGCCTATCCAGTCATCAACAGCGCCGTGTTCTTTTTGGACGACTTTCCTAGTCCCGTGCCCTCGGGCGACGGCACCTACATCAAGCGCGACTACGGGCTTTCCATTGCCGACTTTTATACCAAGGTCTGGTGGCCCGATCTGCAAAAGCTTGCGCAAAAATACGGCATTCGCTATACCGGCGTGATGATCGAAAACTACGAGGACGCGGTCAACCAGACCGAGCCCGCGCGCCAAGCCGATACCACACAGTTCCGCTACTTTGGCGGCATGCTGCTGCAGATGGGCGGAGAGCTGGGCTTTCACGGCTACAACCATCAGCCTCTGGCACTCTGGGACACCGACTATGGCACGCTGTACGACTACAAGACGTGGAAGAACAAGGAGACGCTCGTCGCATCGCTCAACGAACTTATCGCGTTTCAGGACGAGGTCCTGCCCAATGCTCATGGCTCGGTTTACGTGCCGCCGTCGAATATCCTTTCGGCCCGCGCGCGCAAGCTTATCGGTACCGATGTTCCGCGCATTAAGACCATTGCCAGTACGTATTTTAAGGATGGCACCGACCTGCCGTACGTGCAGGAGTTTGGCGTGGCGAGCGATGGCATTGTGGAGCAGCCGCGCATTGTTTCGGGCGGCATGGTCGACGATTCCTATATGCGCCTGGCAGCCGTGTCCGAGCTCAGCATGCACTACGTGAGCACGCACTTTATGCACCCGGACGACCTTTTGGACCCCGATCGCGGAGCCAAGGAGGGCTGGGAGGTCTACAAGGGCGGCCTGGTCGACTACCTGGAGTGTCTTACCAAATCCGCGCCCGACCTGCGGCGCCAGACGGCGTCGGAGTGCTCCGGTGCCATCCAGCGCTTTTCGTCGGTTACGGTAAGCGTGGATACCAGCGCGGATGCCTGGACGCTCAGCCTGGGCAATTTCCACGACGAGGCGTGGCTCATGTTCCGCGCCAATAATGGCGAGCCGGGTGCGGTGACGGGTGGCGAACTGACGCACCTTACGGGCAATCTGTATCTGCTCAAGGCAAATGATAAGACCGTGACGATCGAGCGCAAGGAGGGTGGCGATAAATGAGAATCTGCTTGGTACTCGAGGGTTGCTACCCCTATGTGCACGGCGGCGTATCTACCTGGATGCATGGCTACATTACGGCCATGCCCGAGCACGAGTTTGTGCTGTGGGTGATCGGCGCGCATGCTGCCGACCGTGGCAAGTTTGTCTACGAGCTGCCCGGCAACGTGGTCGAGGTGCACGAGGTGTTCCTGGACGATGCCCTGCGGCTTTCGGGCGAGCAGCATGAAGCCAGTTTTAACGACCGCGAGCGCGAGGCGCTACGTCGTCTGGTGTCGCTCTCCAATCCGGACTGGGACGTGCTGTTCGATATCTTCCAGCGCCGTCGCGTGCACCCGCTCTCGTTTTTGCAGAGCCGCACGTTTATGGATATCTTTCGCGACATGTGCTTGGCCGAGTACCCCTACACGCCCTTTGCCGATGCGTTCCACACCATGCGCTCAATGCTACTGCCCGTGCTCTACCTGCTGGGCAGCAAGGTGCCGGTGGCCGATGTGTACCATGCCATCTCGACCGGCTACGGTGGCCTGCTCGCCTGCCTGGGCTCAAGCGTTCACCATGCGCCGGTGCTGCTGACCGAGCATGGCATCTATACCCGCGAGCGCGAGGAAGAGATCATTCGCGCCGATTGGGTGGTGCCGTCGTTTAAGGACCGCTGGATTCGCTTTTTCTACCTGCTTTCGGAGGAGATCTACCGCCGCGCCTTCCGCGTGACGAGTTTGTTCCATAATGCCCGCAAGACGCAGATTGATATGGGCTGCGATGCGGACAAATGCCTGGTCATCCCCAACGGCATCCAGTTCGATCGCTTTAAGGGCATTCCCTTAAAGCCCGATGACGGCTGGGTGGACATTGGCGCGGTGGTGCGCCTGGCGCCCATAAAGGATGTTAAGACCATGATTTATGCCTTCTTTGAGCTGCACGAGCGCCTGCCCAAGGTGCGCCTGCACATCATGGGCGGCGTGGACGACGAGGAGTACGGCGCCGAGTGCCACGCGCTGGTCGAAACCCTGGGCGTGCGCGACCTGATTTTTACCGGCCGCGTCAACGTGGTCGAGTACATGGAAAAGCTCGACTTTACCATTTTGACGAGTATCTCCGAGGGCCAGCCGCTCAGCGTGCTGGAGTCGCTTGCAGCGCGCCGTCCCTGCGTGACGACCGAGGTGGGCTGCTGCCGTGAGCTGCTCGAAGGCGCCCCGGGTGATGACTTTGGCGTGGCAGGTTTTGTGACGCCGCCTATGTATCGCAAGGGCTTGGCCGATGCCATGGAACGCATGTGTGCGAGCCGCGCCCGGCGTATCGAGATGGGTGAGCGCGGCCAGCGTCGCGTTGCCACGTACTTCTTGCACGAGCAGATGCTCGCCAACTATCGCGCGTTGTACGACGAGACGGCGCAAGCGTTTGACCTGCCCAGAGAGGGGGAGTAGCCGGTGGCCGGAATCGGTTTTGAGCTCAAGCGCCTGTTTAGGCGCAAGGGTCTGTTTGCCACGATGCGCGCCTATGGCTACGCCGGCATTGTGTGTACGGGCCCCATGCTGCTGGGCGTGCTGCTCCAGGTGGGTATCTTGGTGCTGTGCGGTCTGTGGGGTGTGGGCCGTGCCAACCAAGATCTGCTGGTGTGCATGGTGACCTATACGCTGCTGGCGTCGCTCACGCTCGCGAGTTTTTTCTCTATGCCGGTCACGCGCTTTTTGGCCGATATGCTTTTTGCCGAGCGCGAGGATGAGATCCTACCTTCGTTTTGGGGCTCCAACGCCATTATGCTCGTTGCGGGCACGGTGCTCTACGGCGTCTTTTTGCTGTTCTCGGGCGCCACGCTGCTGCAGGGGCTGCTGTGCCTGTGGCTGTTCAACATTATGATCGTCAACTGGAACGGCATGAGTTACCTCACGGCCATCAAGGATTACCGCGGTATCCTGTGCAGCTTTGCGGCTGCCATTGGCGTGGCGTGCCTGTGCGCCCTGGCCGCGCTGGCGCTGGGACTGCCGCCGGTCGAGGGGCTGTTGGCGTCAATTGCCCTGGGCTACGGCGTCATGCTCGTCTGGGACGTGGTACTGCTGTACCGGTATTTTCCGCAGAGTGACCGCAGTCCCTGGCCCTTTTTGCAGTGGCTCGATCAGTTTATGCCGCTGGCGCTCACGGGCCTGTTAACCAATCTGGGACTCTTTGCGCACCTGGTGATTATTTGGGCTGGTCCCATTGGCGTTCAGGTCAAGGGCTTGTTTTATGGTGCGCCCTACCACGATGTGCCGGCGCTCATCGCGTTTTTGACGATCCTGGTCACGTCCGTCAACTTTGTGGTCTCGGTCGAGGTCAACTTTTATCCGCGCTACCGCGACTACTACAGCCTGTTCAACGACGGTGGCGTGGTGGGCGACATTGTGGTGGCCGAGGAGGAAATGCTTGCCACGCTCAACCGAGAACTGCGTTTTTGTGCGCTCAAGCAACTGTTTGTGACGGCGGCGGTCATCTCGCTCGAGACCACGGTGCTGTCGGCCCTACCGTTGGGCTTTAACAACCTGATGCACGGGTATTTCCGCACGTTATGCGTGGGCTATGGCCTGTATGCCGTGGGCAACACGATCCTGCTGATCTTGCTGTACTTTACCGACTACAAGGGGGCCGTGCTGGCTTCGGGACTGTTTGCCGGTGTGGCCGGGCTGGCGACTGCCGTTTCTCTGCTCTTGCCGCAGCAGTTTTACGGCTTTGGCTTTTTGTTGGGTGCAGCGGTGTTTTTTATCGTGGCGCTGCTGCGGCTCGATACCTATACCGCCAACTTGCCGTATCGTATCCTGAGCCAGCAGCCCATTGTGGCTACTGACCAAACGGGCTGGTTTACCGAACTTGGCCGGGTGCTCGACCGTGTTGAGCAACGCTACGAGGACAAACGCGTGGGCGGTGAACCGCGCAGTGCGTTTGAACGTATGGTGGTTCGCCTGTACCAAAAACATTGGGGAGGTTCTGATGATCGATAAGTTGATGTCTCGCCGCTGCCTGATCGAGGTGGCTGCCGGCGCGCTGTTGCTTTCGGGCTGCTCGTCTCAGGACGAATCCTCGACTAAAAAGGTCAAAAAGCAGGACAAGATTAAAAAGGCCGAGGCCTCCGACCAGTCCAAGCACCTGCGCGATAAGGACGAGCTGTACGAGGTCTACGACGACTCGGGCATTGTGACCATGTACCTGACGGTCTCGCGCGGCAACAGCTCCGAGAACACCGACCACAGCTGGGCCGAGATCAATACGTACTCGGTGTATGACTATGCCGACATGGGTGTGACGCGCTATCAGGTTATGGGCCTGCTGCAGCCGGGCGACGAAGACGGCCCGGTGGCCGGCGAGGTTGGCTATGGCGAGGAAGCGCCCAATGCTACCGTGCAGGTGCGCGGCCAGACATCGAGCATGAACTCGCAAAAGAATTACAAGGTGGAGCTCAAAAAGGGCAAGGGTACCTGGCGCCAACAGCGCGCGATTGCGCTCAACAAGCACATGGGCGAGGGCATGCGTTTTCGCAACAAGATGGCCTACGATCTTATCCGCGGGATTCCCCAGATGATGGGCCTGCGCACGCAGTTTGTGCATCTGTGGGTGTGCGACCAGACCGAAAAGTCCAACGATACCTTTGAGGACTATGGCTTGTTTACACAGGTGGAGCAGCTTAACAAGACGGCGCTTAAGGCACATGGCCTGGATAAAAGCGGGCACCTGTACAAGGTGAACAGCTTCGATTTTCATCGCTACGAGGACACCATTAAGCTTGCCGATGATCCCGACTACAACCAGGCAAACTTTGAGGGCATGCTCGAGATTAAGGGCGATACGGACCACACCAAGCTCATCGAGATGCTCGATGCGCTCAACGACGAATCGCAAAAGATAGATAACGTGCTCGACACCTACTTTGATACCGAGAACCTGGTCTATTGGCTGGCGTTTCAGATCCTTACGGGCAACTGCGATACGCAGAACCGCAACTGTTATCTGTACAGCCCGCTCAACTCAAATACCTGGTACTTTTTGGATTGGGACAACGACGGCATGCTGCGCAAGCTGGAACTTTCTCTTACCGGGTTTTCGGACTACGCGAGCTGGGAGCGCGGCGCAAGCAACTACTGGGGCAACGTGCTGTTTAACCGCGCGTTGCGCAGCAAGGCGTTCCGCGGTGAGCTCGATCGCGCCGTCAAGGACCTGCGTACGTATTTGACCGAGACGCGCCTGACCAAGATGATCAAGCATTATCGCGAGGTTACCGAATCGCTAGTCTTTGCTTCGCCCGATATCGATAATCTGCCTGTCACCAAGGACCAATATGAGCAGATCGCCGCGGCGATTCCCTCCGAGATCGAGGAGAACTACAAGAGCTTTCGCGAGAGTTTTAAAAAGCCCATGCCTTTCTACATCGGCGTGCCGCAGATCGATAACGGCAAGCTGCGCATTAACTGGGATGCGTCCTACGATTTTGAGGCGCGCGACATTCGCTACACCGTTGAGCTTGCGCGCGACTATGCCATAAGCGACGTGGTCTTTAAGGCCGAGGATGTGCTGCTTCCCGAGGTGACCTGCGATGCGCCCGATACCGGCCAGTATTTTGTGCGCGTGCGTGCCACCAACTCCGACGGCTATACGCAAGATGCGTTTGACTACTATGTGACCGACGACGGCAAGCACTACGGCATGAAGTGTTTTTACGTGCAAGACGGCGGTAAGGTCGTGGAGGATACGTATGAGGAGGGCTAGCGCGCTGCTTGAGCGCCTGGCGGCACCGCCTGTGCGTGCCACGCAGAAGCGTTACCGCCACGAGCTCAAATATCTCATTAACGAGGGCGAGCACGCCGCGCTTGCCTGTCGCATGGCGCCTGTATTTAAGCTAGACAAACATGCGCGGGCGGGCGGTTACACCATTCGCAGCCTGTATTTTGACGACTACTGCAACTCGGCCTACGAGGAAAAAGACGCCGGCATTCTCATGCGCAAAAAGTATCGCGTACGCATCTATAACGGCAGCGACAAGGTGATTAAGCTCGAGCGCAAAAAGAAGTACGGTAGCTGGATCTATAAGGAGGACGCGCCGCTCACACGTGGCGAGTTTGAGCAGATTCTGGCTGGCGACTACGGCTTTTTGCTGAGGAGCCCTTATCCGCTCTGTCGCGAGTTCTACATCGAGTGCATCTGCAACATGATGCGCCCACGGACCATTGTGGACTACGAGCGCGAGCCGTGGGTGATGGACGAGGGCACCGTGCGCATTACGTTTGACATGAATGTGCGTGCCGCGGTGGGAAGCTTCGATATCTTTGACGTGACGCTGCCCGCGTTGCCGGTCCTGGAGCCCGGTAAGCTGGTGATGGAGGTCAAGTTTACGGAGTTTTGCCCGCAGCTGGTGCGCGATATGGTGCCGCCGGGCGCGGCCGAACTCACGGCGGTCTCTAAGTACTGCCTGTGTTATGACAAGACCGCCTACCTGCGCGGATTTAATTACTGGGAATCGGATTTTGGGAACCGAGGGGATATTTAGACCATGAGCACCAGGGACTTTTTTAAGAACTCCGTCTTGGAGGCGTTCGGTCAGGTCGACCCTGCCAAGATTGGCCTTTCGCTGCTCGTGGCGCTCGCCATGGGCATCCTGATCTATTACGTGTACAAGCGCTTTTTTACCGGCGTGGTGTATTCGCGTAGCTTTGCCGTGACGCTCGTGGGCATGTGCGTGCTCACCTGCATGGTCACGCTCGCGATCTCGACCAACGTGGTCATCTCGCTCGGTATGGTCGGTGCTCTGTCCATCGTCCGCTACCGTACGGCGGTCAAGGACCCGCTCGACCTGCTGTATCTGTTTTGGGCCATTACCACGGGCATTACGGCAGGCGCCGGCATGTATGCGCTCGTGGGGCTTACGGCAGTGGTGATCGTGGTGATGATCGCCGGCTTTGCGAGCCACCAGGACAAGGCGCGCGTGTACATGATGGTCATCCACTACACGGGCCAGACCACCGGCGACGATATCGTGCGCGCGTTTGGGCGCACCAAGTTCACCGTCAAGTCTAAGACGATGCGCGGCGACAAAGTCGAGATGGCCGTCGAGCTCTTCTCGGACGGCGTTGACATGCCCTATGCGGACGCTATTCGCGCGCTTGACGGCGTGGAGGACCTCACACTCATCCAGTACAACGGCGAATACCACGGCTAATTATGTTCCGGCGTTTTAACAAACGCCGGACCGCTCGACGCTGCGCGGGCATCTGCCGGGCGATCTGCCGCTCAAACCGTCGCTCGCGTACATAAAGTACGCTTCGCTCCTCTTTCGCGGCACCTCGCCACGGCAGTTGCCCGCTCGCTGACGTTTGCTCGACCTGGGTGGGCCGATTTTGTTCGGATGCCGTCTTCACGGGTATTATGGTGAAAGCGATTTCAATGACAGGGGTGCTCGTGGTAAAGATGAAAGATGTGGCCGAGTTGGCCGGCGTTTCGAGCGCCGCCGTCTCGCGCTACCTCAACGGCGGATATATCTCGGCGGACAAGGCCCAGCGCATTAAGCAGGCGATTGAACTGACCGGATACGTGCGGTCCAGTCAGGCTCGCGCGCTGCGCACCGGCTCCACCAAGCTCATCGGCGTCATCGTGCCTAAGATCAACTCGGAATCCGTGAGCCGCATTACCGCCGGCATTGGCCAGGTGCTCGGTCGCCGTGGCTACCAGATGCTGCTTGCCAATACCGATAATGCGGCCGATCGCGAGCTCGAATACCTCGATTTATTCCAAAACCATCCGGTTGACGGCATTGTGCTGGTGGCAACCATGATCACCGACGAGCACCGTCGCGCGATTGACTCGTGCCGTGTGCCCATTGTGCTGATCGGTCAACATGTCGAGGGCGCGGCGTGCGTGTATCACGACGATTACGAGGCCGCTTTTGAGCTGGGCCATGCGCTTGCGGGTCGCGTGGACGGCAAGATCGCTTACATTGGGGTTACCGAGGAGGACCGCGCGGCTGGTTATGACCGCCGTCGCGGTTTTGAGGCCGGCTTGCGCGCCGCGGGTAACCCGCTCGATGCCGCCTTGATTCGTCTGGGCTCGTTTACGCTCGACTCGGGCTATGGTGCGGCGCGTGAACTGCTTTCTGCCGCTCCCGATGTTTCGTTTATCGCGTGCGCGACCGATACCATGGCGGCGGGCGCGCTTCGTGCCATCGATGAGGTTCGCGGCATGGGCGAGGGTATACACCGCGTGAGTGGTTTTGGCGACAACGCGTTTTTGCGCGCGCTGACGGGCGGCATTCCCACCGTGCATTATGGCTACCTGACCAGTGGCGTCGAGGCGACCAATATGTTGCTCAACACGCTCGATGGCGTGGAGGGGGAGAGCGGTCTAAAGACGCTCAAACTCGGCCATCAGCTTGTGAATGTCTAGGCCTTGGACGTCTGCCTGCCTCTGAGTCGTCTGTTTTTGCCTTAAAACTACCATTCGCCGGCCTATTCCTACCGTTCACCCTAAAGTGAAAACGATTACAGACATATGAAACTGAAATCGTTTACAGTGTAAGTATCAAAGATGGCCGGGTGTACATGCGCCCGTTGGAGGAAAGGGAAGTCATGGACTACCGTAAATCAGCCCAAGAGGTGCTCGACAACGTCGGAGGCGCCGGCAAC
This sequence comes from Collinsella aerofaciens, assembly GCF_039836695.1. GTDB lineage: Bacteria > Actinomycetota > Coriobacteriia > Coriobacteriales > Coriobacteriaceae > Collinsella > Collinsella aerofaciens_BD. The sequence goes on along the minus strand of NZ_JBDPAC010000001.1, from coordinate 60,400 downwards.
GTTGTTTCGGCCGCACACTGCGCCACGCGTCTGCGCCTGGTGATTGCCGATAACGCCAAGGTCGACACGGAGGCCCTCGAGAATATCGACGGCGCCAAGGGCGTCTTTGAGGCCCAAGGCCAGCTCCAGATTATTTTTGGCACTGGCACCGTCAACAAGGTCTACGACGAGTTCATTGCGGTCAGCGGCGTCGAGGCTGCCACCAAGGCCGAGGTCAAGGAGGCCGCGGCGCAGCAGCAGAACATCTTTATGCGTGCCATTAAGGTGCTCGGCGACGTCTTTGTCCCCATCATCCCCGCCATCGTGGCTTCGGGCTTGCTGCTGGGCATTATGAGCGCCCTCAACTTTATGGCCTCCAACGGCTTTATCGCGCTCGACACCAATAACTTTATCTACAAGATCGCCGACCTGGTCTCGGGCACGTCCTTCGGCATTCTGCAGATCCTGATCGGCTACTCCGCCGCAAAGGCCTTTGGCGCCAACCCGTATCTGGGTGCCGTCGTCGGCGGTGCGTTCATCAACTCCTCGCTGCAGAGCGCCTACACGGTTGCCTCCGAGGGCGTGCAGACCATGGTCACCGTCATTCCCGGCGTGTACAGCTTTGAGTGGGTCGGCTATCAGGGGCATGTGATCCCCATCGTTATCGCCTGCGCCATTCTCGCCTTCCTCGAGAAGCGTCTGCACAAGATCGTTCCCGAGATGTTTGACCTCTTTGTGACCCCGCTCGTCTCGGTGTTCGTGACCGTGCTCGTGACGCTCGTTGCCGTCGGCCCCATCTTTGTCTGGGCCGAGAACGCCATCCTCGGTCTGATCCAGGCCCTGCTGACCCTGCCCTTCGGCATCGGTTCCTTTATCGTCGGCCTGTTCTATGCCCCCACGGTCGTTACCGGTATCCACCAGATGTACACCGCCATCGACCTGGGCCAGCTCGCCCAGTACGGCGTGACCTATTGGCTGCCCATCGCCAGCGCCGCCAACATCGCTCAGGGTGGTGCCGCGCTCGCCGTTGCCTTTAAGACCCGCGATGCCAAGATCAAGGGACTGGCGCTTCCTTCGGCCCTGTCCGCCTTCATGGGCATTACCGAGCCTGCCATCTTTGGTGTGAACCTGCGCTTCTTTAAGCCCTTCATCGCCGGCTGCATCGGCGGCGGTTGCGGTGCCCTGGTCTGCGCGCTCACTTCGCTGGCTGCCTCCGGCACGGGCGTTACCGGTATCTTCGGTATCCTGCTGTGCCTGGCCCAGCCCGTGCAGTACGCGATCATGTTTGCGGTCGCCGCGCTGGTTTCCTTTGCTATCTCGTTTGTCCTGTACAAGGACGAGCCCAAGGCTTCCGAGCAGGCCTAAGAGCTTTTGATTGAGGGGATGCCCGCGGGTCGTATGCTCGCGGGCGTTTCTCGTATCTGGTGCCGATCTCTGGTGCCTTGTTGCTTTCGATCCGTTAGGACTTTGATATGTCTAATGCACTTGGTCGCGACCTTGCAAAGCTGGTCGCCGCTGTTGACGCCGCCGCCTCTGAGTGCGGCCATGGCGCGTATGGCCAGCGCTTCCATATAATGCCGCCGGCGGGCTGGCTCAACGACCCCAACGGTCTTTGCCAGGCAGGCGGCGTGTTCCATGCCTATTTTCAGTATGCGCCGTTTGATGTCGAGGGTGGCGTTAAGGCCTGGGGCCATGCGACGAGCCGCGACCTTATGACGTGGGACTATGTTGGCGCTCCGTTGCTGCCCGACGAGCCGTTCGATTGCCACGGTGTGTATTCGGGCTCCGCGCTTGCCGAGGACGGTCGCATTCGCGTGCTCTATACGGGCAACGTTAAGCTTCCCGATGCGGACGGCACGTACGACTACGTCAATACCGGCCGCCGCGCCGATACTGTTTATGTCGAGAGCGTTGATGGCCTTGCCGGTCGGGAGTTCAGCCAAAAGCGCGTGGTGCTGGCGTCCGAGGATTATCCCGAGGATTTGACCTGCCACGTGCGTGACCCCAAGGTGTGGCGCGATGATGATGGGCGTTACCACATGGTGCTGGGCGCGCGTCGTCGCGTGGACGGTCCGCATGTCGATAGTCGATTTTGCGCCATGCACGGCGAGGGTGCCGGGCGCGATGTGGGTGAGATCCTGGTGTATGGCTCGGCCGATATGCTGAGTTGGGAGCTCGAGAGCCGTGTGTCTACGCCCGAGCGCTTTGGCTTTATGTGGGAGTGCCCGGGATACCTTGAGCTTGAGGCGGATGGCGGTGTACCGGCGAAGTGGCTGTCCTTCTCGCCCCAGGGCCTCAAGGGCGGTCGTTGGGACCGCGGCAATGTATATGCAGCGGGCTACATGCCTGTAACGGGCGACATTACGGGCGGCAATGACGCTTATGAGCTGGGCGAGTTCCGCCTGTGGGACGCCGGTTTTGACTTCTATGCTCCGCAGGAGTTCACGGCCGAGGACGGTCGCCATATTCTAATCGGCTGGATGGGCATGCCCGATGAGCCGACCTATGGCAACGACCCCACCGTGGCGTGCGGCTGGCAGCACTGCATGACGGTGCCGCGTGAGCTTACAGCCGGTGCTGGCGGCGTGGTACTGCAGCAGCCGGCGCGCGAGATCGAGCGCCATTATGCCTCGGTGCGTGTGGGGGAGGGCTCGTTGGAGGTTGCCGGCGATACCTGTTTTGACGTTGTTGTTGACGGTGTCGACGGCGCGTTTACCGCGACCGTTGATGGCGAGCTAAAGCTGGTGCTTGTTCCCGCCGAGGGCGAACTGCCCTCGCGCTTTGAGATGCGATTTACCGATGAGAGTCGCGCTTCTGCCGGCTGCGGTCGTACCGTGCGTTGGGAGTCCGTCGACGAGGTTAGTAACGTGCGCATTGTTGGCGATGTTTCCTCGGTCGAGGTGTTTGTGAACGATGGTGCGCTCGTGTTCTCGACGCGCATCTATCCCGAGGCCTATGGCGTGACCGTTGACGCTCCGGGCGCGAATGTGACCTACCACGCGCTCAACATCTAAGCGATTCGTCGCATATCGGCGCTATACTGCAGCCGTAGCCCACGATGCGGGAAACATCCGCATCGTGGGTTTTTGTTATGGAGGGAAGGTGCCGTATGGGCGTACAGCAGCTAGAAGAGGCCTGGGCTTTGAGGGCCAGCGCGCGTGAGGCGCGGTTGCTTGCGGCGTCGCATGTGCCGGCAGCGCTGTCGTTGCTGGGGATTGTACGGCCCGGCGATCGTCTGGTGGCCTTTGCGGATGACTTTGCCGATGCGTTTGCGAGCGGCTTTGATGACTGCGATGTTGTGCTCGTGGGCTCGCCGTCCGCCGAGGCGTTTGCCGCCGCATCCGAGGGCTTTGATGCTGCGTTTGATGCCGAGGGTCCGCACCTGTGGTGGTTCGTCAACTCCATCGGCGGGTTTGGTCTGCGTGTGCCCGATCTGCGTGCGCTGGGTCGGGCGGCGCGTGAGGCCCATGCGCTGCTGGTTGTTGACAACACCGTGGCGTCGGCTTTTGGCTGCGATCCGCTGCGGCTGGGTGCTGCGCTGTCGTTCGAAGCGCTTGACCGTGTGTGCGCCGGTGAGGCTCCACGCAAGCTCGTTGCTGCTTCGGTGGCGCGCTCGCAGCTCAAGCGCCATCGTGTGGATGCCGCTGCCGAGTGCGCGCACGTATTGTTTGCAGGCTGCGGTGCGTCGGCGCTCGACCTTTCTGCCGAGGAGACCGACGTGCTGGAGCGTGGGCTTTCCTCGCTCGACGCCCGCATGCAGGCACACTTCGATCGCGCGCGTGCACTGGCCGAGTATCTGGCCGCCAACGAGATGGTGTGCAACGTGTGCTATCCCGGACTGAGCTCGCATCCCGACCATTCGGTTTCAACGGGAATCCTCGAGCACGGCTTTGGTCCGGCAGTTGAATTTGACCTTATCGAGCGTAGCGCGGATGATCTGTTCGACGCTTTGCCCGACGAGTTCCGCATATCGCCCGCCGGCGGCGCAACGACGCGCCTTTCGGCCCCACGCGGCAAGCAGGGGAGCACCGTCCGCCTCTTCGCCGGCACCGACAATCCCTTGATAGTTGCGGCCACCCTGGACAACGCCCTCCGTAAGTAGCTACTTTTTGGTGATGCTGGCGATGAGGTCGTTGGCCTTTGCGGCAATTACTTGGTTGATGTCGGCCTGCAGCTCCTCGTAGACCGCTATGGCTCGCTCGCCGGCGGGGGTGAGGCTGGACCCGCGGGCGCCGTCGCGCTCGATGAGCTTGCAGCCCAGCTGTCCTTCGGCCTCGTTCACAATGCGCCAGGCTTTGGAGTATGCCATGCCCATGCTCTTGGCGGCGCGGTTGAGCGAGTGCTCGCGGGCGATGCCCTGCAGCAGCAAGACGCAGCCGTGGCCGAACACGCCCGGCAGATCCTTGTCGCACGCTTGAATGACCAACTTTGCCGTCGTCTTGTACTCCATGTGCTCCACGTCTCCCCGCTAAAGTGTTTGCTGGGCAAACGCAAAGCCTGCGTCAAACCCTCGTGTGCTCTTCTTAAATCATGCATTGTAGCAGTCAAAGTGCGTTAAGATACTTCCCCAGTATTGGGCGCCCAAGGTTGGGCTGGGTCCTACGAGGCCTGCAGCCGACCGGTCGCATGGAAAAAGGAGAAACATGGCTACGTTCTTTCCCGGTGAGTCCCACACGTTTTCGGAGTATCTGCTGGTCCCTGGTTACTCGTCCTCGCAGTGCATCCCCAACAACGTCTCTCTTAAGACGCCGCTAACCCGCTTTAAGCGCGGTGAGAAGCCGGCAATCACCTTGAACATCCCCATGGTTTCCGCCATCATGCAGTCCGTCTCGGGCGTCGACATGGGTGTCGCGCTCGCTACCGAGGGCGGCCTGTCCTTCATTTACGGTTCCCAGAGCGCCGAGTCCGAGGCCGCCATGGTCAAGGCCGTCAAGGATCACAAGGCCGGTTTCGTTCAGTCCGATTCCACGCTGACCCCTGACATGACCATGGAGCAGGTCATCGAGCTCAAGGAGAAGACCGGCCACTCCACCATGCCGGTCACCGACGACGGCACTCCCAAGGGTAAGCTCCTGGGCATCGTCACCAGCCGTGACTATCGCCCCAGCCGCGATGACCACCAGACGAAGGTCTCCGAGTTCATGACCCCGCGTGAGCAGCTCATCGTGGGCGACAAGAACATCAGCCTTAAGGTTGCCAACGACGTCATCTGGGACAATAAGCTCAACGCCCTGCCCATCGTCGACGACTACGATCACCTCATGGGCATCGTCTTCCGCAAGGACTACGACAGCCACAAGACCAACCCCAACGAGCTGCTCGACGGCGACAAGCGCTACATGGTCGGTGCCGGTATCAACACCCGCGACTATGCCGAGCGCGTGCCCCTGCTCATCGAGGCCGGTGCCGATGTCCTGTGCATCGACTCTTCCGAGGGCTTCAGCGAGTGGCAGAAGCGCACCATCGAGTGGATCCGCGCCAACTACGGCGAGGACGTCAAGGTCGGTGCCGGCAACGTCGTCGACGCCGAGGGCTTCCGCTTCCTGGCCGACTGCGGTGCCGACTTCATCAAGGTTGGTATCGGCGGCGGCTCCATCTGCATCACCCGTGAGACCAAGGGCATCGGCCGTGGTCAGGCCACCGCGCTGATCGACGTCTGCCGCGCTCGCGACGAGTACTACGAGGAGACCGGCGTCTACGTGCCCGTGTGCTCCGATGGCGGCATCGTCTACGATTACCACATGACGCTCGCCCTTGCCATGGGTGCAGACTTTATGATGCTGGGCCGTTACTTCGCCCGCTTTGACGAGAGCCCGACCGAGCGCGTCAACGTGAACGGTCAGTACATGAAGGAGTACTGGGGCGAGGGTTCTGCGCGTGCTCGCAACTGGCAGCGCTACGACCTGGGCGGCGCCGCGAAGCTTAGCTTCGTCGAGGGCGTCGACTCCTACGTTCCCTACGCCGGTTCCCTCAAGGACGGCGTGGGCGGCACGCTCTATAAGGTCAAGTCCACGATGTGCAACTGCGGTGCCCTCTCGATCCCCGAGCTCCAGGAAAAGGCACGCCTGACCCTGGTGAGCTCGACCTCAATCGTTGAAGGCGGCGCCCACGACGTAGTCGTCAAGGATTCCCAGCAGAGCGTCAGCTACCGCTAAGCGGCTTTCCCAAGCACCGCACCTTGCCGTTCAAACCGTCGCTCGCGTACCAAAGTACGCGTCGCTCTTCTTTCACAGCAATCTGCGGCACTTGGAAAGCCCGACCATGCTTGGGCGGGTGACAATTTGTGGTTGATTCAAAACCACGTTATTTAGATAAAGCGAGATGCCCGCAAGTCGCAGGCATCTCGCTTGTCGTATTTGCTATCATCAGTCAAGTTAACCTTAGGGTCGGTCGGCTTAGCTTTGTTCGCTACAAGTTCCGCACGCAAAGAAGAGCACTAAATGTGCTCTTCGTCTTGCGCAGGACTGTCCTCAGTAGCGAATAAAGCTAAGCCGACCGACCCCAGCTAAGATTAAAGGAGCTGATATGTGCGATTGCACAGATCATAAGGACGAGATTCCTGCCTACGACGCGCAGGCCATTGAGTCCAGGTGGATGAAGGCCTGGGAGGACTCCAACCTCTTTGCCGTTGACACCGACGACAGCAAGCCCAAGAAGTACGTGCTCGAGATGTTCCCGTATCCGTCGGGCGACCTGCACATGGGCCACGCGCGCAACTATACCATCGGCGATGCCATGGCCCGTCAGGCCCGCATGCGCGGCTACGACGTGCTGCATCCCATCGGCTTTGACGCCTTTGGCCTTCCTGCCGAGAACGCCGCTATCAAGCACAACACACAGGCTGCCGCCTGGACGTATAAGAACATGGACCAGGCGCTCGCCACGATGAAGCGCATGGGCTTCTCCTACGATCTGGATCGCATGGTCAAGACCTGCAGCCCCGACTACTACCGCTGGGGCCAGTGGATCTTTGAGAAGATGTGGGAAAAGGGCCTGGTCTACCGTAAGAAGAACCCGGTCAACTGGTGCCCCACCTGCAAGACCGTTCTGGCCAACGAGCAGGTTACCGAGGGCAAGTGCTGGCGCTGCGGCACCGAGCCCGAGAAGCGCGACCTGGAGCAGTGGTACTACAAGATTACCGAGTACTCTCAGGAGCTGCTCGACGACCTGGAGAAGCTCCCCGGCTGGCCCGAGCGCGTCAAGCAGATGCAGGCCAACTGGATCGGTCGCTCCGAGGGCGCCGAGGTCGACTTTACCCTGTGCGACCAGGATGGCGAGCCCATCGAGGGCGATGAGGGCAAGATCACCGTCTTTACCACGCGTGCCGATACGCTCTTTGGCGTTTCCTTCTTTGTCCTGGCTCCCGAGTACGCCCGTCTACACGAGCTCGTCGAGGGCACGGAGTACGAGGAGGCCGTGACCAAGATCGTCGAGGACTCCAAGCATATCTCTGCCGTCGAGCGTGCCCAGGGCACCATCGAGAAGCACGGCGCTTTTACCGGCCGCTACGTGGTGAACCCCGTGAACGGCGAGAAGGTCCCCGTGTGGGTTGCCGATTATGTCGTTGCCGACTACGGTACCGGTGCCGTCATGGCCGTTCCCTGTGGCGACCAGCGCGACTTTGAGTTCGCCCGTAAGTACGACCTGCCGATCGTGCCGATCATCCTGGACGATGACGATCGCGCTGCCGTCGAGGCCAGCGGTGAGACCATCGATACCTTCCATGCCGAGACCGTCGACTGGGATTGCGCTCACGCTGCCGAGGGCACGCTCGTCCAGTCCGGCAAGTACACCGGCATGCGCGGCGGCAAGCACTCCGAGGGCGAGGCTGCGATCGTGGCCGACCTCGAGGCCATGGGCTGTGGTCGTCGCAAGGTCGAGTTCCGTCTGCGCGACTGGCTCATTTCCCGCCAGCGCTATTGGGGCAACCCCATCCCGGCCATCCACTGCGAGCACTGCGGCATCGTGCCCGTGCCCGAGGATCAGCTGCCGGTGACGCTGCCCGAGAACCTGGACCTGGGCGCCGGCGAAACCCTTGCCGAGTGCAAGGACTTCTACGAGACCACCTGCCCGGTCTGCGGTCGCCCGGCCAAGCGCGAGACCGATACCATGGACACCTTTACCTGCTCCAGCTGGTATTACCTGCGCTATACCGACCCGCACAACACCGAGCTGCCCTTCTCCCGCGAGGCCGCCGACCGTTGGATGCCCGTCGATAACTACATCGGCGGCATCGAGCACGCCATTCTGCACCTGCTCTACAGCCGCTTCTTTACCAAGGCACTTCGCGACTTGGGCCTGCTGAGCGTGGACGAGCCCTTCACTAACCTACTGTGCCAGGGCATGGTCAAGGACGAGAACGGCGACACCATGTCCAAGTCCAAGGGCAATGTCGTGCCCCCGAGCTCGGTCATCGAACCTTACGGCGCCGACACCATGCGTTTGGCGATCCTGTTTATCGCCCCGCCCGAGAAGGACTTCGACTGGGATCCCAAGGCCGTCGAGGGCGCCAACCGCTTCATCAAGCGCGCCTGGCGTATCGTTTGGCAGCTCGTCCAGTCTGGCGACGCCAACGTGGCCTTCGACAAGTCCGCGCTCGACGAGTTTGCGATGAAGCTCTATCGCGAGCGTCACCGCACCATCGCCAAGTGCACCGAGGACTTCGATCGCGGCCAGTTCAACACCGCGATCTCGGCCGTCATGGAGCTCGTCAACGCGGCGAGCGCCTATCTCAACGCCACCGAGGGTACCGCCCGCGACAAGGCGCTGTGCTACGGCGTGGCTAAGGATATCGTGAGCGTCCTTGCCCCCATCTGCCCGTTCTGGGCCGACGAGCTGTGGCACGAGGCCCTCGGCTGCGAGGGCAACGCCTACACCGCCGCCTGGCCCGAGTTCGACCTGGCCGAGTCCGTTGAGGACACGGTGCAGATCGTCGTCCAGGTGCTCGGCAAGGTCCGCGGCCGCGTCGACGTTGCCCGCGATGCCTCCAATGAGGATATGCAGGCTGCCGCCGAGGCCGCCGTCGCCAAGTGGCTCGAGGGCAAGACGGTTGTCAAGGCCATCTGCGTGCCCGGCAAGCTGGTCAACCTGGTGGTCAAGTAAGCACTGCGCGCATAGCTGACATGCAATAAACGAGGGACGGTCCGTGTGGGCCGTCCCTCGTTTTGCATGTACCTGCCTAGGTGTCTTCGGTCAATTGTCCTATTCTTGTGGAGAAGCTGTGCGCACGCTGACCTGCAGATTCGTACTGTGCTTGCACGTTTCCGCAGCTATTGGTATAGTTTGCTTGCAAATGAAGTTGTAATTGAAAGAAGTGGGGTTTCGGCCCCGCTTCTTTTTTGTATGGATGGAGGTGCCGCAATGGTCAAGACCAAGACCGAGCAGGCGATCATCGACGCGCTCGAGGCCGTCGCTCCCCAGCACGATGTCGACATCGTCGACGTCGAGCTCGTGGGTGCCACCAAGGCCCCCTGCGTGCGCGTGCGTATCGAGGGTGCCGAGGGTCAGAGCCTGTCGCTCAACGACGTCACGGCCAACACCAAGTGGGTCGGCGATGTGATTGAGGAGCTCGACCCCATCTCTTCGAGCTATACGCTCGAGGTGTCGAGCCCGGGTATGGCGCGCCCGCTGCGCCGCCCGAGTGACTTTGCCCGCTTTGTGGGCGAGAACTGCGAGCTCACCTCCACCGCCACCGAGGGCCGTCGCAAGTACGCCGGCAAGATTGCCGCCGCCACCGAGACGAACGTGACCCTCGAGCTCGAGGACGGCGAGTTCGTCACTCTTGATTTCTCTGATGTTAAAAAGTGCAAGTTGAAGCCCACCTACGACTTCAAGCCCGCGAAGGAAGGAAAGTAAGATGGCAGCATCCGACATGATGTCCGCCCTGATGGAGCTTTGCCAGGAGAAGCACATCGACCAGCTCTACCTGATCGACCGCCTGGAGCAGTCGCTCGCCAAGAGCTATGCCGAGATCCTGCATCTTGAGTGGGGCGCCAAGGTGACCATCGACCGCACCACCGGCAAGATCTACGTCTACCGCCTGGAGCCGATCGACGATTCCATGGACGAGGAGGGCAACTTCACCGAGTTCGAGGAGATCGACGTCACCCCCAAGAACACGAGCCGCATCGCTGCCCAGCACGCCAAGGCCGAGATCAACGCCATCGTTCGTAACTCCGCCCGCGAGCAGATCTACGAGGAGTTCTCCGGCCGCATCGGTGACCTCATCAGCGGTACCGTGCTGCAGTCCACGCCCGACTTCACGATCGTCAAGATCCGCGAGGGCGTCGAGGCCGAGCTGCCGCACTTCGATCAGCGCCGTTACGAGAACGAGCGCAACGAGCGTCCGATGGGCGAGCGCTACCTGCACAACCAGCACATCAAGGCCGTGATCATCGACGTTCGCGACCCCAACTCCAACCTGCAGCCGGTTCGTGGCGAGCACAGCCGTCCGCCGATTGTCATCTCCCGTACCCACCCCGAGCTCATGCGTCGTCTGTTTGAGCAGGAGGTGCCCGAGATCTATGAGGGCACCGTCCAGATCAAGTCGATCGCCCGCGAGCCCGGCCAGCGCTCCAAGGTCGCCGTCCACTCGCTCGACGACCGTCTAGATCCCGTGGGCGCCTGCGTCGGCCCCAAGGGCAGCCGTGTTCGCGCTGTCGTGGGCGAGCTCCGCGGCGAGCGCGTCGACGTCATCCTGTGGGATGCCGATCCTGCCGTCTACGTCGCTAACGCCCTGTCGCCCGCTAAGGTCACCCGCGTCCTCATTGACGAGGAGAAGGCCTACGCCGGCGTCATCGTACCCGACGACCAGCTGTCCCTCGCCATCGGCAAGGAGGGCCAGAACGCCCGCCTCGCCGCGCGCCTGACCGGCTGGCACATCGACATCAAGTCCGAGACGCTTGCCGCCGACATCCTCAAGAACGTTCCCGTTCACGAGGAGCCCGCCGCCGACCTGATCGGTGACGAGGGGGACGAGGACGTCCGCCGCTGCGAGTACGTGTCCGAGGACGGCATCCAGTGCCGCAACCAGGCTCGTCCCGGCTCCCGTTTCTGCGGTGTCCATGACACCGACGCCTTCGATGATGCGGAGGACCTGATCTAGCGCGCGGTTGCGCCGGGCGGGTCCCGGCGCGTCTCCCACGCTCGTTCAGTCTCTAGGCACCCAAGGTGCCAGAAAGGGTAGGTGAAGTCATATGGCAAAAGTCCGTGTGTCCACCCTGGCCAAAGAGTTCGGCATGACCTCCAAGGAACTGATGGGTCATCTCGCCGATATGAAGATTCCCGCTAAGTCCGCTTCCTCCACCCTGGAGGACGCCTACGTTGCCATGGTCCGCAAGCAGCTCGCCTCGGTGATCGAGGCCCGCGCCCAGGAAGTCGAGGCCGCCAAGCAGGCCGAGGAGCAGGCAGCTGCCGCCGAGGAGGCCGCACGCGCCGCCGAGGCCGAGCGCGAGCGCATCGCTGCCGAGAAGGCACGCGAGGAGGAGCGCCGCCAGTTTGCCGCAGCCCAGGCTGCCGAGGAGGCCGCCCGTGCCGAGGCCGAGGCCAAGAAGAAGGCCGAGCAGGAGCGCCTTGCCCGCGAGAAGGAGGAGGCTGCCCGCGAGGCTCAGCGCCGCGCCGTTCCCGCTTCCGACTCCGGTTCGCGCTTCCGTTCGCTGCTCGACCAGATCGCCGCACAGGAGACCGTGCTCAAGGAGAAGAAGGACGCCGAGGACAAGGCCAAGGCCGAGCGCGCCGCTGAGCGCGGTAACCGTCGTGGCGGCAACAACGACCGCCGCGGTGGCCGTCGCAACGATCGCAACGCCTCCGACAACAACTCCGAGCGCAACGCTTCCGAGAGCCGTCCGCACAGCCATCGCACCAACGCCAGCAACAACGTCGCTGCCGGCATGGACTTCCCCAACCCCGATAAGCAGGGCAAGGGCAAGAAGCGCAAGGGCGGTCACAACAACGAAGAGGACCACTACAGCCGCATGGCTCGCGAGGCCGAGGAGTACAGCCGCGAGAAGGTGCTCGAGGAGGCTCGTGCTGCCGTCGAGGAGGCCTCTCGCGAGTCCACCGGTCGCCGCAAGAAGCGCAAGGAGAAGCGCGAGCGCGAGGCTGCCAAGGCTCAGGAGGAGCGCAAGATAGAGGAGGCGCTGGCCCAGGGCGTGAACCCCGAGGACCTCGACGCCATCAAGGTCTCCCAGGGCGTTACCGTCCAGGAGCTTGCCGAGGCGCTCGACGTTCCGGCCAACGACATCATCAAGCGCCTGTTCCTGCTGGGTACGCCGCTCACCATGACGCAGTCCATGTCCGACGACCTCGTCGAGCTCGTTGCCGACGACCTGGGCCGTCAGATCAAGATCATCACCCCCGAGGAGGAGAACACCTTCTCGTTCTACGACGATCCCGCCGACCTTAAGCCGCGTGCCCCGGTCGTCACCGTCATGGGCCACGTCGACCACGGCAAGACGAGCCTCCTCGACGCCATCCGTCACACCGGCGTTGCTGCCGGCGAGGCGGGCGGCATTACGCAGGCCATCGGCGCTTCGCAGGTCATGATCAACGACCGCAAGATCACCTTCATCGATACCCCGGGCCACGCCACCTTTACGGCTATGCGTGCCCGTGGCGCCAAGGTGACCGACATCGTCATTCTGATCGTGGCTGCCGACGACGGCGTCATGCCCCAGACCGTCGAGTCGATCAACCACGCCAAGGCCGCCGGCGTACCCATCGTCGTCGCCGTCAACAAGATCGATAAGCCGGGCGCCAACCCCGACCGTGTGCGTCAGGAGCTCACCGAGTACGGAGTCATCCCCGAGGAGTGGGGCGGACAGAACATGTTCGTCAACATCTCGGCTAAGCAGAAGATCGGTATCGACGAACTTCTGGAGACCGTGCTGCTCCAGGCCGACGTGCTCGAGCTCAAGGCCAACCCGGACACCTTTGCCTCCGGCAACGTCCTCGAGGCTAAGCTCGACAAGGGCCGCGGCTCGGTCGCTACCGTGCTCGTGACCCGCGGTACCCTGCACGTGGGCGATACGCTGGTCGCCGGCCTTACCTACGGCCGCGTCCGCGCCATGCTCGACCCCAAGGGCCGCGCCGTCACCGAGGCCGGTCCCTCCGACGCCGTCGAGATTCTGGGCCTGCAGTCCGTGCCCAACGCCGGTGACGAGTTCCGCGTGTTCGAGGACGAGCGCGAGGCACGTGCGCTGGCCGACGAGCGTTCGCTGAAGGCCCGTATCGAGGAGCAGAGCCGCGTCAAGCACGTCACGCTCGAGAACCTCTTCGAGACCATTGCCGACGCCGAGGTCAAGGAGCTCAACCTGATCATCAAGGCCGACGTCCAGGGTTCCATCGAGGCCCTTCAGGACTCGCTCGACAAGATGGATCAGTCCGAGGTTCGCATCAACACGATCCACTCCGCCGTTGGCGCCATCAACGAGACCGACGTCGTCCTGGCCGACGCCTCCAACGCCATCATCATCGGCTTTGGCGTCCGTCCCGACGGTAAGGCCCGCTCCGCTGCCGAGCGCGAGGGCGTCGAGATCCGTTGCTACGACGTCATCTATAAGTGCCTCGAGGAGCTCGACGCCGCCCGTATCGGCATGCTCAAGCCCACCGAGGTCGAGGTCGCCACGGGTACCGCGACCGTCCTGGACACCTTCAAGGTGCCCAAAGTCGGTATCGCCGCCGGTGTCCGCGTCGAAGAGGGCGAGATCGCCGCGACCGATTCCGTGCGCCTGGTGCGCGACGGCATCGTGGTCTTCAACGGCAAGATCGCCTCGATGCGTCACTACAAGGACGAGGCCAAGAGCCTCAAGAGTGGTTCCGAGGGCGGCATTGGCCTGGAGAACTTCCAGGACATCAAGCCCGGCGACCAGATCGAGGGTTACCGCATCGACCAGGTTGCCCGTACCGAGTAGGGGGTAGCTCTATGAAGCAAACGCAGGCAACCCGCCGTCTGGGCGAGCAGCTTCGCGAGAAGCTCGGTTATATCCTGCTCTTTGAGGTTTCTGATCCGCGTCTCGACCTGGTTACTTTGACTGCGGTCGAGGTCGCGGTGGACCGTTCGTTCGCGCGCGTGTACGTGTCGTGCGATGCGAGCCGCTACGACGAGGTCATGGAGGCGCTCGCAAGCGCCAAGGGCCGTATTCGCAGCCTGTTGGCTCGCTCGCTCGATTGGCGTGTCACGCCCGAGCTCGATTTTCGCATCGATCGCTCGACCGATGAGGCCGAGCGCATCACGCGTGCGCTGGAAAACGTTCCCGCCACGCTTGCGATCGAAAAGGACGAGGACGGCTATCCGATAGCGGATGCCGCCCAGGAGGCAGCTTTAGATGACTAATTCCGCCGACCTCGCCTCGTGCGAGTCTGCAGATATTCAGCGACGCATCCTCGAGCTCATCGAGGGTGCGTCCTCCATTGCGATTTCGGGACATACTTCTCCCGATGGCGATGCCTTGGGCTCCGTATTGGGTCTGGGCCTTTCGCTCATGAAGTTTTTCCCCAACAAGGACATTGCGCTGCTGCTGGCAGACGATGACCCGGTTCCGCGTATCTACCGCTTTATGGAAGGCTCCGATCGCCTGGTGCCGGCATCTGCGTACGCTGGCAATCCTGACCTGTTCATCTCGGTGGACGTGCCGGTCGTCGAGCGCCTCAACAACTCGGCTGAGGTGCTTCGGCGCTCCAAGCATGTGGTGTGCTTCGATCATCATCCGGCTCGCGAGGAGTTTGCCGAGCTCAGTCTGAGGCGCGTCGAAGCTGCAGCCTGCGCTATGATTATCGACCGCTTCTTGGACAATTGTGGCATTGTCGCCCGTGATGGCGTCGCGACTTGCTTGCTGTGCGGCTTGGTGACCGACACCGGTCGTTTCCAGTACCAGAACGCCGATGCTGCTGCGTTCCATGCGGCCTCGCGACTGGTTGCCCACGGTGCCGATCCGGCGCGCGTTGCGCTCGAGGTTTACCAGAGCATGCGTGTTGAGTTTTTGCACCTCAAGTCCATTGTCATGGGTCGCATTAAGACGGTCGCGCATGGGCGCGTGGCGTATAGCTATGCCTACCAGAGTGACCTTGAGGCTTGCGGTGTCACCTCGGATGAGTGCGATGGCCTGGTTGACGTGGTGCGCTCGGTGATGGGCGTGGAGGTCTGTCTGTTCCTGAAGGGTATTGAGGGCGATACCAAGGTGCGCGGCAACCTGCGCTCCAAGGGCGACCTCAACGTGTCCGAGATCGCTGCTGCCTTTGGCGGAGGCGGACATTCCGCTGCCGCCGGTTTCTCCAACAACGGAACGATTCTCGAGACGCTCACCGTGGCACTTCCCATGCTGGCCGAGCTGGTAGGGGAGGATCCCGCTTCTGTGACCGTCGAGCTTTAACTTTTTGGATGGTACATGGCTCGTCGTACGCCTTCACAACTGAATATGCTGCTCGCCGTCGATAAGCCGGTGGGCTGCACGTCCCACGATGTGGTTTCACAATGCCGGCGCGCCCTCCATGAGCGGCGCGTCGGCCATGCCGGCACGCTCGACCCCATGGCATCGGGTGTCATGGTGGTGGGCGTAGGCCAGGCCACCCGTCTGCTGGGTATGCTAACCCTCGATACGAAAAACTACGTCGCTGACATCTCGTTTGGTGCCGAGACCAATACCGATGATGCGGAGGGCGAGGCGGTCCGCACGGTGGCCGTTGCCAACGAGCTCCGCGATCCTGCCTATGCCCGTGAGCACTTGGCCGCCATGCTGGGTCCGCAGATGCAGGTACCGCCGGCGTTTTCGGCTATCTCGGTCAATGGCGTTCGCGCCTACAAGTCTGCTCGCGCGGGTAATGCGGTGGACCTACCTCCGCGCCTCGTCGAGGTCTATGCCGCTGACCTGATCGCCGTGGGTGGCGAAGGTGATACATGTGTGTGGACGGTGGCGTTCTCGGTGAGCAAGGGCACCTACATTCGTGCGCTCGCTCGCGACCTGGGCCGTGCTTGTGATAGCGCCGCGCATATTTCCGCGCTTCGTCGCACCGCATCCGGTGTTGTTTCCATTGGCGCCTGTCATGCGGTGGAGGAGCTTTCTCCCGAGTCCGCCGCTGGCTTTGCCCTGGATCCCATTGCAGCCCTGGGCGCCACGCGTGTTGACTTGCCGGGCAATCTTGCCGACGACCTGCTCTGCGGCCGACGCATTCCCGTTGAGCGTGCGCTTGCCGATTTCGATTCCTCGAAGGCGCCGTTTGCGTTGGTGCTCGATGGGGGACTCAAGGCGCTCGCCCGCATTGAGGGCGGCCGCTTTGTCATGGAGCACGTGTTTCCGCAGGCAATCGGCGGTGTTCGATGATGTTGTCCGCTCGCGAGCTCGCGCGTGTCTTTTTCGCGGGCGAGTCGGACGAGGCTCGCATCGTTGCTGCCGATACGTTTGATGAGTGTGAGCACTTGGGTGCCGCTTCAATCGCCATTGGCGTGTTCGACGGCGTTCACCGTGGACACCAGGAACTCATCGAAGCGCTTGTCCGTGATGCCCGTGCCCATGGCTGTAAGGCGGTCGTGGTTACCTTCGATCCCGACCCGGACGTTGTGGTGAGCCCTTCGCCCGCTCAAAAATTGATGACGACGGCCGACCGTCTGCATGCCTTGGCTCAAACCGGGGTCGATGCGGTGGTGGCCGTTCCCTTTACGCCTGAGGTTGCGGCACTCGACCATGTCGGTTTTCTCGCACTGCTGTCACGCGTAGTCGACATTCGCTCGATTCGCGTTGGCAGTGACTTTAGGCTGGGTCGTGGCGGTGCTTCTGGTGTTGCCGAGATGCGCTCCTGGGGTTCCGAGCACGGCGTTGACGTGTATGGTCACGACCTGCTTTGCGAGGGCGGTGAGGCCATTTGCGCCACCCGCATTCGTCATGAGCTGGGACAGGGCCATGTGGAGCTTGCTGCTGAGTTACTCGGCCGTCCGTATATGGTGCGTGGCGGTGTTATTCGCGGCCGTCACGAGGGTTCTGGCATGGGCTTTCCCACGGCAAACTTGCAGGTTCCCGACGGCATTCAGGTGCCAGCCGATGGCGTGTATGAGGGTCTGGTGCTGGTCGATGACACCGCGTGGCCCGCTGCCGTGAACGTCGGCCTGCCGCCAACGTATGCTGACGATGCGGCATCTGCGCATCTCGAGGCTAATTTAATTGGTTATACGGGCGACCTGTACGGCGCTTCCGTTTCGCTGGCGTTTACGCGCTGGCTGCGTCCGTCGCGCGTGTTCGATTCGCTGGATGAGTTGATCGCGACCGTCGAGGGTAATATCGAGGACATTCGTCACAACTTGGGTGAGCAGGGGGTGAGCATCCGTGATTAGCGATGAGGAGAAAGACCAGGTACGTGCTGCGTCCGATCTGGTTGCCATCGTGCAGGAAACGGTTGAGCTCAAGCCCCGCGGCCATGAGTTTTGGGGCTGCTGCCCTTTTCATGGCGAAAAGACGCCGTCCTTCCACATTATCCCCGCCACGCAGGTGTGGCATTGCTTTGGCTGCGGCGAGGGTGGCGACGTCTTCACCTATATCATGAAGCGCGAGAACCTGAGCTTTCCCGAGTCAATCCGTTATTTGGCCGATCGCGCAGGTATTGAGCTGCATGACACCGGAGATCGCCGCGAGCGCGGTACCAAGCGTGCCCGAATCTACGATCTGTGCGCCGAGACCGCCCAGTTCTACCACACCATGCTTATGCGCGGTAAGGACGGCCGTCCGCGCGAGTACTTTGCCAGCCGCGGCATGGGCGGCGACGTCTGCCGCCGCTACTGTCTGGGCTTTGCGCCGGGCCGCAATATGCTGGTGTCGCACCTGTCCCAGGCGGGTTTTACCCCGCAGGAGATGATCGACGCCAATGTTGCCGTGAGCCGTGGGCGCGGGCAGCTTGCCGACCGCTTCTACGACCGCGTGATGTTTCCCATCTTTGACGAGCAAGGTCACAACATTGCCTTTGGCGGGCGCATCATGGGTGACGGCCAACCCAAGTACCTCAACACCGCCGAGACGAGCGTGTTTCATAAAAAGCGAAACCTCTACGGCTTTAATTGGGCCAAGGAGTTTATCGTCGCGCTGGATACCGCTATTGTGGTGGAGGGCTATACCGACTGCATCGCCTGCTGGGAGGCGGGGATTAAAAACGTCGTCGCCACGCTGGGCACCGCGCTCACGGAGCATCACGTCAAGACGCTCACCCGCTTTGCCAAGCGCATCGTGTATATGTTCGACGGCGATGCCGCGGGCCAGAAGGCCGCCCGCCGTGCGATTCAGTTTATTGAGCAGGATTCGATGGATCTGCGTTGCGTGGTGCTGCCCGACGGTAACGATCCCATGGAGTTCATCACGGCGCATGGTGGCGAGGCACTACAGGCGCGCATCAACGCTGCCGAGCCGCTTATGGACTTTGTTTACCGTTCGCTGCAGGAGTCGAGCGACATCACCACGCCGGGCGGTCGCGCCAAGGCGCTGGAGGATGCGCTGACGCTCATCTATCCGCTGCGCGATAGCTATATGATCGACACGTACTTTATCCAGATTGCCGATCTGCTGGGTTTGGATCTGGAGACAGTGCGTGCGAGCTCGGGCCGCGTGTTTCGCGATGTCGCCAAGCGCGAGGATGCGGAGCGACGTCGTGAGCAAAACTATGAGCGCCAGAGGGCGCAGGCCGAACGCTTTGGAAATGCGGGCGGTCGGGCATCGGTTTCTCGCGATGCCGGTCGCGGTACTTGGGCATCGGGCGCGACGCCGCCGGTGTCCGCGCCGGTCGAAGAAGAGCCGTACGACTACGTCCCGCTCGATGCCTACGGTGCCGCGCCCGTGGAGGTCGTCGACGACCTGCCGCCGATCGATATGCCTGATGGTATGGGCGCTGTGCCTGCGGCTGACGGTTCGGGCGCACCGGCTGCGGCGGCGCCGATGGTTTTGACCGATCTAGAGCGCAAGTCCTTGGCAGGGGAGCGCGAGCTGTTGACCATGCTCACGAGCTACCCCGACCTGTTCCGCACGTATGCCGACCGCATCTGCTCCATCGAGTGGGTTGACCCACGTCACGAGTCCATCGCATGGGCCGTTCTGGCAACGCCGCCGGGAACCGATCCTGCAGCCTGCATGGATGCGGCGCGCTCAGTGTGTCCCGAGGCGGCAACGCTTGTGAGTGCCGGGCGCATCTCGGCGACGAGCAAGCACCCTACCGAGACGAACATCGTGTTTATGCTCGATACGCTCGAGCTCTACACCATCAAGCGCCGCATGCGTGCCGCACAGGCCAAGCTGCGCCAGGACCGTTCGCTCGATGATGAGGCCCGTCGTGCGCTGACCGTGCAGGCCGCGCAGGATTCGCAGCGTCAACGCGAGCTGCAAAAGTCGATCGGCGGCGTGGCGGACCCGTTCCGTTTGATCGGTCTCGAGGCCGCAGGCACCGAACAGGCCTAGATGTTGTGGTCAACCAGCGTATTCTCGCCTATATCCAGTCCTCTTTTTGGGTATAGACGTCAATGTGTGTGCTAAAGTATTGAGTCCTGTGGACTATGAAGGGAGAATCTGTGCCAAAAAAGACTGAGAGCACGGGTACTGGGCTGGAATCCTACGTTGCAAAGCTCATGGGCAACGGCTCAAACAGGACTTCGGTAACCGAGGACGAGATTCAGGTCGCCCTGAAGGATATCGATGTTTCTGACGAGCAGCTCACCGCGGTGTATTCCGCGCTGCGCAACAGCGGCATCCAGATTATCTCCGCGAGCGGTAACGACGACGCCCCCATGGACGTCGACGATGACGATAACGATACCGATACCGACGATTTCGATGACGACGATGAGCACGATTCCGGCTCGCTCGACGATCACGAGCTCAAGATGGCCCGTCAGGCCGACGCCGAGATGGGTTCTTCCAAGAGCAAGAAGAAGCGCACCGTGCGCACGTCCCGTTCACGCTCCCGCGTGCGTGGCATCGATGCCTCCACGGTGATGCTGACCGGCGATCCGGTTCGTATGTACCTCAAGGAGATCGGCAAAGTCGACCTGCTGACCGCCTCCGAAGAGGTCGATCTGGCCATGAAGATCGAGGCCGGTCTTGAGGCCACCGAGAAGCTCGAGGCTGCCGATGCTGGTGAGCTCGAACTCACGCGTGCCGAGATGCGTCGTCTTACGCGCATTGAGAACGTTGGTCTTGAGGCCAAGCAGGCGCTCATCAGCGCAAACCTGCGTCTGGTCGTCTCCATTGCCAAGCGCTATGTCGGTCGCGGCATGCTGTTCCTGGATCTGATCCAGGAGGGCAACCTCGGTCTGATCCGCGCCGTCGAGAAGTTCGACTACCAGAAGGGCTTTAAGTTCTCCACGTACGCCACGTGGTGGATCCGTCAGGCCATCACGCGCGCTATCGCCGACCAGGCCCGTACCATCCGTATTCCCGTGCACATGGTCGAGACCATCAACAAGCTCGTCCGCGTGCAGCGCCAGCTTCTCCAGGACCTGGGTCGCGACCCGACCCCCGAGGAGATCGGTGCCGAGATGGACATGAGCGCCGACCGCGTCCGCGAGATCCAGAAGATTTCGCAGGAGCCCGTTTCGCTCGAGACCCCCATCGGCGAGGAAGAGGATTCCCAGCTGGGCGACTTTATCGAGGACTCCCAGGCCATCGTTCCGCCCGATGCCGCCAGCTTCTCCATGCTGCAGGAGCAGCTCACCCAGGTGCTCGACTCGCTTGCCGATCGTGAGCGCAAGGTTATCGAGCTGCGCTTTGGCCTTGTCGACGGACATCCCCGCACGCTCGAGGAAGTCGGCCGCGAGTTTGGCGTCACGCGCGAGCGCATCCGCCAGATCGAGTCCAAGACCCTGGCCAAGCTCCGCCACCCGAGCCGCTCGAGCAAGCTCAAGGACTACATCGAGTCTTAGTAGTTACGGCGTTTTACCAAACGCCGTAACTGGTCGACGCTGCGCGGGCACCAGAGCGACAACTTGTCATTCAAAGAGGACGGCATGACCAGAAGGTCTATGCCGTCCTCTTTTCATGCCAATTTGTTCGCTCTGGTAGTCGTTGGGGACGTTCTTGAATGACTAGTCGTTTAAGAACGTCCCCAATGACTAGGTCGAAAAATTCTTAAAAAAGTTCTTGCCCTTAGCTGATTCGTCCGTATAATAAACTTCGTTGCTTGAGAGCACGCACCTATTCCTCGGTAGCTCAATGGTAGAGCACGCGGCTGTTAACCGCGCTGTTGTAGGTTCGAGTCCTACCCGGGGAGCCAGAATTTTCCAGCCCTTTCCGTTGGGCTTTAAATTCCTCGGTAGCTCAATGGTAGAGCACGCGGCTGTTAACCGCGCTGTTGTAGGTTCGAGTCCTACCCGGGGAGCCAG
>NZ_JBDPAC010000001.1:0-38982 GCF_039836695.1 Collinsella aerofaciens | reverse complement strand
GGTTGTAAAACCCGTCGCTTATGCGGCGGGTTTTTTCATGTCGCGATCGCCGTTCGCGAACGTTACCGTATCAACATTTCGTGTCGAGGATGTAATCCCGAGGCCCGCCACCTCAACATGGCGCGGTCGTTGTAGAATATTGCAATGATTGCTCCCACGACATGGTGCCGCGAGCACCAAGAAAAGGAGATTCTTGTGTCTGAGACCATTAACGGCAGCCTGAGCGTCTCGAACGACGTTATTGCCGATATTGCCGGTTATGCCGCGATGACGTGCTATGGCGTCGTCGGTATGGCTGAGCAGCTCCAGGGCGCCGAGAGCGTGCGCCTGCTTGCCGGTCAGCGCCTCCGCAAGGGCGTGCTTGTCTCCGCCGACGAGAACGGCCTTACGGTCGATCTTCACGTCGTGCTCGAGAACGGCGTTAACATGAAGTCCGTCTGCCACAATCTTTCGAGCTCCGTTGCCTTTACCCTGCAGGAGATCGCCCAGATCGATCCCGCCAGCCTTAAGATCGGCATTCACATCGACGCGCTCAAGAGCCGTCTGAACTAGCATCCGAAAACGGAGATTCAAATACCCATGATTGCAAAGACCATTCGCACCTGTTTTCCGATCGCTGCGGCTGCCGTTTCCGACAAGGCCGAGGAGATCAACAAGCTCAACGTCTTCCCCGTACCCGACGGCGACACCGGCACCAACATGTCGCTCACGCTCGCCTCGGTGACCAAGGAGCTTTCTGCTCTTCCTGCCGACGCCGACATGGAAGCCATCGCCGGCGCCATCACCCACGGCTCCCTGATGGGTGCCCGCGGCAACTCCGGTGTCATCACCTCGCAGATCCTGCGCGGTGTGGCCGAGGGTCTCGTCTCTGCCGATGAGCCCATCACGTCCGCCAATATCGCCTATGCGTTCCGTCGCGCCGTCAAGGTCGCCTTCCAGGCCGTCCGCAAGCCCATCGAGGGCACGATCCTCACGGTGCTGCGCGATGTCTCGACCAAGGCTGATGAGTGCGAAAAGAAGAAGTTCTCGGCCGAGGATGCGCTCGATGCCATCGTCGTCGAGGCGTACCAGTCCGTCGCCCGCACGCCCGACCTGCTGCCCGTTCTGAAGGAGAACGGCGTGGTCGACTCCGGCGCCTTTGGCTTTGCCATCTTCCTCGAGAACTTTGTTGCCGCCGCGCTTGGCCGCAGCACCGTTGTCGAGGATTTCTCCGCTACGTTTGACTCTGCCGGCTCTGCTCGCGATGCGGCCCTTGGCCGCGTTGAGATCGAGGCTAACGACGACTGGGAGGGCTCGGAGTTCCGTTACTGCAACGAGTTCCTGTTCAAGGCCGACGCCCCGTTTGACGAGGACGAGTGTCTTAAGTTCCTGGGCTCCATGGGCGACTGCGAGCTGCTCGTGGGTGCCTACCCCGATTACAAGATCCATGTGCACTCCAACACCCCCAACCTGGTGCTCGAGCACATGCTGCAGCTCGGTCAGATCTATGAGGTCTTTATCCACAACATGGAGATGGAGGCCCACGACCGTACCGCCAAGATCCACGAGGATCAGGAAAAGGCCGCCGAGCCCGCCAAGGCGCTGGGCTTTGTCGCCGTTGCCGCCGGTTCCGGCGAGGCCGACATCCTTAAGTCCCTCGGCGTCGACGTGATCGTGTCGGGTGGTCAGACCATGAACCCCTCGACTGCAGACCTGCTGGGCGCGGTGGACAAGGTCAACGCGACTTCGGTCATCATCCTGCCCAATAACGGCAACATTCGCATGGCTGCCGAGGCCGCTGCCTCAGCCTGCACCGACAAGAAGGTCGCCGTCGTTCCCACCAAGACCGTTCCGCAGGCCTTCTCCGCGCTGTTCGCGGTCCTGCCCGATTCCGAGCTCGAGGATGCCGTCGCCGCTATGGTCGACGCCATCAGCGAGGTCCGCGATGGCGAGGTCACCCGTGCTGTGCGCGATTCCAGCGCCTCTGACGGTTCTCCGATTCACTCCGGTGACGTCATGGGTATCATTGCCGGCTCCATCGACGTGGTCGGCTCCGACGTGAAGCAGGTCACGCTCGATTGCATCAACCGCATGCAGGAGGAAGAGGAGGGCGACGCGCTGACGATTCTGGCCGGCGAGGAGCTGTCCGATGAGGCCTTCCAGGAGATCGTCGACGCTATCGAGGAGGCTCAGCCCGACTTGGAGATCGACGCCCATCGTGGCGAGCAGCCGCTCTATCCCGTGATCTTCTCGATCGAGTAGGCAACTGCCCATGTCCGAGCTGTGCTCCGTGCCGCGCGTCTCGGAGCGCTTTGCCCAGAGCAATGCGCTCGACGAGGATATCGCGCGACTCAAATATGTTTCGGGTAAACGCGAGGAGGCCCTTCGCCGTCTGGGAATTCGGACGGTGGGGGACCTCCTTCTCCATATCCCTCATCGATACCTCGACTTTACCCGTTCTTGGTCTATCGAGATGGCGCCCATCGGTACCGTGTGCACCATCATCGCCACGGTCGACCGTATCGTCCAAAAGCAGCCGCGTCCGCGCATGCAGGTGACCGAGGTCTCGCTTGTGGACGAGACGGGCGTGCTACAAGTCGCCTTTTTCCGCCAGCCCTGGATTGCCCAGCAGCTTAAGCAGGGCGACCGTCTGGCCGTGATGGGCAAAGTCGAGTTTGCCTACGGTTTTAAGCAGATGGCCTCGCCGCACTTTGAAAAGCTCGAGGAAGGGCGTGCCGCAGGCACTATCCTGCCGGTCCATTACGTGAGTGACGGCGTGAGCCAGGCATGGATGCGCCGCATTGTAAGCGGCGCGCTCGAGGTCGTCGGCAATCCGTTCGATCCGATTCCCGCGCCGCTGCGCGCAAAGCGGAAGCTCATGAGCAATGCCCGCGCGTTGCGTTCGATCCACTTTCCCTCGAGCATGGCTGAGCGCGACATCGCACGCCGGCGTCTTGCCTACGAGGAGTGCCTCTACCTGCAGCTGGCGCTGCGTCTGCGCAACGACAGCGGCCTGGTCGATGTGGTGCCCTATGCCCACACCGCGGGCGAGCACCTGGCAGCGCTCAAGCATGCCCTGCCGTTTTCGCTGAGCGACGAGCAAGAGGCCGCGTTTCAAGATATCCTGCGCGATATGTGCGATGGCGGGCGCGTGATGAACCGGCTGCTGCTGGGCGATGTCGGCACCGGTAAGACCGCCGTTGCCGCCTGCGCGCTGGCAGTGGCTGCCGATAGCGGCACGCAGGCCTGCGTTATGGCGCCCACGGGCGTTCTGGCGCGCCAATATGCCGATAAGACTGGCCCTCTGCTCTCGCAGGCCGGCATGTCCTGGGCGCTTCTGACGGGCGCCACGCCGGCCGCAGAGCGCGAGCGCATCCATGCCCAGCTGGAATCGGGCGAGCTTGACGTGCTCTTTGGCACCCATGCGGTGCTTTCGGATAACGTTGCGTTCAAGCATCTGTCGCTTGTCGTCATCGACGAGCAGCACCGGTTTGGCGTCGGCCAACGCAACGCCCTACGCTCGAAGGGCCCCGGTGCGGACCTGCTCGTTATGACGGCGACACCGATCCCGCGTACGCTGGCGCTTTCGGTCTACGGCGATCTGGACACGAGTATCATCCGCCATCGGCCTGTACCTGGCGCTGGCGTGACGACACGCGTGCTCACCGAGTCGAGCCACGACCTCGCCTATGGCGCCATCCGCGAGGCGCATGAAAAGGGTCAGCAGGCCTACGTGATTTGCCCGCTCGTGGAGCCGAGTGACTCGGCCGATGAGCTGGAAGACGTGCCCGGTATCGCCCGCGACGACGAGGGCCGCGTGACCGTGCCTGTGCCGCTGCACGATACGGCGACCGAGCTCGATCGCCTGCGTCTGGCGTTGCCGGGTCTTGCCATCGAGCGCCTTCACGGCCGTATGCCAGCGGGGGAGAAGGATCGCGTGATCGACGCCTTCAAGCGTGGCGAGATTGACGTGCTCGTCTCGACTACGGTGGTCGAGGTGGGCGTCGACGTGCCCAACGCCACCGTCATGGTCATCGAGAACGGTGAGCGCTTTGGCTTGGCGGCGCTGCATCAGCTACGCGGTCGCGTGGGCCGCGGCAGCGTGTCGGGCACGTGCCTGGTCATGACACACTCCAAGGGCAACGGCGGCGCGTCGGCGGCGCAAGATCGTCTGCAATCGCTCGAAAAAACCTCGGATGGCTTTACGCTCGCCCAGATGGACCTGCGTCTGCGCCACGAGGGCGAAATTCTGGGGTACCGCCAGCATGGCGGCGTGACCTTGCGCTTTGTGGACCTGGACGCCGATGAGGACCTTATCGAATGGGCCCATTTGGACGCGGTCGAGCTCTTGCGGTATGCTTGCAACCTTGACTCTGTGGCGACGCGTCCCTTGCGCGACGCGGTCGCCATGCGATATCGACACATTTTTAAGGAGGTCAGCGGAGGATGAGAATCATCGGCGGCGAATGGCGCGGTCGTAAGATCGAGGAGCCCCGTGGTCGCGATGTTACCCGCCCCACGACTGATCGCGTACGTGAGGCGTGCGCATCTATGGTCATGTCGGCATTCGACTTCGATTTGGACGATGTTCGTGTGCTGGACGCCTTTGGCGGCTCCGGCGCTCTGGGAATCGAGATGCTCTCTCGTGGGGCCTGCTCGCTCACGACTTTTGAGATCGATCGCAACGCCGCGCGGCTTATTACCAAGAATATCGAGTCGCTCTGCCGTGACCGTGCGCGCTGGCGTGTGGTGACGGGTGACGTGCTGGCGAGCGCCTCGCGCGGCCGCGTGCCGGGCGGCCCCTTTGATCTGGTCCTGCTCGACCCGCCCTATGCTTTTGGTGCCGAGCCGGTCGAGGAACTGCTGCAGAACCTGGCTCAGCAGGGTCTGCTTGCACCTGGCGCTTATGCCCTGTTTGAGCATGCCGCCGCCGATGCGGGCGCGCATCCGGCAGACTTTGAGACTGTACGTGAGAAGCGCTACGGCATTACCTCGGTCGACCTGCTTCGTTGGGTCGGCGATGACGATGGTGAGGGCGATAGCGCCGGCACCGATGCTGACAACAACGATGCCACGACGTTTCAGGAGGACGCCCATGAATGACACCATCAATCGCGTGATCGTCCCGGGCACCTTCGATCCCATCACGTTTGGCCATATCGATGTGATCCGCCGCGCCCGCCGCATCTTTCCCAGCGTGATCGTCGCTGTTGCCGAGTCGCAGGGTAAAAACGGTGTGGGCACCACGTTTACGCTCGATGAGCGCGTGGCGCTGGCCCGAGAGGCGCTCGGTGATATCGACGGCGTCGAGGTTCTGCCCTTCACTGGCCTGCTGGTCGACTTTGCACGTGAACAGGGCGCCGGCGCCGTCGTTAAGGGTCTGCGCGCCATGACCGACTTTGAATATGAACTGCAGCAGGCCGACCTCAACTATCGCCTGGATAGCGAGCTGGAGTCCATCTTTGTCATGAGTGCGCCGCAGTACGGCTATATCTCGAGCTCGGTTGTTCGCCAGATCGCCTCGCTCGGTAGTGACGTATCGACGTTTGTCCCGTCCAACGTGGTCGAAGCGCTCAAACATCGCTTTTCGTGACGTTTCTTATTGCCTGGTGGCATGTGGTAAACTAGCACGATGATATGTTACCTATGAAAGGAGACCGGATGCCGGGCGAGAATTTTCCTGGCGATAGGATCGTCAGCTTGGTCGATGAGCTCGAAGGGCTGATCGAGGAAGCCAAGCCGCCTTTCGGCAAGAACGCTCAGTTCAAGGTCATCGACGCCGACGTGTTCTTCAACATCCTCGACGAGATCCGCATGAGCTATCCCGAGGAGTGGCAGAAGTCCCGCCGTATCCTTAAGGAGCGCGAGGAGCTTATGGCTTCCGCCGCCGCTCAGGCCGATTCCATCATCGCCGACGCTCAGCAGCAGGCCCTCACCATTGCCGGTGAGCAGGAGATCGTCCGCCTTGCGCAGCAGCAGGCCGACGACATCCGCGATCGTGCCCAGCAGTACGAGCGCGAGACGCGTTATGCTGCCGAGGACTACGCAGAGCAGGTCTTTACGCACTTGGAGGAGAACCTCAAGAGCCTGACCGGCACCGTTACCCGTTGCCGTCAGCAGCTCAACGAGGGTGCCGCCCAGCAGAATGGTCAGTGGTAATGGCTGAGTTCCCGAGCGTTACCGTCGATCTTTCCGAGCAGCTCGAGTTTCCTGGAGATTCGTATCCGCTGACCGGTAAGGTCGATGTCGCCACCTACACGGTGGGCGAGAAGGAGTACCAGCTACAGGACGGCATCGACTACGACGTTGTCTTTACCAATGCCGGTACCGGTGTCTTGCTCACGGGCATGGTTCGCGCGCACGCCACCGGCGAGTGCGACCGTTGCCTGGAGCCCGCCTCGTTTGATATCGCCGGCGAGATCGAGGAGTTTTATCTCTTTGAGGTGCCCGAGGATCCCGAGGTCTACGAGGACGGCTATGAGCTTCTGGGTGAGGACCGCATCATCGATCTGGGTGAGCCCATCAATGACGCGGTCGTTATGGACACGCCGTTTGTGGTGCTCTGCAAGCCCGATTGCCGCGGTCTGTGCCCCACTTGCGGTCGCAATCTCAACGTCGAGCAATGCGATTGCGCCGTCCAGGCAGAGGCAGAATGGGCCGCTGCCACGGAAAATCCATTTGCAGCATTGAAGAATCTCAAGCTCGATGAGTAAAACTGTGGTAGTATCGCTACTTGCGCGTAATCGCCACACTGGATAGTT
The DNA here is from genome assembly GCF_039836695.1 of Collinsella aerofaciens. Classification (GTDB taxonomy): domain Bacteria; phylum Actinomycetota; class Coriobacteriia; order Coriobacteriales; family Coriobacteriaceae; genus Collinsella; species Collinsella aerofaciens_BD. The sequence goes on along the minus strand of NZ_JBDPAC010000001.1, from coordinate 32,242 downwards.
CATAAGGAAGGTCACTATGCCCGTACCTAAACAAAAGCAGGGTCGTATCCGCACTCACACCCGTCGTTCCGCCAACATGAAGATCTCGGCTGCGGCTCAGTCCACGTGCCCCCGTTGCGGCGCTGTCAAGCTTCCGCACCACGTGTGCCCCAGCTGCGGTTTCTACAAGGACCGCGAGGTTATCGTTACCGAGTAACGGTATACTCTGGATGCGATGCCGTTCCAAATGGAACCACAATGGCCGGCTCAATGAGTCGGCCATTTTTGTATAAGGAGCATGTATATGAGTAACGTTCGCGTTTGTGTAGACGTTGTGGGCGGAGACGAGAAACCTCAGGTTGTTCTCGATGGTATCGAGGCTGCGCTTGCCGCCGATCCCGATATCGAGGTCTTGGCAGCTGGCCCCTCCGAAATCGTCAATCCCTTTGCAGCTTCCCATGCACGTGTTGAGGCCCTTGAGGCACCTGACGTTATCGCCATGGATGACGATCCCATTCGCGCCGTGATGACCAAGCGTAAGTCGTCGATCGTGCTTTCTTGCCGCGCCATTAAGAAGGGCAACGCGGATGCGTTCTTCTCCGCCGGCTCGACCGGTGCCATGACCGCCGCTGCCACCGCCTACGTGACGCCGTTTAGGTATCAGGCCGAAGGCAAGAAGCAGCCGGTGCGCCCCTGTCTGACCAATGCACTGCCCAATCGCGCCGGCGGTCTGACGGTGCTGTGCGACATGGGTGCCAACCCCGATGTCGAGGTTGACGATATGGTGCGTTTTGCCCAGATGGGCAGCGCCTATGCCCGCGTCGTCCTGGGCATCGAGCATCCTCGCGTGGGCCTGCTCGCCAACGGCACCGAGGACGAGAAGGGCTCCAACTTTACCAAGGCCTGTTTCCCTGCTATGAAGGCCGCCGTTCCCGGCTTTGTTGGTAACTGCGAGGGCACCGACCTCACCTCAGGTAACTTCGATGTCATCGTTGCCGATGGCATGTCGGGCAATATTGCGCTCAAGGCCACTGAGGGCGCTGCCAAGTTTTTGCTGCAGGAGCTCAAGGGCGCCTTTATGGCCTCGCTCGGCACCAAGATCGCCGCGCTGCTCATTAAAAAGCAGATGCGCGAGATTAAGGCCAAGCTCTCTGGCGACGCCAAGGGCGGCGCGATTCTTCTGGGCCTGCGCGGCGTGGTCCTGATCGGCCATGGTGCCACCTCAGTCGAGGCTGTCAAAAACGGTACGCTCGCGGCGGCCGAAGCCGTGCGCGCCGGGCTGGTCGAGAATGTCGCCAACTCTATGGATGGTATCGTTTTATAAGAGCGAGTTAGAGCGCTGTTATGTGCTTCGCGGTGCACGCCGTGGGGTAGAATCAGAACCGTGTCTTGGTACCGCCCGGGCGGTACCATTCTTTTGGTATTCATGCACTATGAGAGGAAGCGCTATGGACCGCTCCGAAATCTTCGACAAGATCGCCGAGGTCGCTGCTGACGTTCTGGGCGTCGATGTTGCCGAAATTAGCGAGGAGACCACCTTTGACGACCTCGATGCCAACTCGCTCGAGCGCCTGCAGCTGGTTACGGCTATCGAGGACGAGTTCAACCTCGAGATCGATGACGAGACCCTGCTCTCGCTCAACTCTGTCGCCGACGCCGTCGACGCTATCGAAGCTGCCAAGGAGGCCTAAGTCTTGGCTTTATCCGACCGACTTACGCGGGCCCAGGAAATCCTGGGCCACGAGTTCAACAATAAGGTGCTGCTGCGCGCGGCCCTTACGCATCCCTCGGCAGTCGAGGGACAGCCGGTTTCTGCCAGCTATGAGCGCCTTGAGTTCTTGGGCGATTCCATTTTGGGCGCTGTGGTCGCACGCTCCCTGTTTGAGTCCTATCCGGAGTTTGACGAGGGCAAGCTCACGCGCCTGAAGGTGTCGCTTGTCTCGGGCGCTACGCTGTCCGAGGTTTCTCACGAGCTGGGCATCGACGACATCATCATCTTTGGTGCCTCTGAGACCGGTACTGGTGCGCGCGGCCTGCATTCGGCCCTCGAGAACGTCTATGAGTCGCTCGTGGGTGCGCTGTACCTGGATGCCGGCTGGGATGCGGCGGCGGAGTTCATTCACCGTACGCTTAAGCCGCATTTGGCTTCCGAGCGTGCCGAGCATCCTGCGAACCCCAAGTCGTTTTTGCAGGAGTGCGTGCAGGCCGACGGTCACGAGCCCCCAGCGTATAAGCTCGTTGGCTCCGAGGGCCCGGCGCATGCGCCCACCTTTACCGCCGTGGTGCTCATCGATGGCATTCGTCAGGGTCGCGGCTCCGGCTCCTCAAAGAAGGAAGCCGAGGGAGCCGCCGCGCTCGAAGCGCTCGACCGCATGGGTTACACCACCAACGGCGTGATTCTGAACAAGAAGCACGTGTAAGCGAGGAACCGTGTATCTCAAGTCCCTCACGCTCAAAGGGTTCAAGTCGTTTGCCGACCGCGCCCATATGACGTTTGAGCCGGGCCTGACCGTCATCGTCGGTCCCAACGGCTCGGGAAAATCGAACATCTCTGACTCCATCCTGTGGGTTCTGGGCGAGCAGAGCGCCAAGCAGCTGCGCGGCCAGGCCATGGAGGATGTCATCTTCTCGGGCTCGTCGGCTCGCAAGCCGGTGGGTGTCGCCGAGGTCACGCTGGTGCTCGATAACTCGGACCATATGCTGCCCGTCGATTTTGACGAGGTTGCCATCACCCGTCGTATGTATCGCTCGGGCGAAAGCGAGTACCTCATCAACTCGAGTCCGTGCCGCCTGATGGACATTCAGGACATCCTGCACGATTCGGGCCTGGGCAAGGATACGCATTCCATCATCAGCCAGGGCAAGCTCGACGCCATTTTGCAGAGCCGCCCCGAGGAGCGTCGCGCCCTCATCGAGGAGGCCGCCGGCATCTCCAAGCACAAGCGCCGCAAGGAGCGCGCGCTCAAAAAGATTAAGTCGATGGACGAGCACCTGACGCGTGCCCGCGACATCAATAAGGAAATCGCCCGTCAGCTGCGACCGCTGGAGCGTCAGGTCGATCGCGCACGCAAGTACAAAGAGCTGTCCTCTCGCGCGAACGAGCTTACGCAGATGCTGGCCGTCGACGAGCTGCGTTCGCTGCAGTCGCAGTGGAACGATCTGGAGAGCCGCTCCAAGGAAGGTGCCGCCGAGCTGGAGCTTGCGCAGTACCGCATGGGCGAAAAGGAGCGCGAGCTCGAGAAGCTCCAGGTTATGCTCGAGGAAAAAGGCTTGTTTGTGGGCGACCTGGGCGAGCAGCGCCGCCATATGCAAGATGTGGTCGGCCGCATTAACTCCGACATGCGCCTGCTCGAGGAAAAGGGTCACAACATGGTGTCGCGCCTGTCTGATATGCGCGGGCAGATTTCAAGCTCCGAGCATCAGCGTCGTCGCGTGGTCGAGGAGCTTGAGGACGCGCGTGCGCAGCTTGAGGAAGTGACCGGTGCGCATATGCAGGCCCAGGAGGACGTTGACGCCGCTGGTCCTGCCGCCGCTGAGCTCCACGAGCGGCGCGTGGCGCTCGACAATCAGATTTCGCAGCTTACGCGTGAGCATCGCGATGTTCAGCGCGTAGCCGATAACGCCGCGCTCGAGCTCGCCAAGGTGAAGGACTCGCTGAGCAATGCCGAGGTCGAGGACAACATGTATGCCTCGCGCCTGGAGCAGATTGACGAGCAGCTCGAGGAGGTCATGGCCTCGCTCGAGAGCCGTCGTGACCGCGCCGAGGAGCTTGAAGGCGCTCTTGAGGAAGCGCGCCAGGCCCAGGCCGATGCGCGTGAGGCCACCGAGGTCGCCCGTGCAGCCCTGAAGGACTTGCGTAATCGTGAGAGTGAGGCGCGCAACAAGCTGTCCGAGGTGCGCTCGGAGCTTGCCAGCCAAAAGAAACTCGATGCCCGCATGGCCGACAGCTCGCCGCTCGTGAGCCGTCTGGTGGGTGCGCTGGGCGACGATGTCTTGGGTCGTCTGGGCGACGTGCTGGAGGCCCCGCGCGAGCTTGAGGGCCTGGTTGAGCAATTGCTCGCCGGCGATATCGATGCGCTGCTGTTTGATGACGCCGCCACGCTTGAGCGTGCCGGTCGTGCGGCTCTGGACCAAAAGAAGGCCTCGGGCGAGGCATTGCTGGTGGCGCGCGGCGTGAGCGGCTCTACCGCCGCTGAGGGCGCTGCCGGTACCCGCCTGGTTGATCGTCTGTCCGTGCGCGCAGGCTACGGACCCGTCGTCGAGGCGCTGCTCGGCGGCTATTACGTAGTGGACGATCTTTCTGCCGCGCTTTCGGCGCCGGTCGTTGACGGCGTGACTTACGTGACCCCCGATGGCGCCCGCGTCGCCTGCGGCGGCCTGGTGCGTGTGGGCCTCGATGCCGGCGAGGCGTCGGGTGCTCTGGAGCGTAAGCGTCGCATTCGCGAGCTGGAGGGGCTTGAGCCCGATTTGGCCGCTGTGTTTGAGCATGTGTCGGATCAGGTCGTTGAGGCCAACGCTGCCGTCGAGGAGGCCCGTGCCGCCGAGGGCGATGCCGCCGGTGAGATCGCCCGTCTTGAGGGCGAGCGCCGCTCGCTGCTTTCCGAGATCGGCCGCTTGGAGCAAAGCGCCAACAATGCCGAGGTCGAGCGCGTGCGCATCTCCAAGCGCCGCGAGCAGGCCTCCGAAGCCGTTCGCGCTGCGCGCCCGCGCGTTGACGAGCTCACCCGTTCGCGTGACGAGGCCCGCGCGCAGGCAAGCGATCTGGGCTTGCAGATTTCCGAGGCCAACGACGAACTCGACCGCGTTCGCCGTGACGATTCCGAGGCTGCCGGCAAGCTCGCCGACGCCAAGGTTCGCCTAGCCCAGACGAGCGAACGCCTGCGTTCGCTGAAGGGCCGCGTGCCCGACCTTGAGCATCGTCTTGAGGGCATCGACCGTCGTATCCGCGGAACACGCCAGGCCTCGCGCTCGCTCGAGCTGCTGCGCCTGCGCGTCGATCCCATGCACGAACGCTATTCTGCCCTGTTGGAACGCGCGTCGGATTGGGCAGCGCGCCTGCGTGACCAGGCCTCTCTGGAGGAGGCGGACTCCGCTTCGCTCAAGAAGACCATCGAGGATGCCAAGGCAGAGGTTGCCCGCGCTAAGGAGCGAGTCGATACCGCCTCCGCCACGCAAAACGAGTTCAAGGTCGCGCGTGGCAAGCTCGAGGTGCAGGTCGAGGCTGCCATCAAGGCCATTACCGCCGATGGCACGACGGTGCTCGAGGAAGCGCTCATGCTTCCTGCTCCTACCGACCGCGATTCCGCCGAGCGCGAACTCAACCAGCTTGTGCGCCAGATCAACAACCTTGGTCCCGTTAACCAAGTTGCCATGGAGGAGTACGAGCAGCTCAAGCGCCGCGCCGACTACATCGAGGAGCAGCTGGCCGATCTGGAGAGCGCGCGCAAGGCGCTCACCAAGATCACCGTGGCGATCGACCGCAAGATGCGCAAGGCGTTCCTAGTGACGTTTGAGAAGGTCGATGCGAACTTCCGCGAGATCTTTGCCATGCTGTTCCCGGGTGGTCAGGCGCATCTGGAGATGACCGACCCCGAGCATCCGGCCGAGACGGGCATTGAGGTCGTGGCGCAGCCGCGCGGCAAGCGCATCACCAAGATGATGCTCATGTCGGGTGGCGAGAAGAGCCTGACGGCGCTCGCTCTGCTCTTTGCCGTATACCGTACGCGCACGGTGCCGTTCTATGTGCTGGACGAGGTCGAGGCGGCGCTCGACGACGCCAACCTGTCCAAGCTCATCGGCGCCCTCGATGTGCTGCGTTCCGATACGCAGCTCTTGGTAATCTCGCATCAGCGCCGTACTATGGAGGATGCTGACGTTCTCTACGGCGTCTCGATGCAAGCCGACGGCGTCAGTCGCGTCGTCTCGCAAAAACTCGATCGCGAAACCGGAAAGGTCGTGAATGCATAATGGGATTCTTTGACGCACTCTCGCGCGGACTTGAGCGCAGCCGCGAGGCCCTTAACGAGGTTTTCTACTTTGGCGGTGAGGTCGACGAGGATTTTTGGGAGGACCTTGAGGATACCCTCGTCATGGGTGACATGGGTGCCGAGGTCGCCATTCAAGTCTCCGATGACCTGCGTGACGCCGCTGCCAAGAAGAACCTCAAGACCGCCCCGCAGCTTCGCCGCGCCCTGGCCGAGCAGCTCGAGGGCCATTTTGTGCCTGTTGAGCGTGACCCGTTTTCTGATACGCCGAGCTGCGTGCTGTTTGTCGGCATCAACGGCGCCGGCAAGACCACCACGGTCGGCAAGATTGCGAGCGCCATGGCCGCCCGCGGCAAGAACGTGGTGATCGGTTCGGCCGACACCTTCCGCGCCGCCGCCATCGAGCAGCTCGATGTGTGGGGCCAGCGTGCCGGCGTTCCCGTCATCAAGCGTGACCGCGGCTCCGATCCTGCGAGCGTGTGCTATGACGTGCTCGACGAGGCCGATAAGCGCGGCAGCGACCTGGTGCTCATCGATACTGCCGGTCGTCTGCACACGAGCCCCGAGCTCATGCGCGAGCTCGCCAAGGTGGTCAATGTGACCCGTAAGCGCGCCGCCAATATGGCCGCCGGCCCCATGCCGGTCTCGGTCGTGCTTGTGATCGATGCCGCCACTGGTCAGAACGGTCTGAACCAGGCGCTCGAGTTTAACGAGGCGCTGGGCCTGGACGGTATTATCATGACTAAGCTCGACGGCACGGCTAAGGGCGGTATCGCCATGGCCGTGGCCGAGAAGCTCAAGCTCCCGATCCTGCGCATCGGCGTGGGCGAGCAGGTCGATGACCTGCAGGAGTTTAACGCCAAAGATTTCTGCCGCGCCCTGGTGGGCGAGTCCAACTAAGGAGTGACTAGTGTTTGATTCCCTGAGTGATCGCCTCAACGACACATTTGACCGCCTGCGCGGCAAGGGTAAGCTGACCGAGGCCGATATTACTTCGGCCATGCGCGATATTCGTATGGCGCTACTCGAGGCCGACGTTAACTTTAAGGTCGTCAAGGAGTTCGTTGCCAAGACCAAGGAGCGCTGCATGACCGCCGAGGTCATGGAGTCGCTGTCGCCGGCGCAAAACGTCGTCAAGATTGTGCTCGACGAGCTCACCGAGATGCTCGGCTCAACCGAGAGCAAGCTCGTCTTTAGCAACCGTATCCCCAACGTCATCATGCTCGTGGGCCTGCAGGGCTCCGGTAAGACCACGGCTGCCGTAAAGCTGGCCTACCTGCTCAAGAAGCAGGGCCGCTCGCCGCTGCTCGCCGCGTGCGACGTCTACCGTCCCGCCGCTGCCGACCAGCTGGCCACGCTTGGTGGCGAGATCGGCGTGCCGGTCTTCCGCGGTGACGGTGCGCACCCGGTCGACATCGCCAAGGGTGCCATCCAGGAGGCCGTCGACCATCTGCGTGACGTGGTCATCGTCGATACCGCCGGTCGTCTTCAGATCGACGAGCAGATGATGCAGGAGGCCGTCGACATCAAGAAGGCCGTCAAGCCCGACCAGGTGCTGATGGTCGTCGATGCCATGACCGGCCAGGATATCGTCAACGTCGTCTCGACGTTTGCCGAGCGTACCGACTTTGACGGCGTGATCATCTCCAAGCTCGACGGCGATGCTCGTGGCGGCGGCGCGCTTTCCGTGCGCCAGGTGACCGGCAAGCCCATCAAGTTTGTGAGCATGGGCGAGAAACCCGATTCGCTTGAGCCGTTCTATCCCGATCGCATGGCCAAGCGCATTCTGGGCATGGGCGATGTCGTAGGTATTATCGAGAAGGCCCAGGAGGCAGCCGACGCCGAGCAGCTCGAGGCTGCTGAGCGCATGCTGCGCGAGGGCTTTACCATGAACGACATGCTCGACCAGATGAAAGCCGTCAAAAAGATGGGTGGCATGAAGGGTATCCTGGGCATGCTCCCCGGTGGTCAGCGTGCACTCAACCAGATGGGCGGCAACCTGGACGAGGGCATCTTCGATAAGAACGAGGCCATCATCATGTCGATGACCAAGGAGGAGCGCCTGCGTCCCTCCATCATCAACGGCCAGCGCCGCGCGCGTATCGCCAAGGGCGCCGGCGTAACCCCCACCGAGGTCAACAGCCTTATGAAGCAGTGGGGCGAGATGAACAAGATGATGGGCCGCATGCGTACGATGGCCAATCAGGCACAGGCCGGCGGCAAGAAGGGCAAAAAGGGTAAGAAGGGCAAGAAGATGCGCATGCCCAATATCCCTGGCCTGGACGCTATGGGTCTGGGCGGCATGGGCGGCCTGGGTACGGGCGGTCCCAAGTCCGATATGGAGCTGCTGCGCCAGATGGAAGCGCAGATGCGCAATAAGAAATAGAGCTCTAATTCCAGTTTGATATGGCAAAGGCCACTCGGAAGCTACCGGGTGGCCTTTGTTGTTGGCTTTGATTGTTGGGTTGCGCTTAGCGTCGCGCCTCGAGCTCGCGGTGCCGTGCCGTTAGTGGCAGCCGCAGCCCTCGTGACCCTCATGCTCGTGATGGCCGTGGCAGCTGCAGGACTCACTATGTTCGTGGGCATGTTCGTGGTCATGGCCGTGGCAGCCGCACGTGGCCTCGCCGTTCTGTGCGAGTGTGCCGGCGATAAGGGCCTCGACGCAAGCGTCGCAGCTGCCCTGGGCACCTGCGTATACCGTGATGCCGGCTTGGGCAAGCGCGTTGATAGCGCCACCGCCGATGCCGCCGCAGATGAGCGTGTCCACGCCGCCGTTGGCGAGCAGGCTCGCAAGGGCACCGTGGCCGGTGCCGCCGGTGCCCACGACCTGCTCGTTGAGCACCTTGCCGTCCTGAATGTCGTAGATCTTGAACTGCTCGCTGCGGCCAAAGTGCATAAAGATGTTGCCATTGTCGTACGTGGTTGCCACCCTCATGGTGTCGACCTCCTTTGCTTGCCATACGGCCGTCGCTGTGGTGATGGGGGAGTATGCGATATTGCCGCCTTCGATGACGATCGCCCGTCCATTGACCAGCGCGTTTGCCACCTTGCGATGTGCTCGACTGCAAATTGCCGCCACCGTGGCGCGCGCGATGCCCATCTGCTGTGCGACTGCCTCTTGGTTAAGGCCTTCCAGGTCGCACAGGCGCAGCACCTCGAGTTCGTCGATCGTCATGTCGATGGCGTCTCCGCTGGCTAGGCCGTCAGGGGTAAAGCCGCGGTATTCGGGGATGATCCCGACGCGACGCAGTTTCTCGCGTCTTCCTGCCATGCGCCCTCCTTATCTGACATATGTCAACAATAGAATAGCGAACGCGCAGATTTGCACAAGGAATTTCTGGCATATGTCAGAAAATGAGGGCTTATGTTTGGGCTGTGGGGCCGCGTGCGCCTGGGCTACAATGAATCTCGCTTATAGGCGACTGACAGGAGGGTCAATGAGCAAGGCTGATCAACAGTTTGTAGCCATGTGCCGCGATATTCTGGACCATGGCACCACGACCGAGGGCCAAAAGGTCCGCCCGGTGTGGGAGGACGGCACCCCTGCCTATACCATTAAAAACTTTGGCGTCACGGCACGCTACGACCTGCGTGAGGAGTTCCCTGCGCTCACTCTGCGTCGTACAGCCCTCAAATCTGCCATGGATGAGATCCTATGGATCTATCAAAAGAAGTCCAATAACGTGCATGACCTCAACAGCCATATTTGGGATGAGTGGGCCGACGAGACCGGCTCTATCGGCAAGGCCTACGGGTATCAGATTGGGCAGAAGAGCCATTATCCCGAGGGTGACTTTGACCAGATGGACCGCGTGCTGTACGACCTCAAGCACACGCCGTACAGCCGCCGCATAATGACCAACACATACGTGTTCAGTGATCTGTCCGAGATGCACCTGTATCCGTGCGCCTACAGCGTGACGTATAACGTGACGCAGCGTCCGCAGGACGACAAGCCGACGCTCAACATGATTCTCAACCAGCGCAGCCAGGACATTCTGGCCGCGAACAATTGGAATGTGTGCCAGTACGCCATTTTGCTGATGATGGTTGCGCAGTCGGTCGATATGATTCCCGGCGAGCTGCTGCATGTGATTGCCGATGCCCACATTTACGACCGTCATGTCGATATCGTCCGCGAGCTTATCGAGCGTCCGCAGTTTGCGGCTCCCAAGGTGACGCTCAACCCCGATGTGCATGATTTCTACGCGTTTACGACCGATGACCTGATCGTCGAGGGCTATGAGCACGGCCCGCAGGTCAAGAACATTCCCATTGCGGTGTAGGTGGTGCTCATGACGTGTAAGCTATCTGCTATCGTCGCCGTGTGTGACGATTGGGGCATTGGGTGCGAGGGCGACATGGTGGTGTCCAATCGCGCCGATATGCGCCATTTTGTGGCCTGCACCAAGGGCTGCCCGGTTATCATGGGACGCAAGACCCTGCTGAGTTTTCCCGGCGGGCGTCCGCTCAAGAACCGCCGCAATATCGTGCTCACCCGCGACGAGAGCTTTGCCCCCGAGGGCGTCGACGTGGTGCATAGTATCGACGAGGCGCTCGCCGCGGTTGCCGATGAGCCCGTTGCCTGGGTGATCGGTGGCGGCGATGTCTATCGGCATTTTTTGCCGTATTGCGTCGAGGCCGAGGTTACGCATAACCATTGCGTGCATGACGTGGATACGTACTTTCCCGATCTGGATGCCGATCCCGCGTGGGAGATTGCGAGGCGTGGCGGTGTTGCCACGATTGCCGCGGGCGAGGGTGACGAGGGTCTCGATTATGAGTTCGTGACGTATCGTCGCGTTGAGGCGTAAATCGTCTGGCGTGAACGGTATCATCGGGTTATTTGAATGCATGGGGCGGCGCTTAGCGTCGCCTCGTTTGGTATAGATGTGCTGTAAAGAAAGGTGCGGGCAGGCTGCTATGACTGATGCCGTTGAGGTGCTGCGAATCGATTCGCTCGAGGACGAGCGGCTCGATGCCTACGTGCGACTGACCGAGCGTGAGCTTCGCTGCGTGCTGGAGCCGCAGAAGGGCATTTTTATCGCCGAGAGTGCCAAGGTCATCGAGCGTGCAGTGCGCGCCGGATACGAGCCGGTGAGCTTTCTTTTGGGCGAACGCTGGCTCGACCAGATGATGCCGCTGTTTGAGCGCCTGGCGGTACGCGAAGGTGCGGGCCCGGTTCCCGTGTTCGTGGCCTCGATGGAGCTTATGGAGCAGCTGACGGGCTTTAACGTGACGCGCGGTGCGCTCGCGGCGTTCCGTCGTCCGCGTCAGATTCCGGTAGCCGAGTTCTTGGGCGGCGTCGTCGAGGCGGCGGGGGAGCGCCCGGTGCGCGTGTGCGTGCTCGAGGGCATTGTCGACCACACCAACGTCGGCGCGATTTTCCGCTCGGCGGCTGCGCTGAACGTCGATGGCATTTTGGTGAGTCCTACGTGCTGTGACCCGCTGTATCGTCGCTCGGCCCGCGTGAGCATGGGCACCGTGTTTCAGGTGCCGTGGACGCGTATTGGCAGTGAGGCGCGCGTATGGCCGCATGATGGGCTGGTGGCGCTGCACGATGCCGGCTTTTCGTGTTCCGCCATGGCGTTGACGGATGATTCGGTGTCGTTGGACGATCCCGTGCTGCAGGAGATTGATCGCCTGGCGATCTTTATGGGTACCGAGGGTGCCGGCCTGGGAGCCAAGACCATTGAGGGCTGTGACCGCGCCGTGCGCATTCCGATGGCGCACGGGGTCGATTCGCTCAACGTGGCCGCGGCGAGCGCCGTCGCCTTTTGGCAGCTGTGCCCGCACGTGAGCAATGAGTATCACTACCAGCCGGGTTTGTATCACTAGGCAGATATTTCGCACCGCGCTCTAATTCGGGGTGTTTCGGTCGCCGCCAGTCGGTGCTAAGCTGGTTTTGGCTTTGGTTTTAAATTGCTGTTTTGTTGTTTGACGTATGCGTGTGGGGAGGGCGTGTGGCTAAGAAATCTACGGCTATCGATGTAACGCAGGGTGTTATTTGGCAGCAGCTGCTTTCGCTGTGCGTTCCCATCTTTTTTAGTTCGTTTTTTCAGCAGGCCTACACGCTTATCGGTACCTATATTGTCGGTCAGTTTGGCGGCAAGCTCGCGCTGGGCGGCATTCAAGCCACGATGGTCCTCACCGAGCTCTGCATTGGCTTTTGCGTTGGCGTTGGCGCTGGTTGTGCCGTTATCACGGGTCAGTTTTTTGGCCAGCACGATGATGAGCGTCTGAGCCGTTCGGTCCATACGGCCATGACGCTTGCGCTGGTGGGCGGTATCGTTTTCTCGATTCTTGGCATAGTGTTCGTTGAGCCCATGCTGGTGCTTATGAACACGCCGCATGAACTATTGGCCGAGGGCGTGGCCTATGCTCGCTGTTATTTTGCCGCGATGGTTGCGGCACTGCTGCTTAATATGGGAACCGCACTGCTGCGTGCCGTGGGCGACACACGCGGGCCCGCCTTGATCATTGCCTCTGGCTGCCTGGTTAACGTGGTGCTGGATATCATCTTTGTCGCTGTGTTGCATATGGAGGCGCTGGGCTGCGGCATCGCAGTGGCGCTGACCATTTGCTCCAATGCAACGATGATCGTGTTGCGCATGATGCGCGCTCCGGGTGCATGGCGTCTTTCGCTGTCTAGGCTCGGCATCGATCGCGGTATTTGCAAGAGTATGATCTCGTGTGGTCTGCCACTCGGTTTTCAATCGGCTGCCTATTCGATCTCGAACGTGTTGATCCAGGTGTCGGTTAATTCGTTTGGCGCCGATGTCACGACTGCTTGGGGTCTATCTGGGCGCCTGGATGGCATTATCTGGATGGTTACCGAGGCGCTCGGCGTGTCGATCACCACGTTCTCGGCACAGAACTTTGGCGCGCGCAACTACGAGCGCATGCGCAAGGGCTACCATACGTCGCTCGTGCTGTCGTTTATGCTCATTGGTGGCCTGTCTGCCGTGCTGCTGGTGTTCTCGGGTCCGTTGTCGCGTCTGTTTGTCGACGATGCTTCGATTTCGGCGTACACCACGACGATTCTTCATTTCATCGCGCCGTTCTACGCGATCTTCTCGATTATCGAGAACGCGTCGGGCTCCATTCGCGGCGCCGGCGTGAGTCTGCAGCCTATGATGCTCACCATCTTTGGCACCGTTGTCTTGAGGGTGATCTGGGTGTTTGCGATCATGCCCTTCGATCCGTCGCTCGAGCATCTACTACTGGTCTACCCCGTAACCTGGCTCATTACGGCCACGATGTTCACCATCTACCACCACAGCGGCAACTGGCTAGGCCGCGCCACCGCCTAATGATCTCTTGGGGTGGAGGAAAACGGATCATTGCTCTCCGTCGTGATGTCGACGATCCGTTTCTCTTCGTCCCCTTCGGATCAATTAGTATTCGATGCCTTGGCGGGCTAGGAGGCCTTCGTCGAAGTAGTGTTTGACAGGGCGCATTTCGGTTACCAGGTCGGCAAGGTCGGCGAGGGGCAGCAAGCCTCGGCCGGTCAGCACGAGCTCTGTGGTGTCGGGCTTCATCGCGATCAGTTCCTCGACATCCTCTCGCGTCACAAAGCCGCGGCGCATGGCCTCGCCGAGTTCGTCCAAAATCAGAACGTCGACCTGTGAGATCTGCTCGCGTGCGAGCTCTATGATCTGTTCGGCGCAAGCCTCGGGCGTGTCGCGGTCGGCCTGTACAATTCGCAGCCCTAGGCGTGGCGCGGCATCGTGTTCGGCGCAGTGCAGCTTCTTGGCAAACTGCAGCATGAGTACGTCGAGCCCATAACCTGTGGCGCGCAAAGCTAGCCCCAAGGCGGCCGTGGTTTTGCCCTTGCCGTCGCCCGTGTAAATCTGAACCTTGCCGACTTCCAGTGATGCCATCTCTGTCCTTTCGTGCCCGGCGTCGGTTTATCGCCGTCTGGGTTGGGTATTCTAGATAGCATTATCAACCCCAGTAGATGGAGTTTAAGCAGATGGAGATGGATGACAACAAACGTAGACGGAATATGATCCTCTACGTGCTCATCGCCTTCGTCGTCTACCTCGTGCTCTCGACCGTTCTGTTCCCTAACATCGGTCACACGCAGCAGATTACGAAGACCGATTATTCGACGTTTGTCAAAGCGCTCGACAAGAAGAGCGTCGACAAGGTCGAGTACAACACGGACGATTACTCGATTTATTACACCAAGAAGGGCGAGGACGAGAACATCGCCTATAAGACGACCGGTGTGCCGAATGATGCGGGCTTTACCGATCGCGTGCTTGAGTCTGGCGCTTCGCTGGAGTCGGTCGTTCCCGATAAAAACTCGGGTTTGATGACCTACTACCTGCTCACGCTCATTCTTCCCATGGCGATTTTCTTCCTCATCGGTTGGTGGCTCAACCGCCGCATGAAGAAGGCTATGGGCGATGACGGCCCGTCGATGAACTTTGGCGGCGGCGGTTTTGGCGGCGGCGGACTGGGTAAGTCCGGCGCGCGCGTGATCGCCTCCAAGGACGTGGGCGTGACCTTTAAGGACGTCGCCGGCCAGGAAGAGGCCAAGGAGTCTCTCAAGGAGGTCGTCGACTTTCTGGAGAAGCCGCAGCGCTACGAGGAGATCGGCGCCAAGCTTCCGCGCGGTGCTCTCCTTGTTGGCCCTCCGGGTACCGGTAAGACCCTGCTTGCCAAGGCTGTTGCCGGCGAGGCCGGTGTTCCGTTCTTTAGCATTTCGGGCTCTGAGTTCGTTGAGATGTTTGTTGGTCGCGGCGCTGCAAAGGTTCGTGACCTGTTTAAGCAGGCCAAGGAAAAGGCCCCGTGTATCGTCTTTATTGATGAGATCGATACCATCGGTAAGAAGCGCGATGGCGGCGGCTTTAGCGGCAACGACGAGCGCGAGCAGACGCTCAATCAGTTGCTGACCGAGATGGATGGCTTCGATAACCACAAGGGTATCGTTGTTCTTGCCGCAACCAACCGCCCCGACAGTCTCGATCCTGCGCTGCTGCGCCCCGGTCGTTTTGACCGCCGCATCCCCGTCGAGTTGCCCGATCTGACCGGCCGTAAGAACATCCTCGAGCTCCACGCCAAGAGTGTGAAGACCGAGCCGCCGATCGATCTGACCGCGATTGCCCGCGCCACGCCCGGTGCCTCGGGCGCCGACCTGGCCAACATCATCAACGAGGGCGCTCTGCGTGCCGTCCGCGAGGGTCGTAAGCGCGCCACTCAGGACGATTTTGAGGAGTCGGTGGAGGTCGTCATTGCCGGCCAACAGCGTAAGTCCACGGTGCTTTCCGACCACGAGAAGCAGGTCGTTTCTTACCACGAGATCGGTCATGCCATCGTTGCCGCTCGCCAGAAGGGCTCTGCGCCGGTCACGAAGATCACCATCGTGCCGCGCACGAGCGGTGCTCTGGGCTACACCATGCAGGTCGAGGAGGACGAGCGCTTCCTGACCACGCGCCAGGAGGTCCTGGACAAGCTCGCCGTCTATTGCGGTGGCCGTGCAGCCGAGGAGCTCATCTTCGGTGAGATGACGACCGGCGCCGCCAACGATATCGAGCAGGCAACCAAGCTCGCCCGCAACATGGTGACGCGCTTTGGTATGTCCGATGAGTTTGGCATGATGGCGCTCGGTACCGTTCAGAATGCGTACCTCAACCAGGACACGTCGCTCACCTGCGCCCCCGGCACGGCCGAGCGCGTGGACGCGATTGTCGCCAAGCTGATCGAGGATGCGCATGATCGCGCCCTGCAGATCCTCAAGGAGAACAAGTTCAAGCTCCATGAGCTTGCTCGTTATCTGTACAAGAAGGAGACGATCACGGGCGAGGAGTTCATGAATCTCCTCACGCGCGAGAATCCGCTGATGCCCAAGCAACAGTAAAGCCGCGGTCGAGCCAGTAAACGCCGACGCCCCATTTGAGCAGCTTTCTCAAATGGGGCGTTTTGCTTGAGGGGGATGGAAATGAAGATCGTGGTGAGCGCCTGCTTGATGGGCGAGAGCTGCAAGTATAACGGGCTCGATAACTACCACCGCGCGTTGGCCGAGGCTTGCGAGCGCACGGGGACCGAGGTCCTCCTCGTGTGCCCCGAGGTCTTTGGCGGCCTGCCCACGCCGCGCAAGCCGTCCGAGATTGTGAACGGCGAGGTTCGTACCTGCGAGGGCATCTCGGTTGATCGCGAATTTCGCCTGGGTGCCCAACGTGCGCTCGATATGTGCGAGCAGGCAGGCGGACCGGAAGAGATAGTCGCGTGCATCCTTCAGGACCGCAGCCCCTCGTGCGGTGCGGGTCACATCTACGACGGCACCTTTAGCGGTACGCTCACCGCGGGCAACGGTGTTTTCGTCGACCTGCTCCTGCGCCACGGCTACCGCGTGATTCCGGCTAGTGAGTTCGATCCCAGCATGTTGGAACATTGTCCACAGCACTCGAACCGAACACTTCCTCACGGGTGACCGTTTTGGCATCATCCGTGAAGTTGATATTGAGTACGACCCGGTCATCAAAGACGTAGACCGAGTGACAGGCGCCGTACCTAGGCAGTCCCTCCCGCGGCCCTCGCGCAGGAACGCGTACACGGCCCTCCCGTCTCTTGCGCCCCTCCCGGAGCTGTCCACATCGGTGTAGCCAATCCAGTCCGCCAAGGGCTGCAGCCCGGACAACGCGGCGATGGAGGGCTTCTTCGGCCTGCTCAAGAAGGAATTCTGGCACGGCAGGGACTGGTCGGAATGGACCCTCGCCCGCTTCATCGAGGAGCTCGGGGGGGCTGGATCGGCCGATACAATACGGAGAGGCACAGCGATGCGCTCGGTGGCCGTACGCCGGCCGAGTTCCGCTCCGCGCTGGGAAGGGCCGCGTAACGGTCCAAGAAATCGTCCGCAGTCCCCATTCTTGCCCCTTTGGGACGGCTTCTTGTTGGGGGCGTGCCTGCCCCAAACCCTGCTAGGAACGAGTGCAGCAAACTGGAATTTTAAATTAGTCTTTGCAAATAACCTTTGAACCTTCACCATCAATTACAATTCCCTGACGATTGTTAATTGGGCATAGATTCAAATCCGAAAACTCAGTCATTATTTTCTCGGTAACTTTCTTAAATGGTGCTGTAAGAAAATGCGGAAGAACATAGAAATCAATCAAATTAAGCCCTGCATCATCTTCTTGTGAGTAGTCCTCCGGCTTTTCATCCATTTGCTCGATATATTGGATGCTTGGAGCGCATACAATCGCACCTGCCGATTCACCAATCATCAGTTTTCCCTTTGCCAATTCTTTCTTCAACAGCTCATCCGTTCCCGTTTTACGGAGCTGGTCTATAAGGAAAAAAGAATTTCCGCCGGTAAAATAGATCACATCCGCATCTTCAAAAAGAGCCTTTATCGTTGAATAAGCCTCCGTTGAAATATCAATTTCAGTTACGATTGCTCCTAACTTTTTGAATAATTTTCGAGCCGAGCCGACATAACCGGTGTAGCCTTCACGCAGCGAGGCTGTTGGGATAAATGCGACTTTTTTATTTTCAATTTCTTCCTTTATCAGACTTCCTACACTTGAAAAGTGCGAACATAAAAACAGTTTCATCAGTATTCTCCTTTATATATAAATTCTTATTTGTTGAACTAAGCCGTGTATACCATACGCTCCGATGAAAGAACGCCCCGATATAGTGAAATTTTGCCGTTTTCCTGCGTACGTGCGTACACACTCCACAGGAATTCTAAGGGGCCTGCCCCCTTAGCACACTAGACTTTGGAACAAAGTCTAGTGTGTTACGCCTTGCCAGAGGTGTACGGGCTCCCGGTACGCACGTACGCAGCAATTGCCATCAATGCGCCATATAAGTGGCGATCAAGTTCGCATAAAGCGAACTTGGTTCCGCAAAACAAAAGGCAGGATACCATCACCACGATGATACCCTGCCTTTGTTCGTTCCTGTTTACCGTTCCGAGTAGTCCTTCCGCAGAATTTCCGATAAAAAATCGTACCCGAACCCTTTCTCGTAAAGAACCGGGTTCGAGTACGAACTGAATGGTGGTGCAATAAAAAACCACCACAAAGGTACTGCTCCCTTGTGGTGGTTTTGGGTTAGAACTAGAGGGTGTGGCCGTAGGCATTTGCGGCCTTGATGGCGGCGGCGAACTTTTCGTCGGTGAAGGGCTCAGGGTTACCCTGCTTCCACTCGTTGGTGGCGTGCGCGTATTCGCACAGGGCAGGGATATCAGCCTCGGAAAGCCCGACCTGCTCAAGCGTCACGGGCAGTCCCATCTGCTTGATAAAGGCGGCGTAGCGCTCAAGGTTTTCGGTATCGCCCGTATAGGCAAACAGCACCAGTACGCCCAGGCTCACGACCTCGCCATGCAGGTAGGAGCCCTCGCGCGGAATGCTGCACGTGGCGTTGTAGAACGCATGCGCCACGCTCGAGTTGTAGTAGTAATCGTTTTGGTTGGTCAGGTTCGAGACATAGCCCGTGTTGACCACGATGTCGAGCGCGATTTGTTTGACGGCCTCGCTTGACAGGTTCTGGCGCACGTCCTCAAGACCCTGAACGCCATAGGTAAACAGCGGCTCGGAGCAGGTGTGCGCAAGTGCCAGGCCAAGACCGGCTGTGTGCTCCAAGTTGCCGGCGCTCGTGGCGTACTCGACCTCGGGCTGCTTGGACAGGGCATCGCCTACGCCGGCCCAGAAGTACTCCGCTGGTGCCTCGGCGATGATCTTGGGGTTGATGAAGATATGCGCGGGACGGTTGGGGTACGAATAGCCCTCGAGCGAGCCGTCGTCGTTGTAGACAACGGCAATGGCGGTCGCGGCCGAGCAGTTGGAGCAGATCGTCGGTACCGTAAAGACGATCTTCTTGAGCTCGATGGCTGCGGTCTTGACGGTATCGAGCGCCTTGCCGCCGCCGCATGCGATGAGCACGTCGGCTTCCTGGCAGGCAGGGGAGTTCACGACCTTGGCGATATTGGCACGCGTACTGTTGGTGCCATAGACGCGCGTCTCCAGGATCTCGACATCGGTACCTTCAAGTGCCGCCTCGATTCCCGGCAGCGCCGCAGCCAGGGCTCGCTTGCCGCCAATGATGGCGACTTTCTTCGCGCCGTACTCCGCCAGTGCGGTTGGCAGCTCGGTAAAGCAATCCTCGCCAACGGTGTAGTCGCTCATTCCAATCGTGCGCATAGCAACCTTCTTTCGTTCGATAAAGTGCTTTCAGGTATTTTGCTCCAAGAGAAGGTCCACAGCCGCGAGAAATTTCGAACGTATAAAACCAGTGTTGAGGGTTTTTCGCCGGCGCGGAACGTGCTAGCATACACCGCAGAAGCGTTGATGGGGACGAGTAGTCGGCCATCCGCATGTTACAGAGAGCGGGGAGCGCTGAGAACCCGTGCATGCGACCGATGAAAATCACCCCGGAGCTGCGGTCCCAACGGACGCGCCTATAGGCACGTCTTAGTAGACATCGCCGAGATGGTCGTCGATACAGACCAGCCGAGTAACGGATGCGAGCGCGCGAATACGCGGGTGAGGGCATCTAAGCTGGGTGGTTAAGCGAAGAGCTTTTGCGGGCGCATAGCCCGTTTTGTGGCGCTTCGTCCCAGCTTGCAGGGACGGGCGCTTTTTTGGTGCCCAACGGGCGTGCGCGCCCACGACAAGAAAGGGGTACCGTGGCAAACGAGTACAAGCAGACGATGAATCTGCCCAAAACCGGATTTCCCATGCGTGCCGGTCTTTCCAAGTCCGAGCCCAAGCGACTCAAGGACTGGCAGGACAACAAGGTCTACGAGCAGGTTCTGAAGAAGAACGAGGGTCACAAGAAGTTCGTGCTGCACGACGGCCCTCCGTACGCCAACGGCCCGATCCACATCGGCCACGCCATGAACAAGATCTCCAAGGACATGATCAACCGTTACTGGATGATGCAGGGCTATGAGGTCCCCTATGTCCCCGGTTGGGACTGCCACGGTCAGCCGATTGAGCACAAGGTCGAGGAGAAGCTCGGCACCGAGAAGTTCAACCAGACCCCCACGGCCAAGATTCGTGAGCTCTGCAACGAGTTCGCTGTCGAGAACATCGAGCTGCAGAAGGCCGGCTTCCGTCGTCTGGGCGTGCTCGGCGATTGGGACAACCCCTACCTGACGCTCTATCACCAGCATGACGCCGCCGACATCGAGGTCTTTAAGGCCATGTTCGACAAGGGCATGATCTATCGTGGCCACAAGCCGGTTCACTGGTGCAAGCACTGCCACACCGCGCTGGCCGAGGCCGAGATCGAGTACTCCGACGAGACGAGCCCCTCCATCTTCGTTCGCTTTGAGATGACCTCCAAGCCCGCCGGCCTCGAGAACTTCGACGGCCCGGTCGACTTTATCATCTGGACGACCACGCCGTGGACCATTCCCTCCGACCAGGCCGTTTCCCTCAAGCCCGGCGCCGCCTATGTCGCCGTTGAGCACGATGGCCGCGCCGAGGTCATGCTCGAGGACCTGGCTCCCAAGTGCTGCGAGGAGTTTGGCTGGGAGTACACCCCGGTCATGGTCGACGGCAAGCCCTACGTGGTTCCCGCCGAGACCTTCCACCACATCCACTACAAGCAGCCGATCTTTGACGGTGTCGAGGGCGTGGCGCTGCTGGCCGATTACGTCGGTGTCGATGACGGTACCGGTATCGTCCACAACTCGCCCGGCCATGGTGTTGACGACTACTTTGCCTGCCTCAAGGAGGGCATCACCGACATCTGCATGCCGGTCGATGACGACGGCAAGTTCTACACCGGTGAGGAGTTTGGCACCGGTGGCCCCTTCAGCGGTATGGATACCGATGAGGCCAACCCGCACATCATCGAGTTCCTGCGCGAGCGCGGCACCCTGGTTCTTGAGAAGAAGATCACGCACAGCTATCCGCACTGCTGGCGCTGCAAGCACCCGGTGCTCTTCCGTGCCACCGACCAGTGGTTTGTCTCGATGGACAAGACCGGTTTGCGCGAGCAGGCCGGCAAAGAGGTCCGCGAGAACGTCAAGTGGTATCCGGCCCACGCGGCTAACCGCATCGGTGCCATGGTCGAGCAGCGTCCCGACTGGTGCATCAGCCGTCAGCGCAACTGGGGCGTGCCTATCCCGAGCTACACTTGCGCCGACTGCGGCGAGAAGGTTATGAACGACGCTGCGCTCGACGCCGTCATCAAGCTCTTCCACGAGAAGGGCTCCGACGCCTGGTTCACCGACGCTCCCGAGAGTTACCTGGGCGAGGCCTGCATCTGCCCCAAGTGCGGCGGCCATCACCTCAAGGCCGATAAGGACATCCTCGACGTGTGGTGGGATTCCGGCGTCTCCTGGAAGGCCGTCTGCGAGTACCGTCCCGAGCTGGAGTATCCGGCGGATGTGTACCTCGAGGGCTCCGACCAGCACCGCGGTTGGTTCCAGAGCTCGCTGCTCACCTCGGTGGGTGCCAACGGCCATGCTCCGTACAAGGCGGTCGTCTCGCAGGGCTTCACGCTCGACGGCCAGGGCCGCAAGATGTCCAAGTCGCTCGGCAATGTTATCGACCCCAATAAGGTCTGCGATGAGATGGGCGCCGACATCATCCGTCTGTGGGTTGCATCTGTCGATACCAGCTCCGACGTGTCCATCGACCACGAGATTCTTGCTCGTACGTCCGATGCCTACCGTCGTTTCCGTAACACGCTGCGCTTCCTGCTCTCCGAGCTCGAGGGTCAGTTTGAGCCCGAGACCGACGGCGTCGCCTTTGCCGACCTGCTGCCGCTCGACAAGCTCATGGTTGCCCGTCTGACCCAGGTTCAGGCCGAGGTCGACGATGCCTACGCCAGCTACGAGTTCCCGCGCGCCTACCGTGCGCTCTACGACTTCGTGGTTACCGAGCTCTCCAACGTGTATCTCGACGCCCTGAAGGACCGTCTATACTGTGAGAAGCCCGGCTCGCTCGAGCGCCGCAGCGCCCAGACCGTGCTGGCCGAGCTCTTCTCGATGCTCATGCGCGACCTTCAGCCGATCCTGTCCTACACGGTCGACGAGGCCATGGCCTATGCGCCCGCCGGCTGCGTCGATCACCAGAAGTACGCCGCGCTGCTCGATTGGTACAAGTCGCCCATCACGTTCGACGAGGCCAATGAGTTTGAGGGCGTGCTCGAGGCTTCACTCGAGCTCCGTAGCGCCGTGACCAAGGCCCTTGAGGATGCCCGCTCCGCCGGTACCTTCACCAAGAGCCAGCAGGTCCGCGTCAAGGCGGTCGTTCCCGCCGAGATGTACGCGCTGCTGACCGGCGACAAGGCTGTCGACCTGGCCGAGTTCTACATTGTTTCCGATGTTGAGCTGACCCAGGGCGAGGAACTCTCCGTTGCCATCGAGGCAGCCGAGGGCGAGTGCTGCGACCGTTGCTGGAACTATCGCACCACCGTCGGCGAGTACAACGGCCACGCGCATATTTGCAAGCGCTGCGCCGATGCTTTGTAGGTTACGGCGTTCGTAGAACGCCGTAACCTACCGACGCTGCAAACGCCCCTAAGCGGCAATCTGACGTTCAATCGTCGGTCGCGTACCAAAGTACGCTTCCCTCCTCTTTCACGTCACCTTGCTCGCTTAGGGACGTTTTCGCTGTTGGTGACGATAGCGCGGCGTTTCCATTGCTGGAGCTAAAGGTTTTCTTTCGCTTTCGCTCTTAGTCGAAAGCTATCAAGCGACATTCCGTTATTCGGAATGTCGCTTTCTTTTTATGCGGGTTATTTATCTGGCGTTAGCGAATATGTCGTGCGTTCTGCGTATGGCAATATAAGATAGTTCTTTGTATTAAACGTAATTCGATGTTCTTGAGGGTAGGGGATTGATTTGGGTCGTGCTGGGGATATGACGCCGCCTTTGCGTTGGCGGTTGGGTGTTGCTGGTGGGGTGGCGCTGGTTGTGCTGCTTGTTGACCAGCTGACCAAGCTTGCGGTTCGTGCCGCGGGCGACGCTTTGCATGTGACTGTTATCCCCGGTGTGATCGACTTTCTATTTGTCCGCAATATCGGTGCTGCCTTTAGCATGGGCGAGGGGCATGGCATCGCGTTTGCCGTGCTGGCGTTGGCGGTCATTATCGCTATTGCCGTGTACTTGCTTCGCGCGCCCCAGCTTGCTCGCTTGGAGGTTGTGGGCATGGCTATGGTCGCGGGCGGCGCCATTGGCAACGCGATCGACCGTCTGACTTTTGGCTTTGTGACCGATTTTATTGCCACCACCTTCATCGACTTTCCCGTCTTTAACGTGGCCGATATCGGCATCACCGTAGGCGTTGTGCTTGCCCTCATCGGCTACATGTTCTTGAGCCCTGCGGCCCGCGAAGTCGATGCGACTGCCGAGCTCAATGCCCGTGATGAGGCCCGCGCCAAGCGCAAAGCCAAGCAGCGTGGGGAGCGTGCCCGCAAGATTCGCGAAAGGAATGAGCGTTAATGGCCGACATCCATATTCTTGTTGCCGACGATTGCTCTGGCCAGCGTCTCGACGCCTTTCTGGGTGCCAACGACGGCTGCCCCACGCGCTCTGCCTGCGCGCATCTGATCGAGGGCGGCGCCGTAATCGTGAACGGCGAGACCTGCCTATCAAAAAAATATGCTGTGCGCTCCGGTGACCGTATCTCGGTCGACCTGCCCGAGCCGCATGATCCCACTGATGTGATTCCCGAGGCCATCCCCCTCGATATCCGTTACGAGGACGACTACCTCATCGTGCTCTCCAAGCAGCGCGGCCTGGTGTGCCATCCCGCCCATGGCCACGAGAGCGGCACGCTTGCGAACGCTCTGGTCTACCACTGCGGCATTGACCATCTGGGTACCGTGCAGGGTGAGGACCGCCCCGGCATCGTGCATCGTTTAGATCGCGATACCTCGGGCCTCATGCTTGCGGCAAAAGACGACGACACGCAGCGCGCACTCCAAAATCTCATTCGCACGCGCACGCTCGATCGTCGCTATATCACGCTCGTTCACGGACATATCGCTATGGATGAGGGCACCATTAACACCGGCATTGCCCGTTCTACGCGTGACCGTGTCAAGATGGCGGTTTCGGACGATCCTTTCGCGCGCCAGGCCATTACGACCTTTAAGGTCCTCGAGCGCTTCGATGCCACGCGTTTTGACGACGGCTATACGCTCGTCGAGTGCCACCTGTTTACGGGCCGCACACATCAGATTCGCGTGCATATGCGCCATATCAACCACGCCTGCGTGGGCGATCCGCTCTACGGCAAGTGCGATGCACGCGCCGATCAGGGTCTGACCAGGCAATTCCTTCATTCCTGGCGTGTTGCATTCGACCATCCCGTGACGGGGGAGCGCATTGAGTGCCGCGACGAGCTGCCGTGGGATCTCGCTGCGGTTCTTGACGACCTGGCCCCGCGCTCGCTTGGTCGCACCGCTGCCGGCGACGAGATCGTTCCTCAGCTCGGTCTTCTCGAAGCCTAGTCAGTATTAGGTGGTTTCTTGAACGCCCCTAGCCTGCGGTAAGATATACGATTGTTTACGTAACGCGTTCCTGGGAGCCTGCATGCTCGCCTTTTTACAAACCAACACGCCCATCGTGATCTTCAACCAGATTGTCGTCACGCTGCTCACGGTCTGCTTTCTGTACCAGGTGGTCTTCTTTGTCATCGGTGCTCTTCGTGGCGAGGTCGCGCCTCCCAAGGCCAAAAAACTCCACCGCTATGCCTTCTTTATCGCGGCGCATAACGAGGAGGCCGTGATCGCCAACCTCGTTCGCTCCATCAAGGACCAGGATTATCCGTCCGAGCTTATCGAGGTCTTTGTGGTCGCCGATGCCTGCACCGACAACACGGCACAGCTTGCGCGCGAGGCGGGCGCCATTGTCTATGAGCGCAACGACCTTGCCCGCAAGGGTAAGAGCTGGGTCATGGACTTTGGTTTCGACCGTATCCTTAACGAGTATCCGGATACGTTTGAAGGTTACTTTATCTTCGATGCCGATAACGTCATCTCCCGCGATTACGTCTCCAAGATGAACGATGCCTTTGACCAGGGCTTCCATGTGGTCACGAGCTATCGCAATTCCAAAAACTTCGGCAGCTCGTGGATTTCGGCGGCTAATGCTACGTGGTATCTGCGCGAGGCGCGCTTTCTCAACAACGCGCGCAACATTTGCAAGACTTCTTGCGCTGTCTCTGGTTCGGGCTACCTCATCTCCGCCAGCGT
Organism: Collinsella aerofaciens; assembly: GCF_039836695.1. Taxonomy (GTDB): domain Bacteria; phylum Actinomycetota; class Coriobacteriia; order Coriobacteriales; family Coriobacteriaceae; genus Collinsella; species Collinsella aerofaciens_BD. The sequence goes on along the minus strand of NZ_JBDPAC010000001.1, from coordinate 7,106 downwards.
TATCGAGGGCATGCACGGTTGGCAGTTCCATACGCTGACCGAGGATATTCAGTTCACCACGTTCTGCGCCATTCACGGCATTCGCATCGGTTATGCGCCTGCGGAGTTCTTTGACGAGCAGCCCGTGACGTTTAAGGCGTCCTGGAAACAGCGCATGCGCTGGACCAAGGGCTTCTACCAGGTGTTCTTTACCTACGGTAAGCACCTGGTCAAATCGACCTTCCGCTATCATCGCTTTGCCGCCTACGACATGTTTATGACCATCGCCCCGGGTATGCTGCTGTCCTTGATCTCGATGCTCGCTAATGCGACGTTCTTGATTGTGGGTGGCCTTTCGCATGGTTTCTTGGCAACCGAAGTCGAGATGCAGGCGTGCGCTGCTTCGCTCATTATGACCTTCGCGATGATGTATCAGACTTTCTTCATCCTAGCGCTGCTCACGACTATCTTTGAGTACAAGCATATTCACTGCGCGCAAAAGTGGCGCCTGGTGACTAACCTGTTTACCTTCCCGATCTTTATGTTCAGCTATATCCCCATCACGGTGGCTGCGCTGTTCCTGAAGGTCGACTGGGTGCCGACGCAGCACGCCGTCAACGTCACCCTTGACGAGGTCATGCAAGGCGCCAAATAATCACCACCAAAACCACCACAAAGGGGAGAGGCACCTTTGTGGTGGTTTTTGCTTTTGCTATGCAGCTCGAGGAGGAGTCCGATGTTCTATATCCCGTTTTGGATTTGCATCTTTGCCGGCGCGGCGATTGATGCCCGTGAGCGACGTTTTCCCAATGAGCTTGCCGCTGCGTGCGCGGTGGCGGCATTAGCAGGCGTTTGGCTCGACAAAGGCGTTAACACGGCGCTTGACCACGCCGGTCTTGCGGTCATCGTCTATCTTGCTCTCGTGCTGACTGAGTCCCTCTGGCGTCGTCTTCGCCAAACCCCGGGCATCGGCATGGGAGATGCCAAGGCACTCTTCGCGCTTTGCACGCTCGACCCTATGGGTGGTATCGTGGCATTTGCCGCCGCGCTCCTGGTCCTTGCCCTTTTCTGCCTCTTCACAAAATCGCGCTCCCTGCCATTGCTCCCGTTTTTGGTGCCGATTTTTGCCATAATCGAGGTCGTGGGCTGCACTTTGTAACCGATTGCGCATCCTTCTTAAGGAGCATGCCATGGCAACTAATCAAGAAACGGCCGTCATTAAGGCGCGCATGGACCGTATTCCCTCGGCGTTGTCGCCCGAACTTGTCGAGCGCATTGCCGCCGATCGTGCTTCGGGCTATGTCAACCCGTATCGTTGCAATGACGATCAGGTCATTCGTCGTATTGATCGCACTACCGACAAAGGCACGCTTATGCGTCCGGCGTTTATGCGCGATACCGAAAAGATACTTCATCTTCCGGCTTACACCCGGTATGCGGGCAAAACGCAGGTCTTTAGCTTTCGTAGCAATGACGATCTGTCACGCCGGGGTTTGCACGTGCAGCTTGTCTCCCGCATTGCGCGCGATATCGGTCGCGCCCTGGGGCTCAATTGCGATCTGATCGAGGCGATTGGCCTGGGTCACGACTTGGGACACACGCCTTTCGGCCATGCCGGCGAGCGCTTCCTCAACGATATCTATCATGAGCGCACGGGGCGTTATTTTTTCCATAACGTGCAGTCGGTCCGTGTGCTCGACGCTTTGTACGGCCGCAACGTGTCGCTCCAGACGCTCGATGGCGTGCTGTGCCACAACGGCGAGTACGAACAGCGTGTTTTTGAGCTTTCGGGCATGGGCTCTTTTGAACAGTTTGATCAGACGGTTGAGGATTGCATTGCCACGGGCTATAACGCAATTGAGCATCTGCGTCCCATGACGCTCGAGGGCTGCGTCGTTCGCATTTCGGATATTCTTGCCTACGTCGGTCGTGACCGTCAGGATGCGATCGCGGCGGGCCTGCTTTCGCCCGACGCTTTTGATGATGGCCGGGGCGGTGCCTACAACAGTTGGATCCTCACGCACGCTTCCATCGATATCGTTGAGCACAGCTATGGTAAGCCGCGCATCGAGATGAGCGAGGACCTGTTTGAGGAAATCCGCCGAGCTAAGCGCGAGAACTACGAGAAGATCTATAGCAAGGGCGGTATCGAAGGCGATTCCGAGGTGGAGCTGCTCGAGGCGTTCGAAAAGCTCTACGACCGTTGCCTGCGGGATCTAAACAGTGGTGACGAGTCATCTTACATCTTTAAGCACCATATTTCGCGCATTGAGCAGCAGCTTTCCTACTACGATCGCACCTATGCCTGGCAGGACGACAAGGATCAAGCCGTGGTGGATTATATCGCGAGCATGACGGACGGTTATTTCTGCGAACTGACGAGCAAGCTGTTCCCTGGTCTGGAGTTTCCGCACCGTACCTATATTAACGAACGGTAGTTCGTATATATTCGGTATACTGGTTAGTTGAAAACGTTTTGATTGATGCACGGGATGGCTATGGACGACCTTTTTTCTGCCTCGACGCGCGAGCGTTCCTTTAAAAATGCGCCGCTCGCGGTGCGCATGCGACCCAATTCGCTCGACGAGTACGTGGGCCAGCAAAAGGCCGTCGGTAAGGGCTCATGGTTGCGTGCCGCGATCGAGCACGACGTGCTTTCGAGCGTGATTCTGTACGGGCCGGCCGGTACGGGCAAGACGACGCTGGCCCACATTATCGCCAACCATACCAAGAGTGAGTTTGTCGAGGTCAGCGCCGTGACGGGCACCGTGAAGGACCTGCGTCGCGTGATCGACGAGGCCAAGACGCGTCTGAATACGTATGACCGTCGCACTATCCTGTTTATCGACGAGATTCATCGCTTTTCGAAGTCACAACAGGATGCATTGCTACATGCGGTTGAGAACCGTACCGTCATTATGATTGGCGCCACGACGGAGAACCCGTATTTCGAGGTCAACTCGGCACTGTTGTCGCGTGGGCGCGTGGTGGAGCTTGAGCATCTGAAGGATGAGGATATCGCCACACTCATTGAGCGTGCGCTCGAGGCTCCGCAGGGTTTGAACGGCAAGTTCTCGGCCGATGGGGATACGGTCAAGACCATCTGCACGCTGGCAGCGGGTGACGCTCGCTCGGCGCTCACGACGCTCGAGCTTGCGAGCGAGATTGCCGTCACGCGTCCCGATACGGACGGGACGCCAGCGCCGGCGGCGGGGGAGCGCTATCCCATCACCGTGGATGACGTTAAGATTGCTAACCCACGTCGTGGCTTTTCGTACGACAAAAATGGTGACATGCACTACGACATCATCAGTGCGTTTATTAAGTCAATGCGCGGTGGTGACCCCGATGCCACGATCTATTGGCTCGCGCGCATGATTGACGCAGGGGAGGATCCCAAGTTTATCGCTCGCCGCATTATGATTCAGGCTTCGGAGGACGTCGGTAACGCCGATCCGCAGGCGCTTTTGGTGGCACATGCCGCGTTTAAATCAGCCGAGGTCATTGGCTATCCCGAATGCCGCATAAACTTGGCTCAGGCCGCGCTCTATGTGTGCTTGGCGCCTAAATCCAATGCGTGTGAGGCTTCGATCGATGCCGCGCTGGCCGATATTCATAGCAGCGGCTTGCGCGAGGTGCCGAGTTATCTGCGCGACCGTCATCGCCCGGGCAGCGACGAATATGGTGTGTATAAGTATCCGCATGATTATCCCGAAGGCTGGGTCGACCAGCGCTATTTGCCCGAGGGCCTGGAGCGCGGCGCGTTCTGGCAGCCTGCCGGCCGCGGTTGGGAAGAGTGGCGTGTGGAGCAAAGCGAGCGCGACCGTAGCGGCAACGCTCCCAAGTAGGTCATTGGCGCCTCGCGCATTCCCTTTGGGTATCTTTCCCCTTCTTTGGGGTACCATGAACAGCGTCTGTATTTCGATTCCTTTGGGAGGCTTGTATGAGTCCCATTCAAATCGCCCTGCTGCTACTTGCCGTTGCCGGCGTGTGGGCTGTTATCGAGCTCGCGCTCACGCTGCGCAAGACCCGCACCGTCGTCGACTCGCTCGACAAGACGGTGAGCGACCTCAATAACACACTCGCCGAGGCACAGCCCGTGGTGGCAAAGCTCGATGGCGCTGTCGATGAGCTCACCCCCGCGCTGGCACAGGTTGAGCCGCTCCTCAAGTCGAGCAAGACCGCGGTTGACGCCCTTGCCTCCAATCTTGTAGAGGTCGAAGCCGTGGTTCGCGACATTTCCGAGGTCACGGGTAGCGTGGCCGAGGCAAGCAACGCCGTGTCGAGCGTGACCGACTCTGCGGCTGGCGCCGTGCAGAAGCTCTTCAATAAGGTGAAGGCTCCTGCAACCAACGCCGATCGCAAGCTCGCCGCTGCCGCAGAGGCCGAGCAGCCTACCGAGCGCGTTCTGATTGGTGGGGCTGAGGACGAGGCCGCCGATGGTGCGGATGCGGCTCAGAAGGCCGCAGCCAAGCCTGCTCAGTATTACACCTATACGCCCGCCGAGACCTCCGAGGAGTCCTGCGATGAGTAGCGAAGCAACCTGCCCCATTACGCTGAGCGTTGCCGGTGATCCGCGTCTCGCGCGCTTGGTGCGCATGACGGCCGCCAACGTCGGCGCCCTGTGCTCTATGTCCGTCGATCGCATCGAGGATATTCGTATGGCCGCCGAGGAAGCCTTTATTTTTGGCTGCACGGCTGTTGATTCCGACGATATCTCGATTCAATTCGATGTCGACGAATCTCACGTGGGTATGACCTTTACCTTTGGCGATCAGGCGACTGTCGATGAGGATGACCAGGCTGCCGTATATGCCGAGCTCATTCTTGCAAGCGTGTGCGATTCTTACGAAAAGACTACGGCGCCCCTAACGCTTTCCCTCGACCTCAAGGCGGATATCTAATATGACCGAACGTTCCCGGAGCGGCAAGACCGCTTGGGACAAGGAGAAAACCCGCGAGCTGTTTCGTCGTTATAAGGAGACCGGTGATCCGGATGCCCGCGAGCAGCTCGTCATGTCCCATATGAACCTGGTAAGGTTTCTTGCCAACAAATTTAAGAACCGCGGCGAGCCGCTCGATGACCTTTTGCAGGTCGGCTATCTGGGCTTGCTCAAGGCTATCGACCGCTTTGACCCTGAGCGCGGGCTCGAGTTCACGACGTTTGCCACTCCTACCATTCTGGGTGAGATTAAGCGTCATTTCCGCGACAAGGGCTGGAGCGTGCGCGTGCCCCGTCGCTTGCAGGAGCTCTCGGCCAAGGTCAACCAGGCTACCGATAAGCTCACCAACGAGCTACAGCGTTCGCCCAAGGTTGAGGAAATCGCCGATTACCTGGGCGTGACCGTCGACGAGGTGCTCGAAGCCATGGAATCGTCCTCGGCTTACACCTCGGTGCCCATCGAGGCTCCCGGTGCGTCCGATTCCGACGATGCACCTTCGATTCTCGACCGCTATGCCGACGATGACAATGAACTCGACTTTACCGATGACCGCCTGGTGATTGAGGAGGCCATCCGCGATTTCTCGCCGCGCGAGCGCGAGGTTATCGAGCTACGCTTTGTGAAGGGCATGACCCAGATCGAGATTGCCAAGAAGCTGGGCATCTCGCAGGTGCAGGTCTCGCGCCTGCTGCGCCGCACGCTTAAGAAGATTCAGGACAAGATCGACCCCGACGGAGTGATGGTTCGTTCATGAGTGAGCACCCTCAACAAACCGACCGCACGCTTCGCGATACCCGTATTCTGACGCTGCGCATTTGGGGCGTCGTCGGCTGCATTGTCATCGCCGCCGTCATCTTTAACCTTATGGGTATCCTGGCGCCGGTCATCGAGTTTCTCGCTGTCGGTTCCATCATCGCTTTTGTGATGTCGCCGATCACCAACTGGCTCGAGCACCATGGCGTGAATCGCGGCATCGGTTCGCTCATCGCGCTTATTGTGGTCGTTGCTGTGCTTGTCGGTGTCGTTTGCATCTTGTCGCCGATTCTCTTTGGTCAGCTCATGGAAGTCCTGAGCCGCCTGCCCGAGCAGCTTCGTGTTGCTGGTGGCGACCTCAATGAGATGATCTCGCATGCCAAGACGCTCAATAACACGCCGCTCAAGGAGTATCTGGACGATAACCTTTCTTCGCTCGTCACGGTGGCGTCCAAGTATGTCTCACAGATTGCCGCCGAGCTTGGCCGCGGTGTCTTCCCGCTCATTACCAATACCGCGTCGCAGCTGTTTGTTATCTTCCTTGGCTTGGTGCTTGCCTACTGGCTTGCCTGCGATTATCCCCGCATGCACCACGAGGTCTGCACCATCATTGGTCAGGAAAAGGAGACCTCGTACCGCTTTATGGTCGCGATTCTTTCGCGCTCGGTCGGCGGTTATATGCGCGGCATGGTCGTGACGTCCATCTGCGGTGGCATCCTCGCCTTTATCGGCTTTACGATCATCGGGCATCCGTATGCGGCACTCATGGCCATCTTTACCGGTATCATGCACTTGGTCCCAGTTGTCGGTCCCTGGGTGAGCGCGGCCATCGCCACGGTGCTCGGCTTTATGTTCAGCCCCATGCTGGCGTTGTGGACCTTGATCGTGACCATGGTGGCCCAAAACGTCACCGATAATGTCATTTCGCCTAAGGTCATGCAGAGCTCGGTACAGGTGCATCCCATCATGAGCCTGACGGCCCTCGTTATTGGTTCGGCACTCATGGGTCCCATTGGCATGGTCATCGCCATCCCGTTGTGCGCGGCCCTCAAGGGCATTTTCGTCTACTACTTTGAGAACGAGACCGGCCGCCAGCTCGTGGCATACGATGGCGCCGTGTTTAAGGGCACGCCGTATCGCGATGCCGAGGGCAACCCGGTCGCCGCCTACGACGCGCTTGGAGACGATACGTTCATTTACGAGTCCGAGCTCATCGGCAACGAGACCGCGCCCGAGGCCAAAGCTATGCCCAAGCCTGAGCTCGATAATCCCTGGATCAAGCTCTCGGGTCTTCAGCCCGACACGACGGGTTTCTTTAAGAACCCCTTCGCCAAGGACGATGATGCCGACTCGAATGACGACACCAAAACCGGCATCGACGGTTCCATGGACGATTCGGATTCCAAATAGGCCCTGTTAGTTTATCTACTT